>DASWWX010000052.1:0-7559 GCA_036405815.1 Solimonas sp. | reverse complement strand
GCGCGGCACGTCCGTGGCGCTGCCGCAGGCCGACAGGACCGAGACGACCAGCAGCAGCGCCGCGGCTTGCAGCCAGCGCATCGCGCTCGGCACACTGCGACGCTGAACTCGATCAATCGGATGTGCACGCATGCTTTACAGCCTCGGAGAACGTCGCCCGCAGTTTAAGGGCGAATACTGGGTGGCCGACAACGCCACGTTGATCGGCTCGGTCATCCTCGGCGAGCAGGCCACCGTCTGGTTCAACTGCGTGCTGCGCGGCGACAACGACGATCTGATCGTCGGCGACCGTACCAATATCCAGGACGGCTCGGTGCTGCATACCGATCCGGGCATCAAGCTGAAGATCGGCGACGATTGCACGATCGGCCACATGGTCATGCTGCACGGCTGCGAGATCGGCGACAACACGCTGATCGGCATCAAGAGCGTGATTCTCAATCGAGCGCGCATCGGCAAGAACAGCATCGTCGGTGCCAATTCGCTGGTGACCGAGGGCAAGCAGTTTCCGGACAACAGCCTGATCATGGGTGCGCCGGCCAAGGTGGTGCGTGAGGTCTCGCCGCAGGAGGCGCAGTTCCTCAAGCTGCAGGCGCAGCATTACGTACAGAACGCGCAGCGTTATCAGAAGGGGCTAGTCCGGCTCTGAGGGCCTGATGACCTGAGCGCGTCGGCGCACGCAGGGGCGCCGGGCGCAGCGCCTGCTCAGTCGCGGCGCTGCTTGGGAGAAAGGTAGTGGCGGACCCGGCCGCTGCGTTCGTCCACGGTCGCCCAGTGTTCGATCGCCAGCTCAATCTGGACGACCCCGCAGGTGGGAAGGTCATCGAACTCGCAGCGCGCCAGATGGTGCGCCAGTTCGCTGAAGCCGGGGTTGTGGCCGAACATCATGACGTGCCGGTCGTCGTCGTCGAGACGGCCGGTGAGCGTCAGCAGGGTCGCCAGCGAGGCCTCGTAGATGCGCGGTTGCACGTCCAGCGCGTCGGTGTCGATGTTCAGCGATATGGCGAAGGTGCGCGCGGTGGTGATCGCACGCAGCGCCGGACTCGTGACGATGCGATCGGGTTTGCCGATCAGGCGCGCGACCTGATCGGCCATGAGCGGTGCGTCGCGGCGACCGCGCTCGTTGAGCGGACGTTCGAAATCGCTGAGCGAGGGATCGTCCCAGGACGATTTGGCGTGGCGAACCAGAGTCAGCAGGCGCATAGCGGGAACGGATGGGGTGGCGTAGGCCAGTGCGGCGGCGTGGGATCCGTCTCGCGACGGCCTTGCATCGCATCTTAGGCGCTCCGGCTGTCGGCTGCGCATCAGATGCAAGGCCGTTACCCTGCCCGTACTTTCCCGCCCTTGAGATCTTCGCGACATGACGGCCGCTCTCAACATCGCCATCGTCGGCAGTGGCATCGCCGGACTGGCGAGCGCCTGGCTGCTGGGTCGGCGTCATGCGGTGACGCTGTTCGAGCGCCATCCGAGACCGGGCATGGGAGCGTTCAATGTCGACAGCGTCGACGGTGGCGCGCCGGCGCGCATCGATCTGCCGTTGCGGGTATTCAAGTCCGGTTACTACGACACGCTGATGGCGCTGTACCGGGCCGCCGGCGTGCGCATGCAGCCGACCGATCACGCGGCAGCCTTCACGACGCCACAGGGCGACACCTACTTTCGCTATCGCAATCTGCGGCTGGGCGCGCTGTCGATGCCAGTGCCATCGGCTGTGACTGCGCGCGGTGCTGGCATTGCGCGCGAGGCGCTGCGGTTGATGCTGACAGCGCCACGCGATCTGGCGCGCGGACGTGCGCGCGGGCTGAGCCTGGACGATTACCTGCGTCAGCAGGGTTACAGCGCTGCATTCGTCGAGGGCATGCTGCTGCCGAGCTTCGCCGCGATCTGCACCTGCTCTTACGAGGCGGTCCGCCGGTATCCGGCGGACGTCATCATCGGCTTCTTCAGCAGTGGCTCCTTGTTTGGCGGCACCTGGCGCGCGCGTCACGGCGCGGACGATGCGATCCGGCGACTGCTGCAAGGCTGCCGAACGCTGCGCAACGATGCCGAGGTGGTCGCGCTGCGACGCGCCGACGAAGGGATCGATGTACTGGAAGCCGATGGGCGCCGCACGCGCTTCGATCATGTGGTGCTGGCGGTTCAGGCGCATCAAGCGGCTGTCCTGGCGACACCCCTCGATCCAGCCTCGGCCGCGCTGCTGTCGCGGGTGCCGCACGAGTCCAGCGAGGTCGTCGTGCACGGCGATCCCGCCTTGGTGCCTACGTCAGCGCGCCGCGCGCCGGTGCATTTTCAGGTGGACCCTGCCGCGGCGCGGCCGATGGCTAACATCCATCTCAACCGGCTGATTCCCGAACTGGCCGGCCGCGCGCCGCTATTCCAGACCTGGCATCCGCTGGTGGCGCCGCGCGAGGAGACCGTGCTGGCGCGCGCGCGCTTCGAGCGGCCGGTGGTGACGCTCGACAGTCAGTCGGCCATGGCCCAACTCAGAGCGAACCAGAACCGCGAGGCGCCTGCGAGCGCAGCCCGACTATGGTTCGCCGGTTCCTACCTGATGCCGGGTATTCCGCTGCTGGAGAGCGCGGCGCAGTCGGCGCAGCAGGTCGCGGCTCGGCTCGGGGTCGTCGCGCCCTGGGTGAGGGCCTGAGTTCCCGTGGGGATCATTCGGCTTGATGGGTCGTAGGCGGGCGGCTACGACGAGGGGAAAGGCGCGTCGCCAGTGCTGGCGCTAGGCCGGCAGGTAGACGTCGTAGCGCGCCTGGGTACCAACCAGTTGGAAGCTGGGGCTCTGGCCGGCCAGCGGCGGTGCGTGCAGTTGCCGCTTGACCACGACGCGCTGGCGGCAGGCGGCGCGAGCCGGTGCCAGCAACGCGTCGGCGTCGGCGTCGTCCCCGGAGAGTTCACGCAGCAGCTGCATTTCCTTCTGCGGCAGCGCGCGACGGTTGTGGTCGGGATACATCGGGTCCAGGTGAATCACGTCCCAGCGCTGCCCCGAAGCCAGTACCGTTGCGGCATCGCCGTCAAGGAGTCGCAAGCGCTGCGCGGTCGTGGCGAAGCCCGGTGTATCGAGCGCGCGCGTCAGCGCATCGTGCAGCAGGCGCGCCAGCAGCGGCTGACGTTCGACCAGATCGACGCGCGCACCGAGCGCGGCCAGTGTCCAGGCGTCGCGGCCGAGGCCGGCAGTGGCGTCGAGGATCTGCAGATCGCCGTGCTTGTGCAGTCCGATGGCGCGCGCCAGCAGCTGGCGCTTGCCGCCGGCGACGCGGCGCTGTTGCTCGGGCGAGGTCCAGTCGATCTGCAGCGGGGTGAATCGGGGCCGGTGGCGTGCGTGCAGCCGCAGGCCCTGTTCGCTTTCTTCGAGCTCAAAAACAAAACCCCGGGCATCGCTGCCCGGGGTCGTTGCGCGCGAGGCGCTCAAGCCTTTCAGGCCCTGAGGTTCTTAGACCTTGGAGGCGTCGAAGAACGAGCCCAGGCGCTGCGCCAGCATCAGGTCGCCTTCGATCTGCAGCTTGCCGGTCATGAACGCGGTCATGCCGTTCAGTTCGCCCTTCATCAGCGCGATCAGATCGTCGTCTTCCATCGTGATGGTGACGTCGGCGTTGCTGGCCGAGCCTTCGGTGACGGTGCAGGCGCCGTCCTTGATGACGACGTACGTCGGCTTGGAGACGTTGAACTGCATCGTGCAGTTGGCGCCCGACGCCGCATCGGCGTTGAAGGCAGCGGGGAGCTTCTTGAGGAATTCGGCGGCGGCGGACATCGGTCTCTCCACGGGTGGAACAAAGATTGGAGGCGCATGCTAACCATCGCCACCGGCCTCGGCAACCGCGATGGCGCGTTTCGGAAAAAGCGATTACCGGCGCGTGACGGCGGGTCCTGTCGCATCGGCAACGCGTCGGGCCGCGGCCGGCGACAGCAGGATCGCGCGGACGCTGCTGCTGTAGAGCCGCCCCTGGCGGCGCAGCGCAGAGAGCGCTTCCGGTTGTGATTCGTTGAGCACATGGAAATCCACGCCCTCGCGCAGGGTCGACGCCAGCGCCTTGAAAGCGCGAAACGCGGTGCCTTTGGCGCGCCCCGTCAACGTGTCGATTTCACGCAGGGTGACGTGCTCCGGGTAAGCGCTCATTCCGGTGCCGACAGCAGGAAGTGTGCACGCGCCAGCGCGATCGGTCGCGCCGGATCACTCTGCCAGCAGCGGATCATCACGTTGGCGATACGGCTGCCGGCACGCGACACCTCGCAGGCGGCATGGCAATCCTCGGCGCGACCCGACAACAGGTAATCGATCGAGAAGTCGATGCTCTTCGGGATACGGTCCTGGTCGAGCTGCAGCAGCAGGTGCAGCAGCGCGGCGTTCTCCATGAACGCGGCGGTGACGCCGCCGTGCAGTGCGGGCAGGGCACGGTTGCCGATAAGTGACGGCTTGTAGGGCAGCCGCGACCGCGGCTGGCCGTCCGCCATCGAGACCTGCACGCCGAGGAAGCGGGCGTACGGCACCAACCGCACCAGCGGTTCGTAATCCTGTTGTTCGCGCGCGGCACGGCGCGCGTCCAGCAGCGAATTGCTCATGCCTTGCCCTCCGCAGCGGACTTGAACTGCGAACGTTTGGCGGGCGAGCGCATGAAGGCGCCGACGGCCGTGGCGACCGGTACGGCGGGGTCGTCCTGCCACACCTGGGCCCGAGCGAACGCGACCTGATCCGTCAGGCGGTGGCACTCGGCCCGGCACTGCAGACTCAAGCCGCGACGCGAGGCGCGTAGATAGTCCATGCGCAGATCGATGGTGGCGATCGCTTCGATGTGACCGATCGCGGCGAGTACCGCGGCACCGCAAGCCGAATCGACCAGCGTGGTGACGATGCCGGTATGGATCACGCCGCGCTCAATGTCGCCGAGCCAGTCGTCGCGATAGGGCAGCTCGGCGTCGGCGCCGTCGCGGTCGAGTGCAACGATGCGCATGCCGCATTCGGCAACGTGCGGCGTGAACTCGGCGAAGCGTTGCATCAGCAGCTTATGGAAATCGGTTTCCGTCATCGGAAGATTAGGTCGGTGGCTGTCGTGATTGTAGGAGAACCAGCAGCCCCATCGGATAAACTGCACGCATGAATGTCGCGATGCCGGTAACGCCGATGACCGATACGCCGCCGGCGCTGGAGCGCGAACTGCGCGCGGCGCTGGCCGGCACGCATCTCGACACGCCGCGGCCGATCACCGATCTCGAACTGCCGCTCAAGCTCGACAAGCTGATCAGCCCTGCGGCCCTGGCCGCGCTGCGCCCTGCGGCGGTGCTGGCGCCGGTGATTCGCCGCGGCGACGCGCTGGCGATGCTGCTGACGGTGCGCTCGGAGCGCTTGCGCTCGCATCGCGGCCAGATCAGCTTTCCGGGTGGCGGCCGCGATCCCGGCGACGCCGATGCGGTCGGAAACGCCTTGCGTGAGGCGCAGGAGGAGATCGGGCTGGATGCCGAGCGGGTCGAGGTCATCGGCTATCTCGACGACTATCCGACGCTGACGCGCTACATGGTGACGCCGGTGGTTGGCGTCGTGCGCGAGCAGCCGCAATGGCGTATCGACGACAACGAGGTCGCGGAGGTCTTCGAGGTGCCGCTGGCCTACGTGCTCGATCCGCGCAGCTACGAGCGCAAGCTGCTGAGTCGCGACGGGCTCAACGTGCCGTTCTTCGAGTTGAACTGGGAGCGGTACCGGATCTGGGGCGCCACCGCCGGCATGCTGTGGAATCTCGCGCAAAAGTTCGCGGCGCATCGGGGCGGCGCGTGAGCGCTCCGTTGCGTGAGGCGCTGCGCCTTCAGCTCGAGGCCGCCGCGCTCGGGTTTGACTGGCGGCACCTGGACGAACTGTGGGACAAGCTCGCGGAGGAATCCGCCGAGTTGCGCGAGGCCTCCGCGCAGTCCCGGGCTGCCGCGCAGGACGAGCTGGGCGATCTGCTGTTCATGGCGGTCAATCTCGCGCGACATCTCGGCGTCGACGCCGAGGCAGCCCTGCACGGCGCCAATCGAAAGTTCGAGCGCCGCTTCGCGCGCATTCTGGACAACCTTGAGAAACTGCCTCCGATGGGCGATCCTCGCCGTATCGATGCGATGGAAGCCTTCTGGCAGGCGGCCAAGCGCGATGAGAAGAACGAGCCGACGGCCACGTAGCCGGCGGCCGCTATCAGGAGCGGAGGGTCGCGCATGACGCGATCGGCCGGAGTGGAAAATCAAGAAAGGGGGAAGCGCCATGCGCATCGGACTCGTTGTGGACTCGGCTTGCGATCTGCCGCCGTCGTTCATCGAGAAGCACAGGATTCGCGTCCTGCCGATCACGGTCCATCTCGATGGCCATGATCTCATCGATAGCCGCGACCCCGATGTCACGCTGGACTTCTACCGTCGCCACCTCTGCGCCGGCGATGCCGCGACCTCGCCGCAGACGGTCGAACAGATCAAGCAACTATTCCTGTCGAGTCTGGTGCTGGATTACGACTTCGTGTTCTGCCTGACGATCGCCAGCAGCCGCAGCCCGATCTACGAGCACGCAACACAGGCCTCGTTCTCGATCATCAACGAGTACAAACCGATCCGCGCCGCTGCCGGCCTTTCCGGCCATTTTTCGCTGCGGGTGATGGACTCGCAGAACCTGTTCGCAGGCCAGGGTGTTTCCGCGGTCGAGGCGATCCGGCTGATCGAGTCCGGCCAGACCAACACCAACAAGATGCGCGAACGGCTCGACCAGATCATGCAGAACACCTACGGCTATATGGTGCCGCGCGATCTGCATTACCTGCGTGTGCGCGGAAAGACCAAGGGCGACCGCAGCGTCGGCTGGGTCGGCGCGACGCTGGGCACGATGCTCGACATCAAGCCGCTGTTGCGCGCCTATCGCGGTGAAACCGGGCCGGTGGCCAAGTTGCGGCACTTCGACGACGTGGTCTCGAAGCTGTTCGGCTACGTGATCCGCCGTATCGAGGCTGGCCTGATGACGCCGACGTTGTGCCTGAGCTACGGCGGCGAGCTGGAGGAAATGCGCAAGCTGCCCGGCTACGCCAGCCTGACCAAAGTCTGCCGCGAGCACGGCGTCGAGGTGTACGAGAGCCTGATGAGCGTGACCGGCGGCATCAACGTGGGCGAGGGCGCGCTGGCGATCGCCTTTGCGGCCGAACCGCACGATCTGGATCTGTAATCGCGACGCGGCGGGCGCGCTCCCGGCGCGCCGCTGGTGCCCGACGTTTCACGTGCGACGCAGCGCGGCTTAAGCTATGCGCCCCTTTTTCAGCCCCCGCGCCGCCATGACCACCTTGACCCGCATCGCCGTGCTCGGCGCCACCGGCCGCATGGGCCGTGCCGTGATCCAGGCGACCGCGGCGGCGGCGCAGGCGCAGCTCGGCGCGGCTTTCGAGCGTGCCGGACACGCCGACCTGGGGCGCGACGCCGCTGCGCTGGCCGGCGTGAGCGAAGGCGGTGTGGCGATCACAGCCGATCTGGCTGCCGCCGCGCCGGGCTTCGACGTGCTGATCGATTTCACGCGCCCCGAGGGCACGCTGGCGGCGCTGCCGGTCTGCGTGGCGCAG
>DASWWX010000051.1:0-8604 GCA_036405815.1 Solimonas sp. | reverse complement strand
CGCGCCAGCCAGATGAACCCGCAGACCGCGATCGCGGCCACGGCCGCAGCGATCGCCAGCGATACCGGCAGACGGCTCGACGAGCCCAGTTCAGTGCCGGAAGCCAACCTCAGCTTGGCCGGCGGCAGCTGCACCTTGGGTGCGACACGCACCTCGTAGGCGGCGAGCAGGGTCTGCTCCGAAATCTCCAGCACCTTGGCGCACTTGCGGTAGTAGCCGCGCACGTAAACGGGATCGAGCAGCGCGCCGAAATCGTCCCGCTCCAACGCTTCCAGACGGTTGCGCGCGAGCTTGGTCTGGCCGGCCAGATCGTCCAGCGACCAGCGCAGGCGGTCGCGCGCCTCGCGGATCATCGCCCCCGGACTCGGCAGCGGCGTTTCGACGACGGGGGCGGTGGGCGCGAAATCCTGGTTCTCGGTGCTCATGGCGTCGGCAGGGACTTGAGAGAAGCGGCTTCGGAAGACATCGGGAATTCCTTGCTCAAGCGCTCAGCGTATTGCTCGGCCGCCGCCTGATCGCCCAATTCGACTTCGGTGCGCGTCGCTACGTACAACAGTTCAGCGGTGGCGCGTTGCGACAGGTCGTAGCGCTGCAGGAAGGCGCGCGCGCTGAGGAAGTTCTTTTGCTTGAAACTGAGGACCGCGAGCTGCGCCAGCGCTTCCGACGCCTGCGGCTCGACGCGCAGCGCCTCGCGCAGATACTGCTCGGCACGAACCGGATCGCGATCGCGCAGGCAGACGCCGGCATTGGTCCAGGCCGAGGCTGGCGTGCCGTAGTGGCGGCTGTTGGCCGCCTCGATGAAATAACGCTGCGCCTCGTCCGCCTTGTTCTGCGAGCACAGGAACACGCCGAAGTTGTTCTTCAGCACCGGGTCTTCGCCGTCCAGCGCCAGCGCGCGGCGGTAATGACGCTCGGCCTTGGCCGGCACCGCCAATGCCTGGTAGACGAACGCAATTGCACCGTGCGCACCGGCGTAGGCCTCGTCCTGCTTCAGCGCCTTCTGCAGACGATCCAGCGCCGCGGTGTACTGGCCCTTCTGCGCGTAATCGATGCCGACGCGCGTGTTGAGCCGCGCCGCTTCGGCGAGGCTGGACTTGCTCATCTTCGGCGACGAGGCACAGGCGCTCAGCATCAGCGCGACCGCCGCCAACGCCAGGATCGACAGCGGACGGCGCTTCACAGCCCCACCGCCTTGACCGGAATATCGCGCAGGCGGTTCTTCTGACGCGACTGCACCTCGCCCACCAACTGCCCACAAGCGGCGTCGATATCGTCGCCGCGGGTCTTGCGCGTGATCGTCAGCACGCGCTTGTCGCGCAGGATCTTGGCGAACGCCTGGATCGTCTCCGGCTTGGAGCGCCGGTACTGCGATTGCGGAAACGGATTGAATGGGATGAGATTGACCTTGGCGGGTAGACCGCCGAGCAGCCTGGCCAGCTCGCGCGCATGCTCGGGACGGTCGTTGATGCCATCGAGCATCACGTACTCGTAGACGATGTGCGCCTTGTGATTCTTGTCGGCCGTATAGCGGCGGCAGGCTGCCAGCAATTCGGCGATCGGATACTTCTTGTTGATCGGCACCAGCTCGTTGCGCAACGCGTCGTTGGGCGCGTGCAGCGACACCGCGAGCGCCGTATCGACGTCTTCGCTCAGGCGATCCATGAACGGCACCAGGCCAGAGGTCGAGACCGTGACGCGCCGCTTGGACAGGCCGAAGCCGAAATCGTCCAGCAGGATGCGGATCGCCGGCAGCACCGCCTGATAGTTCGCCAGCGGCTCGCCCATGCCCATGAAGACGATGTTCGAGATCACACGCTCGTTCTGGAAATCGCCGCCGAGCGTGCGCGCCGCGAACCAGACCTGGGCCACGATCTCGGCCGTGGTCATGTTGCGATTCAGGCCCTGCTGCGCAGTCGAGCAGAAACTGCAGTCCATCGCGCAACCCACCTGGGACGAGATGCACAGCGTGCCGCGATCGTCCTCGGGGATGAACACCGTCTCGATCGCGTTGCCGCCGTCCAGCCGCAGCACCCACTTGCGGGTGCCGTCCTGCGAGACCTGTTTGGTCACCAGTTCCGGCGTGCGGATCTCGAACCACTGCCCGAGCTTGAGGCGCAGATCCTTGGAGATGTTGGACATCTCGTCAAACGAAGCCTTGCCGCGCCGATAGATCCACTGCATGACCTGATCGGCGCGGTACGGCTTTTCGCCACGGTCTGCAAACACCGCACGCAGCTGCTCCCGATCCAGGCCGAACAGATTGATCGGCTTGGGGGCAACGGCGGCGGTGTTCGCGGCCACGGTCATCGCATCACTTCAGCGCGTGCGCGGGCACAGCTCGATGGCGCGGAAGAAGTATGCAATCTCGTTCTTCGCGTTCTCGAGGCTGTCGGAACCGTGCACCGCGTTCTCGTCGATCGAGTCGGCGAAGTCGGCGCGGATCGTGCCCGGCGCGGCCTTCTTCGGATCGGTGGCACCCATGATGTCGCGGTACTGCGCAACCGCGTTCTCGCCTTCCAGCACCTGCACGACCACCGGGCCGCTGGTCATGAACTTCACGAGATCGCCGAAGAACGGACGCTCCTTGTGCACGGCGTAAAAGCCTTCGGCTTCGCCCGGCGTCAGGTGCTTCATGCGCGCGGCAACGACCTTGAGGCCGGCCTTTTCGAGGCGGCCGATGATGTCGCCGATGTGGTTCTTGGCAACGGCGTCAGGCTTGATGATGGACAGCGTACGTTCGACCGACACAGCAAACTCCTTCAAAGCAAACGGAAAAGGACTCGCCCCCGACGCGGACAGGCCGCTGGGCGGCAGGCTTTCCGGGGGGATTAGGGCCAATGAAAACAACTAATTGTAGCCGCCGCTGCTGCATCGCGGCAATTTCGGCCGGGCGGATGCCGGCCCGGACTCAGACCGTGAAGCTCTCGCCGCAGCCGCAGTAAGCCTTGGCCTGCGGATTCAGGAACTTGAAGGCCTCGTTGAGACCCTGCTTCTGGAAGTCCAGCACCATGCCATCCAGCAACGGCAAGTCATCGCGCTTCACCACCACGGTGGCGCCGTGCTGCTCGAACACCGCGTCCTCGGGACCGCTGGTCTCGGCGTAGTCCAGCGTATAGGCATAGCCCGAGCAGCCGGACTTCTTGACGCCGACCCGCAAACCGACGCCGGCGCCGCGCTGCCGCAGTTGCTGCTGGATCCGGCGCGCGGCCGGTTCGGTCAATTGAATGCTCATGTCATCTGCTTCCACAGGGCGCGAATGACGTCCTCACCCATGAGGGCACAATGGGCCTTGTCCTCGCTGATTTCAAGCGCATGGCGGATCTGCGCCGCGGTCGGCGGCACGAACGGCGTCATCGTTTCGAGCTGCTCGGCCAGCCACTGCCCCACCGCGATCGTCACCGGGCAGCCGTAGGCCTGGAAGCGTGCCGCCGCAACGCGCCCCGGCTCGATCCGAGCACGCAGGCGCAGCAGCGAGCGCGCCGCCGGGCTGCCGGCCTCGGCTTCGATGACCGCCGCATCCGTCAGAACGCCGCCGAGCTGCGGCGCGACAAAGCGCGACCACACCGGCGCGGCATAGGCATGCACGTTCTCCAGGGCAGCCGCGGCAAAGACCGCCGGCGCTGCGGCTAAAGCTGAACCCGATTCGACCTGCGGTGCCGGCCACCGCGGCGACAGCGCGCGCAGCGCCTCGACCGCGGCGATGACCTGATCGGCCGCGGCATCAATGTCGTCAGCGCCCGAGCCACGCCCCAGCGAGAACCGCAGCGAGGCGCCAGCCAGTTCGTCGTCGCGCCCGAGCGCGCGCAGCACGTAGGATGGCTCGCGGGTCGCGGACGAACAGGCCGAACCGCTGGAAACGGCCAGTTGCGGCAGGCGCGCGCGCAGCGATTCGCCCTCCACACCCTCGAACCCGAGGTTCAGCCACGCCGGCGCCGTGTCGTCCGCCTCGCCATTGCGATGCACGCCGTCCAAGGCGCTCAGGCGCTGCCACAGGCGATCGCGCAGGGTCCGCAACCGGGACGGCTCGCCATCGCGCATCGCACCGGCGAGACGGCAGGCCGCGCCCATGCCGACGATCTGGTGCGTCGCCAGCGTGCCCGAGCGCATGCCCTGCTCGTGCCCGCCGCCGTGCAACTGCGGTGCCAAGCGCGCGCGCGGGCGCTTGCGCACGAACAGCGCGCCGATGCCCTTGGGTCCATAGCATTTGTGTGCCGACAGCGACAGCAGGTCGATCGGCACGCGCGACAAATCGATATTCAGCGCTGCCGCGGCCTGCGCGGCATCGACATGAAACAACACGCCACGCGCGCGCAGCACCGGCGCCAGCGCCTCAACCGGATTGATCACACCGGTCTCGTTGTTGACCCACATCAACGACACCAGCGCCGTATCCGGCCGCAGCGCCGCGAGGACCGACGCCGCCGACGTGCGCCCCTGCGCGTCCGGTTCGACATAGGTCACGCGCAGGCCGCGTGTCTCCAGGTGACGGCAGGTATCCAGTACGGCCTTGTGCTCGATGCGGCTGGTGACGATATGCGCCTGCGCCTGTCCGCGGAATTCGAGCGCGCCCTTGATCGCGAGGTTGTTGGACTCGGTCGCACCGGACGTCCAGACGATCTCCTCAGGCGTTGCGCCAATCAATGCCGCAACGTCCGCGCGCGCCTGCTCGACAGCGCGGCGTGCGCTCAGGCCCGCTGTGTGATCGGAGGCCGGATTGCCGTAACCGGTATCGCCACCGAGCCAGGCGAGCATCGCCTCGCGCACCTGCGGATCCAGCGGCGTGGTGGCGGCATGATCGAGGTAGATCACTGCCTCATCCTGTCGCGGGTGGTACCGCGAACGGCCGCAACGCCGCGAGGAAACGATCGATGTCTTCCCCCGTGTTGTCCTGCCCGAGGCTGACACGGATCGCACCCTTGGCGATCTCGCGGGACCAGCCCATGGCGATCAGCACGTGGCTGGGCTCGCCGCTACCGCTGGCGCAGGCCGAGCCGCTGGACACCGCGAAACCCTTGCGGTCGAGCTGCATCAGAAGGGCCTCGCCGTCGTAGCCGGCGAGCGCGAACTGCACAGTGTTCGGCAGGCGCGGCGCGCCCTCGCCGAACAGGCGCACGCCCGGCAACGCCCGTAGGCCCGCCTCCAGCCGCTCACGCAGCGCGGCGACGTGATGCGCACGCGCCTCGAGTTCCTGCTGAGCCAGTTCGGCGGCCACCCCGAACCCGACGATGCTGGCGACGTTCTCGGTGCCGCCACGCAGGCCCTTTTCCTGCGCGCCGCCGTGATGCAGCGGCGCCAGTTCCACATCGGCGCCGACGATCAGCGCGCCGATGCCCTTGGGACCATAAATCTTGTGGCTGGACAGGCTCATCAGGTCCGCGCCCAGCGTCGCGAACTCGACCGGGATCTTGCCCGCCGCCTGCACCGCATCGACGTGCAGCCAGGCACCGATCGCATGCACGAGCGCCGCTGCACGGGCGACGTCCTGGATGACCCCCGTCTCATTGTTTGCACGCATCAGCGCGACCAGGGCGACGGGCCCGGCTCCGAGTTGCCGCTCGAACGCCGGCCCGTCGATCAGACCGGAGGTCTCGACCGCAATCGCCTCGACGTCCCGGCCTTGGCCGCGCAGCGATTCCGCCGCTTCCATCACCGCCGGGTGTTCGGTGGCGCCGTACAGCACGCGGCCGGGCCGGATCGCGGCCACGCCCTTGATCGCGAGGTTGTTGGATTCAGTGCCGCCCGAGGTCCAGATCAGCTGCTTGGGTTCAGCGCCGACCAACGCCGCCACCTGCACCCGCGCCGCCTCGACGGCGTCACGCGCCGCACGGCCATACCGATGCAGGGAACTGGCGTTGCCGTAGGGCCCGGACAGGTAGGGCATCATCGCCTCGACGACGCGCGGGTCCACGCGGGTCGTGGCGTTGTGGTCGAGATAGACCGGCACGCCGCTCAGTCCTGCGCTTGGCGTTTCGGATTGCCTGCCAGCGAATCGAGCGCCGGCGGCGCATCCTTGCAGAAGTCCGGCAATTCGAGCTTGGACAGTTCCAGCTCTGGCATGCGCGAATCCATCTGGTTCAGCAGTCGGCAGACGCGGACCAGTTGCTCATCGAGCTTCTGCACGTGCTCCAGCATCGCCGAGATCGCATTGGCGACCGGGTCTGGCATGTCGCGCGACAGCCCGTAGGCATCGAAACCCATTTTCTGCGCGATTGCCGTCACCGCCGCCGAGGGCTCGGCCTGCTCGCGCACGATGCGCGCGGGGATGCCGACGACGGTCGCGCCCGGCGGCACTTCCTTGACCACCACCGAGTTGGAGCCGACGCGCGCACCGGCCCCGACCGTGAACGGTCCGAGAATCTTGGCGCCGGCACCGACCACGACCTTGTCGCCCAGCGTCGGATGGCGCTTGCCCTTGTCCCAGCTGACGCCGCCCAGCGTGACGCCGTGATAGAGCGTCACGTCGTCGCCGATCTCGGCGGTCTCGCCGATCACGACGCCCATGCCGTGGTCGATGAACAGGCGCCGTCCGATGCGCGCGCCGGGGTGAATCTCGATGCCGGTCAGCCAGCGCGCCAGATTCGAGTTGAGCCGCGCCAGCCAGCGCAGGCCGTGGGTCCACAGCCAATGGCTGACCCGATGCCCCCAGACCGCGTGCAGGCCTGGGTAGCAGGTGAGCACCTCCCAGGTCGTGCGCGCGGCGGGATCGCGCTCGAACACGCTGGCGATGTCTTCACGGAGGCGGGCGAACATGGGACGGCGTCTTCAGTGCGGCGGTGACAAGAGCGAGATTGTAGACCGGTTCAGTCCTGATTCGTTTCCGGCGAGGCGTCCGGCAGCGGCACGCGGCGCCCCTTGGGCCGCTCGAACGAGGTCAGGATGCCGCGCAGGATGTTCAGCTCGTTGCGGTCCGGGCTGGCACGGTTGAAGAACGTGCGCAGGCGCCGCATCAGATGGCGCGGGTTTTCCGGGTCCAGAAACCCCGTGGACAGCAGGATGCGCTGCAGGTGGTCGTAGAAGCGCGTCATCTCCTCGGCCGTGGGCGGCTCGTACCAGGGATGGTCCTTCTTCGACGACACCGACGGCACCTGCGGCAGCGCCGTGCGGCGCAGCTCGTAGGCCATCACCTGGACCGCCTGCGACAGGTTCAGCGAGCTGTAGCCGGGGTTGGTCGGGATCATCAGCGCGGCGTGGCAACGGTCCAGCTCCTCGTTGGTCAGGCCGGTGCGCTCGCAGCCGAACACCAGCGCCACCCGCGCCTGCGCGGCGCGCTCGATGGCGCGGCCTGCCGCGTCCCAGGGCGTCAGCGGCTCGTCGCCCAGGTGCCGCGGCCGCGCCGAGGACGCGACCACCCAGGCGCAGTCCGCCACCGCCTCGTCCAGCGTGGCGACGACGCGCGCGCGGTCGAGCACGCCCTCGGCGTGCGCGGCCGAGGCGCGCGCCTGCGGGTGGGGATAACGCTCGGGGTTGACCAGCACGAGGTCGCTCACGCCCATCGTCAGCATCGCGCGCGCGCTGGCGCCGATGTTGCCGGGATGCTGGGTGGAGACCAGGACGATGCGGACGTTGTCGAGCAGCGACGGCTGCGGTTCGGCGGCGGAGCGGGAAGTCATGCGTGATATTATGCGCGCGCTTTGGCGGCACCCCCGCTTCGGCAAGCTGCTGCAAACGCTCCTTTCCCTCGCTCTCCACGTTCCCGGGCCGCCGCCATGCACCCGCTGGTCAATATCGCCGTCACGGCCGCACGCGCCGCCGGCAACTTCATCATGCGTCACTACGACCGCGCCGATCAGCTCGCCGTGGAACGCAAGGCCCGCAACGATTTCGTCACGCAGGTGGACCGCGGCGCCGAAGCCGAGATCATCCGCACGATCCGCAAGGCCTATCCGCAGCACGCGATCCTGGCCGAGGAAAGCGGCGAACTGCCGGGCAGCGAGGTCACCTGGATCATCGATCCGCTCGACGGCACCACCAACTTCCTGCATCGCATCCCGCATTTCGCGGTGTCGATCGGCGTGCAGGTCAAGGGCCGCCTCGAACACGGCGTCATCTATGCGCCCTGCACGCAGGATCTCTACACCGCCTCGCGCGGCGACGGCGCCCTGCTCAACAACCGCAAGCTGCGCGTCAGCGCCTGCAAGGAACTGGATTCCGCACTGATCGGCACCGGTGTGCCGCTGCGCGAGGAGTACCTGGAGCGCTATCTGCCGGCGTTGCGCAACATCGCCGCCACCACCGCCGGCGTGCGCCGTGCCGGCGCGGCCTCGCTGGACCTGGCCTACGTCGCCGCCGGGCGGCTCGAAGGCTTCTGGGAGTTCAATCTCAAGCCCTGGGACATGGCCGCCGGCATCGTGCTGGTACAGGAAGCCGGTGGCACGGTGCGCGAGATCGACAACACCGGCGATGTGCTGCGCACCGGCCACATCCTCGCCTCGACATCCAAGCTGATCGACGAATTGCATCCGCTGGTGTCGGTCGGGCGCCCGCGCGCCGATTGACCACGGGTTTCGTCAGGTTTGCATCGTCCGGCCCGGCGCCGACGATGCAGTAGGATGGCGCGATCCCCGGCCCTCCCGACCCCCACACCCCCATGCTGCCCTGCTTCAA
>DASWWX010000050.1:0-40726 GCA_036405815.1 Solimonas sp. | reverse complement strand
TTGCGAGCGCGTTCGGGCCAGTTTTGCCTGTGATCCCTGTCACGCAACTGCAAAACACCGTCGTCATGCTGCGCCGGTTTCAATGATCCCAGGGAGATCGACATGCTGAAGAACGCGCAACTCGTGGCGCTGGCCGCGACCGCGATGCTGCTGGCCGGCTGCGCCGTCAAGGACGGCTGGAAGGGTGCGGAGGCCGAGAAGGCCTACGACAAGGAGCTCGACGCCAAGCGTCTGGCCGAAGACAAGAACAACGACGACTACTTCGAGATTCACAAGGATGGCCGCATCTTCGTGCTGTCCGATGCCAAGGAGTACCAGCTGTTCCTGAAGACCGACGAGATTCCACTGGTGGTGACCAAGATCGGTGCCGGCCCGAACGGCGAGACCGTGAAGCTGGGACTGATCAAGAAGGAAGCCAAGGCCATGGAGAAGACCGTGGGCTACAAGGGCGCCGCCGAGCAGATGTTCGAGGGCACGCTGGTCGGGCTCGAGAAGGGCTTCTATGGCGAGGTCCACAGGGGCAACAAGATCTGGGTCTTCGAGAACGGCAAGGATCTGCACGAATTCCAGAAGTCCGGCGAGGTGCCCTGCGGCATCACGCAGGTCGGCGCCGGGCCGGACGGCAAGACGCTGGTCTACGTGCAGAACTGCAAGGCTGCGGCCAAGGGCAAGCCCGAGGATGCGGTGGCGCGGTTCAAGTCGATCTACGGTCTGAACTGACGTCCGAAACCGCCGTCCGGCACGGAAGGTCAGTCCGGCAGACGGTTTCGGTTGCTGTCGCTGTCTCGCGAGGCCGCCTACGGGCGGCCTCATTGTTTTGCGGAGAGGGATCGGTATGCTGCGGCTCCGTCCATTGCCGCGCCGAGCCTCGCCATGCACACGCCCGCCACGCCCCTGTTTCCCGAGTTGCCGCAAGCCGGCCAGCCGTTCGCCGACGTCGCCACCGCCGGTCAGCCGAGCCCGGAGCAACTGCGCGCGGCCAAGGCGCACGGTCTGCGGCGCATCGTCAATCTGCGTCCGCACAGCGAGCCGATCGGTTTCGACGAGGCGGCGGTGGCCGCCGAACTGGGCATCGACTACGTCAACATCCCGGTCGCCGGCCCCGGCGACCTGAGCGCCGACAAGGCGCGCGCGCTGGACGCGGCGCTGCGTGATGCCGGTGGCCCGGTGCTGGTGCACTGCGCCAGCAGCAATCGCGTCGGCGCGCTGTTCGCGCTGCGCGCGCAGCAGCAGGGGCAGAGTGCCGAGGCTGCTCTGGAAGTCGGGCGTGCGGCGGGCCTGCGTGCGATGGAGCCGGTAGTGCGGCAGCTGCTCGGCGCCTAGGCGCGCCGCCGCGCCACCGCGCCGAGGGCTGCGGAGGATTACAGCCCCAGCGCGCGATCCGGGTAGTCGGTGAAGACGCCGTCGACGCCGATCGCGCGCAGCTGCGCCAGCTCGGCCGGATCGTTGACCGTATAGACGTTGACGCGCAGACCGCGCGCATGCGCGTCGGCCAGCAGCTTCTCGTCGACGAATTCGTCCGAGAGATTCAAGGCGCGCGCGCCGATTTCGGTGGCCACGCCCGCCCAGTCCAGGGGCACGCCGCAGTACAGCACCGCGGTCGGCACTTCCGGCAGCAGCTGCTTGAACTCCCACAGCTCGGGCAG
This sequence comes from Solimonas sp., assembly GCA_036405815.1. Taxonomy (GTDB): domain Bacteria; phylum Pseudomonadota; class Gammaproteobacteria; order Nevskiales; family Nevskiaceae; genus Solimonas. The sequence continues at coordinate 39,080 of DASWWX010000050.1, read as the reverse complement.
GTGGAACGACGACACCATCAGCCGGTTTGCCGGCCAGCCGTCGGCCAGGTAGTCGCGCAGGCAGTTCGCTACCGCGGCAGCGCAGCCGTTCCAGGTCTTCAGTTCGATATTGAGCCCCGCGCGTTGCTCGATCAGATCCATCGCCTCGGGGAGCGTCGGGATCGGTTCGCCGCGTCCGGCGTCGAGCCGGCGCAGCGCGGCAGCGCGGTGCGCGGTGAGCCGGCCATGGCCGTTGGTGGTGCGCTCCAGCGTCAGGTCGTGCATCAGCCATAACTCGCCGTCGTGGTGCTGCACGTCGATCTCGATCCAGTGTGCGCCGAGGCGGATGCCGGTATCGATGCCGAGCAGCGTGTTCTCGGGCGCGTGGCCACGCGCGCCGCGATGGCCGATGACGGTGAAGGCGGGGTGCGAGGACATAGCGATTGGCCTCCAGTAGCCCGGGTGGGCTTACAGCCTACGCAAGTTCGGTGGCGTCGCGGAAGCGCGGCCGGACCGCCGGTCGCTCAGGCGGCGCCGACGGAGACGATCTTCATCGAGTTGGTGCCGCCGGAACCGGCGCCGTCGCCCTTGGTGACCAGCACCCGGTCGCCATCATTGAGCGACGCGCGCACCTTCAGGCACTCGATCGCTTCGCGCACCTGCACCAGGCCGCCAAGTTCGGTCGGATCGAAGGACACCGGGAACACGCCGCGGCACAGCGCCATGCGCCGGCGCGTGCGTTCGTGGCGGGTCAGCGCGTAGATCGGGATGCGCGCCTCGGTGCGCGACATCATCTGCGCGGTGGCGCCGGATTCGGTCAGCGCGATGATCGCCTTGGCCTGCATGTGACGCGCGGTCCATGCCGTGGCCATCGCGATCGCCTCGTCGGTGCGCGCAAAGTGCGTGTCGAAACGCTGTGCGCTGCGACGCGCGGTGATCTCCAGGCTCGTTTCGGCGCCGACGCAGACGCGCGACATCGCCTCGACCGTCTTCACCGGATACTTGCCGGCGGCGGTTTCGGCCGACAGCATCACCGCATCGGTGCCGTCCATGACGGCGTTGGCGACGTCCAGCACTTCCGCGCGCGTCGGGATCGGGCTGGAGATCATCGACTCCATCATCTGCGTCGCGGTGATTACCATTTTGTTCTGCTCGCGTGCTTCCGCGATGATGCGTTTCTGCCAGCCCGGCAGCTCGGCATCGCCGATCTCCACGCCCAGGTCGCCACGCGCCACCATCACCACGTCGCTGGCGCCGACCAGTTCGCGCAGTTCGACCAGCGCTTCGGCGCGCTCGATCTTGGCGACCAGTTGCGCGTCGCCGCCGGCTTCCCTGACCAGCTCGCGTGCTTCCCACATGTCCGCCGCCTTGCGCGGAAACGAGACCGCGATGAAGTCGACGTCGAGTGCGACCGCGGTGCGCAGGTCCTGCTTGTCCTTGTCGGTCAGGGCCGCGGCCGACAGGCCGCCGCCCTGCTTGTTGATGCCCTTGCGGTTGGACAGCACGCCGCCGACCAGCACCGTGCAGGTCACGCGGGTGTCCTCGACGCGCTCGACGCGCATCGTGATGGCGCCATCGTTGAGCAGCAGCGTGTCGCCGGAGGCGACGTCGCGCGGCAGGTCCTGATACGCGCAGCCGACCACGGTCTCGTCGCCGGCGTCGGTGCCGAGCGCGGTATCGAGCGTGAAGGTCTGTCCTTCCTGCAGGTCCACCGGCCCCTTGGCAAAGGACTCGATGCGGATCTTCGGACCCTGCAGGTCGGCGAGGATGCCGATGTCGAGCTTCAGCGCGGCGGCGGCGGTGCGCACCTGTTCGGCGCGACGACGGTGATCGTCGGCCTTGCCGTGCGAGAAGTTGAGCCGGACCACGTCCACGCCGGCAGCGAGCAATTTTTTGAGGGTGTTCGGGTCGTCGGTGGCGGGGCCGAGGGTGGCGACGATTTTGGTGCGGCGGCTCATGAGTGTTCTGGTACCTAAGTACAATTAGCTTACTCCGCGTGCATGACCCTGTCGTGGCGATAAACCCCGGGTCGTCGTGCGCGCGCATCCGCTCATCGAGGATTTCTGCGCATGACCACGCTCGGCACGCCCCTGTCTTCCGGCGCCACGCGCCTGTTGCTGCTCGGCAGCGGCGAACTGGGCAAGGAGGTTGCGATCGAAGCGCAGCGCCTGGGCGTCGAGGTGATTGCCGTGGATCGCTATGTCAACGCGCCGGCGATGCAGGTCGCGCATCGCCGCCACGTCATCAAGATGCTGGACGGCGCCGAGCTGCGCCGCGTCGTCGAGCTGGAAAAACCGCACTACATCGTCCCCGAGATCGAGGCGATCCACACGCCGACGCTGCAGGACCTGGAGCGCGAGGGGTACACCGTGATCCCGACCGCGCTGGCGGCGCGCCTGACGATGGACCGCGAGGGCATCCGCCGCCTGGCTGCCGAAGCGCTGAAACTGCCGACCTCGCCATACCGGTTTGCCGACACCTACGCGGATTACGCCGCCGCGGTACAGGCCCTGGGCATGCCCTGCGTGATCAAGCCGGTGATGTCCTCGTCCGGCAAGGGGCAGTCGGTGGTGAAGACCGAGGCCGACGTCAAAACGGCCTGGGACTACGCGCAGGCCGGCGGCCGTGCCGGTGCCGGACGCGTCATCGTCGAGGGCTTCGTGTCCTTCGACTACGAAATCACGCTGCTGACGGTGCGGCACGCCGATGGGCGGGGCGGAACCACGACCTCGTTCTGCGCGCCGATCGGCCATCTGCAGATCGACGGCGACTACCGCGAGTCCTGGCAGCCGCAGCCGATGACGCCGGCGGTGCTGAAGAAGGCGGAAGCCGTGGCCGAGTCGATCACCGCCGCGCTCGGCGGCCGCGGCCTGTTCGGGGTGGAGCTGTTCGTGCGCGGCGAGGAAGTGATCTTCTCCGAGGTTTCGCCACGCCCGCACGACACTGGCCTGGTGACGCTGATTTCCCAGGACTTGTCCGAGTTCGCCTTGCACGTGCGCGCGATCCTCGGCCTGCCGGTGCCGGCCATCCGCGGCCGCGGCCCGGCGGCGTCCTGCGCGCTGCTGTTCGAGGGGGACCGGGCCGGCCCGCGCTTTGAGGGCGTCGCCGAGGCGCTGGCCCAGCCGGACACCCAGGTCCGCCTGTTCGGCAAGCCGGAAATCGTCGGCAAGCGCCGCATGGGCGTGGCGCTGGCGCTGGGCGAGTCGGTGGACCAGGCCCGAGAGAAGGCGCGCAACGCCGCCGCGGCGGTCACGCTGGCCAACGGCTGATTGCCGGGCCTCCGGCGCCCGAAAAAGCCGGCGGACCAGGGCCGGGCGAGCCTTCATGCGCCGCCCAGGCCGCTCGCGTAGAATGCGCGGCCCTTTTTGATGCGGCGCAACATTCGCGCCGACCGCCATGTCCATCCAGAACCTCCGCAACATCGCCATCATCGCCCACGTCGACCACGGCAAGACCACGCTCGTCGACAAGCTGCTGCGCCAGTCGCAGACCCTCGACGCCCGCGAGCAGCTCGGCGAGCGCGTGATGGACTCCAACGACCTGGAACGTGAGCGCGGCATCACGATCCTGGCCAAGAACACGGCGATCCGCTGGACCGACAGCCGTAACGGCACGCAGTACCGCATCAACATCGTCGACACGCCGGGACACGCCGACTTCGGTGGCGAGGTCGAGCGCGTGTTGTCGATGGTCGACTGCGTGCTGCTGCTGGTCGATTCCGTCGACGGTCCGATGCCGCAGACGCGCTTCGTGACGCAGAAGGCGTTCGCGATGGGCCTGAACCCGATCGTCGTGCTGAACAAGATCGATCGCCCCGGCGCGCGCGCCGACTGGGTCGTGGACCAGGTGTTCGAACTGTTCGACCGCCTCGGCGCGACCGACAAGCAGCTCGACTTTCCCTTCATCTATGCCTCGGGCCTCAACGGCTACGCCGGCGCCTCGCCGGACATCCGCGAAGGCACGATGGAGCCGCTGTTCCAGACCATCGTCGACAAGGTGGCCCCGCCGCAGGTCGACGCCGACGGTCCGTTCCAGATGCAGATCACGTCGCTGGCCTACTCCAGCTACGTCGGCGTCATCGGCACCGGCCGCGTCAAGCGCGGCAAGGTCAAGCCGAACCAGGCGGTGACCGTGATCGGCCGTGACGGCAGCCAGCGCCAGGGCCGCGTGCTGCAGGTGCTGGGCTTCATGGGCCTGGACAAGATCGAAGTTCAGGAAGCCGAGGCGGGCGACATCATTGCCATCACCGGCATCGAAGACCTCGGCATCTCCGAGACCGTCTGCGATCCGAAGGCGCCGGAGCAGCTCGCGACCCTGCAGGTCGACGAGCCGACGATGACGATGACCTTCGAGGTCAACAAGTCGCCGTTCGCGGGCAAGGAAGGCAAGTTCGTCACCAGCCGCCAGATCGGCGAGCGCCTGGAGCGCGAACTGAAGACCAACGTCGCGCTGCGCGTCGAACCGATGAGCGCGGGCGACCAGTTCAAGGTTTCGGGCCGCGGCCTGCTGCACCTGGGCATCCTGCTCGAGAACATGCGCCGCGAAGGTTACGAAATCGCGGTGTCGCGTCCGGAAGTCATCCTGAAGGAAATCGACGGAAAGATCTGCGAGCCGTACGAGTCGCTGGTGGCCGACGTCGAGGAAACCCACCAGGGCTTTGTCATCCAGGGCCTCGCCGAGCGCGGCGGCAAGATGAACAACATGGTGCCGGACGGCAAGGGTCGCGTGCGTCTCGAGTACACGATTCCCTCGCGCGGCCTGATCGGTTTCCAGACCGAGTTCATGTCGGCGACCTCAGGTACCGGTCTGTTGTTCCACAACTTCGACCACTTCGGTCCGAAGGCCGAGGCCAGCGACATCGGTCAGCGCCACAACGGCGTGATGATCGCCAACGAAATGGGCATGTGCCTGGCGTATGCGCTGTTCAACCTGCAGGACCGCGGTCGTCTGATGGTCGAGCACGGCGACGAGTGCTATGAAGGCCAGATCGTCGGGATCCATTCGCGCGACAACGACCTCGTCGTCAACCCGATGAAGGGCAAGAAGCTGACGAACATGCGTTCGGCCGGCGCCGATGAGAAGCTGATCCTGACGCCGCCGGTGAAGTTCTCGCTGGAGCAGGCGCTGGAGTTCATCAACGACGACGAACTCGTCGAGCTGACGCCCAAGTCGATCCGCGTGCGCAAGAAGTTCCTGAAGGAACATGAGCGCAAGCGCGCCGACAAGGCCGACTAAGACGGTCGGGCGTCAATGAAAAGGCGGGCTTCGAGCCCGCCTTTTTCATGCGCGAGAGGTTGGCCGGTGCGCGCGTGGCCGGTGCCTGAAGCGCGCGATGCTCAGGGTCGTTGTGATGGCCAGGCCTGCTTGAACGAGGACAAGGCGCCGCCGCGTTGGTTCAGTGCCTGAAGGGCGGCGGCGCGCGACTCGAAATCGCCATGCGTCACGCGATACGTCAGTCGGCCCCGGCTGTCGGCCGGTTCGATGCGGGCATCCACGCCACGATCCGCGAATTGCAGCACCGCGCGTTCGGCAGCGTCCAGCGTCGGAAAGGACGCGAGCACCAGCGCCCAGCGGCCGACCGCGACATCGCCTGCCGTGGCCGCAGGCGGTGGTGGTGGCAACGACAGCGGTTCGCGATGTGCCGGTTCGTCGGACACCGCGGCCACCGCTGGCGGCGGCACGACCACGGCCGGCGTCATCGCCGATGGATTGGCGGTTTCGAATGCGGTTCGGGCCAGGCGCGGATGCATCGCGCCCGCCTGGGTCGGGTTGAGACGCTGCGCGCCCTTGCTGCCCCAGCGCAGACATTCGCCGCTGCGATCCAGTCGTTCCGTGGCGCCGGGCGTCAGGATTTCGACCGCGCCGCTGAGCAGGCAGATTTCTTCGCCGGCCGGGTTGGCTTCGGCCCAGACCTGGCTGCCGAACACGCGCAGGCGCATGTCGCCGATGTTCAGCCGCAGATCCGCAGGCGGTACGCCCGCGCGGTTGCTGGTGTCGACCAGCGCGCTGCCGCGTTCGAGCACGACGCGCGCCAATCCCATGCGCGCCGGCGGGTCCGGCTGGTCAGTGCTGTGGACCCGAAGCTGGGTGTCGCCGCCGAGCACGATACGGCCGCTGCGTGCGATCTGCAGTTCGGCACGCGCGCCGGCCGTGGTGCGTACGCGTTCGTGATCGTAAACGTGCCCGGCCTCGCTGAGCGGCTCCCAGCGGCGTTCGCGTTCGCGCTCGATGCCGGCCGTCAGCCGCATCGCCTCAAGGCCCGGGCCCTGTGCGGCGGCGGGCAGGGCCGCGGCCAGCAGACACAAGCCGCTCCATCCGGCGAGGCCCAGGCCGGCGCTCCAGTTTCGGTTCATCGATCGATCTCCCGGGAGTTTTCCGCGTCTTTGTCGGCAGCGTAGGCGGATCGATTTCGGCTGCCAAGCGCCATGCTAGGATGCCGCCGCGGTGGAGCCTGCATTCGACCGGCACCGCACCCTATGCCCGAAGAACCCACCGCTGCCGACGAGCCGCCGCAAGCGCGGCAGGTTGTTGTCTCGTGAGCGGCATCGTCGTTGTCGATCAGCGCGCCGACTGGCCGGTAGACATACCCGGCATCGAAGTCGTCACCGCCTGGGATTATCTCACCCACGAAACGCATACCCGCGCCCGCAAGCTGCGGGTGTACAACCTGTGCCGATCGTTCAGTTACCAGAGCACGGGTTATTACGTCTCGCTGCTGGCCGGTGCCCGAGGGCAGAAGCCGCTGCCCGAGATCACGACGATCCAGGATCTCAAGCTCGCCGAAAGTCCGCGCATCATCAATGACGAAGTCGAAGAGCTGATCCAGCGTTCGCTCGCGCGCATCGGCTCGGCCGAGTACGTGATGAACGTCTACTTCGGACAGAGTCTGGCCAAGCGGCACGAGCGCCTGGCGCGGGCCCTGTTCAACCAGTTTCCGGCGCCGCTGCTGCAGGCCAAGTTCGTGTTCCGCGGGGATGAGTGGCGCGTCGATACGCTCGGCCCGATCGCGCTGGGCGAGGTGCCGTCGTCGCATCTGGAGTTTCTGTACCAGGCGGCGCGCGACTGGTTTGCACGCAAGCGCTCGCCGCGTACGCGCCAGGAGTCCGCGCGTTACGACCTCGCGATCCTGGTCAACGACGACGAGCAAGAGCCGCCGTCCAACGCACGCGCACTCAAGCTGTTCGAGAAACATGCCGAGGATCTGGGCTTCGAGGTCGAATTCATCGACAAGAGCGACTACGGCCATGTCGCAGAGTTCGACGCGCTGTTCATTCGCGAGACGACCGCGGTCAATCACCATACGTACCGCTTCGCGCGCCGAGCAGCGCGTGAAGGTTTGATCGTCGTCGACGATCCGCTGTCGATCCTGCGCGCAGCCAACAAGGTGTTCCTGGCGCAGCTGATGGAGCGCCATCGCATTCCGCAACCGAAGACGATGCTGATCCATTCGCGCAACGTCGCGCAGGTCGGCCGCGAGCTGGGGTTCCCCTGCGTGCTCAAGCAGCCGGACTCGCAATTCTCCAAGGGCGTGATCAAGGTCGAGAGCGAGGCCGAACTGCGGCGCGAAGCCGGCGACATGCTGGAACGCTCCGATTTGATCGTTGCACAGGGCTTCGAGCCCACCGATTACGACTGGCGAATCGGCGTGCTGGACGGCGAACCGCTGTACGCCTGTCGTTACTACATGGCCGAGGGCCACTGGCAGGTGGTCAAGCGCGCCGGCGACGGCGCGGTGGTCGAGGGTGGCCACGAGACGCTCGATATCAAGGATGTCCCCAAGCCGGTGTTGAACATCGCCGTGCAGGCGGCGCGTGCGGTGGGGCGCGGTCTGTACGGAGTCGACCTCAAGCAGTTCGGCAAGATCGTCAAGGTGATCGAGGTCAACGACAACCCGAACATCGATTTCGGCGTCGAGGACTTGGTGCTGCGGGAGGCGCTGTACCGCCGGATCATGGAGTACTTCATCCGCCGGCTCGAGGCGCGGACCCGGACATGAGCGCGGCCGTGCGCATCCGTCGCGCGCTGCCCGATGATGCGGTGGCCATTCTCGATCTGGAGCGGCTGTTTCCCGGCGACCGCATGTCGCGCGCTTCTGTACGCCGTTTCCTACGCATGCCGCAGGCGGCCGTCTGGGTGGCGACGCAGCGTGCGGCGGTGGTCGGTGCGCTGATCCTGCTGGGGCGGCGTGACAGCGCCTGGGCGCGTATCTACTCGGTGGTGGTCGATCCCGCGCTGCGCGGGCGGGGTCTGGGTCAGCGCTTGGTGCGTGCCGCCGAGCGGGAAGCCCGGCGCCGCGGCGCCTGCGGCGTGTCGTTGGAAGTGCGTGCCGACAACGCCGCCGCGCGCGCGCTGTACGCGCGCTTGGGTTATGCACAGGCCGCCTTGCTGCACGCTTACTACGAGGATGGGGCACCGGGTATCCGCCTGAAGCGACATTTCGTCGGCTGATCGGCGAAAATCGGCTGGCCCCCCTGTCGTTTCTGCACTATCGTTAGCGCCCAGTCTGAGGAGGAGAGATCCATGAAAAACGCATCGCGCATCGCGCTTGCGTTGCTGTTTGCGACCTTGCCCGCGATGGCCAAGGTCAGCCCTGAAGAAGCAGCCAAGCTGAAAACCACATTGACGCCGATGGGCGGCGAGCGTGCCGGCAACAAGGACGGCAGCATCCCGGCCTGGGAGGGCGGTCTGACCAAGTCGCCGGCCTGCTACAAGGGTATCGGCACCCGCTACTGCGATCCGTTTCCGGACGACAAGCCGCAGTTCACGATCACCGGCGCCAATGTTGCGCAGTACAAGGACAAGCTGTCGGCGGGCCAGCAGGCGATGTTTGCCAAGTTCCCGGCCAGCTACAAGATGAAGGTCTACCAGACCCGTCGCACCGCGGCCTATCCGAAGGCCGTCGAGGAAGCGACCTACAAGAATGCGCTGAACGCCGAACTCGGTGGCGGCGGTGAAGCGCTGGTCAACGCGATTCTCGGCGTGCCGTTCCCGATTCCGAAGTCCGGCGTCGAGCCGGTGTGGAACCACAAGGTTCGCTATCGTGGCGAGAGCGGCCGCCGCTGGAACAGCCAGGTCGCGGTCACCACGTCGGGCGACTACAACCTCGTGAAGCTGCGCGAGGACGTGTCGTTCCCGTACGCGCAGAAGGGCATGACGCCGGACAAGCTCAACAACGTCATCATCTACTTCCTGCAGATCGTGACCACGCCGCCGCGTCTGGCCGGCACGATCACCCTGGTCCACGAGACCATGGATCAGGTCAAGGAGCCGCGTCGCGCCTGGCAGTACAACCCCGGTCAGCGCCGCATCCGTCGCGCCCCGAACGTTGCGTATGACAACCCGGGCACCGGCGCCGACGGCCTGCGCACCAACGACCAGACGGATACGTTCAACGGCGCTACCGACCGTTACACCTGGAAGATCGTCGGCAAGAAGGAGATGTACATCCCCTACAACGCCTACGAGATCCACAGCGACAAGCACAAGATCCGCGACATCATCCAGAAAGGTCACATCAACCAGGATCTGGCGCGTTACGAGCTGCATCGTGTGTGGATCGTCGAGGGCGAGGTCAAGCCGACGACGACGCATATGTATGCCAAGCGTCGCTTCTACATCGACGAAGACACCTGGCAGATCGCGCTGGTCGATATCTACGATCGCCGTGGCGCGATGTGGCGCTGGCAGGAGGCGCATAGCTTCCAGGCCTACGATCAGCCGTTCCCGGGCATCGCGATCGAGACGATCTATGACCTCCAGAACAATCGTTATCTCGCCCAGGCGATGAACAACGAGGACCCGGAGACCAAGGAAATGCCGTTCGCGCCGAGTTACTACGATCCGAGCAACGTGCAGAAGCAGGCCACGAAGTAAGCGGCCCACCGCATCACGAGAAAGGGCGCTCCTCGGAGCGCCCTTTTTTGTTGTTCCGCGCGGTTCCGTGCGGATGGTGTGCTGCGTGACGAGACGAGGCTGTCGCGAGGCAGCCTGCGCGTCAGGGCGCCAGGAACTTCGCGGTAGCCTTGCTTGCCATGCGGAAATAGAACTCCGGTGCGACGCGCTTCAGGTGATAGCGCTGCTTCGCGTCCGGATGCGTGATCACCAGGAATCGGTTGCGTTCGACCGCGTCGAGGACGTCGGCGGCGACGTCGTCCGCGGTTACGGTGGCCTTCTGCATCAGGCGGTCGACGATCTTCTGGACCTGCGGCGCACTGTTGTGCGTCTGCCCCGGTGCGTGAGCCGCCGAGGTTTCCATCAGCGCGGTCTTGAAGAACGACGGACAGGCGACGCTGACGCCGACACCGTGCGTCGATAGCTCGAAGCGCAAGGTTTCCGACAGTGAGATCACCGCAGCCTTGCTGACGTTGTAACTGGCCATCGCCGGCGGATTGGCGATGCCAGCGAACGAGGCGATGTTGACGATGTGGCCGCCCTGCTGCTCGCGCATCAGGGGCGTCACGGCCTGCGCGCCACGCACGCAGCCCAGCAGGTTGATGTCCAGCACCCAGCGCCACTGCTCCAGCGGCGAATCGGCAACGGTGCCGGCGGTCGCGACACCGGCGTTGTTGATCAGCAGGTCAATGCCGCCCCACAGCGTGCGGACCTGATCGACGACGCGACGCCAGTCGCCATCGTCGGTGACATTGTGCGCCAGTGCTGTCGCGGTGCCGCCACGGGCGACGATCTGCGTGACGGTTTCCTGCGCCGCGTCCAGGCGCAGATCGCTGCAGGCGACGCGCCAGCCGGCTGCTGCGGCCTGTAGCGCCAGCGCACGCCCCAGGCCACTGCCGGCGCCCGTGATCAGGGCGCGGCGCTCGCGGAGCTGGCGTTCAGGAAGGGACATCGGCGGACTCCGTTCTGGGAAACGGTGCCGATGGTAGCAGTGCCGCGGCGGAGGGCGCGCCGCCCGGAGGTGGCCTCGGCGCGTCGCTCAGCGCTCCGGCGCGCCGCTCAGCTCGAAGGCGCGCTGGTAGATGAAGTCGAACGAGAAGCTGCGCTTCTGTGCCTTGGATTCGACGTAATCGGCCATGCGCGACAAGCGCGCCGGCAGCTGCATCACCTTGTCCTGGGCGGCGCGGCCGATCGCCGACAGGCCCGTCATCGCGTCGATCGCCCAGTGTCGCACCAGATCCTCGACCAGTTTCAGATACTCGCGCGGGCCATAGATGCCGCTACGGCGTTCCACCTCGGACATCTGGGCATAGCCGTCGATGTTGTGTCCGGGCATGGCCAGCGCCGGTGCGACCGAGGCCAGTGCCGCGAGCGCGCGGTTGGTATCGGCCTTCAGCACCGCGGTGAAGCTGTCGCGATAGAACACGTAGTGTCGCGACTCGTCGGCGGAGATGTGGGCGAGAATCTTCTGCAGCTTGGGCTCGTACTGGCCGGCGATACGACCGGCGTTGGAATGTGCCGTCTGCGTCGCGCGTTCCTGCAGGCTGGTGTAGGCCATCAGGCGATACGGATCGTCCTTCCATTCCGGATGGAAGCCGGACTCGATGTACTCGTACTGCATCTGCTCCAGCGCGCGCATGTTGAACACGCGGGCATCACGCACGTAGTCGCGCAGCACGCAGCCGTGGCGGTCTTCCTCGGCGGTCCACAGGTTGTTCCACTCGGCCCAGACGCCGTCATGGCCCATGTAGGTCGCGACCAGGCGATGGAAGTGCGGCAGACCTTCCTCGGTCAGCAGATTCAGGGCCAGCGCAACGCGCACGCCGTCCGGCAGGCCGCGGGCGCGATCGCGCAGCGCCGCGAGTTCGGCATCATGCTCGGCGTCCGACTGCTCGTCCGCCGGTAGCAGATCGCTCGGCAGCCACAGCTTGCGTGAGGCCTTGTGGCGTTCCATCAGCTCGCGGACCAGCGGCTCCAGAGTCAGCAGCAACTCACGCTGCGCGGGCAGGTCGGGATTGGTCGTGCTCAACAGCATGATGGCTACTCGCAGAGGCTCGGGCGGGAGTGCCCAGAAGGAAAACGGTGGGGCCGTCTCCAAGGGTGTCGTTCGAGTGTAGCGGGCGCTTCGCGTCAGCGGTATTGCAGCCGGATGACGCCCGATCTGTCCGGCCCATGGACATGAATACGCATGCGCGGCCTTGCCGGTTGCAGCCGGCGGCGACTCAGCCTCGGATCAGGTCGAGGAATTCCTGACGCGTGCGCGGGTCTTCACGGAAGCGGCCGTGCATGAACGACGTGACCATCGACGAGTTCTGCTTTTGCACACCCCGCATCATCGCGCACAAGTGCTTGGCTTCGATGACCACGGCAACGCCGTGGGCGCCGATGGCGTTCTGGATGCACTCGCCGATCTGCTGCGTCATGTTCTCCTGGATCTGCAGACGACGCGCATACATATCGACGATGCGTGGAATCTTTGACAGGCCGATGACGCGGCCCGCCGGCAGATAGGCGACGTGAGCCTTGCCGATGAAGGGCAGCAGATGGTGCTCGCACAGCGAGAACAGTTCGATGTCGCGGACGATCACCATCTCGTCGTTGGAAGACTCGAAGATCGCGCCGTTGACGATCTCGGTGATGTCCTGCTCGTAACCCTGGGTCAGGAACTCCATCGCGCGCGCGGCCCGGTGCGGCGTGCGCAGCAGGCCCTCGCGATCGGGGTTCTCGCCGATGGCTTCGATGATGGCGCGGAACTGTTCTTCCATGGCGGGTATCCGGCGAATGGGCCGGCATTATTCCATGCCTGCGGCCGCGGGCACTTACAATGAACGGATGAGCCGCAAGCATGCCGTCCACGAGATACGCGAGATACCGGTGGACCTGATCCGCCCGGGCAGCCAGCAGGCGCGGCGACACTTCGACGAATCAGCGCTGCAGGAGCTGGCCCAGAGCATCCGCGAGTCCGGTGTTGTGCAGCCGGTGGTGCTGCGCACGCGCGTCTGGGGCTACGAGTTGCTGGCGGGCGAGCGGCGCTGGCGCGCGGCGCAGATCGCGCAGCTGCACGAGATTCCGGCGGTGATCCGCGACGATCTATCCGACGACGAGGCCTTTGTCGTCGGCTTGATCGAGAATTTGCAGCGCGAGTCGCTGTCGCCGATGGAAACCGCCGCGGGCCTCAAGCGGCTCGGCGAAATCTTCGTCATGACACATGAAGAGATTGGCGCGCGCGTGGGTAAGTCGCGTGCCTACGTCACCAACTACCTGCGTCTGCTCAATCTTGCGCCGATGGTGCAGGAGCTGGTCAACGACGGCCACATCATGCTCGGCCACGCCAAGGTGCTGGCCGGCATCGCGCTGGACGAGCAGGTGCACTGGGCCGACGAGATCATCCGCCGCAAGCTCACCGTGCGTCAGCTGGAGCGACGCCTGACGCAGAGTCGCGACAGCCGCATCGTGTTCCGCCCGGGCAAACCCTCCGACTGGCAGCGTCTGGAGCGCGAGCTTTCGGACCTGTTGGCCTGCCCGGTCAGCGTGCAGGCCGACAAGAACGGGCAGGGTGAGTTGCGAGTGAAGTTTCACTCGCTCGACGAGCTCGACGGCGTGCTGGCGCGGGTCGGTTACGAAGCAAAGTGACGTCGTTGACTGACATGAAAGTCAGTTCAGGCTGGAGGCGGTAAGCTGAACGTAGGATTTATCGACAAGCGGCGGGGATAAGCCTGTGGATAAGCGCCATGTGCGATGCAGCAAAACCTGCTGCGACAAGCCTTGGCTCCGGTGCTGAACATTTTTTTGCCGCTGCGCCCGCGCCGCGGCCGCCCGTGAGGATGCATGCAGTTCGAGCTGTTCCGAGAAGACTACCGGCTGCGCGAGAAGGCCAGCGCCAAGGCGCGCAACATCCGCATCGAGGTCCGGTCCGGGCGCGAGGTGGTGCTGGTGTATCCACGCTGGGTCGCGCGCGCCGAGGCGCTGGCGTTCCTGCGCGCGCGCGATGAGTGGGTACGGCAGAAGCTCGGCGAGTTCGTGCAGCGCGAGGCCGAACATCCGCCGCCGCCGGATGCGCGCTGGGATGGGCAGGACGAGTTGATGTTGCGGGGCGCTGTCGTGCCGGTGCGGGTCGAGGCGGCGCAGATGCGCCAGGTCGGCATTCGTATCGAGGCCGATGCGATCACTGTGTTCGCGCCCGGCGGGTTCCTGGCACAGCCGCGCAAGCTCGCACAGGCCCTGCGGCGCGAGCTGATGCATCAGGCACAGCTCGATGCACGGCGGTTGCTTGACGTCGAGGCTGCGCGCCTGGACGTGCGCTACACACAGCTCAAGATCCACGATCCGCAGACGCTGTGGGGCAGCTGCAATCCCGGCGGTGTGATCTGCCTGTCGTGGCGCCTCGTCATGGCGCCGCCCGAGGTGTTCCGGTACGTCGCGATCCACGAGCTGTGTCATCTCGTGCATGCCGATCACTCCGCGCGCTTCTGGGCGCTGGTGGAGCGGCAGATGCCCGACTATCTGGTGCACCGGCAGTGGTTGCGCGATCGCGGTCAGCACCTGCACTACTACCTCGCGCGTCATCGTGCGGATGCGACCTGAAGCGCAACAGGATTGCCATCCGATAACGGACGAAGGCCCCGTTTGCGGGGCCTTCGTCTTCTCGCAGCGGACGCCGCGCTTATTCGGCCTTGGCGCCGACGTCGGCCTCGACGGTGGCGGAGGCTTTGGTGCCGCCCAGGGTGTTGAGCGCGCCGCCGACGGCCCCGGTGGTGGCGTCCGTGGCCTTCTTGGCGGCCTTGCCGGTCTTGTCCGCCGCCTTCTTGGTCGTGTCCTTGGTCGCCTTGGCGGCCTCCTTGCTCTTGTCCTTGGCGCCTTCGACGGCGGTTTCGGTATTGGCACGCAGTTCGGCACCCTTGGCCTTGCCGGCTTCGCGGGTGGACTCGACCGCTGCGCGGCCATTCGCCGCAGCGTCGGCGCCGGCCGCCTGGGCCGCGCGGGTATCCGCCTGGACCTGGACGTCAACGCCGGCCTGGGCTGCGCCGTCGGCAGCGAACAGCGGGGCCGAGAAGGCCAGCACGCCGGCGATGACGATCGAAGAAGCAGTGTTCATGGTGTTTTCCTGTAAGAGTGGGTGTGAGACGGCGCGTCGGCTTGCGACGGGCGCGTCGATTAGGCCGCTGCGAGACTGAATCGGTTCTGAATGATTGAGTCCGGGCCGCAGCCGGACTATCGTGTGGCTACAAAACAGCCAGCTTCCTGGCAGCCAGCTTCCAAGGAGGGGTACGCATGCCCATGCTCGATTCGATCCGCGTGCGCGATTACATGGCCACACAGCTCGTTACGTTCACGGCTGATACGGAAGTGATGAGCGCGGCGCATCAGCTGGTGCGCACCGGACACTCCGGGGCGCCCGTCGTCGATACGGATGGTCGCCTGATTGGCATGCTGTCGGAAAAGGACTGCCTGAGTATTGCGTTGGTCGCGGCGCAAGACACGTGCGTCGCCGGGCCGGTCAGTCAGTACATGAGTCGCGACGTGCAGACCGTCGATCCGGATCTGAGCATCATGCAGTTGGCGAGCCTGTTCATGAAGAACACGCACTTTCGCCGTTATCCCGTGGTGGCCGACGGCAAGCTGGTGGGGCAGATTTCGCGCACCGACGTACTGCGTGCGATCAGCGACGTCTGCGGCTGAAACAGCCGTTGCACCGCTGGTTCTTTGAACCGAGGGTTTGCGACGGTGGAAAACGAGAGGACATAAAAAAGAGCCCTCCGGGGGCGGGAGGGCTCTCGGGGCTGCTCCGCGGGGGGGGGGTGCGGAGCTGGGGGAGCGGGGGGAGTCGCTAGCCTTGGAACAGAGGCTACGCGGGAGCAGGTGAATCCTCCATGAACGAAACGATTCAGTTTCGGTTGGCGCGCAAACCTGCCGCAGCGCATCCATGGCGAGGCGCGCGACGACCGCGCAGTAGAAGCTCAAGCGCTGAGCCGCAGTCGCCCCTGCTTCTTGAGGTGAACCATCAGCAGCGACACGGCGGCTGGCGTGATGCCGGCGATACGCGCCGCCTGGCCGAGGCTGTCCGGACGATGCTGGCTCAGCTTCTGCCGCACTTCGTTCGAGAGGCCCACGACCGTGCCGTAATCGAAATCGGCGGGCAGGCGCGCGGATTCGTAGCGCTGCAGGCGTTCGATCTCCAGGCGGCCACGCTCGATGTAGCCGGCGTACTTGGCGGCGATCTCGACCTGTTCGGCGACGGCCGGCTCGATCGCCGCCGTCGCATACCCGAGCGACTGCAGCGCGGCGTAGCTGCCTTCGGGGCGGCGCAGCAGGTCCATGCCGGACAGGCCGCTGTCGTTGGGGGGGGGGCCGAAGATCGCGACGGTTTCGGGCTGCGCGAGCTGTGCCGGCTTCAGCCACAGCGCGTCGAGGCGCGCGCGTTCGGTGTCGATGGCGTCGGCCTTGCGCGAGAACGCTGCCCAGCGATAGTCATCGACCAGGTTCAGTTCGCGACCGATTGGCGTCAGGCGCAGATCGGCGTTGTCCTCGCGCAGGGTCAGGCGGTGTTCGGCGCGCGAGGTGAACATGCGGTACGGCTCGTTGGTGCCGCGCGTGATCAGATCGTCGACCAGCACGCCGAGGTAGGCCTCGTGGCGCTGCGGTGTCCAGGCCGGTAGTCCGCGTGCCTTGCGCGCGGCGTTGAGGCCGGCGAGCAGGCCCTGCGCCGCGGCCTCCTCGTAGCCGGTCGTGCCGTTGATCTGGCCGGCAAAGAACAGGCCGTCGATGACTTTCGTCTCCAGCGAGCGTTGCAGGTCGCGCGGGTCGAAGTAGTCGTACTCGATCGCATAGCCCGGCCGTGTGATGCGCACCTGCTCCAGGCCCTCGATTGTGCGCACGAAGCGCTCCTGGATGTCGTAGGGCAGCGAGGTCGAGATGCCGTTGGGGTAGATCTCGCGCGTGTTCAGACCTTCCGGCTCCAGGAAGATCTGGTGGCGTTCGCGGTCGGCGAAGCGGTTGACCTTGTCCTCGACGCTGGGGCAGTAGCGCGGTCCGGTGCCCTCGATGACGCCGGTGAACATCGGCGAGCGGTCGAAGCCTTCGCGGATGATCGCGTGCGTCTCGGCGTTGGTGTAGGTGATGTGGCAGGGCACCTGGCGCGGATGGTCGGCCTGCGAGCCCAGGAACGAAAACACCGGCCGCGGCTCGTCGCCGGGTTGTTCTGCGAGGCGCGACCAGTCGATGGTGCGCCCGTCGAGGCGTGGGGGCGTGCCGGTCTTCAGACGACCGACGCGCGGATGCAGTTCGCGCAGGCGCGCGGCCAAGGGGTTGCTGGGCCCGTCGCCGGCGCGGCCGCCGGGGTGGTTGGTGAGACCGACGTGGATGCGGCCGCCGAGAAAGGTGCCGGTGGTCAGCACGACACCGCGCGCGTGGAAGCGCAGGCCCAGACGCGTGACGACGCCGCGAACCTGCGTGCCTTCGACGACCAGGTCCTCGACTTCCTGCTGGAACAGCGTCAGGTTCGGCTGGTTCTCCAGTGTTTCGCGCACGACCCAGCGATACAGCATGCGATCGGCCTGCGCGCGCGTCGCACGCACCGCCGGGCCCTTGCTGGCGTTGAGCGTGCGGAACTGGATGCCGGCGCGGTCGGCGGCGTGCGCCATCAGGCCGCCGAGTGCGTCGATCTCGCGCACCAGGTGGCCCTTGCCGATGCCGCCGATCGCCGGGTTGCAGGACATCTGGCCCAGGGTCTCGATCGACTGCGTCACCAACAGGGTCGAGGCGCCTGCGCGCGCGGACGCCAGCGCCGCTTCGGTGCCGGCGTGGCCGCCGCCGATGACGATGACGTCGAAGGAGTGGGAGGAACCGCTCATGCCGCGCGCCCGGATTCTGCGAAGGGCGCGGATTGTAGCGCCGCGCTGGTCAAAAAGCGCCCAGGCTGCGCCAGATCGACGGGCTCTACAACGCGATCTTGCCGGTCAGCATCTGCCACCACATCTTCCAGTCGCCCATGAACGACATCCACGGATACTTGAACGTGGCCGGCTTGTTGTGCTCGAAGTAGAAGTGCCCGACCCAGGCCCAGGCGTAGCCCTGGATGAAGGCCAGCGCCAGCAGCCACCAGGTCTGGGTGACGATGGCGTAGGCGGCCAGGCCGATGCCGATCGTGCTGCCGATGAAATGCAGGCGGCGGCAGGTGCGATTGGAATGTTCTTCCAGGTAATACGGATAGAACTCGTCGAACGTCTGGTAGACCTTGGCTTCGCTCATGGCGTCACTCCGCGTGAGGCGCTGTTTGTGAGGCGCAGTATAGGTCGGCGAGCGCTCGCCTCAAGAGTAAAGTTGGCCCAGCAACGGGCGCTACCCCTATGCTGCGCGCAGGACGGGGGTGACCAGCGTGCGCGAGCGGTTTGAAGAAGGCGGAATCTGTCTGGGGTGGCGCGAATGGCTGGCGCTGCCGGAGTTGGGCATTCCGCGGATCAAGGCCAAGGTCGACACCGGCGCGCGCTCGTCGGCGTTGCACGCGTTTGCGATCGAACAGTTGCCCGGCGATCGCGTCCGCTTTGGTGTTCATCCGTTGCAGCGGCACAAGCGCGAGGTGTGGTGCGAGGCGCGCATGATCGATGAGCGCTGGGTCACCGATTCGGGGGGGCGCCGCGAGCTGCGGCCGTTCATCCGCACCGGGATCACACTCGCCGAGCGCTCCTTCGATATCGAGCTGTCGTTGTCGCGGCGCGACACCTTGCGATTCCGGATGCTGCTGGGCCGCACCGCGCTGGTGGGCGGTTTTGTCGTTGATCCGGGCGCCAGCTATCTTGGGCGCAAGCCATGAAGATCGCGATCCTCTCCCGCAACCGCAAGCTGTACTCGACGCAGCGTCTGATCGAAGCAGCGACGGCGCGTGGACACGATGTCCAGGTCATCGACGTGCTGCGCTGTGTCATGAACATCGCGCCGCGCCGACCCGAGATCTACTACCGTGGTCGCATGCTGCAAGGCTTCGACGCAGTAATTCCCCGCATCGGCGCCTCGGTGACCTTCTACGGTACCGCCGTGGTCCGCCAGTTCGAGATGCAGGGCGTCTACTGCCTCAACGAGTCGGTGGCGATCACGCGTGCACGTGACAAGCTGAGGGCGCTTCAACTGCTGGCGCGCAAGGGCGTGGGTCTGCCCTGCACGGGTTTTGCGCACGCGCCGGACGACACAGGCGGGCTGATCCAGTTGATCGGTGGTGCGCCGATGGTCATCAAGCTGATTGAGGGTACGCAGGGACAGGGCGTGGTGCTGGCAGAGACCGACAAGGCGGCGGAATCGGTGATCGACGCCTTCCGCGAGCTGGACGCTTACTTTCTCGTGCAGGAATTCATCGAGGAGGCGCGGGGCACCGATATCCGCTGCTTCGTCGTTGGCGATCAGATCGTCGCCAGCATGCAGCGCACGGCCAAGGCCGGCGAGTTCCGTTCGAACCTGCATCGTGGCGGCAGCGCTCAAGCGGTCCGGATCACGCGCGAGGAGCGGGAGACCGCCCTGAAAGCGGCGCGCATCATGGGCCTCAATGTCGCCGGCGTGGACCTGCTGCGCACCAAGCGGGGCCCGATGGTGATGGAGGTCAATTCCTCGCCGGGCCTGGAGGGGATCGAGGAATCCTCCGGCAGGGACATCGCCGCCACGATCATCCGCTTCATCGAGCGCACCGCGCGGCCGGGCAAGACGCGCACGCGGGGCCGCGGCTGATGTCACGCCAGGCCGTATTTGCGATCGGCGGCGTCGAGGTGCGGCACGGCGAGACACGCAGCCTGCAGATTCCGGTCGCCAATCTCTACACCAACACGCCGGTGACGTTGCCGGTGCGGGTGGTGCGTGGACGTGCACCGGGGCCGACGCTGTTCGTCAGCGCGGCGCTGCATGGCGACGAGATCATCGGGGTCGAGATCATCCGCCGGCTGCTGATGTTGCCGGTGCTGAAGCGGCTCAGTGGAACCCTGCTGGCGGTGCCCGTGGTGAACACGCTCGCCTTCCTGCACCAATCGCGTTACCTGCCGGACCGGCGCGATCTGAATCGCAGCTTCCCGGGCAGTGAGAGCGGATCGCTGGCGGCGCGACTCGCGCATCTGTTCCTGAAGGAGATCGTGGGCCGCGCCGACTATGGCATCGATCTGCACACCGGCGCGATCCACCGCCCGAACCTGCCGCATATCCGCGCGGACCTGGCCAATCCCGAGAATCTGCGCCTGGCACAGGCCTTCGGCGTGCCGCTGCTGCTGAACTCGACGCCGACCGCCGGTACGCTGCGCCAGTACACGACCGAGAAGGGCATCCCGGTCCTGCTGTACGAATCCAGCGAGGCACTGCGCTTCGACGAACTGGCGATCCGCATCGGCGTGCGCGGCGTGCTCAATGTCATGACGGCCCTGGGCATGCTGCCGTCGCCGGCGCGGGCCGCGCGCTTGCCGGCGCCGGTCGTTGCCAAGTCCAGCACCTGGGTGCGCGCCTCGGCCAGCGGCATCTTGCGGGCGCAGGTCGCGCTCGGCGAGGAAGTGAAGAAGGGTCAGGTACTGGGCGTGATCGGTGATCCGCTCGGCGAGATGGAGACGGCGGTGCAGGCGACGGCGCACGGAGTGGTGGTCGGCCGCTCATCGCTGCCGCTGGTGCATGAAGGCGATGCGGTCTTTCATCTGGCGCGGTTCGATGCGCCTGAAACCGCGGCCGGTGTGGCGCGCAACATTCGCAGCACCCACAAGGCCTATCGTGGCCGCAAGCGACAGCCGCGTATCGTCTAGCGCCCCGCCACGCGCCCGCCGGGGTGTCGTGCCGGTGCCGGCTAGACCAGGAACATCACCACGGCGACTGCGGTGGGCGGCAGGGCGCCCAGCAGCAGACCGCCGAGGCCGACTGCGCCGTCGCTGAAACCGCCCTTGAGCAGCGCCACGCCGGCGGGGTTGGGCGCGTTGGCGATCACGGTTAGGCCGCCGCCGGCGACGGCGCCAGCGACCAGCATGTACTTCGCTGCCTCGGAGATGCCGTCGATCAACGAGCCCAGGTAAGTCAGCGCGGCGTTGTCGGTGATGGCGGTCAGCGCCACCGCACCAAAGAACAGCGCGGTCGGCGACAGGCCGGAGACCAGAGGCTGCAGCCACCATTGCTGCATGCCGCCGAGCACGACCAGGCCGGCCAGAAAGAAGCCGACCATGAGCCCCTCCTTGAGGATCAACGGACTCTGGTGGCGCGGATACGCCTGCACGTAACCGATGAAGAACAGGAACAGGCCGAGAAAGACGACGGGATGATGGGCAAAGGCGACAATCCCGGCGAGAAAGGCCAGGTGCACGGCGCTGACCACGAACGGTACCGGTGCCTCGGTCGGGTGACCGGACGTGTTGCCGGTGCCGACATGGTTACGGATCCACCAGCAGAGCACCGTGGCGTTAATCACCGTGGCGACCGCCGCGCGCCAGCCGAAATGCTGCAGCATGTAGGCGCTGTCCCAGCCCCAGGTGGAGGCGACCATCAGTACCGGCGGCGCGGCGTAGGAGGTGAGCGTGCCGCCAATCGAGACGTTTACGAATAGCACGCCAAGCGCCGCATACTTGTAACGCTCGGGCAGGTCGCCCTGGAACAGCTTGGGCAGCAGGATCAGGGCGGCCAGCGTCATCGCAGCGGGCTCGGTGATCAGGGAGCCCATCAGCGGCACCAGCGCCAGACCTAGCCACACTTCGGCCAGCGGCGTGCGGATCGGCAGCGCTCGCGCCAGGGTCGCCACCAGGTTGCGAACCACCGACAGCACCGGCCGCGACGCGGCCACGACCATGATCGCAAACACGAACAGGGGCTCGGTGTAGTGGCGGGATTCGACGTACTCGATGGCGGCGCCACCGCCGACCACCATCGCCATGACCACAATCAGCACCATGGCCCAGAAGCCGAACACGATCTCGACTTCGCCCAGCAAGTGCAGCAGATCGGCGTGTCGTTTGCTGCGATGGGCGAGGCGTTCGAACGCCTTGGCGCTAAAGGTGTGCAGCAGCGCGACTGCAAAAATCGCGGCTGCGATGATGTCGATCGGCGCGTGGGTCATCGGTATGGGCGTGGGTTCCGAAGCGGGGACGGCGAGGTGGCTGCATCATGCTTGAACGCCCGTCGCCGCGCGACCCTGTGGCGCATTTGCGTCGCGCTCGGATGAGGTTGCCGGCGCCTAACTCATATACAATCCCGGCACCGCTGCGGCGGTGGTGGCCGGGGAGCGCCGCCGCCGATGTCATCAACCACAAGCTTGCGAGGCTAGATCATGGCTCCAATCGGAGCTTGGACCGCGGACACTTGGTCGTTGATCGTCTACGTGGTCGCCGTGTTCGGCCTGATCGCGGTCATGCTGGGCCTGTCATGGCTGCTCGGTGGCCGCGCCTGGGGGCGGGCCAAGAACGAACCGTTCGAGTCCGGCGTCGTCGGTGCTGGCGGCGCGGAAATCCGCATCTCCGCCAAGTTCTATCAGGTCGCCATCTTCTTCGTGATCTTCGATCTCGAGGCCGCCTTCCTCTATGTGTGGGCGATTTCGGTGAAGGAGGTCGGCTGGTACGGCTTCATCGGTGCCGCCGTTTTCCTGCTGATCCTGGTGGGTAGCCTCGTCTACGAATGGGGTGTCGGTGCGCTGGAATGGGCGCCACAAACGCGCAAGGGCACGCCCGCCGACCCCAAAGCGCTGCGCAAGGCGCAGCGCGCCTCGTCCCAAAAGGGCGCATCGCACTAACCCGAGCTGCCAGCCATCAGAGCCAGCCATGGAATACACCCTGACCCGAATTGACCCGAACGCGCAGCGCTATCCGATGCAGCAGCGCGAGAAGGTCGCCGACCCGATGGAGCAGCATGCCCATCGCAGCATCTTCCTCGGCAAGCTCGAGGACATGCTGCATGGCGCCGTGAACTGGGGGCGCAAGAATTCGATCTGGCCCTACAACTTCGGCCTGTCCTGCTGTTACGTGGAAATGGCCACGGCGTTCACGCCGACGCATGACGTGGCGCGCTTCGGCGCCGAGGTGATCCGCGCGTCGCCGCGTCAGGCCGACCTGATCGTCATCGCCGGTACCTGCTTCATGAAGATGGCGCCGGTCGTGCAGCGACTGTACGAGCAGATGCTCGAGCCCAAGTGGGTCA
This sequence comes from Solimonas sp., assembly GCA_036405815.1. GTDB lineage: Bacteria > Pseudomonadota > Gammaproteobacteria > Nevskiales > Nevskiaceae > Solimonas. The sequence continues at coordinate 16,085 of DASWWX010000050.1, read as the reverse complement.
TCAGCATGGGCTCCTGCGCCAACTCCGGCGGCATGTACGACATCTATTCCGTCGTCCAGGGCGTCGACAAGTTCCTGCCGGTAGACGTCTACATCCCCGGCTGCCCGCCGCGTCCCGAGGCCTTTCTGCAGGGTCTGAACCTGCTGCAGGAATCGATCGGCAAGGAGCGTCGCCCGCTGTCCTGGGTCGTCGGCGATCAGGGCATCTACAAGGCCGATCTGAAATCCATGCGTGAGACCAAGGCGCCGGAACGCCGCGCCCAGACCACGCTGCGCACGCCGGATCAGGTCTGAGGGCTCGTACGTCGTGGCCGATGACCTGCCTCTGAATCCCGTGCAGACCCATGAGGTCGTGCGCGAACTCCATGCCCGCTTCGGCGAAGCGTCGTTCGTGCTGCAGCCCACCCTGGATGGCGTGCCCACGTTGTGGGTGGAGGCTGGGCGCATCCTCGAAGTGCTGCGCTATCTCAAGACCGGTGTGCCCAAGCCGTATCGCATGCTCTACGACCTGACGGCCGTGGACGAGCGTCTGCGCAAGCACCGCGCTGGGCTGCCGGCGGCGGACTTCACGGTGGTCTACCACCTGCTGTCGATCGAACGTGACCTTGCGACGCGCGGGCGCGGCGATGTGCGGCTCAAGGTCGCGCTGCAGGGCGAATTCCCGCACATCCCCAGCTGCGTGCCGGTGTTCGTCAACGCCAACTGGTACGAGCGCGAAGCCTGGGACCTCTTTGGCGTCGTCTTCGACGGCCATCCGAACCTGCGCCGCATCCTGCTGCCGCCGCGCTGGGAAGGTCACCCGCTGCGCAAGGATCATGCGGCGCGCGCCACCGAGTTCGATCCGTTCGTGCTCGACCAGATGCGCCAGGATCTGGATCAGGAAGCGCTGCTGTTCAAGCCTGAGGAATGGGGCATGAAGCGCGGCACCGATGAGCAGGACTTCATGTTCCTGAACTTCGGCCCGAACCACCCGGCGGCGCACGGTGCGTTCCGTGTGGTGCTGCAGCTCGACGGCGAGGAGATCGTCGACTGCGTGCCGGACATCGGCTACCACCATCGCGGCGCCGAGAAGATGGGCGAGCGCCAGTCCTGGCATTCGTATATCCCGTACACGGATCGCATCGACTATCTCGGCGGGGTGATGAACAACCTGCCGTACGTGATGGCGCTGGAGAAGCTCGCGGGCATCGAGGTGCCGGACCGCGTCAAGACCGTGCGCGTCATGCTCTGCGAGTTCTTCCGCATCACCTCGCACCTGCTGTACTACGGCACGTTCTGCCAGGACGTCGGCGCGATGTCGCCGGTGTTCTTCATGTTCGTCGACCGCCAGAAAGCCTACGACGTCATCGAGGCGATCACCGGCTTCCGCATGCACCCGGCGTGGTTCCGCATCGGCGGCCTCGCGCACGACCTGCCGCAGGGCTGGGAAAAGCTGGTGCGCGATTTCTGCGACTACTTTCCCAAGCGCCTCGACGAGTATCAGAAGGCGGCACTGGAAAACAGCATCCTGGTCGCGCGTTCGCGGCACATCGCCGCCTACAACACGCAGGAAGCGGTGGACTGGGGCGTCACCGGCCCGGGCCTGCGCGCGACCGGCCTCAACTACGACCTGCGCAAGGCGCGGCCGTACTCCGGCTATGAGAATTTCGAGTTCGAGGTGCCGACGGGCGCCAATGGCGACATCTACGATCGCACGGTGGTGCGCGTCGAGGAGATGCGCCAGTCGGTGCGCATCATCCGCCAGTGCCTCGACAACATGCCCAGTGGCCCGTACAAGGCGGATCATCCGCTGACCACGCCGCCGCCGAAGGAACGCACGCTCAAGGACATCGAGACGCTGATCACGCACTTCCTCGGCGTGACCTGGGGTCCGGTGATGCCGGCCGGCGAGACGTTCCAGATGATCGAGGCGACCAAGGGCATCAACAGTTACTACCTGACTAGCGACGGCAGCACGTCGAGCTATCGCACGCGCATCCGCACGCCCAGCTTCGCGCACCTGCAGCAGATCCCGATGGCGATCCGCGGGCACATGGTGCCGGACCTGATCGCGTACATCGCTTCCATCGATTTCGTCATGGCCGACGTGGACCGCTGATATGGCCTCGACTTCCGACTCTGCCCATACACCGGTGATCAAGCTTGCCGATCTGGTCGCGCATTCTGCGCCAAAAGCGCCGGCTGCTGCCGCCTTCGTGCTCAGCGACGAAGAGCGCCACGACATCGAACACGCGCTGACGCACTATCCGGACGGCCGCGCCGCCAGCATCGACGCGCTCAAGGCGGTGCAGAAGCGCCGCGGCTGGGTGCCGGACGAAGCGCTGGCGCCGGTCGCTGCGATGATCGGCATCAGCGCCGCCGAGCTGGAAGGCGTCGCCACGTTCTACAGCCTGATCTTCCGCCAGCCGGTGGGCCGGCACGTGATCAAGGTCTGCGACAGCATCTCCTGCTTCCTGACCGGGTATGACGACCTCAAGGTCGCGCTGGAACAGAAGCTCGGTATCCGGTACGGCCAGACCACGCCCGACAATCGATTCACGCTGCTGCCGATCTGCTGTCTCGGTGCCTGCGACAAGGGCCCGGCGCTGATGATCGATGACACGATGCACGGTGACGTCACGCCGGCGTCGCTCGACCGGATTCTGGGGCAGTACGCATGAGCCTCGAACAGAAGCTGCTGACGCATCCGCTGACCGCGCGCGTCAATCTCGCGCAGCCGCAGGACCTCAAGGCCTACGAGGCCAGCGGCGGCTACGTGGCGCTGCGCAAGTCGATCAAGGAACTGCAGCCGCAGGATGTGCAGACGCGCGTCAAGGACGCCAACCTGCGTGGCCGCGGCGGTGCGGGCTTTCCGACCGGCGTGAAGTGGAGCCTCGTACCGATGGGGCCGGATGCCGGCGCCAAGTACGTGGTCTGCAATGCCGACGAGATGGAGCCGGGCACCTTCAAGGATCGGCTGCTGATGGAAGGCGCACCGCACCAGCTGATCGAGTCGATGGCGGTGGCGGGTTACGCAATCAAGGCCTGCATCGGCTACATCTTCCTGCGCGGCGAATACGTCGTCGCCGCCGAACGCCTCAACCAGGCCATCGCCGAGGCGCGCGCCGCCGGCCTGCTCGGCAAGAACATCCTCGGCTCCGGCTGGGATTACGAGGTCTACGTCCACACCGGTGCCGGCCGCTACATCTGCGGTGAGGAAACCGCGCTGATCAACTCGCTGGAAGGCCGCCGCGCCAACCCACGCGCCAAGCCGCCGTTCCCGCAGATCTCCGGTCTCTGGGGGCGCCCGACCGTCGTCAACAACGTCGAGTCGCTGTGCAACGTGCCGCCGATCGTCGTCAACGGCGCCGAGTGGTTCAAGACGCTGTCGCAGGGCAAGTCCAAGGACGGCGGCACCAAGCTCTACGGCGCCTCGGGGCGCGTGAAGACGCCGGGGGTCTATGAGCTGCCGATCGGCACGACGGCCCGCGAGATTTTCGAAGTGCACGCCGGCGGCATGAAGGACGGCCTGTCGATGAAGGCCTGGCTGCCGGGCGGGGCGTCGACCGACTTCCTGCTGCCCGAGCATCTGGATCTGGCGATGGATTTCGACACGATCGCGCGTGCCGGCAGCCGCATGGGTACCGGCCAGATCACCGTCGTCGACAGTCGCCAGAACATGGTGTCGGTCGTGCGCAACCTCGAAGAGTTCTTCGCGCGCGAATCCTGTGGCTGGTGCACGCCCTGCCGTGACGGCCTGCCCTGGTCGGTGCGCCTGCTGCAGTCGCTGGAACGCGGCCAGGGTCGCGTCGAGGACATCCGTCAACTGGAAAGCCTGACCAAGCTGCTCGGCCCGGGCCGCACATTCTGTGCGCATGCGCCCGGTGCGATGGAGCCGCTGCAGTCGGCGCTGAAGTTCTTCCGTTCCGAATTCGAAGCAGGCCTGGCGCAGAAGCCGGCCGCCGCTGCCTGAGCACGACATGGCCACGATTCACGTAGACGGCAAGCAGTACGAGGTCGACGGCGCTGACAACCTGTTGCAGGCCTGCCTGTCGCTGGGCCTCGACATCCCGTATTTCTGCTGGCACCCGGCGCTGGGCAGCGTCGGCGCCTGCCGCCAGTGCGCGGTCAAGCAGTACCGCGACGAGAACGACACGATGGGCCGCATCGTCATGTCGTGCATGACGCCGGCCTCGCCCGGCACCTACATCTCGATCGCGGATGAGGAGGCGAAGCATTTCCGCGAGGCGGTGGTCGAGTTCCTGATGACCAACCACCCGCACGACTGCCCGGTCTGCGAGGAAGGCGGCCACTGCCACCTGCAGGACATGACCGTGATGACCGGTCATCACAGCCGCAGCTACCGCTACGACAAGCGCACGCACCTGAACCAGGAACTCGGGCCGTTCATCGGGCACGAGATGAACCGCTGCATCGCCTGCTACCGCTGTGTCCGCTATTACAAGGACTATGCCGGCGGCACCGATCTCGGCGTCTATGGTTCGGCGGCCAACGTCTACTTCGGCCGCCCGCAGGACGGCACGCTGGAGAGCGAGTTCTCCGGCAACCTCACCGAGGTCTGCCCGACCGGGGTCTTCACCGACAAGACCCACAGCGAGCGCTACAACCGCAAGTGGGACATGCAGTACGCGCCGAGCATCTGCACCGGCTGTGCCGTGGGCTGCAACGTCTCGCCCGGCGAGCGCTACGGCGAGATCCGCCGCATTGAGAACCGCTACCACGGCGAACTCAACGGCTACTTCCTCTGCGACCGCGGCCGCTTCGGCTACGGCTACACCAACCGCAAGGACCGTCCGCGTCAGCCGCTGCTCAAGCGCGACGGCGCGCTGAGCAAGGTCGAGCGTGAGATCGCGCTGGAACAGGCGCGCATCCTGGTCGGCGACGCCCAACGCATCCTCGGCATCGGTTCGCCGCGCGCGTCGCTGGAAGCCAACTACGCACTGCGCGCGCTGGTCGGCGCCGACAATTTCCATAGTGGTGTCGCGACGGCGGAAGCCGCGCTCGACGCGCTGGTGCTGAAGATCCAGCGCGAGGGCGCGGTGCCGGGTGCCGACATCCGTACCCTAGAGGCGGCCGACGCCGCCTTCGTGCTCGGCGAGGACGTCACCAGCACCGCGGGCCGCGTGGCGCTGGCGCTGCGCCAGACCGCGCGCGGCAAGGCGCGTGATCTCGGCGCGCAGAAGAACGTGCCGGAATGGCAGGTCATCGCGCTCGCTGATTTAGTGCAGCGCGATGTCCATCCCGTGTTCATCGCCAGCGTCGACGCCACGCGCCTCGACGACATCGCGCGCGAGACGCATCGCGCGGCGCCGGAGGATCTGGCGCGTTTCGGCCACGCCGTGGCGCACTGCATCGACGCATCCGCTCCTGCCGTCGCCGGGCTCGACGAGGCGACGACGCAGCGTGCGCAGCGCATCGCCGATGCGCTGCTGGCGGCCAGGCAGCCGGTGGTCGTTTCCGGCACCGGCGCGCAGTCCGCCGCGGTGATCGAGGCGGCTGCCAACGTCGCGCGCGCGCTGCACCAGCGCAATACGGCGACGCGGCTGACTCTGGTCGTCGCCGACGCCAATAGCCTGGGTCTGGCGATGATGGATGCACGTCCGCTGGACGCGGCGCTGCAACAGCTCGCGCAGGGCCAGGCCGACGCCGTGATCGTGCTGGAGAACGACCTCTATCGCCGCGCGCCCAAGGCGGCGGTGGATGCAGCGCTGAACGCCAAGGCGCGCGTCATCGTCGTCGATCACCAGGCCACCGCGACGACCGCGGCGGCCCATCTCGTGCTGCCGGCGGCGACGGTGTTCGAGGGCGACGGCACGTTCGTCAATTTCCAGGGTCGCGCACAGCGGCACTTCCAGGTCTTCGATCCGGCCTACTACGACGCCAAGCTCTCGGTCACCGAATCCTGGCGCTGGATCGCACAGCTCGGCGCGCAGCGCTGGGCCACGCTCGACGAGGTCACGGCGGATTGCGCGGGTGCGCTGCCGGCGCTGGCCGGCATCGTCTCGGCGGCGCCGAATGCGAAGTTCCGCATCGACGGGCTCAAGATAGCGCGCGAACCGCACCGCTACTCCGGCCGCACCGCGATGCGCGCCAATCAGGCGGTCAGCGAAATCCGTCAGCCGCAGGATGCCGATACGGCGCTCGCGTTCTCGATGGAGGGTTATCAGGGCACGGGCGCGCAGGATCGTCCGGCGGCGCTGACGCCGTTCGCCTGGTCGCCGGGCTGGAACTCGCCGTCGGCCTGGAACAAGTTCCAGGATGAGGTCGGCGGCCATCTGCGCGGCGGTGACGCCGGCGTGTCGCTGTTCGTCGCCGGCAGCGGCTTGCCGTACTTCAATACGGTACCGGCGGCAGCGGATTCGGGCGGCCTGCGCCTGCTGGCGCTGCGCCAGCACTTCGGCACTGAGGAACTGTCGCAGCGCGCGGCACCGATCCGTGAGCGCGCCGGCGAGATCGCGGTCACGCTCAACGCTGCCGATGCGGCGCGCTTGGGCGTCAATGGCCACGCGCAGCTCGAGATCGACGGTCAGACCGTGACGCTGGCCACGCGCCTGAGCGAAACGCTGCCGTCGGGTTATGTCGGCGTGCCGGCCGGCGCCAGCGGCGTTCCGTACTTCGTCGGCGGCACGGCCGTCGTCGTCAAGGGAGCCTGAGCATGTTCGACTGGCTCACGCCCGGCTTGATCGACATCCTGATCAAGTGCGCGCAGGCGATCGTGATTCTGCTTGGTCTGGTCTTGACCGCCGCGTGGATGATCTGGCTGGAGCGTCGCCTGCTCGGCCTGTGGCAGGACCGCTATGGCCCGAACCGCATCGGCCCGTTCGGCCTCGGCCAGGTCATCGCCGACATGCTGAAGATCTTCTTCAAGGAAGACTGGACGCCGCCGTTCGTCGACAAGCTGACGTTCTGGATCGCGCCGGTCATCGCGATGAGCATGATGCTGCTGTCGTTCGCGGTGATTCCGATCACGGCGACCTGGGGCGTCTCCGATCTCGAGTACGGCCTGCTGTATTTCTTCGCGTTTGCCGGCCTAGCGGTCTACGCGGTGATGCTGGGTGGCTGGTCGTCGAACAGCAAGTACGCGTTGCTCGGCGGCCTGCGCTCCACTGCGCAGACGATCAGCTACGAAGTATTCATGGGCCTGGCGGCGATGGGCGTGGTGATGCAGGCCGGCACCTTCAACCTGCGCGAGATTGTCGAGGCGCAGCAGGCGGGCGTCTGGTACATCGTGCCGCAGTTCCTCGGCTTCTGCCTGTTCGCGATGGCGGCCGTGGCCTCGGTGCACCGCACGCCGTTCGACCTGCCGGAAGCCGAGTCGGAACTGGCCGCCGGCTATCACACCGAATATTCGGGCATGAAGTTCGGCATGTTCTTCGTGGGCGAGTACGTCGGCATCGTGATGGTGTCGGCGTTGCTGGTCGCGCTGTTCTTCGGCGGCTGGGACGTGCCGTTCGTGGACAACGAAGGCCCGATCCTGCAGTTCCTCGCCTTTGCCGCGAAGTCCTTCATCTTCATGGCCGGCTTCATCCTGCTGCGTGCCGCGCTGCCGCGTCCGCGCTACGACCAGATCATGGGCGCCGCCTGGAAGGTCTGCCTGCCGCTGGCCCTGCTCAACATGCTCGTCACCGGCGCGATCGTACTCGCGACCAGCCAGGGAGCCTGAACCTCATGCAAACCCTGAAAGCGATTCTCTTCGGCATCTACACCCAGCTGCGCTCGATCGTGATGATCTTCTCGCACAGCTGGCGCAAGCGCGACACGATCTCGTATCCCGAGCAGATGCCCTACCTGCCGCCGCGCTACCGCGGCCGCATCGTGCTGACGCGCGATCCGGACGGCGAGGAGCGTTGCGTCGCCTGCAACCTGTGCGCGGTGGCCTGCCCGGTGGGCTGCATCTCGCTGCAGAAGGCGGAGAAGCCGGACGGCCGCTGGTATCCGGAGTTCTTCCGCATCAACTTCTCGCGCTGCATCTTCTGCGGCCTTTGTGAGGAAGCCTGCCCGACGACGGCGATCCAGCTCACGCCGGACTTCGAGATGGCCGAGTACCGCCGCCAGGATCTGGTCTACGAAAAGGAAGACCTGCAGATCGCCGGCCCCGGCAAGTATCCGGACTACAACTTCTACCGTGTGGCGGGCCTGGCGATCGCTGGCAAGCCCAAGGGCGCCGCGGCCAACGAAGCGCCGCCGGTCAACGTCAAGAGCCTGCTGCCATGACCGGGGCCCTGCGATGAGCCTGTTCTTCTATCTCGCCGCCGCGGTGGCCACGGCCTCGACCGTGCTGGTCGTGACCGGCCGCAATCCGGTGCACGCGCTGCTCAATCTCGTGGTCTCGCTGCTGGCGGTGGCCGCGATCTTCTTCCTGCTCGGCGCGCCGTTTGCCGGCGTGCTGGAAGTGATCGTCTACGCCGGCGCGATCCTGGTGCTGTTCGTGTTCGTCGTGATGATGCTCAACCTCGGCAAGGCGACGGTGGAACAGGAACAGCGCTGGTTGCAGCCGCGGGTCTGGATCGCGCCTTCGGCGTTTGCGGCCTTGCTGCTGGTCGGACTGCTCGACGCGCTGCTCAGTGGCGGTGGGCAGGCGATGGCGGGGCTCCAGGACGTGGGCGCCAAGGCGGTCGGCATCGCGCTGTTCGGTCCTTATCTGATCGCGGTCGAGCTGGCGTCGATGCTGCTGCTCGCGGCGCTGGTCGCGGCTTATCACCTGGGCAAGCACGACTGATGATCGAGACCACGACCACTGCCGCCGTCGGCATTCCCCTGGCGCATGGCCTGGGGCTCGCTGCCGTGCTGTTCACGCTCGGCCTGCTCGGCGTCATGGTGCGCCGCAACGTCCTGTTCATGCTGATGTCGCTGGAAGTGATGATGAACGCCGCGGCACTGGCCTTCGTCGTCGCCGGCAGCCGCTGGCAGCAGCCGGACGGCCAGGTCATGTTCATCCTGATCCTGACGCTGGCGGCGTCCGAAGCCGCCGTGGGCCTGGCGATCGTGCTGCAGTTGCACCGCCGCTTCCGCACGCTGGACGTGGATGCCGCCGCGGAAATGAAAGGGTGATGACCGATGCTTGATCTCCTCTTTCTCGTCTTCCTGTCGCCGCTGCTGGGTTTCGTCAGCCTGGCGCTGTTGCGCGATCGCGTTTCCGAGAATGGTGCCGCGGTCATCGGCGTCGGGAGCGTCGGTGTCTCCGCGCTGCTGACCCTGCTGATCGGCTGGACGTTCTACGCGCAGCCGGCGGGCTTCTCGCACACGCAGCTGTTGTGGACCTGGATGAGTGCGGGCGGTTTTGCGCCGAACTTCGCGCTGCATCTGGATCAGCTGTCGATGTTGATGATGTCGGTCATCACCGGCGTCGGTTTCTTCATTCACCTGTTTGCGTCCTGGTACATGCGCGGCGACGACGCCTACGGACGTTTCTTCTCGTACATGAACCTGTTCGTGGCCAGCATGCTATTCCTGGTGCTGGGCGATAACCTGCTGTTCCTGTACTTCGGCTGGGAAGGGGTGGGCCTGGCGTCGTATCTGCTGATCGGCTTCTGGTACAAGGATCCGGCCAACGGTGCGGCGGCGCGCAAGGCGTTCATCGTCACGCGCGTGGGCGACACCTTCATGGCGATCGGCCTGTTCATCCTGTTCCACGCGCTCGGCACGCTGGAGATCCAGGCGCTGCTGGAACTGGCGCCGCAGAAATTCCAGCAGGGCGATCCGTTGATCACGATCGCGGCGCTGCTGCTGCTCGGTGGCGCAGTCGGCAAGTCGGCGCAGCTGCCGCTGCAGACCTGGCTGCCGGATGCGATGGCCGGCCCGACGCCGGTCTCGGCGCTGATCCACGCGGCGACGATGGTCACTGCCGGCGTCTACCTGATCGCGCGGACGCATCCGGTGTTCGAACTGGCGCCGCTGGCGCTGGCAGCGGTGGGCTGGACCGGTGGCCTGACGCTGCTGATGGCGGGCTTCATCGCGCTGACGCAGAGCGACATCAAGAAGGTGCTGGCCTACTCGACGATGTCGCAGATCGGCTACATGTTCCTGGCGCTGGGTGCGGGCGCCTACCAGCCGGCCGTCTTCCACCTGATGACGCATGCGTTCTTCAAGGCGCTGCTGTTCCTCGCCGCGGGCTCGGTGATCTTGGCCTGCCACCACGAGCAGGACATCTTCAAGATGGGCGGCCTGCGCAAGCAGATCCCGTTCACGTTCTGGGTGTTCCTGATCGGCTCACTGGGCCTGGTCGCGTTCCCCGGCACCTCCGGCTTCTTCTCCAAGGACGAGATCCTGTTCCAGGCCTGGGCCTACGGGCACTCGCATCTGTTCTGGATGGGCTTGATCGGCGCGTTCTTCACCGCGCTGTACACGTTCCGCCTGATCTTCATCGCGTTCTTCGGCGACAGCCACGCGCATGAAGTCCACAAGCCGCACGGCGCCGATCACACGTTGCCGCTGGCGGTACTCGCAGTCGCGGCCCTGCTGGGCGGCTTCATCCACATTCCGCTCGATGCGGTGCTGCCGCAGGCGCCGATCGCAGAGCACCTGCTGCACAGCAAGCACACGCTGGAGTTCGTTTCGATCGGCGTGTCGTTCGCCGGCATCGCATTGGCCTGGTTTTTGTTCCTGAAGCACCGCGGCGTCGCCGAAGCGCTGAAGAACAATGCGCTCAGCAACCTGCTGTTCCGCTGGTGGCGCGCCGCCTTCGGCTGGGACTGGCTGTACGACCGGCTGTTCGTGAAACCCTACCTTTTCCTCGTCCACGTCAATCGTCGTGACGTCGCGGATCAGGCGATCTCGCTGATTCCGGCGGCGCTGCTGCGGCTCAATGCGCGGATCGTGCGCACGCAGACCGGCCAGCTGCGCTGGTACGCCGGTGCGACGGCTGCCGGTGCGGTGCTGATGATCGCCGCGGTGCTCTTCCTATGATCCTCGTCTGGCTGATCCTGATTCCCTTCATCGGCGGCGCGCTGGCCTGGATCGGCGAGCGCGCGTTCGGTACCGGCTTCCCGCGCTGGATGGCGCTGCTGTCGATGCTGCTCGCGCTGGGCCTGTCGCTGTGGGCCTGGGCCACCGGCGACTGGTCGCTGGCCGGCGTCGGCAGCGCCCATCCGCAGTGGGCGATCGAGTACAAGGCCGACTGGATTCCGCGCTTCGGCATCTCGCTGCATCTGGGCATGGACGGCCTGTCGCTGCTGCTGGTCGTGCTGACCTGCCTGCTCGGTGTGATGGCGGTGGCCTGTTCCTGGCGCGAAATCGACCGGCACATCGGGTTCTTCAACCTGAACCTGCTGTGGAATCTGGGCGGCGTCATCGGCGTGTTCCTGACGCTGGACCTGTTCCTGTTCTTCTTCCTGTGGGAAATGATGCTGGTGCCGATGTACTTCCTGATCGCGCTGTGGGGGCACAACTCCCCGGGCGGCAAGGGGCGCATCTACGCGGCGACCAAGTTCTTCATCTTCACGCAGGCCTCCGGCCTGATCATGCTGCTGGCGATCCTGGGCCTGGTGTTCGTGCACCAGCAGCAGACCGGCATCATCACCTTCAGCTACATGGAACTGCTGAAGACCGAGCTGACGCCCGAGATCGAGTGGCTGCTGATGATCGGCTTCTTCATCGCCTTCGCGGTCAAGATCCCGACCGTGCCGCTGCACAGCTGGCTGCCGGACGCGCACTCGCAGGCGCCGACCGCCGGTTCGGTCGATCTGGCCGGCATCCTGCTGAAGACCGCGGCCTACGGACTGCTGCGCTTCAGTCTGCCGCTGTTCCCGAATGCGTCGGCTGATTTTGCGCCGGTGGCGATGTGGCTCGGTGTGTTCGGCATCGCCTATGGCGCGTTCATGTGCTTCTCGCAGAACGACATCAAGCGGCTGATTGCGTACTCGTCGATCTCGCACATGGGTTTCGTGCTGGTCGGCATCTACGCCGGCACCGAGATCGCGTTGCAGGGCGTGGTGATCCAGATGATCGCGCATGGCATCTCGGCGGGCGCGCTGTTCATCCTCTGCGGCGAGATCTATGAGCGCCTGCACACGCGCGAGCTGACCAAGATGGGCGGCCTGTGGTCGCGGTTCCGCCTGCTGCCGCCGATCACTTTGTTCTTCGTCGCCGCGGCGCTGGGTTTGCCGGGGCTCGGCAATTTCGTCGGCGAGTTCCTGATCCTGCTCGGCAGCTTCCAGGTCGCGCCGCTGGTGACAGTCGTGGCGGCCAGCGGCCTGATCCTCGGCGCGGTGTACTCGCTGATCCTGATCCAGCGTGCGTTCTACGGGCCCGCCAAGGAAGGGCCGCAGCTGAAGGATCTGTCCAGGCGCGAACTGTCGATGATGGCGGTGCTGATGGCGATCATGCTGGGGCTGGGCCTGTACCCACAGCCGGTGCTCGATACGTCGGCGGCCTCGATGCGGGGCGTCCACTCGATCTACAGCGCGGCGCAACAGCGGAGTGCTGAGCCTGTCAGCCCGGTCGTGGCGGCGGAGGTGCTGCCATGATCCTCGATCAAGCACAGTGGCTCGGCCTGCTGCCGATCCTGCTGGTCAGCGCGACGATTCTGGTCGTGATGCTGGCGATCGCCTTCAAGCGGCATCATCGCGGCAACGCGACCTGCGCGGTCGTCGGCCTCAACCTCGCACTGCTGTCCTGCGTGCCCCTGCTGTTCGTCGATCCGGTGAAGGTCACGCCGCTGCTGGTCATCGACGGTTATGCCGTGTTCTACATGGGCCTGATCCTGGTGACGACGCTGGCGACGGCAACGCTGTCGCACCCATACCTGGAAGGCTACAAGGGCAACAAGGAAGAGATGTACCTGTTGCTGTTGCTGGCGGCGTTGGGTGCGATGGTGCTGGCCTGCAGCCAGCATTTGGCGTCGTTCTTCATCGGCCTGGAACTGCTGAGCGTGCCGCTGTACGCGATGGTTGCGTATCCGCAGAAGAGCAAGCACTCGCTGGAAGCTGGTCTGAAGTATCTGGTGCTGTCGGCGACAGCGTCCGCGTTCCTGCTGTTTGGCATGGCGCTGATCTACGCGCAGACCGGTGCGATGGGTTTCGCCGAGCTGGCGGCGTTCAACACGCTGGCTGCCGAATCCGGTCTTGGCCGTACCTACGTGCTGGCCGGCAGCGTGCTGCTGCTGGTCGGTATCGCCTTCAAGCTGTCGCTGGTGCCGTTCCATCTGTGGACGCCGGACGTCTACGAGGGCGCGCCGGCGCCGGTGGCGGCGTTCCTGGCGTCGGCCTCCAAGGTCGCGGTGTTTGCCGTGCTGCTGCGCTACTTTGAGCAGGGCGGCGGCAATCAGCAGCCGCTGTTGCTGGATCTGCTGAGCGTGCTCGCCGTGCTGTCGATCATCGTCGGCAATCTGCTGGCGCTGCGCCAGAACAACGTTAAGCGTCTGCTGGCATATTCCTCGATCGCGCATTTCGGTTATTGCCTGGTCGGCCTGATCGCCACCGAGCACTTTGCGGTCGAGGCGGTGGGTGCCTATCTGCTGACGTACGTGGTGACGACGATGGGCGCCTTCGGCGTGGTTGCGCTGGTGTCGAGCCCGCTGAAGGATCGCGACGCCGATCTGATGTACGACTATCGCGGCCTGTTCTGGCGTCGTCCGTATCTGACCTCGATTCTGACCGCGATGCTGCTGTCGCTGGCCGGCATCCCGCTGACGGCCGGCTTCATCGGCAAGTTCTACGTGATCGCCGCGGGCGTCGATGCGCGCTCGTGGATTCTGGTCGGCGCGGTCGTGGTCGGCAGTGCGGTCGGCCTGTACTACTACCTGCGCCTGCTGATCACGCTGTTCCTGCTCGATCCCGAGCGCCGTCGCTTTGAGGCACCGCGCGACTGGGCGCAGCAGACCGGTGGTGCGATGGTCTGGGGGCTGATGCTGCTGATGCTGCTGATCGGCATCTATCCGCAGCCGTTTATCTGGCTGATCCAGCGCGCCACGCTTTAGGCCCGAGCGATGATCGTCCCGCAGCCCCGGGGGCGATCGTCGCGATCGTTGAGGTCGGCCGGACGAGAGGGTCGTCGGCTCGGCGAGGCGGCGGTTTGCGATGCCCCTTCCGCAGCCCTGGGTTTTGGCATACCTTGTCCTTTGATCCCTGACCCTTACACGCCCGGAACCGCGGCATGGCCCTGCTGAGCTTCGACACCCTCAAGCAACTGGCGAGCGTCAGCCCGCGCGAGGCGCTGTATCAACGCCTGGTCACGCCCGAGTTGCAGGAATTGTTCGCGCGTATTCCCAAGCCGGTCGGCAGCTTCGGCTACGACCCCTGGGGTTACAACGAGAACTCGGCGCTGCTGGGCCTGGGCGTCGTCAAATGGCTCTACGAAAAATACTTTCGCGTTGAAGCGCACGGGCTTGAGAATCTGCCGGCGCGCGGGCGCCTGCTGGTCATCGCCAACCATTCCGGTCAGCTGCCGATGGACGGCGTGCTGATCGGCTACGCGCTGGCGACCAACCCGAACGGGCCGCGCGCGCCGCGCGCGATGATCGAGCGTTTCTTCCCGACCGTGCCGTATCTCGGCAATTTGCTGAACAGTCTCGGCGCCGTCATCGGCGATCCGCTGAACTGCAGCAAGATGCTGGAGCAGGAAGAGGCGATCATCGTCTTCCCCGAAGGCGTGCGCGGGTCGGGCAAACTCTACAAGCACCGTTATCAATTGCAGCGTTTCGGCAACGGCTTCGTGCATCTGGCGATGGCGCACAACACGCCGATCGTGCCGGTCGGCGTGGTCGGCTGCGAGGAGACGATGCCGTCGATTGCCAACATCGCGCCGCTGGCCAAGCTGCTCGGCATTCCGTATGCGCCGGTGGCGTTTCCGGTACCGCTGCCGGCGCGGGTCTATCTCAACTTCGGTGAGCCGATCATGTTCGACGGCCCGGTGGGTGACGAGGAGGAGGTGACGGCCCGCGTGGAACAGGTCAAGGAGCGCATCCGCGACCTGATCGACGCCGGCCTCAAGCAGCGCACCACGGTTTACTGAGGACGCACGTGGGCAACAAGAAAACCGTACTCGTCACCGGCGCTGCGGGCAGCCTCGCCAAGCGCGTGATCGCGCGCCTGCATGGCCGTTACAACGTCATTGCCGTCGATTTCCGGCGCAAGGTCGAAACCGACGCCGATGTGCCGTCCTACAAGGTCGAGATGCACAAGCGTGGTTTTGAGGACATCTTCCGTACGCACAAGGTCGATGCCGTGTTGCACATCGGACGCATCTTCGCGCACGAGTCCGATCGCATGCGGCGCTACAACGCCAACGTGCTGGGCACCAAGAAGCTGTTCGAGCTATGCCGCAAATACGGCGTCGGCCAGGTCATCATCCATTCGACCTACTTCGTCTACGGCGCCAGTGCCTACAATCCGGCGCTGCTCGACGAGGATGCGCCGCTCAAGGCCAGCGAGGTTACGCAGGATCTGGTCGACTCGGTCGAGTTGGAGAGTCTGGCGCAGATCTATCTGTGGAAGTCGCCGGAGCTGAACATCACCATCCTGCGGCCCTGCAACGTGCTGGGGCCGGGTGTGAAGAACAGCATGTCGTTGCTGCTGTCGCGGCCGCTGGTGCCGGTGCTGATGGGTTTCTCGCCGCTGATGCAGTTCCTGCATGTCGATGATATGGCCGATGCGATGGTGCTGGCGTTCGAGGCCAACAAGCCGGGCATCTACAACGTCGCGCCGGAAGACTGGGTCGCATACCAGGATGCGGTCGCGCAATGCGGCTGCCGCCGGTTACCGGTGCTGTCGATCCCGCCGGCCCTGCCCAAGCTGGTCAGCACGCTGCTGAACTGGAACGCATTCTTTCCGCCGTATCTGGTCAACTACTTCAAGTATCCGGTCATCATCGACGGCCGGCACTTCCGGGATACCTTCGGCTGGAAGCCGAAGCGCAATCTCAACGACATCTTCAGCTACTACCGCAAGAACAAGCTGCTGGCGGCCTGAGCCATCGTCGCCGGCTATCGGCACGGACGAAAAAGTTCATTGGCGATTCACCGCGCCGCCCCTACACTGAGCCGGTTACCCCCGTGCCTGCATCAGGAGCATCGCTATGGCCAAGAAGGACAAGAAGAGCAAGGCGCCGACCATCGACATCGGCATCGCCAAGAATCAGCGCAAGTCGATC
>DASWWX010000049.1:0-41334 GCA_036405815.1 Solimonas sp. | reverse complement strand
CGCCTGCCGTGGCGCGAAGACCTGCTGGCCTGGCTGCGCGCGCAGCGCGCCGGCGGCCGGCGCCTCGTGCTGGTCACCGCCGCCGACCGGCGCACCGCCGAAGCCGTGGCCGCCGAGCTCGACCTGTTCGACGAGGTGATCGCCAGCGACGGCCAGCGCAACCTTTCCGGCAACGCCAAGCGCGATGCGCTGATCGAGCGCTACGGTCGCGGCGGCTACGACTACGCCGGCAATTCCAGCGACGACCTGCCGGTCTGGCGCGACGCGCACGAAGCGATCGCCGTCGATGCGCCGCGCCGCGTGCTGCTGCGCGCGCGCCTGCAGGGCACGCTCGGCCAGGTATTTCCACGTCCGGCGCGCCTGCTGGCCTGGCTGCGCGCGATGCGCCCGCACCAGTGGCTCAAGAACCTGCTGGTGTTCCTGCCGGTGCTGCTGTCGCATCAGTTCGGCAACACCGGCGAGATGTTCGCGTCGCTGGCGGCATTCGCGGCGTTCTGCCTGTGCGCATCCAGCGTCTACCTGCTCAACGACCTGTTCGATCTCGATGCCGATCGCCAGCACCCGCGCAAGCGGCGCCGACCGTTCGCCGCCGGCCGTCTGCCCGCGGCTAAGGGCGTCGTCGTCGCCGTGGCGCTGCTGACGATCGCACTGCTGGCCGCCGCTGCCGTCGGGCCGGCGTTGCTGCTGGTGCTGTCGATCTACTACGCGCTGACGCTGGCCTACTCGCTGCACCTGAAGCGCCAGGTCGTCGTCGACGTGCTGCTGCTCGCCGCGCTGTACACGATCCGCATCGTCGCCGGCACCGCCGCGACCGGCATCGAAGCCTCGTTCTGGCTGCTGGCGTTCTCCGGCTTCCTGTTCCTGAGCCTGGCCATCGTCAAGCGCTACGCCGAGCTGGAGTCCTACCGCGTTGCCGGCGGCGAAGCTCACGGCCGCGGCTATCGCGTCGCCGATCTGCCGACGCTCGGCAACATGGGCGTCACCTCCGGCTTCGGCGCGGTCATCATCCTCGCGCTCTATGTGCAGAGCCCGCAGCCGCAACTGCTGTACGGACACGCCTGGGCGCTGTGGCTGCTGTGTCCGCTGCTGCTCTACTGGATCATGCGCATGTGGTTCGAAACCCAGCGCGGCCGCATGCACGACGACCCCATCGTCTTCGCGCTGCGCGATCCGCCCAGCCGCATCGTCGCCGTGCTGGCGCTGGCGATCCTGACCGCGGCGGCATGAGCCGGCCATGTGCGTACGCCCGCGTGAGTCCGCCATGAACGGGCAGGACCTGGCCTGGGGCCGAC
This sequence comes from Solimonas sp., assembly GCA_036405815.1. Classification (GTDB taxonomy): domain Bacteria; phylum Pseudomonadota; class Gammaproteobacteria; order Nevskiales; family Nevskiaceae; genus Solimonas. Next base: position 40,042 of record DASWWX010000049.1, on the reverse strand, counting down.
TGCCCGCGCCGGCGGCGCGAATGCAATCGCTGTACGACCGCGACGCCGCGCTGCCCGCCGGCGAACCGAGCCTGCTGGCCTGGGGCATGGGTCGCAGCTATGGCGACGTCAGCCGCAACGACGGCGGCCTGCTGCTCGCCACACGCGGCCTCGACCGTTTCATCGCCTTCGACGCCGAGCGCGGCGAACTGCACTGCGAAGCCGGCGTGCTGCTGCAGGAGATCCTCGAGTTCGCGCTGCCGCGTGGCTGGTTCCTGCCGGTCACGCCGGGCACCGCGCTGGCCACGGTCGGCGGCGCCATCGCCAACGACGTGCACGGCAAGAACCATCACCGCGCCGGCAGCTTCGGCCTGCACGTGCTCGAACTCGACCTGCTGCGCTCGGACCGTGGTCGCCAGCGCTGCAGCGCCGATGAAAACGCCGGCCTGTTCGGCGCCACGATCGGCGGCCTCGGCCTCACCGGGCTGATCGTCAGCGCGCGCCTGCAACTGCGTCGCGTCGCCGGGCCATGGCTGCGCGGAGACAGCCGGCGCTTCGGCGATCTCGCGGAATTCTTCGCGCTGGCGCAGGACGCCAACGACCGCTCCGAATACGCCGCGGCCTGGATCGACTGCCTGGCTTCGGGCGCACGCCTCGGCCGCGGCGTGCTGCTGCGCGCCGACCACGCCGACGATCGCGAGCCGGCACCGGCACCGCGCCGCGCCAGCGTGCCGCTGACGCCGCCGTTCGCCTTGATCAACCGCTGGAGCCTGGCGGCGTTCAACGCCGCCTACTACCGCCGCCCGGCCGCGCAACAGACCGCTGCGCGCTGGAGCTGGCGCGCCTTCCTGTATCCCTTGGATGGCATCGGCCGCTGGAATCGCATCTACGGCCCGCGCGGCTTCTATCAGTACCAGTGCGTGCTGCCGCCGCAGACCGCACAGGACGCGCTCGGCGAGCAGCTGCGCGCCATCGCCGGCAGCGGCCAGGGCAGTTTCCTCAGCGTGCTGAAACTGTTCGGGGCGCAACGCTCGCCCGGCTGGCTCAGCTTTCCTCGCCCCGGCGCGACGCTGGCGCTGGACTTCCCCAATCGCGGCGACGACACGCTGCGACTGCTCGACCGGCTGGACGCGATCACGCTGGCCGCCGGCGGTGCGGTGTATCCGGCCAAGGATGCGCGCATGTCGGCGCGGATGTTCCGCCACTCGTTCCCGCGCTGGCAGGACTTCGCCGCGCAGATCGACCCGCAGTTCTCCTCCTCGTTCTGGCGCCGCGTCCAGGACGCCTGACTCCGAGCACCGAATCCATGTCCGCCGCTCCCGCTTCCGTCCTGATCGTCGGCGCCGCCTCGGCGATCGCCGAAGCCGTCGCGCGCCGCTTCGCCGCCGACGGCGCACGCCTGTTCCTCGTCGGCCGCAACCCGCAGCGGCTGGAGGTCATTGCCGCCGACCTGCGCGTGCGCGGCGCCGCATCGGTGACGGTCCATGCGCTCGACGCCAACGATTTCGATGCGCACGAGGCCATGCTGGCGGCGGCGGAACGCGCGCTCGGCGGACTCGACCAGGTCCTGATCGCGCACGGCACGCTGCCCGACCAGGCGCTGTGCGAGCGCGATCCGCAGGCGCTGCAGCAGGCCCTCGACAGCAACGGCGTGTCGGTGGTGCAGCTGTGCAATCGCATCGCCACGCGGCTCCAGGCGCAGCGGCGCGGCACGCTGGCGGTGATCTCGTCGGTGGCCGGCGACCGCGGTCGCGCGTCGAACTACGTCTACGGCGCCGCCAAGGCGATGGTCAGCGCCTACACCAGCGGCCTGCGTGCGCGCCTGTACGCCGACGGCGTGCGCGTGTTGACGATCAAGCCGGGCTTCGTCGATACGCCCATGACCCAGGCCTTCCGCAAGGGGCCGCTATGGGCCAGCGCCGCGACGGTCGGGACGCGCATCCACCGCGCGATGCGGCGCGGCGAAGCGGTGGTCTACACGCCGGGCTTCTGGTTCTGGATCATGCTGGTGATCCGCACGATCCCCGAGTTCGTGTTCAAGCGCCTCGGCAAGCTCTGACGCATCGCGCGCCGCAGCGCCCCGCCCCGCAGCGCACCGTTTACGGCGCGCGCCGCACCACGAAAGTCTTGGCGACCGGGTCGTAGTAGACCAGGCTCACGCCCTCTCGCAGCAGTTCGACGCGCATGCGCCGCCAGTGCGCCGGCGCACCGTTCTCGCCGGGCTCGGCGACGAACTCGGCTTGTGCCACGTCCGGCACGCCGTACGTGGCGTTCTCACCGCGCGCCTTGAAGCTGTGGCAGTGCTCCAGCCCGCAGCGCTGCACGAACTCGAAGTGACGCCCGTCCGCCCCCGGCAACAGTTCGACCTGGCAGTTCGCCATCACCTCCGGCGTGTTCCAGACCCAGTCGCTGAGCTTGTGCACCTGCGCCGGAATGCCGGCGACCCGCGTCAGCGCCGCCGGATGCGAGTAGCAGGTGCTGGGATCGTTGAGCACCAGCACGGTGTCGTTGGCGCCGAACTGCTGCAGCACGCGCACGTATTCGGCGCTGGTGCGGTAGTTCTCCATCACCGGCGGCAGCACGAACTGCCAGCGCGCGTAGGCGTTCGTCGCCACCACCCCCACGCCGCCCAGCGTCGTCAGCACCAGCAAGGCGCCGAGCCGACGCGCCGCCGGCTGCGCCAGCCATTGCGCGAGACAGATCAGCATCAGCACCGAGATCAGCGCACCGTACCGCTGCGCGAAGCCCAGCAGCATCAGATAGGCATAGGCGCCAAAGAAGCTCAGTTCCGCCAAGCCGACACGGTGTTCGCTCCAGAAGCGCCGCAACGCCAGCCAGGCACCGCCGAACACCAGGGCGAAGTTCGCGAGCAGTGTCACCCCCGATTTCAGGAATTCACCGCTGAGCCCCGGCGACAAGTGCCAGGGCGGCGTACCGACGCCGAACGGCCACTTCAGCACGAAGCCGGGAATGCGCGTCACGATCTGGCGCAGATCCGAGCCGAGCAGGCTGTCGCCGACCACCGGGTTCTGACTGAAGCACAGGCGCAGCAGCACCCATACCGCCAGCGGCGCGCTCAGCGCCGCCAGCGGCCACCAAACGCGCGGCCGCTCGGCGTCCGGCGCGAACCAGCGCTCCCACAGGTAATGCAGCGGAAACGCCAGCGCCACCGGCAGCGCACTTTCCTTGGCCATCAGGGCGGCGAGCAGCAACAGCGACGCCCAGCCGTAGCGGCGATGGCAGTAGGCCGCGAACGCCAGCGCCGCGAGCCCCGCACACAGCGGATCGAAGGCGCCGACCGGTGTGATCATCACCGCGGCCGGCAGAAAGCCGGGCAGCACCGGCACCAGCAGGCCGCCGGCCAGGGCCAGCGCACGGCTCGGATGCACGGCGGCGATCGCAAACGTCGCGCCCATCGCAGCGAGGGCCACGGTCGCGGCCGTCAGCCACAGCCGCGTCGGCGAATCCCAATCGGCGAACAGGCCGGTCAGCCAGTAGCCCAGATTGAACACCGGCCGGATGTAGGGCGAGGTGGCGAGTGCACCGTCGAGCTGGAAGTAGGTCGAGATACCCTCGGTCCACCAGGCCAGCGGCTGCGCCAGGCCCGGCTGCGAGATCGCCATCAGGCCCCAGTCGTCGGTGTTCGGGTAGTAGGCCGACAGCGTCGGTGCCGCGAACCAGCCGATCAGCAACAGCCACACGACCAGAACGCCCAGCGCCCAGGGCCAGATCGGCGCTGGCCGCAGCGGGGACGCAGCGGCCAAGAAATCTCGTGAACCCATGATCCGGCTCGGAAAAGGACGACAGCACTCGGGAAGGCGGACAGGCTAGCATTGAACACCAGACCCTGAGCAACAACGGTGGCGGCGGCGCCGCACCGACGATTCCAACCTTTCGCGCATGCGCCCCGATCCCATCCACGTCGCCTGTTCCTGCGATCAGAACTACCTCGCCGATGCCGCGGTGATGCTGCGTTCGCTGTTCGTCGAGAACCCGGACGAAGCCTTCGTCGTCCACTTCATGTACGACCAGCGGCTGCCGCTGGCGGAACGAGACGCGCTGGGCGCGCTCTGCACCGAGTTCGGCCACCGCTTCGCCCCGCTGCTGATGGGCGAGGAACTCAAGGACGTGTTCCCGTTCATGGGCCGCTTCGGCGGCTTCAACGCCTGGTACCGCGTGCTGCTGCCGCACCTGCTGCCCGAGCTGCCGAAGATCCTGTACCTGGACGTGGACCTGCTGATCGTCGGCCGCGTGCGCGAACTGTGGGAGTGGCCGCTGGACGGCAAGTGCGTGGCGGCGGTGACCAACCCACTGTTCGACTACATGGTCGAGCGCGTGCGTGCCGATCTCGGCGTGCCGGACGGCGACAGCTACTTCAACAGCGGCGTGCTGCTGATGGACCTCGACGCGCTGCGCCGCGAGCGCGCGGTCGAACAGGTCGTCGCCTTCATCCAGGAGGAACGCGCGCCGATGCCCTGGGCCGACCAGGAGCCGCTCAACGCGGTGCTGCATGCGCGTCGTGTACGCCTGCCGCCGAAATGGAATGCGATGCCGTCGATGTGGGAACTCGACTGGCGCTACCTGCCGAAGAGCTGGACCGACGAGCAGCGCATCGAGGCGCGCGACCGACCGTCGATCGTGCATTTCCTCGGCCCGTACAAGCCCTGGCACTACCGCAACCTCAGCCCGTACCGCGCACGCTACTTCGAGCACCTGCGGCACACGCGCTGGAAGGACCGTGCGCGCGTTGGCGCGACCTGGCGCAACCGCCTGATCCGGCCGCTGCCGGTGACGCTGCAATGGCGCATCGACGGTGGGCGCATCGGCCCGCGCGCGATCGCACGCGACCTGCTGCCCAAGGAATCCACACTCGGCGGCCTGCTGCGCGATGTCTGGCGCATCGCCACGCCACGACGCCCGCGCTCGCCGCTGGAAATGGTGATCGAGGCGCTGGCGTTGACGCGTCGCGACATCACCTACGTGCAGGTCGGCGCCAACGACGCCACGCACAACGACCCGCTGCGCGCGTTCACGCTGCGCCACGCCTGGCGCGGCGTGCTGGTCGAGCCGGTGCCCTACGTGTTCGAACGCCTGAAGCACCAGTACGCCGGCCGCGCGCACCTGACATTGGAGAACGTCGCGATCGCGGCGCAGGAAGGCACCGCCGACTTCCATTGCCTCGCGCGCAGCGACGATCCGCTGCCGCCGTGGTACGACCAGATCGGCTCGTTCTCGCGCGACAACGTGCTCAAGCACCGCGATCTCGTGCCCGGCCAGCCGATTCCGGACATCGAGCAACGCATCGTCACGCTGCAGGTGCCGTGCCTGACGTTCGAGTCGCTGTGCCGCAAGCATGGCCTCGGCACGCTCGACCTCGTGCACATCGACACCGAGGGCTACGACTACGAGGTCATCAAGCTGATCGACTTCGACGCCCACCGGCCGACCGTGGTGCTGTACGAACACAAGCACCTGTCGCCGAACGATCGTGCCGCCTGCCGCACCCATCTGCACGCATGCGGCTACGAGACGCTGGAAGTGGGCGACGACACCCTGTGCCTGCGTCGCGACGCCGCCACGCTCGGCTCACGCCTCGGCCGCGCCTGGCTGGCGGCGCGCCGCACCGCGCGGGCGATGAGCGCCGCCCGCGCATGAGCAGCGCGCCGCGTGTCAGCGTCATCCTGCCGAGCTACAACCGCGGCGCGCTGCTGTCGCGCGCGATCGCCACGGTGCTGACGCAGAGCTACCGCGACTTCGAACTGCTGGTGATCGACGATGCGTCGGACGACGACAGCGCCGCGCGGCTGGCGGCGATCGACGATCCACGCCTGCGCGTGCTGCGTCAGCCGCAGCGCGGCGGCGCCGCGCGCGCGCGCAACGCCGGCCTGCGCGCTGCGCGCGGCGAGCTGGTCGCGTTCCAAGACAGCGACGACGAATGGCTGGTGTGGAAACTCGAACAGCAGGTCGCGTTGCTCGATGCGAGCCCCGCCGAGGTCGGCTGGATCGGCGGCACCTATCTGGTCGAGGGCGGCGGCCGCGTCTACTCAGTGCGCTCGCCGAGCCTGATCGCCGGCGACGGCTACGAGGGCGAATTGCTGATCGGCGAGCCGTTCGTGACCCCGACCTGGCTGGTGCGGCGCGCAGTGATCGAGGCCGCTGGCGGCTTCGATGAATCGATGCCCTGCCTCGAGGACTGGGATCTGATCTTCAAGCTCGCCGGGCGCTGCCGCTTCCGCGCGGTCGAGGATCATGTGCTGATGCGTCACGGCAGCGCCGATGGCCTGTACGCCCATGTCGGCAAGCGCATCGCCGGCCTCACGGTGATGCTGGAACGCCATCGCGCACGCTGGCTGACGCAGCCGGATCAGTACGCCCGCTGGTGCGCGGAGCTCAGCCGCCTGCAGGCGCAGTCGGGGCAGCTCGACGCCGCACGCCGCTGGCTGGACGAGGCCGCCGCGCACGAATCGACGCGCTCGCCGCGCATCGCAGCACTGCGGTCGGCAGCCACGATCCATCCGCGGCTGTTCGCACGCCTGAGCCGCTCGCGACTGTCGGCGCCGTTCGGCAAGCGCAGCGGGCAAGCCGCGTAGGTCATCGCCAGCCCGGCCATCGCCGCTGCAAGAAACGAAAGTATCCGCCCGCCATACCCGCGCCGGGCATCGTCCTCGTCGCGGCGCACACTGGCTAGAATGCCCGTCGGTCCACCCCACCCTTCCGCCTCCGCACCTCGCACGCCATGGCCGACCCGGATACTTCCCGCACCCAGGCGGCCTGCACGATCAGCGTGGTGCTGCCGACCCGCAATCGCGCGCGCCTGCTGCGCCGCGCCGTCGACAGCGTGCTGGGCCAGACCTTCCGCGATCTCGAACTGATCGTCGTCAACGACGCCAGCACCGACGACACCGCCGCGGTACTCGCCGAGCTGCAGGCGCAGGATGCGCGCATCCGCGTCCTGCACCGCGAGAAGAACAGCGGCGCCGCCGCCGCACGCAATGCCGGCATCGCAATGGCGCGCGGCGAGTGGGTCGCGTTCCAGGACGACGACGACCTGTGGCTGGTGGAGAAGCTCGAACGCCAGATGCAGGCGCTGGAAGCCGCCGGCCCGGAAACCGGCTGGTGCCTGTCCGGCTACGTGCGCATCGAGACGCATCGCGACACCTGGGTCGGCAGTCCGTTCTACGTGCGTCAGCTCGACTGGCGCGGCGGCATCGGCGAGGGCGGCCCGGAGTGGAGTCTGATCTCGACGCCGGGCTGGCTGGTGAAGCGCTCGGTGCTCGAACAGGTCGGCCGCTTCGACGAAAACGTGCGCTCCTGGGACGACTGGGAACTGGGCCTGCGCCTGTGGCAGGCGACCAAGCTGACCGTGGCGCCCGGCCCGCTGTGGATCCAGGACCGCATCCAGGGCGCCGGCCTGACCAAGGCCGAACGCGCGCGCGGCAACGACCTGCAACTGATCATGCGCAAGCACGGTGCGCTGTGGGCCGGCAGCCGCGAGGTGCTGGCGCGGCACTGGTACACGATCGGCCGCATCCTCAGCCTCTACGATCCGGCGCCGGCCGGCCGCGCCGAACTGCGGCGCGCGCTCGCACTCAAGCCCTGGCGCCTGAAGACCTGGGCGGCGATCGCCCTGAGCTACGTCGATCCGGCCAAGGCCAAATCCTGGACCCTGGCGATGCGCGACCGGCGCCTGCGGAAGGAACGCGGCGAGTGAGCGCAGCACCGGCGGTCAGCGTCATCCTGCCGACGCACAATCGTGCGCGCACGCTCGATCGCGCGATTGATGGCGTGCTCACCCAGGGCTGGCGCGACCTCGAACTGATCGTCGTCGACGATGCCTCCAGCGACGACACCGCGCAGCGCATGGCCGCACGACGCGACCCGCGCCTGCGTTACCTGCGCCTGGAGCAGAACGTCGGCCCGGCGGCGGCACGCAATCGCGCCGTCGCCATCGCGCGCGGCGAATGGCTCGCCTTCCAGGACAGCGACGACGAGTGGTTCGCCGGCAAGCTGGAATCGCAGCTGCAGCTCGCCCGCGACCTGCCGCCAGACTACGCGGTGATCGGCAGCACGCTGCTGCGCGTCGGCAATGGCGATCGCGTCGAGCGCGTGCGCTGGCCGTTGCGCGCCGGCAGCACACACGATGTCGACGTCCCGGCCTTTCTCGCCAGTGCGATGGCCTATCTGCAAAGCATGCTGATCCGCCGCAGTGCCTTCGACGCGATCGGCGGCTTCGACGAAACCCTGCCGGTACGCAGCGACATCGAACTGTGTCTGCGCCTGCTGCCGGGCCAGCGCTTCGCGGCGGTCGATCTGCCGCTGGCGCTGTCCTGGGAAACGCCCGGCGGGGTCTCGTTGCAGCATGATCGCCGGCTGCGCTGCACCGAGCGCATCATCGAGCGCCATCAGGCGCTGCTCGCCGCGCACCCCGACGCACTCGCGCAGTGGTGGTACGGGCAGGGCTACCACGAGCTGCTGATGTCGCGCGGCGGCGCCGCGCGGCGCGCACTGCACGATTCCTTGCGAAACCAGCCGGCGGCCTTGCGATCGTGGCTGCTGCTGGGCCTGACGCTGCTGCCGAGCGCTGCGTTCCGGTTCCTGCGAAACTGCCGTCGCCGATGAACGCCACGCCCGCCTCCCTCGCCATCCCCGACGCCCGGCAGCCCGCCGCCGATCTGCTGCGCGCGACGATGACATTTGGATTTCTCGGCATCCTCACGCCGCTGTGGGTCTACGCCGAGCTGCCGATTCAGCGCTCGGGCGAGCCCGTCGCCTGGTTCGGCCTGCTGCTGACGCTGTATTGCGCGCTGCGCCTGTCCTCGTTCGCGTTCCAGGGCACACCGAGACTGCTGGCGACCTGCTTCTTCGTCTTCGTCTACGTGTGGGGCGGCCTGTGCGCATTCGCACAGAATCTGGTCTGGACCTTCCCATGGACCGTCAAGCACACGCCGGCCGAAGCCGAGGCCGGGCTGGCAATGATCGTGCTGATGGTCGTCTTCTACGAGATCGGGCAGCTCACGGCGCGGGCGCGACCGCGCAAGGCTGACGGCGTCACGCTCCGCTTCGAGATTTCGCACAGCGCGCTGACCTGGGTCACGGTCGGCGCCTTCGCGCTGATGCTGCTCAGCATCCTCATGCTCGGCGGCCCAAAGATTCTGTTCACGACACGCGCGGCCTTCGATGCGATCGCCGCAGCCTCGGGCTCCAAGGCCACGATGCTGATGAGCGTGGCCTTGCTGCGCTCGCCCATCTTCGTGGCCTTCTCCCTGATCCTGGTGGTGATCGTGCGCGGCTGGCGCACGATGACGCGCAAGCAAAAGCGTGCCTACCTCGGGCTGCTGTTGCTCACCGGCGTCGGCAATCTGCTCGCCAACTTCCCGCTGTCGCTGGCACGCTACTGGCTCGGCACCATCGTGCTGACGCTGCTGTTCAGCCTGGCGCCCTGGCGCCGGATGATGCCGATGGCGCTGGCCTGCGGCCTGGTTGGCATGATGCTGTTCATCTATCCGATCTCCGACGCCTTCCGCAATGCCTGGAGCGCCGACATCAGCGTCGTCGAGCGCCAGCTGCAGACCAAGGCGATCGACACCCTGCTCAACAAGGGCGACTTCGACGTCTACCAGATGACCATCAACGGCCTGGTGGTCTCGGACTATCGCGGCCATACGCTCGGCGGCAACCTGATCGGCGCCGCGCTGTTCTGGGTGCCCCGCGCGATCTGGCCAGGCAAGCCGTTCGGCACCGGATGGATCATCGGCTACAACCTCGGCTACACGATGATCAACCTGTCGGCGCCGCTATGGCTGGAGTTCTACTGGGCTTTCGGCTGGCTGGGCACCGCCCTGCTGGGCTGGGCCTTCAGTCATTACAGCGGCCGCCTGGATCTGGCCTACCGCCGCTCGGTCGAACGTGGCGAGCAGCAGAACCTGATCCAGGTCCTCGTCCCTTTTTTGGCGGCTTATCAGTTCATCACGCTGCGCGGCGACCTGCTCAATGTCGTGGCGCTGATCTCGGTCGCCATCGTCGCGTTCCTGTGCGCGGTCAGGGTGTCGCGCGTACCGGCCACCACCGACGGTTGAGCGCACGCCGCAAGCGGAACTTGAGCGCCTCGCAGGGTTTCACTGCGAGGAAGGCCAGCGCGAAGATCAGGGCCAGCACGGCGAGCTGCAGCGCCATCGACGGGCCGGCATCCTCACGGAACACCCAGGCCGACAGCGGCACGATCATCGGATAATGCAGCAGATACAGCGGGAACGTGGCCTCACCGCACCACCGCGCCAGCCCCGGCTTGGCCAGGCCGCGCGGTACCGGCTCGGCGGGCGGCGGCACCCAGGCCATCGCCAGCAGCAGCAGTACGGTGACGCCCAGCCCACCACCGACCAGTGACGTCGACAACCACTGCAGACCGGGCGCGTCGTCCGGATAGAACCACCTGATGCCGCTCTCCAGCTCGTAGCAGAACAGCGCGATCTTGTAGAGCCACATCCACAGGCCGTGCACGGCGAGTCCGCCGAACAGCACCGCCAGCGTCGCCACACTCACCGCGATCAGTGCCCGGCGCGACAGCTCGAGATAGAGCTTCGCCAGCAGCACACCGACCAGCCAGAGCCCGAAGTAAGGCAGGAACGTCGGCCCGAACACGACCAGCAGCAGCGCCAGCACCAGCACACGACGCCACCTGGCATCGCGCGTCCGCAGCCAGGCCGCGAACAGCACGTAGAACATCGCCTCGTAGCACAGCGACCAGAACGGCGTGTTCGACAAGGGCGACAGCCCCCAGCCCCACAGTTCGCCGAGTAACAGCGCGTTGACGGCGATACGCAGCACCGGCTGCTCGGCGGTGTCGCCACAGCAGCCGGCGTAGTACGCCGGCGACAGCGCGCGCGCAGCCAGTTCGATCAGGATCGTCACCGCCAGCGCCGGCAATGCCACCGACCACAGGCGGCTCAGACGCTCGACTGCAAAGCCCGGCGCTTGCGCCGGCGCCACCTCGCGGGTGATCGCATAGATCGTGAAACCGCTGAGCACGAAGAATGCACCGACCGCGACCGACGCCAGGCGCAGCAAGTCCGGCCAGTCGTACGGGAAGGCATGCGTCCAATGACCCCAGACGACCATCGCCGCCAGCAGGAAACGCAAGAAATCGAGCAGGGAGGACAGCGCCGGATGAATTCGCACGGACTTGGACGCGGCAGCCGATGGCGGAAACGAAGGACCCGTTCCTAGAATACACGCACCATGACGAGCGCCCGATCCCGGTCCGCGTTGCACGGCCGCAGGCCTGCGGCGCCCGCTTGTCGCGGCGAGCGCTCGTGAGCACCGCCTTGATCAGCGTGGTGCTGCCGACGCGCAATCGTGCCGATACGCTGATGCGCGCGGTCCGCAGCGTGCTCGCGCAGTCGCATGCCGAACTCGAACTGATCGTCGTCGACGATGCCTCCAACGATGGCACCGCCGCGCTGCTGGCCGGTATCGACGACCCACGCCTGCGCGTGCTGCGCAACGACACCAATCTCGGCGTCAGCGGCGCACGCAATCGCGGCGTGCACGAGGCGCGCGGCGCCTGGGTCGCGTTCCAGGACAGCGACGACGAGTGGCGTCTCGACAAGCTCGCGCGCCAGTACGCCGCCGTACGCGAGGACACCGTGCTGGTGCTGTGCGGCGATGTGGTGGTCAACGATCTCGGCATGTCGTACATGGGCGTGGACCGCCCCGAGGCCGAACTCGACATCACGACGCACGTGGTCGCCCGCATTCCCGGCGCGCCGTGCTGGTTCGCGCGACGCGACGCGGTCCTCGCTGCCGGCGGCTTCGACACGGCAATGAACTGTTTCGAGGACTGGGAGCTGGCACTGCGCCTGTCCGAGCGCGGCCGCGTGCGCATGATCAACGAGCCGCTGGCGATCCGTCAGCGCACGCCCGGCAGCCTGTTCTCGACCGAGCGCAACTTCATCCCGAACCTGCGTCACATCTTCGCGCGTCACAGCGAACGCCTGCGCCGGCACCCGCCGATCTGGGCGTTCTACTGCAATCTGCTCGGCCAGACGCTGTGTCAGTTCGATGAGTGCCGCGAAGGTCGCCGCTGGTTCGTCGAGGCGCTGCGTGCCGCACCGCGCTCGCCGCGCGCCTGGCTCAACTTTGCGATGTCCTGGCTCGGCAGCGCCGCGTTCCGGCGCTACACCCTGCTGGCGCGCCGCCTGCGTGCCCGTTACGCGCCGCCGCTGCGGCCGGCGCTGTACGAGGGCTGAGCCGTGCTGCATGTCGTCTGCGCGATGGCCTACGGCGACTGCCTGATCACGCTGTCGCAGCTTGAAGCGATCGACCCCGGCGCGGACTGGCAGCTGATCGGTACCGGCGTCACACGCCGCGTCTCGCAATTGCTGCGCCGGCCGCTGCCGGTCGTCGAACTGCTGCCCGACAAGGCGGCGTTCTACACGATCAAGGAGCGCGGGCCGCTCGCGGCGATCCGCGACTACCGGCACGTGCGCCGCGAGCTGCGGTCACGCTGCCGGCCTGGCGACCACCTGGCCTTCGAGCGCCGCGACCTGCGCAACAGCGGCCTTCTGCCACCGGGCACGGCTGGCTTTTACCCGCCGCTCAGCCCCAGCGTCTACGATGACCGTCGTGCGCTGGTGCAGTCGCTGTTCGGACACAGCCGCGAGTGGGCGCCGGCACGGCCGCCGGAGCAGCCGGTGCGCCGGGTGCTGGTCAACCCCTGCGCGCGCTATCGCCGCCGCCATCTGTCGGCGCTGCTGATGGAGAACCTGCTGCGGCTGGCCAGCGACCGAAACTGGGAACTGACCCTGGTCGACCCCTGCGGCGCCTATGGCGACTGGGCCCCGCGCGTTCACGCCTATCTGCCGCGCCCGGACCTGGCCGACGCCGCAGCGCGGCTGCGCGAGGCCGATCTCTATCTCGGCCCCGACAGCTTCTTCGTGCACCTGGCCTACTATTACCGCGTGCCGCACCTGGGCTTCTACTACCCCGACCACCTCTACTTCCTGACGCCGGGCATGCGCGAGCATGGCGGGTGGCTGGCGTTCGATGCGGTCGAGGACTATGCGCGGCTCGACGCCGGCGTGCGGCGCTTCCTGTCCGCTGGATCGCGCACCTAGTCCGTCACGTCTAGTCCATCACGTTCCAAGGCCGATTTCGGCACCATACTGACCGCGTTCGACCCCTCGCGGCCCGCCCACCCTCCCACGATCCCTCGCTCATGAAACTCCTGGTCACCGGCAGCAGCGGCCTGATCGGCTCCGAAGCGGTCCGTTACTACGACTCGCGCGGTCACGAGGTGGTCGGCCTCGACAACAACATGCGCTCGGTATTCTTCGGTCCGGCCGGCGACACCAGCTGGTCGACCCGCGAACTGCAGGACAGCACGCAGCGCTTCCGTCACCTGGCGCTCGATATTCGCGACCGCGAAAAGGTGCTGGAACTGTTCGCGCAGGAACGCTTCGATGCGGTCATCCACTGCGCCGCACAGCCCTCGCACGATCGCGCCGCCGCAATTCCGTTCCTCGATTTCGAGGTCAACGCGGTCGGCACGCTCAACCTGCTCGAAGCCAACCGCCAGCACTCGAAGGAGTCGCCGTTCGTTTTCCTCAGCACCAACAAGGTCTACGGCGACGCGCCCAACGAGGTCGCGCTGCGCGAGGACGAGACGCGCTGGGAATACGCCGACCCCGCCTATGCCAACGGCATTCCCGAAAGCATGCGCATCGACCGCACCAAGCACTCGCTGTTCGGTGCCTCCAAGGCTGCCGCCGACATCCTGGTGCAGGAATACGGCCGCTATTTCGACATGCCGACGGTATGTCTGCGCGGCGGCTGCCTGACCGGCCCGGCGCATTCCGGCGTGGAGCTGCACGGCTTCCTCAGCTATCTGGTCAAGTGCAACCTCGAACGCAAGCCGTACACCGTGTTCGGGTACAAGGCCAAGCAGGTGCGCGACAACATCCACTCGCTGGACGTGGCGCGCTTCACCGAGGCCTTCATCGCCGCGCCGCGCGCCGGCGCGGTCTACAACATCGGCGGCGGCAAGCAGAATTCGATCTCGATGCTGGAGGCCTTCCAGCGTGTCGGTCAGCTCAGCGGCATCGACATGGTGTGGAGCTATTCCGACACCAACCGCATCGGCGACCACATCTGCTACTACTCGGACCTGCGCAGCATCCAGGCCGATTACCCGCAGTGGTCGCTCAGCAAGAGTCTCGACGACATCCTGGTCGAGATCGTCGGTGCCTGGCAGCGCCGGCTCCAGGCCTGAGCACGCCGTGACCGCTCCGTCCACCGTGCCGGCCGGCGCGCGCCTGCTGGTCATCGTCAACAACTTCCCGCCCGATCGCGGTGGCGGTGCCGCCGTGTTCGGCGATCTCTGCTACGGCCTGGCCGCGCAGGGTTACGACGTCACCGTGCGCTGCGCCTATCCCTACTACCCCGAGTGGCGCGACAAGTCCGGACGCAACGGCTGGCACATCTGGCGCTACGACGAGCACGGCGTGCACGTCGAACGCTACGGGCTGTACATCCCGAAGCAGGCCGGCTCGATCCTGCCGCGCCTGCTGCACGAGGCCTCGTTCCTGCTGTCGCTGCTGCGCTCGGTGCCGCGTTCGCGGGGCTTCGACGCGGTCATGGTGATTTGCCCGGCACTCAGCTCGGTGGTGGTGGCGGTGCTGATCCGTCTGCTGTTCCGCAAGCCGCTATGGCTCAACGTGCAGGATCTGGCGGTCGAAGCCGCCGCCGGTTCAGGCCTGCTCAAGGCTGGCCTGCTGGCGCGCACGGCGCGCGGCCTGCAGCGCTGGCTGTTCAACCGCGCCGACCTGTGGAGCAGCATCTCGCCAGTGATGTGCGACGCGCTGGCCGCACAGCGTCGCCGCGCGCAACCGTTGCTGCTGATCCCGAACTGGATGGACGAGGACCTGGGCCGCGAGATCCGGCGCCTGCACCAGGAACGCCCGCGCAGCGGGCCACGCACGCCGGTACGCCTGCTCTACGGCGGCAACATCGGCATGAAGCAGAATCTGCTTGCGCTGCTGCAGCACCTGCAGCGCTCCGATGCCGATTTCCAGTTCACGATCCATGGCGACGGCGCCCAGGCTGGCGCCGTCCGCGACTGGATCGCGAGCACCGCCGACCCGCGCTTCCGTTTCGGCCCCCTGCTGGATGCCCGCGGCTTCGCCGAGGCGCTGTTCGATGCCGATTACTTTGTCATCACCGAATCGCCGAATGCAGGCGCCTCGTTCATGCCGAGCAAGCTGGTCGGCGGCATCGCCGCTGGCCTGCCGATCCTGACGGTTTCCGACGCCAACAGCCCGCTCGGCAGCGAGGTCCGCGGCCATAATCTGGGCCCCTGGTTCGGCTGGGATCATTTGCACAAACTGACGGAATTCGTAACAAACCTTGCAAACGACCCCGAATATCACCGTCAGGCCGTGGCCCGCAGCGGCTGCCGCGCCGGGGATTTCGAACGCAACCGCCTCGTGGCCCACATGGGCGCCGTGTTCGCCGACCTGATCGCCAAGCGCGCGCCGGAGGGCTCGGATCGCCGCTGAAGTGTGACGTCGTCGGCTTGCCAAGGTCCGACCTGCACGGCAAGCTGGCGCGAAAACGCAGGATGCATGCTGAGCGCGTCCTGTAGTCTATAGTTCTGATTTGCTCTACCGCCGCGCGGACCCGCCCTGTCCGACCGCGGCGTATCCGTGTCTCAAATGGGGCGAATCGATACGTTGGGGGAAAAGATGCGCCTGAAGCACAAAATCATGCTGGTGCTCGCTAGCTCGGCCTTACCGCTGGCGGCTGCGCAGGCGCAGAGCTTCGAGTTCCTCGGCGAGAACCTGGCCGAAGGCACGCTGGTGCGTACCTCCATCGAAGCCGGCCTGACCTACACCGACAACTTCTTCTACACCACCCAGGCCGCGCCGCAGCAGGAGGCGGTGGGCTGGCTGCTACGCCCGGGCGCGGCCCTGACCCGCAGCCTGTCCCGCGTCAGCTACGGCTTCGGCGCCAACGCCGAAATCGCCGGCTTCGACGTGCCGAGCAGCGTCGACGACTATCAGGACTATCGCCTCGGCGGCGCCATCAATTGGCAGCCGGCCTCGCGCCACCAGCTGACGTTCGGCCCGACGCTGCTGTGGGATCACGATCCGTTCGGCCGTGAGCGCACCGAGAACACGCCGCTGGAAAACCGCGAGCTCGACAAGTGGCGTCAGGTGCGCGGCGATGCGCGCTATCGCATCGGCCTGCCCGCTGACCGCTTCAACTACGAGCTGCTGGTCACCGCGCTGGACAAGCGCTACACCAGCAACCGCAACTTCACGCAGTACCTGGACTACTCGAGCACGACCGAGGACTTCCTGGTCACCTACAACTACAGCCCCAAGACGGCGGCGCTGATCAACATCGTCGCCACGCAGACCGACTACGACAAGATATTCCCGGGCGCCTTCGATCGCAGCGCCGACGAAATCCGCTACCTGGTCGGCGCACGCTGGACCGCCACTGGCAAGACCAGTGGCGACGTCCGCGTCGGTTACGCCAAGCGCAAATCCAACGACGCCAGCCGCAACGACTTCAGCGGCCTGGATTGGCGCGCGGGCGTGTCCTGGACGCCGGTGGCTTACCGCGGCATCAGCGCCAGCATCGGCCGCAGCAGCCAGGAAAGCTATTTCAACAACGTCAAGTTCATCAACAACTACTACTACTCGCTGCAGTGGACCGAGGATTGGACGGTGCGCTTCCGCACGCTGCTGAACCTCAGCTATATCGACACCGACTACGTCGGCTCGTCGCGCAGCGACCAACACTTCACTGCCGACTTCGAAGGTCAGTACCGCTTGAACCGCAGCCTGAAAGTGCTGGCGCGCATCGGGCAGAACCAGCGGGATTCGAACTTCAACGTGGTCGATTTCGATCGCCTGAACGTTTACGTCGGTTTCGCGCTCTCACGTTGAGGCGCGCTCCTGTAGATTGTCGAGCATGAATACTCTCGTGCGGCTCCTTTGCGCCGCGGCTGTCACGCTGCTTCTATCGGCCTGCATCATCGACGCGCCGCCTCCGGCTGCGCGGCCGGACCCGGCGCAGTCGCGCTCGATTCCGCCGCCCGCACCGCGGATCGCCGGTGCACCCGCGGCGCCGGTCGCCGACCTGGGCATGGTCTATCGGCTCGGCGCCGGCGACCTGGTGCGCGTCGATGTGCTGGGCGAACCGGAGCTGTCGCTGCAGGCGCTGGTCGATCCGGCTGGCTTCATCAACTACCCGTTCCTGGGCGGCGTGCGCGCCACCGGCCTGACCGTCGCCGAGCTGGAGAACCGCATCCGCACCGGCCTGCGCTCCGGCTATCTGGTCAACCCGGACGTCCGCGTGGCGCTGGCGCAGTTCCGGCCGGTGTACATCAGCGGCCAGGTACGCCAGAGCGGCGCCTATCCGTACTCGCAGGGCCTGACCGTCGACAAGGCGATCACGCTGGCGGGCGGCATGACCGCGTTCGCCTCGTCCAACCGCATCTTCATCCAGCGCCAGGGCACCGGCCAGCTGGAACGCACCCGCGCCCAGCTCGATACGCCCGTCTTCCCGGGCGACACCATCGTCGTCGAAGAGCGGCTTTTCTGAACGTTTCACCCGAGTCCCGATGAAAGCCGACCTGCCCGTACCGAACATGCGTTCGGAAGACCTGATCGATCTTCCCGAACTGGCGCGCACGATCGGCCGCTACAAGTGGGGCATCCTTGCGCTGACCTTCCTGTCGGCGGCGATTACCACGCTGATCGCCTTTTCGCTGCAGCCCAGCTACCGCGGCACGGTCAGCGTCCTGATCGAGCTGCAGCAGCAGCGCGTCGTCGAAATCCGCGATGTCTACGACTCCGGCACCGGGCTGTCCGAGTACTACGGCACTCAGTACATGATCCTGAGTTCGCGCGACCTGGCCGGCAAGGTCGTGGATCGCCTCAAGCTGGTCGATCACCCTGAGTTCGCGCCCAAGGAAAAGGGCGGCCTGCTCAAGGGCTTCGACCTGCGCAAGTACCTGCCGTTCCTGCCGGAGGCCCCGGAGACGGAAGAACCGCCGACCCCGGAAGAACGCCGCGAAACCGTCATCACGCTACTGATGGACGACATCACGGTGGAACCGCTGATGCGCACGCAGATCATCAAGGTCCACTACGAGTCTCACGATCCGCAGCTCGCCGCCGACGTGCCGAACGCGCTGGCCGACCTGTACATCGAGAGCGGCCTGCAGGCCAAGCTCGACGCGACCACCAAGGCCACGCAGTGGCTGACGCAGAAGCTCACCGACATCCAGGGCGATCTCGCCAAATCGGAAGCCGCGCTGCAAGCCTTCCGCGAGCAGGAACAGCTCGTCAGCGTCAATGGCGCACGCACGCTGATCGAAGACGCGATGACCGACTATTCGAGCCGCCTGCGTGAGGCGCAGAAGCGCCGCGCCGACCTGCAGGCGAGCTACGAGAAGATCCGCGCCGCCGGCAACGATCCGCGCAATCTGCGCGACGTCAGCACGCTGCTGATCGATCCGCTGGTGCAACGCGCCAGCGAAAGCTATCTCGAAGCACGCGAAGTGCTGAAGCAGCTCGAGGAACGCTACGGCTCCAAGCATCCGCAGATGGCAACCGCGCGCGCGCGTCTGGCCACCGCCGAGGCCGCGCTCAACGAACAGATGCGCGTCGCCGCCGAAGGCGTCAAGAACAGCTACGAACTGGCCTTGGCCAGCGAACAGGCCTTGCAGCAGCAGGTCGCCTCCGCGCGCGGCAACATCCAGCGCCTGGACCGCAAGAGCTACGAGATGTCGACGCTGCAGCGCGAGGTGCAGACCAACCGCGAGCTGTACGACACGTTCCTGACGCGCTTCAAGGAAACCGACACCACCAGCAACTTCGACGCGCTGATCGCTCGCGTGGTCGATCCGGCGATCGTGCCGCAGATTCCATTCGGCCCGCAGAAGAAGAAGTGGGTCATGATAGGCACCGCCGTCGGCTTCCTGCTGAGCTTGCTGCTGGCGCTGCTGCACTACCTGCTCGGCGAGGGCATCCGCAGCGCCGAGGAACTGGAATCGCTGGCGCAGGCGCCGGTGTTCGGCGTGGTACCGCTGGTCGGCGGCCTGATGGGGCGCGAGCGCAACCTGCCCAAGTTCTTCCTCGAGAAGCCGCGCACGCCGTTCTCGGAAAGCATCCGCAGCATCCGCGCCGCGGTGCGGCTCACCGACGCCAATCAGGCGGTCAAGCGACTGATGGTGACGTCGTCGGTGCCCAAGGAGGGCAAGAGCAGCGTCTCCGGCGCGCTGGCGATCGCGTTCGCGGCCAACGACGAGCGCGTGGTGCTGCTCGAAACCGATCTGCGCAAGCCGTCGCAGCGACGCTTGTTCGGCCTGGGCGGCAGCGGCGTGAAGGGCATCACCGAGATCCTCACCGGCAATGCCTCGCTGGAAGACTGCCTCTATCGGCACGAAGACAGCGGCATCTGGATCCTGCCCGCCGGTCACGCGGCCAAGAACCCGGCCGAGCTGTTGTCGGGCGAAGGCTTCCGCGCGCTGCTTGACGATCTCGATCAGCGCTTCGATCGCGTCATTCTCGACTCGCCGCCGAGCCAGGCTGCCGCTGATGCGCTGGTGCTGAGCCAGCTCGTGCAGGCCGTGCTGTTCGTGGTCAAGTCGGACTCGACCACGCGCCGCGCGGTGCAGAGCTCGCTGAAGCATCTGCGCATGGTCGGCACCCGCATCACGGGCATCGTCGTCAACCAGGTCGACACGCGCCGCAACTCCAGCTACGCGCAAGGCTATTACTACGCTTACGACTACTACGGCTAAGCGCCGCTCGCGAGAGATTCCCGCGCCGGCGCTGCCGGCGCGTCTCGTTTGCGCGTTGGCGGGTCTGATGGCCCTGGCGGTCACAGGGCTCGCGGGGTCCGGGCTGCTGTCCTACCTGTACAGCGACTTCGCATTCAAGATCGAACGCATCGCCCCCGGCAGCGAAGCGGCCGTCGCCGCCACCACCTATGCGCGCCAGCTTGCCCCCTGGGATGCACGAGCACGTGCGCGCAGCAGCGAGGCGCTGGCCTCCACCCATCACGCCGAAGACGCCCGCGAACAGGCGGCCGCCGCGATCCGCTTGGCGCCGGCCGACGGCTACCGCTGGGCGCAGTACGCGCGCCTGCTCGGCCAGCAGGGCCAATTCGATGAGAATCTGGTCGCGATCTACCGCATGGCCATCGACCTGCACCCGAATGCCGGCCCGCTACGCCTGCTGATTGCGCTGGAAGGCGTGCAGCGCTGGCGCTTCGGCGACGACACTCTGCGCGCGATCTGGCTGGAGAATGCGCGCAAGGCGATGTACTTCCATCCCGTCGCCTTCCTGCGCTACGTCTCGCGGCTGCGGCGCGAACGCGCGTTCTGCGCCTACGCCTCGCCGCAGATGCCCAGCGTGCGCCGCTGGTGCGCCAATGCGCCGGCCGTCCGCGCCGGCTGCGACAAGCCAGGGCTCACGCCCGACCAGAAAGTCTGGTGTCACCACGCCGGCTTTGTTCCCCCGCGCGCCCGATGACCCCCGCCACCGCCCCACCCCGCGACCGCGGCGACGGCTGGATCTTCGCCGGCCTGCTGGTCCTGCTGTTCTGGATGCCGCTGCCCTGGGGCAGCAATCCCGACTGGGCCTCGGCGCTGCTCTCCACCTCGGCACTGCTGCTGCTGGCGTGCTGGCTGTTGCTGACCGCCTTCGGCGCGATCCGGCCCGGTTTCGCCTTGTCCCGCATTGGCGGGCCGCTGGTCTGGTGGGCGCTGTGGATCGCCTGGATCGGGCTGTCGCTGGTGCCGATGGACCCGGCGCGGCTCGCCGCCTGGTCGCCCGAGGCCGCCGCGCTCTACGCCCGCGCCGCCACGCTGATCGACGACATCGTGCCGCGCCTCAGCATCATGCCGGGCGCCACCGCCAACGCGCTGCTGCTCACCGCCGGCTTTGCCGCGCTGTATCTGCTGGTGATGCTGACCTGTATCCAGCGTCCGGACCGCGTGCGCAGCGTGCTGTTCGTCATCGTGATCGCCGGCTTCGCGCAGGCCCTGTACGGCAGCATCATGGTGCTGTCCGGCCTGGAATACGGCTTCTTCCGCGAGAAACACTTCTACCTCGGCGTCGCCACCGGCACCTTCGTCAACCGCAACCATCTCGCCGGCTATCTGCAGCTGGCCGGCGCCGCGGCCCTCGCACTGATCCTCGCCGATCTCGGCACCGGCCCGGCAGCGCGCACCTGGCGCCAGCGCGCGCTGGCACTGATCGCGCTGCTGTTCAGCCCGAAGATGCGCGTGCGCCTGATGCTGGTGGTGATGGCCGTGGCGCTGGTGATGACGCGCTCGCGCGGTGGCAACGCTGCGTTCTTCGGCGCGCTGGTGCTGTGCGGCATGGGATTCATCCTGCTGCGCCACCGCCAGCTCGCGTTCCGCGCCTTCGTGCTGTTCAGCAGCATCATCATCATCGACCTGCTGATCGTCAGTCAGTGGTACGGCCTGGAGCGGCTGGTGCACCGCATCGAGACCACCGATCTTGAAACCGAAGGCCGCTCGCGATTCCTCGACGAGGTGCCGCCGGTGATCCAGGCCTACCGCAACACCGGCGCCGGCCTGGGCAGCTTCGCCGAGGCCTACGCACCGTATCGCTCGGTGGAGATGCGGCAGTACTTCGACCACGCGCACAACGACTACATCGAATTCCTGATCGAAACCGGCGTGCCGGGCCTGGCGCTGCTGGCCGCCTTCGTCCTCCTGCATGTCTTGCATGCCTTGCGCATCTTGCGGGTGCGCCGCAACCGCCTGGCCGGTGCCGCCGCATTCGCGGCCTTGATGGCGATCACCGCGTTGGCAATTCACAGCGTCACCGACTTCAATCTGCAGATCCCGGCCAACGCGGCGACGCTGCTGGTGCTGATGGCGCTGGCCGCCTCGGCTTCGTCCCGCACCCGTGCTCGCAGCGCTGACCGCAGCCGATCAACGGTCGACGATGCCCCCGAGGAAATGGCATAGACTTGGGCCTCCGTTCAGCCTGACGCTGTGAGGTGTCCCATGTCAGCGAGCCGTTTCTCGAAGCCCCTGGCTTCCGCTCTACTCGGTCTGCTCCTGTTGCCGCTGCACGCCATCGCCGCCGACAGCGGCCGCGTGATGCTGGTCGAAGGCGGTGTACTCATCGAACGCGACGCACAGGAATCCCGTATCGCCGAACGCGGCATGGTGCTGGCGCCGGGCGACCGCGTCACCGCCGCTGTCAGCAGCCGCGCGCAGCTGTGGATGGAAGACGATGCCGTCATCGCCCTCACCAGCCCGAGCAGCCTCAAGATCGAACGCTACGATGCGCGCAGCGGCACCGCCGAATACCGCCTCGAGAAGGGCGGCGCGCGCGTGGTCAGCGGTTCGATCAAGCCGCTGGTGCACACGCCGATGGGCGAGGTGAAGGCCATCGGCACCGACTTCACCAACGTGCTCTGTTCCGCCAACTGCTCGAACGGGCCAGGCCTGTACATCGGCGTCAACAAGGGCCAGGTCAAGGTCAGCAATGGCGCCGGCAGCGTCGACGTGGGTGCGGGCCAGTTCGCCTATGCCGCATCGCCGACGACCGCACCGATCCTGATCTCGGCCGGCCCGAGCATCCGCCTGATGTTTGCGGACGTCGCCTTCCAGATCGACATGAACGCGCTGGAACTGGGCGTCGAGGTCATCATCCAGCCGACGGAGCCGCCCGGCAGTCCGTCCTGAAGCAAGGCGCCTGAATACAAAAGGCCCGCCATTCGGCGGGCCTTTTCGTTGGTACGGCGCGCAATCGGTTCAGCGCTTCAGCATCGCCTGCGCGGTCGCCAG
Organism: Solimonas sp.; assembly: GCA_036405815.1. Taxonomy (GTDB): domain Bacteria; phylum Pseudomonadota; class Gammaproteobacteria; order Nevskiales; family Nevskiaceae; genus Solimonas. The sequence goes on along the minus strand of DASWWX010000049.1, from coordinate 17,220 downwards.
CGTCAGCCAGCGACGCGGCAGCAGGCGCGGCATCTGCGCAACGAACTTGCTGATCGGGCCCGGCACCAGCACCGCCTGGCCACGCGCCAGTGCGCGCAGGCTCTGCGCCACCACGTCCTCGGCACGCATCATCGCCATCGGCGGCACCGCCTTGCGCAAGTTGGCGTCGCCGGTGGCCTCGAAGAACGGCGTATCCACCGGGCCGGGGCACACCGCGAGGATGCGCACATTGCGCTTGCGGCACTCCGCCCACAGCCCCTCGCTGAACGCGAGCACGAACGCCTTGGTGGCGCCATACAGCGACATGAACGGCGTCGGCTGAAAGCCCGCCAGTGAGGCGATGTTGATGATCGCGCCGTGCCCGGCCGCCTGCATCGCCGGCAGAAAGGCGTGCGACAGATCGACCACCGCCGCGCAGTTCAACGCCAGCATCTGCTGCACACGCGCCAGCGAGGCCTTCGCGAACGGACCCGCCTCACCGAAACCGGCGTTGTTCACCAGCAGGTCCACACTCAGACCGCGCTCCGCTACCGCAGCGGCCAGCTCGATCCCGGCCGAAGGGCGCGACAGGTCCGCCGTCAGCACGTCCACGCGACGGCCGTGCCGCTCGCGCAACTGCGCGGCCAGGGCTTCGAGCTTGTCGGTGGAACGCGCCACCAGAATCAGGTCGGTGCCGGCCGCGGCCAGCGCGTCGGCGAAGGCGGCACCGATGCCGGAAGACGCGCCGGTAATCAGTGCCGAACGATAGGTTGGGGTCATCCTCTCACTCCGGTGTTCAGCGCAGGCGCGACAGCAGCCGCTCGAGTTCCGCGGCGCTCTTGAAGGACACGGTGAGCCGGCCGCGACCGGCCTCCGTCTGTTGCAGGCGCACCGGCAGGCCGATGTTCGCGCTCAGCTCCTGCTCCAGCGGTTGTGCCTTGGATGGCGCCGGTTTCTTCGCTGCCTTGTTCGGTTCGGCCTGCACCAGCGCTTCGGTCTGGCGTACCGACAGCTGACGCTCCACGGCCAGCTTGGCCAGCGACGATTGGCGCGCACCCTGCACGCCCGCCAGCACCTTGGCGTGGCCCAGCGTCAGCCGCTGCTCGCGCACGAGCTGCTGCACGTCCGCCTGCAGTTCCATCAGCCGCAGCAGATTGGTCACCGCCGCACGCGATTTGCCGACCGACTCGGCGCAGGCCTCATGCGTCAGTCCGCATTCGACGATCAGCTTGTGCAGCGCCTCGGCTTCTTCCAGCGGATTCAGGTCGGCGCGCTGGATGTTCTCGATCAGCGCCACCGCCATCGCGCTGCGCTCGTCGAGCGTGCGCACCACCGCGGGAATCTGCTTCAGGCCCGCGAGCTTGGCCGCGCGCCAGCGCCGCTCGCCGGCGACGATCTCGTAACGGTCGCCACCGACGGCACGCACGACGATCGGCTGCACCACGCCCTGCGCACGGATCGAGTCGGCCAGCGCGGCCAGCGCTTCATCGTCGAATTCACGGCGCGGCTGATGCTTGCCCGCCTGCAGACGCTCCAGCGCCAGCTCGACCAGCGCATCGCCCTCGGCACCTGCCGTCTCTTCCGCCGTCACCGTGCCGCTGCTCAGCAGCGAGTTGAGACCGCGGCCCAATCCCCGTTTCTTTGCACTCATGTCGCGCGCTCACCCAGAACCGCTGCAAATGTCTTGGCAAAAGTATGCACGTCGCCCGGCCAGCGCGCGGAGACGTAGGCGCCATCGCGCACCACCCAGGCGGCGCGGTCGTCGCCCGTCGCGTCGCGGAACAGGCCGCTGGCCTGGCGGAAGCGCTGCGGCGACGACGGCGGTACATCGAGAAAATCCGCCGGCGTCGCCAAGGCGCGCGTCACTTCCTGCTGCACGCTCATGTAGCCGCTCGGCTGATCGGGGCTTTCCTCGTAGGTGCGGTAGTAGCCCGGGTCCCAGAAGCGCGCGAAGAACCGCGTCAGATCCCAACCGGATTTCTCCAGCGCCCAGGTCAGCGCCGTGGTCTTGCGACCGTGCAGCACCGAGCGCCCGGTCACCGACGACGTACTGCGCGCGACCAGCACCACGCCGTGGCACACCGCCGCCACCGGCTTGTCGGCGTCGAAGAACGCCGCCACCACCGTCTGCAGCACCGGGCTTTCCAGATACTCGCGCATGCCCTTGGCGTGCCCGCCCGGCAACAGCAGCGCATCGAATGGTTCAGCGTCGATCTGGTCGTAGCGCAGCGGCGCACCGAACTCAGGATCGCGCACCAGCTCCGCATACGCCGCCCGCGCCGGCGCGGCAGCACGCAGCGCCAGCCCGATCAGGCGGATCTTCTTGAGAACCGGCAGAAAGCCCCAGGCATCCAGGCCCTCGCCGGACAGCATGATCGGATCGGCGGCGGCGCGCTGGCCGTCCGGCGTGGCGAAGACGATCTGGTGCCCGGCCTCGCGCAGAATCTTCCACGAGACCGCCGCCTCGGTCGGATCGAAATCGCGGCGCGGCAGCGGGCAGAGAATGTTCACGACGCCGTCGACGCCCGTTACGCCGGCAGGCGCATCTGGCCACCGTCGTGACGGCGCAGCACCTCGCCCGCCAGCGCCAGATACGCCTTGGCGCCGGAGGACTGCGCGTCGTACAGCATCACCGGCAGACCGTGGCTCGGCGCCTCGGCCAGCCGCACATTGCGCGGGATCAGTGTGCGATACACCTTGTCACCGAAGTGCTGCAGCAACTGCTCGGATACATCGTTGGCGAGGTTGTTGCGCGGATCGAACATCGTGCGCAGCAGGCCCTCGATCTCCAGCTTGGGATTGATGACGCGCTTGATCTTGTTGACCGTATCGACCAGCGCGGTCAGGCCCTCCAGCGCGTAGTACTCGCACTGCATCGGGATCAGCACGCCATCGGCGGCGATCAGCGCGTTGACCGTCAGCTTGGACAGCGCCGGCGGGCAGTCGAGCACCACGTAATCGAAGGCCTCGCTCATCTCGGCCAGCGCGCTCTTCAGCGCGAAATCGCCAGCGGCGACGTCGCGCAGCTTGATCTCGGCCTCGGTCAGATCGCCGTTGGCCGGCAGCAGCCACAGGTTCAGCGCGGGCAGATGCTGGATCGCCTCGCGCGTCGGGATCTTCTCCAGCAGCACGTCGCGCACCGTCTTGCTGACGGTGGACTTGTCGACGCCGACGCCCATCGTCGCATTGCCCTGCGCGTCGAGATCGACGAGCAGCACACGGCGCTTGGTGGCCGCCAGCGAGGCCGCGAGGTTGATGGACGTGGTGGTCTTGCCCACCCCGCCCTTCTGGTTGGTTACCGCGATGACATGACTCATGACGTGAGCGCCGCAATGATCAGATGCCGATCCTCGTCGAGGCCGGGCACCTGCAAGCGGCGGGTCTCCCTGATTTCCACTGCGGCCGGCACGGCCGCGAGTTCTGCGGTGTCTAGTTTGCCCTTCATGGCCAGCCATTGACCACCGGGCGCCAGCAAATGGCGGGTGGCGCCGACGAAATCGGCCAGCGCCGCGAAGGCGCGGCTGACGATGCGGTCATAGGCTGGCGCCTGCCAATCCTCGACCCGCGACTCCGCGACCTCGACGTTGGCCAGCCCCAACGTGCGCGCGGCATGGCGCATGAAACGCGCCTTCTTGCCGTTGCTGTCCAGCACCGTCACCGACAGTGCGGGGTTCGCGATCGCCAGCACCAGCCCCGGCAGGCCGGCACCGGCACCCACATCCAGCAACCGCCCCTGCGCCCACGGCAGCACCGCGAGCGAATCGAGCAGGTGCTTGGTCACCATCTCCGAGGGCGTGCGGATCGCGGTCAGGTTGTAGGCCGTGTTCCACTTCTCCAACTCGGCCTGGTAGGCCATCAGGCGCTGCAGGACCGGCGCAGGCAGATCGAGCTTCAATGCCCGAACGCCGGCCTCAAGCTGTGCGTACAGCGCGGTCTGCATGTCGGCTGCCTAGGGCGGGTCTGGAAGAAAGGGCGCGAATTTTGACATCGCCAGCCCATCCTTGCCCACCTAATGCGCTCCGTATCATTTTCCGTTCTCGGTCGTCCCCTCATGAGAAGTCACTGATTTCGTCTCCCATAAACCATACGCGTCGGAATTGACCTAAACCCTCACGTAGCAACGGCTCGATCTTGGCCTTGATGACTTCGTCGGATAACGCCGTTCTTCCGTTTGTGTATAGAAGGAGCTCGACGGGCCCGTTGACCTGATATGTCTGTCGTAGCTTTTTAGCGATCGTCTTCTCTGAGACATCGTTACCCCAAGCAAACGCCACGCCTTTCCTCTCTTTCGACGCCTTGGTTCCAGCCTCTGCAAATTCTGGAGCGCAGGCTTCCGTAAGCTCGAACGCGACAGCCTCTCCGGAGTGGAATCGACACAGAATGTCGGGTTCCGGTGGCAGGCGCTTCTTCGCGGAGCCGGGCACTACGGGTAGAGCCGCCCGCTGAACGAATGCGGCGAACACAGCCAGATCATCAGGAGCCTTGTCCGCTTCGGCGCGCATTGAAAGCTAACGCTCGGGTTCAGCGCCACGTCGGTGGAAACTGATGGCTAGCCGCCTATAACGAGACGGTACATACGGATTCATCTTGAGCGCCAGATTGTTGGAAAGTGAACGGGCAGCCAACTCACCGCCAAAACCACTGGCCAGATTCAGCAGCGACTCTGGATGCCGCACCTATAGTCACTGAGCGCAAAGCCGTTTGGGGCGGTTAGAGGGTCAATCTCGCCAGCCCCATCAGCGTTTCATCGACCCCAGCAACCCACGCAGCAGTTGCCGCCCTAATTCACGACCAACCGACGAAGCGACGCTACGGGTGGCGCTCTTGACCGCCGCTTCCATGACCGTGTCGCTACGGCGTGCGCCGCCGGTGCGTGCCGGGGCCTTGGCGGGACTGGCGCGACCGCGTGTGCGCGGTGCAGGGCCGTAGGCCTCCTCGACCTGGCGATCCCAGTCATCGCCCGCAGGTGAAGACGCTGCCGCTGGCGTTGCAGCGGCTGACTGCGCGGCACGCGCCGCAAGCTTCTCGTGCGCGGATTCGCGGTCCACAGCCTGGTCGTAGCGGCCGGCGACCGGGCTGCGCGACATGACCATTTTTCTTTCCTCCGGCGTCAGCGGGCCAATGCGCGAGCGCGGCGGGCGCACCAGCGTGCGTTCGACGATGCCGGGAATGCCTTTGTCGCCGAGGCAGGACACCAGCGCTTCGCCGACGCCCAGTTCGGTGATGACCTGTTCCACCTTCAGCTTCGGATTGGCGCGAAAGGTTTCGGCGGCGGCGCGCACGGCTTTCTGGTCGCGCGGGGTGAAGGCACGCAGCGCGTGCTGCACACGGTTGCCGAGCTGGCCGAGTACGCTGTCCGGCAGGTCGAGCGGGTTCTGCGTGACGAAATAGACGCCCACGCCCTTGGAGCGGATCAGACGCACGACCTGTTCAACCTTCTCCACCAGCGCCTTGGGTGCGTCCTTGAACAGCAGGTGCGCTTCGTCGAAGAAGAACACGAGCTTGGGTTTGTCGAGGTCGCCGGCTTCCGGCAGGCGCTCGAACAGTTCGGCCAGCAGCCACAGCAGGAAGGTCGCGTACAGGCGCGGCTTGTGGAAGAGCTGGTCGGCGGCGAGCACGTTGACGATGCCGCGGCCGGTCAGGTCGGTGCGCATGAAGTCGTTGAGGTCCAGCGCCGGCTCGCCGAAGAAGGCTTCGGCGCCGTCCTGTTCCAGTTGCAGCAGCGCGCGCTGGATCGCGCCGACCGAGGCGGTGCTGACCAAGCCGTAGTCGGCACCCAACGACTTGGCGTTCTGCTGTACGTGGGCCAGCGTCGAACGCAGGTCCTTGAGGTCGAGCAGCAGCAGGCCCTGATCGTCGGCGTACTTGAACACCAGCGACAGCACCGCTTCCTGCACGTCGGAGAGGTCCAGCAGGCGCGCCAATAACAACGGCCCCATGTCGGAGATCGTGGCGCGCACCGGGTGGCCGGAGACGCCGAACACGTCCCAGAAGACGGTCGGGCAGGCGCCGGGCGCGTAGTTCGTCATGCCGATCTGCTGGGCGCGCTCGGCGAGCTTGGGCTTGGCTTCGCCGGCCACCGCCAGGCCAGACAGATCACCCTTGATGTCGGCCGCGAACACCGGCACGCCGATCTCGGAAAAGCCTTCCGCGAGAATCTGCAGCGTCACGGTCTTGCCGGTGCCGGTGGCGCCGGCGACCAGGCCGTGGCGATTGGCGTAGCCGGCGAGAATCGCCTGCGTGCTGTCGTCGCCCTTGCCGATGAAGATGCTGTCCTGCATGGCCGCCCCCGTTCGAGTCATGCACATAATGCCAGCGTCCGGGCTGCCGCCCATGACGAGCCGAAACCCGGAATCTGCGCATGAACAGCCCCGACGACACCGCCCGCATTCCCGTCCCGCGTGACCGCGACAACGACTACACCGCTGAGGCCGCGGCACGGCGGCGCGACTTCGTGCGCGAACGCAGCGGCGTGGAACTGCGGCATGTGGGTAATTACTCGCAGGACCCGGCCGCCTTGCCCGGCAACATCGAGCACTTCACCGGCGTCGCTCAGGTGCCGATCGGCCTGGCCGGGCCGCTGCGCATCCGCGGCGAACATGCGCAGGGCGATTTCTACATCCCGCTGGCGACCACCGAGGGCACGCTGGTGGCGAGCTACAACCGCGGCATGCGTCTGCTGACCGAATGCGGTGGGGTGAAGACCACGGTGGTGGACGAGGCGATGCAGCGCGCGCCGGTCTTCATCTTCGACGACGCGCTGCAGGCGCGCGGGTTCGGTGACTGGGTGGACGAGCGCTTCGCCGAGATCAAGGCCGCAGCCGAATCGACCACGCGCGTCGGCCAGTTGACCGGCGTCAGCCAGCACGCGGTCGGGCCGATGCGCTACCTGCGCTTCAACTACACGACCGGCGACGCCGCCGGACAGAACATGGTCGGCAAGGCGACATTCGCGGCCTGCGAGTGGATCAAGGCGCACTACCCCGGCGGCGCGCGTTACATCCTGTCCGGCAATATCGATACCGACAAGAAACATTCGCAGATCAACACGCTGCTGACGCGCGGCAAGCGCGTGGTTGCGGAAGCGGTGCTGAAGAACGAGGCGCTGCAGGCGATCATGGGCGTGGAGGCGCGCACGCTGTTTCGCGCGCGTCAGGTGTCGATGACCGGCGCCTTCATGGCCGGCTCGGCCAATAACGGCGCACACGCTGCCAACGGGCTGGCGGCACTGTTCATCGCCACCGGGCAGGACGTGGCCAACGTCGCCGAATCGCACTCGGGCCTGAGCTATACGCAGTTGCTCGACAACGGCGATTACTACTGGTCGATCACGCTGCCGGCGCTGATCGTCGCGACCTACGGCGGCGGCACCGGGCTGGCGACGCAGCGCGAGTGCCTGGAGATGCTCGGCTGCTACGGCGGCGGCAAGGCGCACAAGTTCGCGGAGATCTGTGCGGCGGTGGTGCTGGCGGGCGAAACCTCCTTATCCAGCGCGGTGTTACGCGGCGACTGGGTGTCCAGCCATGACCGGTTGGGCCGCAACCGCCCCTGAGTGAGGACCTCGGGCCGCCACCGTAACCGGTGCGTCAGGGCTGAAGCGGCGGTCATAAATCTGTAATCTTCGCCGCCAGTCCCGACCGGCTGCCGCCGCATGAACGCCACCCCGCCCGCTTCCGCCAACCACCCCGCTCCGGAATCCGCTGCCCTGTCCTTGCTGCGGTTCGGCATCGCGGCCGGTTTCGTGCTCGGCGTGGTGCTGCTGACCTGGTGGAAGTTCGGCACCGTCAGCCTGACGCTGGTGGTCGCCGCCAGCTTCGGCGCCTACATGGCGATGAACATCGGCGCCAACGACGTCGCCAACAACGTTGGCCCGGCCGTGGGTGCGCGCGCCATGACGATGGCCTGGGCCATCGGCATCGCCGCCGTGTTCGAGGCCCTGGGCGCGATCATCGCCGGCGGCGAAGTCGTGACCACGATCAAGGGCGGCATCATCGATCCGGCCAACATCGGCGACGCCACGACCTTCGTCTGGCTGATGATGGCGGCGCTGCTGGCAGCCGCGCTGTGGCTGAACCTGGCCACGATGATGGGCGCGCCGGTCTCGACCACCCACTCCATCGTCGGTGCCGTGCTCGGCGCCGGCATCGCCGCCGCCGACTGGGGGATCGCCAACTGGGCGACGATGGGCCAGATCGCCGCCAGCTGGGTGGTATCGCCGCTGTTCGGCGGCCTCGTTGCTGCCGCGCTGCTGTATGCCGTCAAACGCACGATCGTGTACCAGGCCGACTTGATGGCGGCGGCACGGCGCGTGGTGCCGGTGCTGATCGGCGCGATGGCCTGGGCCTTTTCGACGTATCTGCTGCTCAAGGGCCTCAACAACATTCTGAAGATCAGCCTGCCCGTCGCGCTGGTGGCGGGCGCGGTGCTGGGCGGCGGGGTGTACATGGCGATGCGCCAGCGCCTGGGCACGGTCATCGCCCAGGAAGCCGGCGACCGCGAGGCCGTCAACCGGCTGTTCACGATTCCGCTGATGTTCGCGGCCGCCCTGCTCAGCTTCGCCCACGGCTCCAACGATGTGGCCAATGCCATCGGTCCGCTGGCGGCGATCTACGACACGCTGATCACCGCGCACGTCGGCGGCACCAAGGCCGCGGTGCCCACCTGGATTCTGCTGATCGGCGCACTCGGCCTGGCCGTGGGTCTTGCGCTGTACGGCCCGCGCCTGATCCGCACGGTCGGCACCGAAATCACCGAGATCGATCCGATGCGGGCCTACTGCATCGCGATGGCGGCGGCGTTGACCGTGATCATCGCGTCGCAGCTCGGACTGCCGATCAGCACCACGCACGTGACCATCGGCGCGGTGTTCGGTGTCGGCTTCCTGCGCGAATACCTGAAATTCAACTACGCGCGCATCATTCACGAGATTCAGCTCCATCATCAGGAGCAGGAGGCGGAGCGCCATGTCGTCGAGGCGTTCCTGCGCGAGTTCGAGGCCGCGCCGATCCAGGAAAAGAGCCGCATGCTCAAGGCGCTGAAGCAGCAGACCAAGCAAGGCACCACCGCAATCTCCAAGCGCGAGCGCAAGGACCTGCGCAAGGTGCACCGGGAGAACCTGGTGAAGCGCTCGGTGGTGCTGCGCGTGATCGCCGCCTGGATCATCACCGTGCCGGTTTCGGCGCTGATGGCGGCGGTGATCTTCTACGCAATCCGCGGCGCGATGCTGCCCTGACGGCAGCGCCGAAGATCAACGCCGTGCCACCGCTGTGGCGCACGGCTACACGCGCCGGTCGGCAAACCGCTCAGCCGAGCGTGGCATCGCGACGCATCGTCGATAGCATCTGCTCGATCTGCGCACGCTCGGTCTCGCTGGCACGCTGCCAGCCGTTGTAGAAGCCGCGCAGCAGCATCGGTCCGCTCGACAGAAACCACCAGCAGACGCACAGCGGATCGTCGAAGCCGGCAACGCGCAGGCCGCTGAACGGCCCGAAGCTCACCTTTTCCGCCGGCGCCAGCTCGCGGCCGAGTTGGGTCACGCAGGTCTGCAGCTCGGCCTGCGTCACCTTGCCGTGTTCCTTGAAGCTGTAACTCAGTTCCAGCTCGCCGCCGTCCTCGGCCGCGCTGAGCATCAGCCGGTCCGGCAGGCGCGTGACATCCCACTCCGGATGAACCTGGAACGAGCAGGTGGACAGGTCCACTCTCACGCGCGCGCCTCGGCGAAGAACTCGCGGATCAGCGTCTCGACGCGTTGCGGTTGCTCATGCACGACCCAGTGCGAGGCGTCCGCGACGCGCTCGATGCGCAAGTCCGGCACGCATTCGTCGAGGCCGTCGAGCAGGCTCGGCAACAGCGCGGCATCGCGCTCGCCCCAGATCACCAGCGTCGGCACGCGCACCATGAACTGTGCAGGCTCCAGCCGCAGTCCGGCCACGCCCGGCGCATCGGCGGTCGGCGCATGCATCGGCGAGGCGCGGTAATAGTTCAGCATCGCGGTCAGCGCGCCCGGCTGCGACCAGGCCTCGCGATAACGCGCCTGCCGTCCGGCATCGAGCTTCCAGTCGCCGAACAGCGCGCGCAGCGCCGCGAAATCGTGCTCCGACATCGCGCGCTCGCCGTCAGCGCTGCGAAGCGTGTGGATGTACTCGCTGGCCGCCTGCTGCGCGGGGTTGTCGCGCAGTTCGCGCGCGAACGGCACCGGGTGCGGCGCGTTGAGTATCACCAGCCGCTCGATGCACTGCGGATGCGCGATCGCAAAGCTCCAGGCCAGCGCGCCGCCCCAGTCATGTGCGACCAGGCGGCAGCGCTCGAAGCCCAAATGCGCGACCAGCGCGCGCAGATCCTCGACCAGCACCTTCGGACGATAGGCGGCGAGGCCCTCGGGCTTGTCGGACCGGTTATAACCGCGCAGATCCGGCGCGACGACCGTGTACTCGCCCGCGAAAGCGGACAGATGCGACTCCCAGACCGCCCAGAATTCGGGAAAGCCATGCACGAACAGCAGCAGCGGCCCGGAGCCGGCGCGCACGTAATGCAAGCGCGTGCCGTTGACGTTAGCGTAATGAGACTGCATTCCCTGATGCCCCCTGGTTCCGATACCCATCGACCGCATGCGCAAGAAACGGAGCGTTTCCGACCCTGCAAACGTCCATCCTGACGCCGGGATCGAACACAGGCGCACGCGCATCATGAAAGACGAACACTACTGGAAAGCGGTCACGGAACGCGACGCCGAGCAGGATGGCCGCTTCTGTTACGGCGTTGTCACCACCGGCGTCTATTGCCGCCCCTCCTGCCCCTCGCGGCAGCCGCTGCGCGGCAACGTGCGCTTCTTCGAGACGGCGGATGCGGCCGAGGCCGCCGGCCTGCGTGCCTGCAAGCGCTGCCGGCCGCGCGATGCGATCGCCGACCGCGAGCGCCCGCGCATCGAGGCGCTGTGTCGCCACATCGAGGCCCACGCCGACGAAGCGCTGGACCTCGACGCACTGGCACAGCGCGCACACCTGAGCCCTTTCCATCTGCAACGCCGCTTCAAGGCAGTGACCGGCGTCACCCCCAAGCAGTACCTCGACGCCTGCCGGCTGCGGCGCCTGCGCACGCAGCTGCGCGACGGCGAAACGGTCACGCGCGCGATTCAGGACGCCGGCTTCGGTTCGGCCAGCCGGGTCTACGAGCGCGTCGCCACGCGCCTGGGCATGACGCCGAAGCAATACCGCGCGGGCGGCGCCGGCCTCGTCATCTCGTATGCCAGCGCCACGACGCCATTGGGCCCGACGATGATCGGCGCCACCGATCGCGGCCTGTGCTTCGTGCAGTTCGGCGAGAACGAAAAAGCGCTGCTGGCGCAACTGCGCGGCGAGTATCCGGGCGCCACCCTCGAACCGATGCGCGAGGCCGCGCACACCGAGTTCGCGCGCTGGATGCAGGCACTGTCCGCGCATCTGGCCGGCGCGCAGCGCGCGCTGGACCTGCCGCTGGACCTGCGCGGCACCGCGTTCCAGATGCGCGTCTGGCAATACCTGCAGACGATCCCCTACGGCGAGGTGCGCGCCTATGCGGAAGTGGCAGAAGCGATCGGCGCGCCGCGCGCAGTGCGCGCGGTGGCCAGCGCCTGCGCCGCCAACCGCGTCGCGCTGCTGGTGCCCTGTCATCGCGTGATCCGTGGCGACGGCGGCATGGGCGGCTACAAGTGGGGCTTGGCGCGCAAGCGCGCGCTGCTCGACCGTGAACGCAGCACACGGGCGGAATGACAAGACGCCGATGACACCACGCCACCGTCTCGCGCTACGCCAGCCGCTGCCCTGGTCGGTGTTGCTGGGCTATCTGCAGCCACGACTGATCGGCGACCGCGAGCGCATCGATGGTGATGCCTACGAGCGCCGCACGGCCGCCGGCACGGTGCGCGTGAGCCTCGCCGGCAACGACAGCAGCAGCGGCACCGGCAGCGGCGACGCCCTCGAGGTGGAAGCCCCCGATGCACTGACGGCCATCGAACTGCGCCGCCGCGTCGGGGCGCTGTTCGCGATCGACGAGGACCCGCGCGCCGGCGCCGCGCATCTGCAACGCGATCCGCTGATGGCGCCGCGCCTGGCGCGCCTGCCGGGCCTGCGGCCGCTCGGCGGCTGGGATGCGTTCGAACTGTGCCTGCGCACGGTGCTGGGCCAGCAGGTCAGCGTCGCCGCGGCCGGCACGCTCATGCGACGCCTGCAATCACGCTGCGGCGACGAACTGACGCCGGCGCGCGTGCGCGACGCCGATCTGTCCGCGATGGGCCTAACCACGCGGCGTGCCGAGACGTTGAAGACGCTGGCGCGCGCCGTGGACGACGGCGCGCTGGACCTGACGTCCGCGTGGCCGCACATCGAACGCGTGCTGCATGAACTGCCGGGCTTCGGGCCGTGGACGCGCGACTACCTAGCGATCCGGCTGGGCCGGCAGCCGGATGCATTCCCGCATACCGATCTCGGCCTGGTGCGCGCGGCCGGCGCCGACTCGCCGCACGCGCTGCTGCGCCAGGCCGACGCCTGGCGCCCTTACCGCGCGCTGGCCGCCGTCTATCTCTGGGCCGGCTGAGTTCCGCTCAGGCCGCTGCGGCCAGCGATGCGCGGCCGACGCGATCCAGGTGATGGTCAATGTCACCGAAAGCCAGCGTGATCATCGTCAGGCGCTTGAAGTAGTGGCTTACCGCCAGCTCTTCGGTCACGCCGATGCCGCCGTGCAACTGCACCGCCTGCTGCCCGACGAAGCGCGCCGACTGGCCCACCAGCACCTTGGCCGCAGACACGGCGTGTCGGCGCGCGGCGGCGTCATCGCCATCCACGCGCGCGGCGGCGAGATACGCCATCGAGCGCGCCTGTTCGGCGTGCAGGTACATGTCCACCGCGCGGTGCTGCAGCGCCTGGAAGCTGCCGATCGGCACACCGAACTGCTTGCGCGTCTTCAGGTATCCGACCGTCGCCTCGATCAGCGCTGCCATGTTGCCCACGGCTTCGGCGCAGAGCGCGGCGATGGCGCGATCCATGGCGGCCTCGATCAGCGGCAGCGCGCCGTGCTCGGGGCCGACCAGCGCGGCCTTGGGCACGCGCACGTCCTGGAACGTCAGGTTCGCGGCGCGCTGGCCGTCCTGCGTGGGGTAGCTGAAGCACGCCAACCCAGGCGCTTTCGCGTCCACAAGGAACAGGGAAATCCCGCCCGCCTCGCGCGCGCTGCCACGCGTGCGCGCGGACACCAGCAACCGATCCGCCGCGCCGCCGTGCAGCACCTGCGCCTTGGCGCCGTTGAGCACGTAGCCATCGCCATCGGTTTTGGCGGTGGTCGATATCGCCTCGAGCTCATAACGGTTGCCCGCCTCGCCATGCGCCAGCGCGAGCTTGCAGGTGCCGGCGGCCACGGCCGGCAGAATCTCGCCGCGCTGCGCATCGCTGCCGGCCTGCGCGATCAGGCTCGCACCGAGTACCACCGTCGAGAGATAAGGCTCGACCGCGTTGGCGCGGCCCAGCGCTTCCATCACCAGCAGCGTGTCGAACGCGCCGCCACCGAAACCGTCGTGCGCCTCGGGCAATGTCAGCGCCAGCACGCCCATCTCGGCGAACTGCGCCCAGACCTCGGTGCTGTAGCCGGCGTCGCTGCGCGCGATCTCGCGGCGGCGCTCGAAGCCGTAATCCTTGCGCAGGAAGCGCTCCAGGCTTTCCTGGAACTGACGCTGTTCGTCACTGAATCGAAAGTCCATGTCGTCGTTCCTCAGAAGCCGAGAATCATCTTGGAGATGATGTTCTTCTGGATCTCGTTGGATCCGCCGTAGATCGTGGTCTTGCGCATGTTGAAGTACTGCCCCGGCAGTGCCGCACCGTATTCGGGGCCGGCAATCGCGCCGTCATAGCCGGCGTGCAGCGCCGCTTCCTGGAACGGCAGCGCCTCGGGGCCCAGCGCCTGCATCAACAGCTCGCTCAGGGTCTGCTGGATTTCCGAGCCGCGAATCTTCAGCAGCGAGGCTTCCGGCCCCGGTGCGCGCTTCTCCATTTCGGCGGCGATCACGCGCAGGTTGGTGATCTCCAGCGCCATCAGCTCGACCTCGACCTGCGCGATGCGATCGCGGAAGCGCACATCCTCGATCAGCGGCTTGCCGTCGCTGCCGCGCTGGCGGCGCGCGATCTCCTTGAGGCGCTTCAGCCAGCGCTTGGATCGCCCGACCTCGGCGATGCCGGTGCGCTCGTGGCCGAGCAGGAACTTGGCGTAGGTCCAGCCCTTGTTCTCCTCGCCGACGCGGTTTTCCACCGGCACCTCGACATTGTCGAACCAGACCTCGTTCACCTCGTGCTCGCCGTCGAGCAGGATGATCGGCCGCACCTGGATGCCCGGCGTCTTCATGTCGATCAGCAGGAAGGAAATGCCCTCCTGCTTGCGTGCATCCGGCGAGGTGCGCACCAGGCAGAAGATCCAGTCCGCGAACTGGCCAAGCGTGGTCCAGGTCTTCTGGCCGTTGACGATGTACTTGTCGCCGACGCGCTCGGCGCGGGTCTTCAAGCCGGCGAGATCGGAGCCGGCGCCCGGTTCGGAATAGCCCTGACACCACCAGTGCTCGCCCGAGAGAATCTTCGGCAGGAAATACTGCTGCTGCGCAGGGCTGCCGAAAGCCATGATGACCGGCGCGACCATGACCAGGCCGAACGGCAGCAGCCCGGGCGCACCGGCATCCGCGCATTCCTCGTTGAAGATGTGCTGCTGCACCGGGCTCCAGCCGGTGCCGCCGAATTCGACCGGCCAGTTCGGCGCGACCCAGCCCTGGCGATAGAGCAGCTTGTGCCAGGTCATGAAGTCGTCCTTGCCCAGGCGCTTGCCACTGAGCACGCGCTCGCGGATGTCGGCGGGCAGGTGGGCATCGACGAAGGCGCGCACCTGCGCACGGAACGCCTGCTCCTCCCGGGTGAAGTTCAGATCCATCGCACAGCTCCAGAATGCGGAGCCCGGAGCTTAGAGGGCCGTTCGGTACCGGACAAATGAACGCGGTTGATGCCCCAGCATGCGCTGCGTTCATTGGCCGGCCACGACGACGGCCGTTAGGCTGCCACGGCCTATTTTCTGAAGAGCATCAGGAGCGCCCAGATGAGCGTCAGCAGCTACGAGGTCCGCGGCAACGTCGCCGTCATCACGATGAACAGCCCGCCGGTCAACGGCCTGGGCCTGGACCTGCGGCAGGGCATCGCCGAGGGCCTGGCGCGCGCGGCCGCCGATGCGGCGGTCAAGGCCATCGTGCTGACCGGCATCGACAAAGCCTTTTCGGGCGGCGCCGACATCCGCGAGTTCAACTCGCCGAAGATGCTGGCGACACCGAACCTGCATGACATCCTCGAAACGCTGGACGGCGCGCAAAAGCCGGTGGTCGCCGCGATTGCCGGTGTCTGCCTCGGCGGCGGCCTGGAGCTGGCGCTGGGGTGTCACTACCGCGTCGCGCGCGCCGATGCGCAGATCGCGCTGCCGGAAGTGAAGCTCGGCCTGCTGCCCGGCGGCGGCGGTACGCAGCGCCTGCCTCGCGTGGTCGGCGTCGAAACCGCACTGAAGATGATTGTCTCCGGCGACATGGTGCCGGCACAGAAACTTTCGCAAACCGCGCTGTTCGACATGGTGGTTGATGGCGACGTGCTGCCGGCGGCGCTGACCTTCGCACAGAAGGTGGTCGCCGAGGGCATGGGGCCGAAGCGCGTGCGCGACCTCAAAATCGAACTGCCGAACGCGAACGCGTTCTTCGACACCGCACGCGCGCAGGTGAAGAGGGCCGCGGGCCCGCTCCCCGCGCCGCTGAAGTGTCTGGAGTGCGTCGAGGCCGCGGCGCTGAAGCCCTTCGACGAGGGTATGGCGGTAGAACGCGATGGCTTCACGTTCTTGGTCAACGGCCCCGAGTCGCGCGCGCTGCGTCACGCCTTCTTCGGCGAACGCGCGGCGATGAAGATTCCGGACATCCCGGACGACACGCCGGTGCGCCCGATCAAGACCGCGGCGGTAATCGGTGCCGGCACCATGGGCGGCGGCATCGCGATGAACTTCGCCAATGCCGGTATCCCGGTGCACCTGCTCGAAGTGAAGCAGGAGGCGCTGGACAAGGGCCTGGCGATCATCCGCAGGAACTACGAGAACCAGGTCAGGAAGGGCAAGCTCACGCAGGAAAAGCTCGACCAGCGCATGGCGCTGATCCGGCCGACGCTGGCCTACGCCGATCTGGCGCAGGACGACATCGTCATCGAGGCGGTGTTCGAGGACATGGGCATCAAGCGGACGGTGTTCGAGACGCTGGACGCGACGATGAAGCCCGGCGCGATCCTCGCCAGCAACACCTCGACGCTGGACCTGAACCACATCGCGGCGTTCACGAAGCGCCCGCAGGACGTGGTCGGCCTGCACTTCTTCTCGCCGGCCAACGTGATGCGCCTGCTGGAAGTCGTACGCGGCGAGAAAACCGCGAAGGACGTAATGGCCACCGTGATGAAACTGGCCAAGACCATCCGCAAGCTACCGGTGGTCGCCGGCGTCTGCGACGGCTTCATCGGCAACCGCATGATCAACCGCTACGCGGTCGAGGCCCTGCGTCTGCTCGATGAGGGCGCGCAGCCGCAGCAGGTGGACGGCGCGATCGAGCGCTGGGGTTTCGCGATGGGCCCGTTCCGCATGAACGACCTGGCCGGCAACGACGTGAGCTGGCTGATCCGCAAGCGTCACTACGCCGAGCATCCCGAGATGCGCCAGGAACGCGTCGCCGATCGTCTCTGCGAGCTCGGCCGCTACGGCCAGAAGACCGGCAAGGGCTGGTACCGCTACGAACCCGGCGACCGCACCGCACACCCGGATGCCGAGGTCGAGCGCGTGATCGCCGAACAGCGCCAGGCTGCCGCGATCACGCCGCGCCCGATTGGCGACGAGGAGATCGTCGAGCGCCTGCTATACGCGCTGGTCAACGAGGGCGCAAAGATTCTCGAAGAGGGCATCGCGCTGCGCGCCTCGGACATCGACATGATCTATCTCAACGGTTACGGCTTCCCGCTGCACCGCGGCGGTCCGATGCTGGCGGCAGACATGGCGGGCCTGGCGAAAGTGGTCGAGCGCATGCGGCTCTATGCCGCGCAGCCCGGCAGCAGCGTCACCTTCGCCGAACCGGCCCCGCTGCTGCGGCGTCTGGCCGCAGAGCACAAGACCTTCAACTGAGGTCCGAACGCTGCCGTACAGCAGAAAGGCCGGACGCGTACGCGTCCGGCC
>DASWWX010000048.1:0-1698 GCA_036405815.1 Solimonas sp. | reverse complement strand
GGCGTACAGCATCACCGCCATCGCGCCGAGGTCGAGCGCATTGGAGCCGATCCACATCAGGTGGTTCAGGATGCGGGTGATCTCGTCGTACATCGTGCGGATGTACTGAGCGCGCTCCGGCGCCTCGATGCCCATCAGGGTTTCGATGGCGCGCACGTAGGCGTGCTCGTTGCACATCATCGACACGTAGTCGAGGCGGTCCATGTAGCCGATCGACTGGTTGAACGGCTTGGACTCGGCCAGCTTCTCGGTGCCCCGGTGCAGGAGGCCGACATGCGGGTCGGCACGCACGATGGTCTCGCCGTCCATTTCCAGGATCAGGCGCAGCACCCCGTGCGCGGCCGGATGCTGGGGACCGAAGTTCAGCGTGTAGTTGCGGATTTCCTGCCTGGCTTCGGCAGGATTGCTGGCGAACGCGGTGCCGGATTGCGGATTGCTCATGCCTTGCCCTCGCGCACGGCCTGCTCGCCGGCGGCGGTCTGGTAGCGGGCGTCGTCGCGGATCACGCGCGGCACGCCGACGCGCGGCTCGACCGAGGTGACCGGCTCGTACACCACGCGCTTCTTCTCTTCGTCGTAGCGGACTTCGACGTTGCCGATCAGCGGGAAATCCTTGCGGAACGGATGGCCGACGAAACCATAGTCGGTCAGGATGCGACGCAGGTCCGGATGGCCTTCGAAGATGATGCCGTACAGGTCGAACGCCTCGCGCTCGAACCAGTTGAGGCCCGGCCACACATCGCACAGCGACGCTACGACCGGCAGACCGTCGTCCGGCGCGAAGCAGCGCACGCGCACGCGGCGGTTGTACTGGTAAGACAGCAGGTGCAGGACCACGGCGAAGCGGTTCGGGCGGGCGGCGTCGCGTGGGCGCTGGTCCCAATTGAAGCGGCCGGGCCCGAAGCCCTCGACGCCGCGACTGAAGCCCTCGGACGACACGTCGGCGGTATCCCACTCGGCACTGCCATAGCCCAGGTAGTCCACGCCGCTGACGTCGACGGCCTGCTCGAAACCGAACTCGTCGCGAAGCGCCAGGCAGATCGCATGCCACGAGGCCGACGGCACTTCCAGGGTGATTTCGCCGCGCGGCTCGGCCACGCTGACCGTGGCGTCCGCGAAGCGGGCGCGCAGCTGGTCGGTGAAGTTTGCAGCTTGCTCAGCCATGGGGCGTGGCGTGCTCTAGAAAGGATTCGGGGGGAAAGGAGGATCAGCGCGCGATGGTCTGCGTGCGCCAGATCTTCTTCTGCAACTGCAGGATGCCGTACACCAGCGCCTCGGCCGTCGGCGGGCAACCCGGCACGTACACGTCCACCGGCACGACGCGATCGCAACCGCGCACCACCGAGTACGAGTAGTGGTAGTAGCCGCCACCGTTGGCGCAGCTGCCCATCGAGATGACCCACTTCGGCTCGGGCATCTGGTCGTAGACCTTGCGCAGCGCCGGGGCCATCTTGTTGACCAGCGTGCCGGCCACGATCATCACGTCGGACTGGCGGGGCGACGGGCGGAACACCACACCGTAGCGGTCCAGGTCGAGGCGCGAGGTGCCGGCGTGCATCATTTCGACGGCGCAGCAGGCCAGGCCGAACGTCATCGGCCACATCGAGCCGGTGCGCGCCCAGTTCATCAGCGCGTCGACGCTGGTGGTGACGTAGCCCTTTTCCAGCAGCGGGTTGTCGCCCTCGGGGCGCAGGATGTC
>DASWWX010000047.1:0-1680 GCA_036405815.1 Solimonas sp. | reverse complement strand
GATCGCGGTGTCCCTGTACACCGTCAGCCGGCTGATGCCGATCCCGGCGGAGGATGCCGAGGCGCTTGCGCTGATCGAGGCGCCCCGGCCGATGGAAGGCCGCAACGGGTTTGCGGCGCTGTGGTCATTGCGGCACGACGTGCCGGTGGCGGAGGCCGAGCGCCTGCTGGCCGAAGACATCATTCGCTTCCAGACGTCGCCCCCGTGGACCGTCGACCGTGGGGTGCCCCCGTCGCCCTATCGTTCTGTGTTGGAGGCCTACCCGCTGCTCGATGCGGAGGCCGACAGCGACATACTGTGCCGCCTCGGTGAGGGCGGTTGCCTGCGGCATGTCCGCGAGCGGTTGGATACCCTCGCGCCCATCATGGCCTCCCACGCTGCGCTTGAAGAGCGCGTCGCTGCGCTGGATGCGTACGACTACTTCCGCAGTCCGTTCCCGGCAAGGCCGGATACGCCACTGCCGGCGTACCAGCCCCTGCTATCGGTGCAGACATCGTATGCCTACGCATTCGCGCGGGGCGATCATGAGGCGGGCCTACGCGGTGTCTGCCGAAGCGGATCGATCGCGCGCAAGCTGGTGGCCAGCGGCGACAACCTAATCGGCGGCGTGATCGGAACATCGCTGATGGACGCATCGCTGCGGCTGTTCGTGGAAATGCTGGCGGAACTCCCTGCCGATCACCCGCTGCCGGAGGCGTGCGAGGACGCCTTCAGGCCGGATGGTGCGATGGTAGCGGGCATCTGTCCCACCATGACTGGCGAGGGAAAGTACATCGACGGAGGCTTGCGTGCACAGAACGGAGCCGAACAGCCGTGGCATCGTAGGCTCATGACGGGCCTCTTCCTCGACCAGCGCAAGACGATGGCGAAGGGAGCGCGTCGTCATGCATGGTTCTGCGGCGCGCAGGCGGATGTGCTCATCCGGGCGGATACGCCGCTCGGCAAGCATGCACCATTGTCAGGAGGATGGACGTTCTCGTGCGTTGCGAATGCAGCCGGCTGCTTGCTTGAGAACATCGCCGCGCCGTCGCTGGCGGGCTATGCGGAACGGTTCCAGGACGCGGAGGCGGAGCTGCGTGCCGTCGCGGCCTGGCGGGCGCTGCGCGAGCACGGCGCAGATGCGCGTCCGCTGGCGGAGCGTCTCGACGAGTGGCAACGCGCGCATCCGGGTGGCCGCAGGATCCGAGTCGGCGGGAGTTCCTATGTCTTGGTGATCGACCTGTTCAACGGTAGGCAGAGCCGCGTGTTCTCGCTGCTCCTGCCTGCCGACGGGAAAGCAGTACCGGCCCCGTGATCAGCGCGGCCGGCGTGCTTCCGGCTTCAACCGCACGTAGATCTGTTTCCGCACGCGGGCGACCACTTCGTTCTGGGCGTTGAACACGTCGGCCGGCAGCCAGCGCAGGTGCTTCTCGCCGTTGGCGGCGTCGGCGCGGATCTCCTCCAGCACGCGCTCGTCCAGGCGGAATTCCGCATGCAGCGTGCCCTTGCCGGGCTTCACGAACTCGATCTCGGCGGCCTTGTCCCAGACGTAATACTCGGCGCCCAGGCGCTCCTTGGCGAGGATCATCCAGAACGGGTCGGTCATGGCGAACAGGCTGCCGCCGAAATGGGTGCCGACGTAGTTGCGGTTCCAGGGACGCATGCGCAGCTCGACGCGCGCGAAGCTCCAGTCGGCGGCCA
>DASWWX010000046.1:0-1588 GCA_036405815.1 Solimonas sp. | reverse complement strand
CGACGGCCGCATTCCACTGGAAGTTTCAGGCGGCGTGGACATGACGACACTCGCCGGGATCGCCGCCGACGGGGTGGATTTCGTATCCATCGGCGCGCTTACCAAGCACGTACGCGCCATCGACCTGTCGATGAAGCTCGGGCCCGCACCTTGAGCATGTCGCCGCTCAGCGCATTGTTGTGGATGGTGGCCGCCGCCGCGGCCTTCGCCTACTGGAATGCCGCGCGTGCGGCCGCCGAGCGTGCGGGCGTGCTCGGCCGCAACGCCTGCAAGGCGGCGGGCGTGATCTGGCTTGACCAGAGCGTGCACGCCGCAGGATTGCGGGTGTGCCGGGGCGAGGATGGATGGCTGGGATTCGAGCGCAGTTTCCGCTTCGAGTACTCGCACGACGGCATCGACCGTCATGTCGGTCGCATGGTGCTGCACAAGGGCGAGTTGGTGTCGTTCGTGGGGCCGGTCGTTCCGTCGGTCACGCCGCTCGACCTGCACTGACCGCGCTGCGCCCGCAGCGCGCTACTTCACCACACGCAGGAACGGCGGACGCTTGCCTGGTGTCGGCGGGGTCTCGTCATCGGGCGGCGTATCGTGCGATGGCGGCTCATCGTCGCCGTCAGGTTCCGGGCCGGGAGCGACATCATCAGGCAATGCCATGCCCTGCCCCGTCTCGCGCGAATAGATCGCCAGCACCGCACTGATCGGCACGTACACCGGATGACTGACGCCCCCGAAACGCGCGGTGAAGCTCACCGCCTCGTTGTCGATCAGCAACCGCACGACCGCGCGCTCGGCGATGTTGAGCACGACCTTGCCTTCCTTCACCGCGCTCATCGGCACCTGCACGCCGGCCTGCGTGGCGTCCACGAGCAGGTGGGGCGTCATGCCGTTGTCCGCGATCCACTCGTTCAGCGCCCGCAGCAGATAAGGGCGGTGGCTGGTCATGCGGGAGGAATCGTCGGTCATGGAGGTCTCTGTGGCCGGTCGCGATGAGGCGTGCGCGCGAATCGGCCGGGCGGGATGCCGGCTAGGCCGGGATCTCGCGGAGCTTCTTCTCGGCGTCCGTCAGGCTGCGGATGAAGCCGGGGTTGCGGAAGATACGGTTGCCGTAATCCTCGATGGCCTTGCCGTCCTTCGGCAGCGGCACGTCCAGCGAAGGCAGGCGCCAGATGATCGGGGCCATCGCGCAATCGGCCAGGCTCATCTCGGGATTGAGGAAGAACTTGCTCGCCTTGAACAGCGGCACCGACGCGGTCAGCAATTCCTTCAAACGCTTGCGACCGGCTTCGGCCTGCTGCTTGTTGCCCAACTGGATCGCCTGCACTTGCGGCACCCAGTCGTGCTCGATTCGCAGCATGGCAAGGCGCAATCGCGCACGGGAGAGCGGGTCCACCGGCATCAGCGGAGGATGCGGATAGCGTTCGTCCAGGTATTCGCTGACCACCGAGGCGGCGTACAGCACCAAGTCGCGCTCCACCAAGGTGGGCACGGAATGGTAGGGATTGAGGTCGATGAGGTCTTCGGGCGGGTTCTGCGGATCCACCGGCACCAGGTCGTAACTCACGCCCTTGGCGGCGAGCACCAGCCGCACGCG
>DASWWX010000045.1:0-2211 GCA_036405815.1 Solimonas sp. | reverse complement strand
CGGAGACCGGCCTGTCGCATTTCACTGACAGTGCGGCGGGCGCTGGGCGGGTGCATATCCCTCGCGGTATTCACTTCCTTTTGCGGTTCCTCCGTCTGTCTTCGTCGACTTTCAGTCGTGCGGGTGGGCACGACGGAGACCCTTGATCCGATGCGCAATTCCTTTCCCCTGGCCTTACTGGTGCTGGGCCTTCCTTCCTACGTCCTGGCTACGGATGACGGCGCTTTGTTGCTGGACCGACAGCTGATCACTGCCAGCCGTACCGCACATTCACCCGCGTCCATTGCTTCCTCGAGTCTGATTACCCGTGATGACATCGAGCGTCAGCAAGCGGGCAGCGTGCCGGAGCTGTTGCAGCGTCTGGCCGGGGTCAGCATCACCAGCAATGGCGGGCGTGGCAAGAGTACTTCGGTATCGATCCGCGGCAGCAGCGACAAGCACGTGCTGGTCCTGATCGATGGCGTACGAGTCGGTTCGGCCACTTCCGGCAGCGCAGCCTTGCAGAGCATCCCGGTGGAGCAGATCGAGCGCATCGAAATCGTCCGTGGCCCGCGTTCGAGCCTGTACGGTTCGGAAGCGATGGGAGGGGTGATCCAGATATTCACCCGCCATGGCGGCGCCGATGGCCTCAAGCCCTATTTCTCGGCGGGTGCTGGTTCGCGGTCGAGCTACAGCGGCTCGGCCGGCGTGGCGGGAAGCCAGGGGAATGGCTGGTTCAATCTCGGCGTGGCCAGCGAAAGTACCGACGGCATCAATGCCGGCGCCTATCGCAGCACGGCGCCCAATGCCTATGAATCCGATGCCGACGGTTACCGCGAATTGTCCGGCCTTTTGCGTGGCGGCTATCGTTTCGACAACGGCCTGGAACTCGACGGTAGCTGGCTGCAGAGCGAAAACCATAGCGATTTCGACAGCCGCAGCCACAATGCAAAAACCGGAAGGACGACCGGTACCAATGCTTACAGCGATGGCTCGCTGCAAGTGATCAGCAGCCGTGCACGTTTCTCGCCGCTGGAAGTCTGGGGCATTACGCTGCAGGCGGCGCACAGCGAGGACCTCGGCGACAATTTCCAGGATGGCAATTTCTTCTCTCGCTTCGACACCCGTCGCGACAGTCTGAGCTGGCAGAACGACCTGCGTTTCGGTCAAGCGCAAGTGCTCAGCCTCGGCATCGACTATCAGAAGGATCGCATCGAAAGCAGCGGCAATTATGTCGAAGACAGTCGTTACAATCGTGGTTATTTCGTCCAGTACCAGGCTGCCTTCGGCCGCCACGGTGTGCAGGCAGGCATGCGGCGCGACGAGGATGAATTCTTCGGCTCGCACGATACCGGCAGCCTCGGCTACAGCTTCGACCTGAATGATGCCCTGACGCTGACTGCAGCCTACGGCACCGCCTATCGCGCACCCACCTTCAACGACCTGTACTACCCGGCCAGTGCGTCTACCGCCGGCAATCCGGACGTGCAACCCGAAGAGTCGGAAAGCTACGAGTTAGGCATCCGCGGCAGCCATGGCTGGGGCGAGTGGAGCGTGAATGCCTATGAAAACCAGATCGAGGATCTGATCGTCTGGGCAGGCAGCCGCCCCATGCGCCCTGAGAATGTCGATGTCGCGCGCATCCGCGGTATCGAAACCACCGTTGCTACAGTGCTGGCCGGCTGGGACGTAGCCGCCAACCTGACCTTCATGGACCCAGAGGACCGCAGCAAGGCCAACCATGGCCATTTGCTGCAGCGCCGTGCCAAGCGCCAGTTCAACCTGAATCTGGACCGGCAATACGGCGCCATCGGTCTGGGCGCGTCGCTGTATGCGGCGAGCGAGCGCTTCGACAAGGCAACCAATGTCGACGACTCGCGCATGCCCGGCTATGCCCTTGTGGACTTGCGCAGCGAGTATCGCTTCGACGATGCCTGGCGCCTGCAGGTCAAGCTAGCGAATCTGTTCGATCGTCAATACGAGACTGCACAGGCCTATGAGCAACCCGGGCGAGCCATGTATTTCACGCTGCGCTACCAGGCGCTGTAAGACCGCGGCGCGGGCATGTCGCCCGCGCCCACAGAAGGAGACTGCAATGATCAAGCTTGCCCCGAGATACCAGCTGCTGGTCGGCCTCGCGCTTGCCGCGCTGCTGGCCATGACCCGCGGACAGCACTTCGCCAGCGTGAACCTGCCCAGCGCGTCCTGGGCGGTGTTCTTCCTCGCCGGCGT
>DASWWX010000044.1:0-67335 GCA_036405815.1 Solimonas sp. | reverse complement strand
GGCGCGACGCGGCAGATCACGGCGGCGCGTTCCATCGTCTCGCGACGCACCGGATCGTCGGCGACGATCAGGCTCAAGGCGCGCGTGGTCGGGATGCCGAGGTGATGCAGGGCCTCGCCGGCGAGATACTCGCGCACGCTGGAGCGGATCACGGCACGACCGTCGGCGTGTCGGGAATAAGGCGTCGGCCCTGCGCCTTTCAGCTGCAGGTCCCAGCTGCGGTTCTGTGCATCGCGCAATTGGCCGAGCAGGAGCGCGCGGCCGTCACCGAGTTGCGGCACCCAGACGCCGAACTGGTGGCCGGCGTACAGCATCGCTAGCGGCGCGCCACCCGGCAGCGGTGCGTTGCCGGAGAAGATGGCGGTAAATGCCGGTTGCTTCAGCTCGCGCGGGTCCAGGCCGATGTCGGCGGCAAGCGCCGCATTGGCGTGCAGCAGGCGCGGATTGCGCAGGGGCGTTGGCGCGACGCGACTGCCGAAGGTCGCGCCGAGCGCGGCGTAGCGGTTGTCCAGCCGCAGGGTGTCGAGCGTCAGACTCATGGCGTCCGCGACTCTAATAGACTGCCCGCATGTGCGATACCCAGGTTCTGATTGGTGACGACGCGGTGTGGTTTGCGAAGAACTCGGACCGCGAGCCCTCGGAACCGCAGCCGGTGGTGCGTCTCGACGCCGTGCGCGGCGATCCGCAGCCGCGTCTGCGCACGACCTATCTCGACATCACGCAGGTGCGGGATCGCCATGCCGTGATCCTGTCCAAGCCGGCCTGGTGCTGGGGCGCGGAGATGGGCGTCAACGACCAGGGCGTGGCGATCGGCAACGAGGCGATCTTCTCGCGACAGGCGACGCTGACACCGGCGCTGCTGGGCATGGACCTGGTGCGCTTGGGTCTGGAGCGGGCCGATACGGCCGCGCGCGCGGTGCAGGTCATCGCCGAACTGCTGGAGGCGCACGGGCAGGGCGGGCCGGCTGGATTCTCGGACCGCGGCTTCTGTTACGACAACAGCTTTCTCGTTGCCGATCCACGCGAAGCCTGGGTGCTGGAGACCAGCGGGCGGTCCTGGGCAGCGCGACGCGTCGAACGCGCGGCGGCGATCTCCAATCGCCTGACGCTGACCAGCGATTACCCGCTCGCCTCCGCCGATCTGTCTGCGCGCCCCGATTTTTCGCGACGCTTCGGTACGCGACTGATGCCGCATTTCGCCGGTGCGGCACAGCGTCGCCGGCTGGCCTTGTCGGGGCTGGGCAGCGCGGTGCAGCCGAGCTTTGCGCACTTTGCCGCGCAACTGCGACGGCATGGGCACGCGGCCGACGATCCGCTGCGCGGCAGCAACGGCGACGTCTGCATGCATGCCGCCGGTTTCATCCGTCGCCACCAGACCACTGGCTCGATGATCGTGCGGCTGTCGCCGAATGGCGTAAATGCCTGGTTCACGGGCACGTCGGCACCCTGCCTGTCGATCTTCCGGCCGGCGGGTTTCAGCGGCGCTGGCTCGGTGCTGACGCCGTCGGCGCGGGAGGTCGAGGCGCCGTTGTGGCGACGTCACGAATGGCTGCACCGTCGCGCGCTGGCCGATGCCGGCCTGCGGGACCGTCTACGTGTGACCCGCGACCAGGTGGAGCGTCAGGCTTTCGAGCTGTTGTCGTCGCCGCAGCCGACGGCCGATGCCGTGGCGCGCGCCGACCGCCTGGTGGCAGCCTGGCACAAGGTGCTGTGGGAATCGGCGGCAAAGCTGCCGGCCTCGCCGTTACCGCGTCACTGGCGGCGCATCGCCGCGCGCGACGGCATCGATCCGGGCCGCGTCGACGGCGCCGGCTACAATCCTTGAAACCGAAGCGAAGGAGCGCGACATGGACTTCAATCTGTCCGGCATGGGCTTGTGGGGTTTCCTGGTGCTGGTGGCCGACATCTGGGCCATTGTCTCGGTGCTGTCGAGCAACCTGTCGACCGGCAAGAAGGTGCTGTGGGTCCTGCTGATCCTGCTGCTGCCGGTGCTGGGTTTCATCATCTGGCTGCTGGTGGGGCCGCGCGGCAAATAGCGTGAGGGGCGCCTGAGCGCCGGCGGACGCTCAGGCGTTCGCGGGCACCCACTGCGTGCGGTCGAGCCGGTAGACGCGGCAGTCGTCGAGGCCGAATCGTCGGCGCTCGACGAAGCGAAAGCCCAATCGCTCGTAGAAGCGATGCGCGCGCTCGTTGCTCGCCAGCGGATCGATCAGCACGGCCTCGACCTCGGGTGCGGCGAAGCAGCGCGCCAGTGCGAGCTGCATCATCGTCGTGCCGTACCCGCGGTTCAGCGCATCGGCCTCGCCGATCCAGATGTCGATGGCGCGCAGATCGGGTGCGGTGTCGCCCCAGTAGTGGCTGTCCTCGCGCGCCGGGTCGATGATCTGGACGAAGCCGATCGCGCGGCCGTCCACCTCGGCGATCAGTTGCTCGCGCCAGTCCGGCTGCCGGGCCAGTTCGGTTTCCCAGCCCCAGTCGTCGTTGGGATCGGATTCCAGCACGTGCGGTTCGTCGTCCCAGCGGCGCAACAACTCGAGATCGGCGGGGGTGGCCGCGCGCAGCGTCAGCATGGGACTCGTCCGTTGGGTCGGCCGATTTCGAGCGTGGAGCGTGGTCTAAAGTTTCAGTTGGCGCCGCAGCTCGGCCGGTGTCAGGTACGCCGGCGGTTGTTGGCCTTCGATCGCATGCACGAGATCCACGATGCGCGCGTTGACCGGTGTGGCCACGTCTTGCTCGCGCCCCCGATGCACGATCTCGCCGTTCAACTGGTCGATCTCGGTCCGGCGTCCGGCTTCGACGTCGGCCACCATCGACGGGTAGGCGCCGTCGCGCAGGCCGTTCTTGAGCTTGGCGAACCACCACGGCAGCCGCGTGCGGCCGGCGAGCAGGCCGCGATAGACCGCATACGGAATCGGCATGGGCAGCTTGTAGGGGATGTCGGCGCGCGCCAGCAGCGTGGTGGCTTCGTCGAGCACGCCGACGTAGACCGCGCGCAGATCAGGGTGGGTCAGCAGGTCGCGGAAGGTGGTGTGCGTCAGCGCGCAGATCGCGTTGGCCAGATTGATCAGCAGTTTTCCCCAGGCCGCCGACTCGCCGGTGGCGCGTTTCACCGTCATGCCGCTGTCGCCGAAGCTGGCCAGCAGCCGCGGGTCGTCGCTGCCGATCACCACCTCCGCCCGCGTGGTGATCTGCGCGTGCAGCGGCGCCAGCAGCTGGCCGTTGAACATCACGCTGACCGGCACGACGCGCGCCTGCGGGTGGTGCTTGCGGATCGTGCGCAGCGCGCTGACGCCGTTGAGCGTCGAGACCACGGTGCAATGCGCGGGAATCGGACCGATTGCATCGAGTAGCGGTTCGAGCTGCGGGAACTTGACGCACAGCACCAGGTAATCGACGTCGTGCAGCGCCAGCGACGGACTCAGCGACGGCTTGGCCACGTTCAATGTGGCGACGGTGGCG
Source organism: Solimonas sp. (assembly GCA_036405815.1). GTDB lineage: Bacteria > Pseudomonadota > Gammaproteobacteria > Nevskiales > Nevskiaceae > Solimonas. Next base: position 63,876 of record DASWWX010000044.1, on the reverse strand, counting down.
TTGGTGCTCTCGACGCGAATGGCCGGTGCGCGCTGCATCGGTTCCAGGTCCTTGTCGCGCACATAGATTCTCAGCGGTTCACGGCCGGCGGCGCGCCAATAGGCTGTCAGGATGGTGCCGACGGCACCGGCGCCTACGATCAGGATCATTGCTTACGGACTCTCGTGCGGGTGCGATAACCTTGCCGTGTCCGTGCCGCGAAGACAACGGGAGAGCCGGTGATGGCGTCGTGTGGGGGCTGCGGGGCCGACAATCCGGCCGGGGCGCGCTTTTGCAACCAATGCGGCGCGCCGCTGGCTGCGGGCGTGGCTGCCGACTACACGCCGAGGCATCTGCGCGACGGCGCCCTGCGTGCCGCAGCGCCGCAGGGCGAACGCAAGCGCGTGACCGTGCTGTTCGCCGACATCAAGGGTTCGACGCGCCTGGCCGAGCAGGCCGGTGTCGAGCGCTGGCACCAGGTGCTGGACCGCTTCTTCGGTCTGCTCGGTGCGGCGGTGCATCGCTACGAGGGCACGATCAACCAGTACACCGGCGATGGTGTCATGGCGCTGTTCGGTGCGCCGCGCGCGCTGGAGGATCACGCCAGCCGCGCCGCCTACGCGGCACTGGAGATCCAGGCGACGGTGCGTCAGTTCGCCGACGAGCTGCGCTTGCGCGAGGGACTGAACCTCTCGATCCGCGTCGGCCTGAACTCGGGCGAGGTGGTGGTGGGCCGCATCGGCGACGACCTGCGCAGCGACTACACCGCGCAGGGGCCGACCGTGAACCTCGCGGCGCGCATGGAGCACATTTGCGAGCCCGGTCGCATCTACCTGACGCGCAGCACGGCAACGCTGATCGAGGGCTATTTCCGGCTGCGCAGTCTGGGCGAGACGGCGGTGGCTGGTGTCGAGGCGCCGGTCGAGGTGTTCGAGCTGGAAGGCGAGGGGGGCGTGCGCACGCGCCTGGACCGCAGCCTGTCGCGCGGCGGATCGCCCTTTGTCGGCCGCGAGCCGGAAATGGCACGGTTGCTGGCCGCGCTGGATGCGGTGCGCAGCGGGCGCGGCCAGACGGCGACCGTCGTGGGCCCCGCGGGCATCGGCAAATCGCGCCTGTGCCATGAGTTCTGCGGGGCTTGCGCCGCCGAGAACATTCCGGTGCATCGGACCAGTGGCCTGGCCTATGCCGCGCGCTTTCCGATGTTCGCGATCCGCGCGCTGTTGCGCAGCCGCCTGCGCGTGCCGGAGCGCGCGGATGCCGAGGAAGCACGACGCTGGGTGGCCGGCGCGATGCTGCTGCGCGATCCCGCGGATGCAGCGTTACTACCGGCGATCTTCGATTTTCTCGGTATTGCGCCGCCGGGTCAGCCCGCCGTGGCCGGCGATGCCGGTGCGCAGACGCGCCTGCTGCAGCGCCTCGCCGATTTCCTCCTGTGCCCCGACGAGTTCCAGGTGCTGTTGATCGAGGACCTGCACTTTCTCGACGAGGCCAGCGCCGCGCTGCTGCCGCAGCTGTTGGCGCGCGTGCCGGGCAGCCGCACGCTTTTGCTGCTCAATCACCGCCCCGAGTACCGGCCGGATCTTGGTGCGTCATCGACCGATCTGAATCTGTCGCTGGCGGCGCTGGCCGACGACGATCTGCTGCGTCTGGCGACCAACCTGCTGGGGCCGGCACCCGAGTTGCAGCCGGTCGCCGTCGAAGTGGCGCGTCGCGCCAGCGGCAATCCGTTTTTTGTCGAGGAGGCGGTGCAGGCGCTGGCCGACGGCGGCTGGCTCGCCGGCGCGCCGCGGCGCTGGCAACTGCACAAGCCGATCGCCCAATGGCCGGTGCCGGACACCGTGCAGGCCTTGCTCGCCGCACGCATCGATCGGCTGGCCGAACAGCCGCGCAAGGTGTTGCAGGCGGCGGCGGTGATCGGCAGCGCGTTCGACGAAAGCCTGCTGTCGTCGCTGGTGGAGGGTGCCGCGGCCGCGCTGGCGGAACTGACCGCGCTGGGTCTGGTGGTGGTGCGCGACGGCGGCTATGCCTTCGCCCATCCCCTGATGCAGGAGGTGACCTATCAGACCCAGCTGGAATCGCATCGGCGCGCTGTGCACGCGCGTCTGGCGACCTTGCTCGAGGCGCGACACGGGCCGCCGGAGCCGCCGGGAGAACTGGCGATCATCATTGCCTACCACTGGCAGCAGGCCGGCGAGTGGGCGTCGGCCGGGCGCTGGAACCTGGCGGCGGTGATCTGGGCGGCGGTACGCGATGTGCGCGTGGCCTACGATCAGGTGCAACGGGCCATGGATCATTTCGAGCGCGCCCCGGAGGGCCTGGATGCTCAGCGCGGACGCATCGCCGCACGGGCCAGCCTGATCCGCATGGGTCAGTTCGTCGAGGTGGCGTCGGCGACGCTGGAGCGCGCCTATGCCGAAGCGCGCGCGATGGCCGGCGAACTCGGCGACCTCGGCCTGCAGGCCGAGGTCATGATCTCCTTCGGCAACGAGCTGTTGCATCGCGGGCAAGCCGAGGCGGCTGCACGTCTCGAAGCCGAGGCAGCGCGCCTGTGCCTGGAGCGCGGACATCCGCAGATCATCAATCGCTTCCGTCTCGCGATACTGCTGACGCACAACGCGGCCGGTCGCCTGCGCGAGGGGCTGGAACTGCTGGATCGCGCCGGTAGCGATTGGCGCACCCGCCCGGTGGATGAAGAGAACTTCATGTCGCGTGGCTTCTACGGACTGATGCTGGCGTGGATGGGCCGGCTCGACGAGGCCCGCGCCAACATGCTCGATGCGATTCGACAGGCCGCGCGCGAGGACCGCGCAGCGAGCTGGATCTACGGCAATCTGGTGGATTTGGCGATGCTCGATGGTGATTTCGCTCGCACCCTGTCCGACGCCGAGCACGCGCTGCTGCATGCCGAGCGCTTCGGCAGCCCGTTCTTCCACGCGATCGCGCAACGCGCCTGGGCGCTGGCCCTGTGCCTCAACGGACGGGCCCAGGAAGCGCTGCAGCCATTGATCGACATCGGTCCGCTGCTGGCGCCGGGTGCGCCGGCCCATCAGTTCGAGGCGCACTACTACAGCACGCTGGCGCTGGCCTATCTGGGTTCCGGGCAGCCGCAGCGCGCCGCGAGCGCGGCGCGCCAGGGTGTTGCCAGCGGTCAGCGGTCCGGTGCGCGCCTGTGGGAGCTGACGGCCTGGAACAGTTTTCTACGGCTGCCGGCCGATCATCTGGGCGCGGCCGAGGCCGAGACCGGCTTGCAGCGCTTCGAGCAGTTGATCGACCTCTGCGGCGCCGAGGGCTTCCGTCCGCAACTGTGGCTGGCGCGCGCGCGCTGGGCGCAGGATCCGGCACAGCAGCGCGCCTGGCGTCGCCGCGCCGAGGCGGCGTTCCGCGCGATGGGTGCGCAGGCCCATGCCGAGCGCCTGGTGCGTGCCGATGCCGGACTGCCCGGCGTGCGAGAATCGGCGCCATCGGTGGATGGCGGATAAGCGCCGCGCACGACGCGGCCGGATGATCAAAGGGGTGGAACGCATGCGAATCCTGAAGGCCGGTCGACGCGCGAGTCTGCTGATGCTGTCGCTGTGCGCGATCTTGCCGGCGGCGCCGACGATGGCGGCTGGCGACAGCAACATCGAGCGTGTGCTCACCTGCATGCGCGCCAACATCCCGCAGACGCTGCAGATCAAGGAGGTCGAGCTGATCGCGACCGACCGCGGTGGCGCCACGCGCCAGATGCGCGGTCGCCTGTATGCGACGCGCGAGGCCGAGCGCCTGCGCGCCAATATCAAGATCGAGGCGCCGCCGGATCTGGCCGGCGCCGCCTATCTGCTGCGCGAGCGCGAGAACGGCGACGAGATGTACGTCTACGTGCCGGCATTGAACAAGGTGCGCCGCGTGACCGGCGCGGGCGTCGATGGTGCGTTGTGGGGGACAGACCTGTCGTACGGCGACGTCAAGCAACTCCACAACGCGTTCACCGCCGGCCAGACCCAGTATGCCGGCGCGGGTACGCTCAACGGTCGTCCGGTGCATCTGCTTTCGGCGCGACCGGCGCCGGATCAGCCGTCGCGTTTCGGACTGGTGCGAACCTGGATCGACCAGAAGAGCTGTGTCGCGCTCAAGGCCGAGTTCCTGGAGGGGCAGGCGGTGCGCAAGCGTCTGCTGGTCGATCCCAAGGATCTGAAGCAGAGCGGTCCGCACTGGTACGCGGCAGCGGCGCAGATGAGCGATCTGCAGGCCGGTACGCAGACCGTGCTCAAGGTGCTCGGCGTAAGTGCCGGTACCGACCTGTCGGGCCGCTACTTCAACCCGGCAACGTTCTATCTCGGCAATTGACCGGCGACGCACGGACCGGCGCCTTGAGCCTTTACCTTTCGACCCCGGGCAGGGCCACTGCTTGGACGGCCTGATCGCCCGCATCGCCGCGCACCCGGTGCGGGTGCTGCTCGTGACGCTGCTGCTGTCGCTGGGGGCGATTGCGTCGCTGTTCGACTGGCCCTCGCTGCAGTTCCGGTTGCAGGTCGATCCATCGATCGAGCGGCTGCTGCCGGCAGACGAGGGCGATCGAGCGGTGATGGACCGCATTCGCGAGCAGTTCGGTGAGACCGATCCGGTGCTGCTCGCAGTAGGGTTCGATACGGTCTACAGCGCCGACAGCATCGCGCGCATCGCGCAGCTGACGCGGCAGCTCGGCGAGATCGAAGGCGTGCGTCAGGTGCTGTCGCTGGCCAACGTGCCGAATCCGCTGGCCGATGGCGACGAGATCGAGGTCAGCACTTTTGGCGATCAGGCGCGCAGCCGACCGGATCTGATCGCCGACTTTCCGGCGCAGATCGCGGCCAACCCGATCTACCGCAACACGCTGGTGTCCGCTGATGGCCGTGTCGCCGCGTTCGCGATCATGCTGGCCGATGTCGACGAGGCCACTTTCCGCAGCCACGGCTACACCGAACGCATCCGCGCGTTGGCCGAGACGGTGTCGGGTTCCACCCAGGTGTGGATCACCGGCAGCCCAGTGGTGAAGGCAGAGACCACCGATTCGATCCTGCGCACCTTCAGCTTCACCATTCCCGCGATCTTCGTGCTGGTGGTGGCGATGCTGTTCTTCGCTTACCGCAGCCTGCGCGCCGTTGTGTTCGCCACGCTGTCGATCGCCCTATCGCTGCTGTGGACGCTGGCCACCGCGGTCTTGCTCGACGTGCCGATCAATCTGGTCACTGCGATCGTGCCGCCGCTGGTCATCACACTAGGGCTTTCCTATTCGGTACATCTGCTGGCCGAGTATTTCGACAGTGGCAGCGCGCGCACGGCCGGGGCGCGCGTCGAACGTGTGCTCAGGCGACTCGGATTGGCACTGATGCTGTCGGGCGCCACCACCGTCGTCGGCATGCTGGCGCTGATTCCGGGCTCGCTGCCTGCGATCCGGGAGTTCGCGCTGCTCGCCAGTGTCGGCGTGACCTACTCGGTCCTGCTGACGCTGGGCTTCCTGCCGGCGGCGATGCGGCTGTTCGGACCCCAGCAGCGGCTGCGGCCGCCGGGCGAGGCGTTCTTCGCGCGCAAGGCGCGCAAGCTCGCGCTGTTCGATCTGAAGTGGCGCAACTGGATCATTGCCATCGCGCTGCTGTCGGTGCCGGTCGATCTTTATTTCATCAGTCAGATCAAGGTCGGTACCGAGTACATCAAGAGCTTTCGCGAGGACGCGCAGGTGCGGCGCGACTACGAGGCAATCAACCATGCGTTCGACGGCGCCAGCACGATCTCGATCCTGATCGAGACGCACGTCAATGACGCGCTCACCGATCCGCAACTGATCCGCGAGATCGAACGCCTGCAGGACTGGCTGCGCGATCAGCCGGAAGTCGGTTCGGTCGTTTCTTATGTCGATCACCTCAAGCTGATCAACCGCAACCTCAATGAGGGCGACCCAGCCTATTACGTGGTGCCGGACAATCAGGCCGCTGCCAAGCAGCTGATGGTGTTCGGCGGCAACGACGAGATCCGGCGCGTAATCGATTCGCGCTATCGCACGGCGCTGATCGGCTTGCGTATCCGCGTTGATGGTTCGATCGAGATCGGTGATTTCGTCGCCCGCACCGAGGCGCGCCTGGCGCAGATGCCGCCGCCGCTGGACGGTACCGTGACCGGCACGCCGGTGCTCGCGACGCGCACGGTGACGGCGCTGGCCTCCGGGCAGCTCACGTCGCTGGCAATCGCCTCGGTTGCGATCTGGGCGATGTTGGCCCTGCTGTTCACGTCGGCGCGTGCGGCGCTACTGGCGATGTTGCCGAACCTGCTGCCGGTGCTGCTGTACTTCGCACTGCTCGGCATGCTCGGCATCACGCTGAATCCGACCACGGCCCTGATTGCCTGCATCGTGCTCGGCATCGCGGTCGACGACACGATCCATTTCCTGACCCGTTTCAACGCCGACGCGCGTGCCAAGGCTAACGAGAAAGCGGCGGTGAAGAGCGCGCTGGCCACGGTCCTGCGCCCGGTGACGCTGACCACGGTGGCCTTGTGCCTGGGCTTCCTGGTGTTTGCCAGCAGCGAGCTGCAGAACCAGGCGCAGTTCGGCCTGCTGTCGGCGGCGACGCTGGCAATCGCCTGGATCACCGAGCTGACGCTGACGCCGGCGCTCGGCTCGAAGCTGCGTATCGTCACGCTGTGGGACATCCTGCGACTGGACCTGGGCCAGTCGCCGCAGCACACGATCCCGCTGCTGTCGGGCCTGTCGCTGCGTCAGGCGCGCGTGTTCGCGCTGATGTCGAAGATGGAACGCCACCCGGCGGGGACTCGCATCATTCACCAGGGCGACTATGCGCGCGACATCTACGTGGTCGTCGACGGCACGCTCGAAGCCTGGGTGGAGCGCGGTGACGAGCGCAAGAAGCTGTCGACGATGGCGCGCGGCGCGGTGATGGGCGAGGCCGGCTACTTCGGGCAGCGGCGCACCGCCAATGTCGACACGCTCAGCGCCGTGCGTCTGTTGCGTTTCGATTCGCAGGATCTCGAGCGCCTGCGTCTGCGCTATCCACGCATCGCCGCGGTGATCTTCCGCAATCTCAATCGCATCCAGGCCGAGCGTCTGGCGCGCGCCACCGCGATGCTGGCCTGAGCGGGTGTTGCAGACCCTTCATCGCCCACCCGTCGGGGTAGTGGCAAAAATCGACTTTACCTCGCACTATCGGCCCGCCATTTTCTCGTCACGAGTCCACCCATGAGCCTCAAAGACAAGGTCCTGTTGATCTCCGGCGGTTCGCGTGGCATTGGCCTTGCGATCGCGGTGCGCGCGGCACGCGATGGCGCCAAGGTGGCGATCGCCGCCAAGACCGCCGAGCCGCATCCCAAGCTCGAGGGCACGATCTACAGCGCGGCAGAAGCCATCGAGAAAGCCGGCGGCAAGGCGCTGCCGATCCTCTGCGACATTCGCGACGAAGCGCAGGTGCAGGCGGCGGTGTCCCAGACCGTGGAAACCTTTGGTGGGCTCGACATCCTGGTCAACAACGCCAGCGCGATCAGCCTCACCGGCACGCTGCATACCGACATGAAGCGCTACGACCTGATGAACGGGATCAACGCGCGAGGCAGCTACATGCTCGGCCGTTACTGCATCCCGCACCTGAAGAAGGCGCAGAACCCGCACATCCTGACGCTGTCGCCGCCCCTGGACATGCGGCCGCGCTGGTTCGCGCCGCACGTCGCTTATTCGATTGCCAAGTACGGCATGAGTCTGTGCACGCTGGGCTGGGCCGAAGAGTTCCGCAAGGACGGCATCGCCGCCAATTCGCTGTGGCCGCGTACGACCATCGCCACCGCGGCGGTAGCGATGGTGGGCGGCGACATGGTCATCCGCAAATCGCGCACGCCCGAGATCATGGCCGATGCCGCGCACGTGATCCTGAGCAAGCCCTCGCGTGAGTTCACCGGTCAGTTTTGCGTCGACGATGTGGTGCTTGCAGAGGCCGGCGTCACCGATTTCTCGCAGTACGCGGCAGTGCCGGGCACGCCGGACAGCGAGTTGGCGCCGGACTTCTTCCTGCCGGACGAGTTGCTGCGTCGCAGCTGACGCGGAGCGTGTGTCGTGTCGCGCTGGCGTCCGCCGCCCGAGAAATCCTCGCCGTACATCACCGCCGACGGTCACGCGCGCCTGAAGGACGAGTTTGAGCAACTCTGGCGTCGGCGGCGGCCGGAGGTCGTCAAGGCGCTGGCCGCGGCCGCGGCGGAGGGTGACCGCAGCGAGAACGCCGAGTATCAGTACCGCAAGAAGGAGCTGCGCGAAATCGACGCGCGCCTGAAATACCTGACCACACGCCTGGAAGACGTCAAGGTGGTGGCACCGTCGCCGTCCAGAGACGGCCGTATTTACTTCGGGGCCTGGGTGGTATTGGCGGACGGGGCGGGCGAGGAGCGGCGCTATCGCATTGTCGGCGCCGACGAAACCGATGCCGCGCGGGGCTGGATCAGTGTGGACTCGCCGGTAGCGCGTGGCCTGCTGGGTCGTGCCGAAGGCGACAGCATCCGCGTGCGCCTGCCGGCCGGCGAAGTCGAGCTGGACATCCTCGAGGTGTCCTACACCGCGCCTTGAGGTCGCCTTGAAGACGCCTGGCCATGGTCGGCCATGGTCGGCTTGTTCGCCGTCACGCACCCGTCGTTCGCGATGGTCAGCCGCCGTTCAGCATCCCGTAAGCGGTGGCGTACGTACACTGCATCATGTTCCCCTGTGGCCCCAGGAGGCCCGCCATGTCCGCCATCCGCCCCTTCCGTCTCGCACTCGTCTCCAGCCTTGTTCTGGTGCTGGGTGCCTGCGCCACTGCGACGCCGTATCAACCCGCGCGCGAGGACGGCAAGGGTTATACCGAGCAGCGCATCGAGAGCAATCGCTATCGCATCGCCTTCAACGGCAACTCCAGCACGCCGCGCGAAACGGTCGAGAACTACCTGCTGTATCGCGCCGCCGAACTGACGCTCAACAGCGGCCACGACTACTTCATGCTCAGCGGTAACGACACCGAGGCGCGCACCCGCTACTCGCAGAGCGTGTCGGCATTCGGCAGTCCGTTCTTCGGCTATGGCTGGGGTTATCGCAGCGGCATCGGCGTGGGCGTCAGCACTTCGACGCCGATCACCGATTATCAGGCGCAGGCCTTCGTGCTGATGTTCAAGGGCAAGAAGCCGGATGCCGATCCGAACGCCTACGACGCGCGCGCGGTGCGCGAGAGCCTGCAGCCGCTGATCCGCTTTCCCGAATTGAAAGCTTCCTGATCGCGACGGCTCACCCATGAAAAGCCCGGCGAATGCCGGGCTTTTCATTGCACAGTCGATCAGAAGCGACGCTCAGGTCTTGATGACGAGATTGTCGCGGTGGATCAGCTCGGCATCGCCGGGATAGCCGAGCCGCTGCGCCAATTCCTCGCGGCGCGCGCCGAGCAGCTTGCGTGCCTCGCCGGCATCGTAGTTGCTGAGACCGCGCGCGATCTCGCGGCCGTCCGGATCGACGCAGGCGACGAGATCGCCGCGATCGAAGTCGCCGTCCACCGCCTGCACGCCCACTGGTAGCAGGCTGCGGCCCTGCTCGCGCAGCACGCGCGCGGCGCCGGCATCGAGATGCAGCGTGCCGCGGAGTTGCATCTGGCCGGCGATCCAGCGCTTGCGCGCGGCCATGATGCCTTGCGCCGGCAGCAGCAGGCTGCCGACCGAAACGCCCTGGCGGATTTCCTGCAGCACGTCCTGGCGGCGGCCGTAGGCGATGACCGTGGCAGCGCCGGAACGCGCGGCGGTGTAGGCGGCGGTGAGCTTGGTGCGCATGCCGCCACGACCGAGCACGCCCTTGCTGTCGCCGGCCATGCCGACCAGTCGCGGATCCGACAGCTCGGCTTCGCTGACCAGCCTGGCGTCCGGATTGTTACGCGGGTCGGCATCGAACAGGCCGTCCTGATCGGTGAGAATCACCAGCAGATCGGCTTCGACCAGATTGACGGTCAGCGCGCCGAGCGTGTCGTTGTCGCCGAGGCGGATTTCGTCGGTGGCGACACTGTCGTTCTCGTTGACCACCGGCACCACGCCGAAGTCGAGCAGCGTGTTGAAGGTGCCGCGTGCGTTGAGATAGCGGCTGCGGTTGGCGACGTCGTCGTGCGTCAGCAGTATCTGCGCGGCCTTGAGGCCGTGGGTGTTGAACTCGGCTTCGTACGCACGCACCAGACCCATCTGGCCGACGGCGGCGGCGGCCTGCAACTCGTGCAGCGCACTCGGGCGCTTGGACAGGCCCAGTCGCGCCATGCCTTCGGCAACGGCACCGGAGGAGACGAGCACCACCTGCACGCCGTCGGCGCGCAGGCGCGCAATCTGCGTGCACCAGTCGCGGATTGCCACGTGGTCCAGTCCCTGGCCCTTGGCCGTGACCAGCGAGCTGCCCACCTTGATGACCCAGCGGCGCGTGTGCCGCAGCTTGTCGCGGGAGGTCGTCATGACGGCGTCGTGCACCTATCGCTTCTTCTTCGGATTCGCGGTTTTCTTCGCGGCTTTCTTGGCGGGCGCAGGCTTGCGGCTCGCCGTCTTGGCGGCGGTGGTTGCCTTGCCGCTGGCTTTGCCCGCCGCTTTGCCGACGGTCGTGCCGGCCGTTTTGCTTTGCGCTCTGCTCTTGGCTTTGTTCTGACCGGGCTTGCGTGCCTTGCCCGTGTCCTTGCTCGGCACCACGTCGGTGGCCGCGCGGCGGCGCACCGGGCGCGGCTTGCGTTGCGTCGTCGCCGGCTTGATCGTGGTGGTGTCGAGCGGGCTGCCCGCCGCCAGCGCGGCCGCTGTGGCCTGCGCCTCCTCGCACCAGTTCATCGCCGCCTCGCACAGGGCCGGGCAGCCCTGATGCGTCACGCCGGAGATCGCAAACCAGCGGCCCTTCCAGCGCAGCTTCTTCAGTGTGGACGCGATCAGGGCCTGCGCTTCCTTCGGCGGAATCAGGTCAGTCTTGTTGAAGACCAGCCACTGCTCGCGCGTGGCGAGTTCGGCGCTGAATGCCTGCAGCTCGCCGTTGATCGTGCGGATGTTGTCGACGATGTCGCTGCCGTCCGGCGGCAGCACATCGACCAGATGCAGCATCAGGCGCGTGCGCTGCAGATGCTTGAGGAAGCGAATGCCCAGGCCGGCGCCGTCGGCGGCGCCTTCGATCAGGCCGGGAATGTCGACCATCACGAACGCGCGGCCGGCACCCACCGAGACCACGCCCGGCTGCGGATACAGCGTGGTGAACGGATAGTCCGCGATCTTGGGGCGCGCCGCGGACACCGCCGCCAGCAGCGTCGACTTGCCGGCGTTGGGCAGGCCCAGCAGGCCCACGTCGGCCATCAGCGACAGTTCCAGATGCAGCTCGCGTTCGTCGCCGGCGCCGCCCTTGGTCGATTTGTACGGCGTGCGATTGACCGACGACTTGAAGTGCGGATTGCCGAGGCCGCGGTGACCGCCCTGCGCGACCTTGATGCGCTGGCCGGGGCGGGTCAGTTCGCCGATCAGTTCCTCGGTGCCAGCATCGAAAATGCGCGTGCCCAGCGGCATGCGGATATCGAGATCGTCGCCGCTGGCGCCGTTGCAGTTGGAGCCGGTGCCATTGATGCCGGCCTCGGCGCGGAAGCGGCGCGTATAGCGGAAGTCGGCGAGGGTATTGAGGTTGGATTCGGCGATCGCCCAGACGCTGCCGCCTTCACCGCCATCGCCGCCGTCCGGGCCGCCAAAGGGCTGGTATTTCAGGCGCAGGAAGCTGATGCAGCCGTTACCGCCACGGCCGCCCTCGACCACGATTCTTGCTTCATCGACGAACTTCATCGTTGTCTCCTGCTGATCGGCGACGCACAAAAAAGCCCCGTTTCCGGGGCTCTTTTGCGTATCGCGTAGCGCTTCAGGCCGGAACCACGTCCACGTGGAGCTTGTTGGCCGGGCCGCGCTGCTTGAACTGAACGGTGCCGTCGGTCAGCGCGAAGATCGTGTGATCCTTGCCGAGGCCGACGTTGACGCCCGCGCGGTACTGCGTGCCGCGCTGACGGATGATGATGTTGCCGGCCACCACGAACTCGCCGCCGAACTTCTTGACGCCAAGACGCTTGCTTTCGGAGTCGCGGCCGTTACGGGTACTGCCACCTGCTTTTTTGTGTGCCATTGCTGTTGCTCCTTAGGCGCCGACGATCTCGGTGAACTTCACTTCGGTGAAGTTCTGACGGTGACCCTGTTCCTTGTGATAGTGCTTGCGGCGGCGGTGCTTGACGATGCGCACCTTATCACCGCGACCGTGGGAGACCACTTCAGCCTTGACCGAAGCGCCTGCAACCAGCGGCGAACCAACGGTGATCTTGTCGCCGTTCGAGATCATCAGTACCTCGAAGGAAACGGTCTTGCCCACCTCGGCGTCGAGGCTTTCAACCTTCAGGGTTTCCCCTGCGGCGGCGCGGTACTGCTTGCCGCCCGTCTTGATGATTGCGTACATCGTTGTTGACTCCGAAAAATGATGAAACCGATCTAATTATGTTTGTAAGCCGCAGCGATCCAGCCACCCGGCCCGATGAAGCGCGCAATTGTAGGGAGGCGCCCTGCGAAGGTCAACAGTTTTCCACAGGCGCAAGCCGGGGCGGGGCGAGGGGACGAAAACCGCTAAGTCGTTGACTGGAAAAGCCGAGCCCCCTAGCATCGCGCGGCTCCATGAACCTCCAGACCCTGCTCGAACCCATCGCCGACGACATGCGGCGCGTGGATGACACGATCCGCGACCGCTGCGCCTCGCAAGTGGCGCTCATCAACGAGATCGGCCACTACATCGTCGGCGCCGGCGGAAAGCGCCTGCGGCCGGCCCTGGTCCTGCTGAGCGCCCGCGCGCTGGGCTGCCGGACCGCCGAGCCGGTGCTGCATGCCGCGACCATCGAATTCATCCACACCGCGACGCTGCTGCACGACGACGTGGTTGACGAGTCTGGCCTGCGTCGCGGTCGCAGGACCGCCAATGCGGTCTGGGGCAATGCCGGCGCGGTGCTGTCCGGCGACTTCCTGTACTCGCGCGCTTTCCAGATGATGGTGAGCAGCGACCGCATGGCGGTGATGCGGGTGATGGCCGATACCACCAATGCCATCGCCGAGGGCGAGGTGCTGCAGCTGCTCAACGCCGGCGACCCGGACGTTGACGAGGCGCGCTACCTGCGCGTCATCGAGCTCAAGACCGCGCGCCTGTTCGAGGCGGCCTGCCGGCTGGGTGCGATCGCCGCCGATCAGCCGGAAGCCGTTCAGGACCGTCTGCATGCCTATGGTCATCACCTGGGCATCGCGTTCCAGATGATCGACGACGTGCTCGACTATGTCGCCGACCCTGCGGTCAGCGGCAAGAATCTGGGCACGGATCTGTCGGAAGGCAAGCCGACGCTGCCGCTGATTCACGCGATGCAGCGCGGCAGTGAGTCACAGGCTTCAATGATCCGCGAGGCGATCCGGCAGGGCCGCGTCGACCAGCTCGAACAAGTGCTCGCCGCAGTTGAATCCACTGGGGCGATTCCTTACACTCGCGCCCTCGCCGAACGGCACTGCCGGGACGCGATCCAGGCTTTGAGCGATCTTCCCGATTCGCCGTACAAAAATGCTCTGGTGCAGTTGGCGCAATTCAATACACATCGCGCTGCCTGAAAGACGTTCGGGGCGTAGCTCAGTTTGGTAGAGCGCTTGCTTCGGGAGCAAGAGGTCGCAGGTTCGAATCCTGTCGCCCCGACCAGTTATTGACTCTGGATTTCCGAATCCGTTTTTTCTAGAACCCGGCTCAAGGCCGGGTTTTTGCGTTGGGCGGGGTGCAGGACGTAATCAACTTGCGATTCCGACAGCCAAAAGAAAACGGGCGCCTTGCGGCGCCCGTCGTGGCAGCAGACAGCGGTATCGATCAGAAGCGCTGGACGAAACGTGCGTACGGCATACGGCCGACGGGTTCGTACAGGGTCTGGTCGTAGAACGGGCTGGTCAGGTTGAAGTTGGTGGACACGCCCCGGTCGAACAGATCGCGCACGCCGACGATGATCGAACCGTTCCACGGCGAATCCCACTTCACCTGCACGTCGTGCACGATGTTCGACGCGACGTGGCCGGAGCGCTGCAGATCCAGCGGATTGACGGCGCCCGGATCGGTCGCGGCGGCGGTGGATGGGATGTAGGTGGTCGTCCAGGTCGACGTGAACGGGCCGACCATCCACGGCAGCACCAGCGTGGCGCGATATTCGGGCGTGCCCGGATCGCCGATCTCGTCACGTGCCGGCAGCACGCCATCGTCTTCCTCGTAGCCGAGCACATAGCTGACGGCCAGGCTGGGACGCAGCATGCCGAAGTCGCCGATGTTGAAGCGCGTGTTCAGCAGGAAGTCGAGGCCGTGCGTGGTGATCTCCGCGATGTTGTCCGAGGTCGTCTCGATCGAGTCGATACGGCCGCTGGCCAGGCGATTGACCGCCGTACCATCCGGCAGCGGTTGGCCCAGCAGTTCGCGGAAGATCAAGCTCTGCGCCGAGTAGGTGGTCAGCGAGTCCTTGATCGTGATGTTGTAGTAATCGAGCGTGAAGTCAGCCCAGTCGATCGGCGTCATCACGATGCCGAAGCCGAACTGCGTGGAGCGCTCCGGATTCAGATCGGGATTGGCGGCGATGAACGTGTCGTATTGCGATTCGGCGCACTGTGCGTCGGGCACCGGCGGGTTGGCGTTGCGGCAGCTGACCAGGTCGCGCGCGCTTTCGGCGCTGAAGGCGTCGTTGGCGTTGAGTTCCGACAACAGCGGCGCGCGGAAGCCCTTGCCGATCGAGCCGCGCAGCGTCAGGTTCGGCTGCGCTGCCCAGCGGGCGGAAACCTTCGGGCTGAAAGCGCCGCCAGCGGCATCGGAGTAGTGGTCATAGCGCGCGGCCACGTCCACTTCGACATCGGTGTAAACCGGGATCGCGGCTTCGCCGAACACGGCGTAAGCGTTGCGCTTGCCATCCGAGGAGTTGCCCGACGAGCCGCCGACCGTGCCGGCTTCCGACTGCGAGTCGTACTCGTCGAAGAAACGTTCCTGGCGGTATTCGACGCCGAACGCGCTGTCGATGCGGCCATACGGCAGCTCGAACAGCGGTACGCGGGCGGTCGAGAACAGTTCGCGGGTTTCGGTCAGGCCGGTGCGGCTGGTCGTGACCACCATCGAGTTCAGGACATCCTCGGTGCCTGCGGCGCGCAGATCGAACGGGTTATAGGCGCCCGTGGCGGCGAGCGCGGCGGCGCGCGAGCGCAGCAGGTAGCCCGACCCACGATCGTTGAAGGTGTAGCGGACCAGGCGGGCGCCGGCTTCGATATCCCACTGGTCGAAGTTGTAGGTCACGACCGGCAGGATGCTGGTCACGCCCGAGCGGTTGTTGTTGTCGCGCGTGCCCAGCGGCAGGAAGCGATGGAAGACGAAAACATCCTGGCCGTAAGGATTGGTCGGCGCGGTGCCCGGCACAAACAGCAGGTCCGGCGCCGGTGCGAAGCGGCCGAAGCTCTCGGACTGCGCGTAGCTGGCGGTGATCTCAAACTTCAGGTCGAAGTCGATATCGTAGCCGTACTTGACGAAAATCGAGCTGGTGTCGAGCGCGGTCGTGTCCGCGGCAAACTGCGTGAAGTCGAAGCCGCAGACGTCGCCGTTCTGGATGCCCGTCACATTGCCGACGTTGTCGAGGAAGCGACGGAAGCCCAGCTCACTGACGCAGCCCGAATCGGGCACCGGCAGCGTGGCCGAGAAGTCGCTGTTGAGCACGGTGTTGCCGAACACGCTGTAGCCGGTGCTTTCCGAGAAGTTGCGCGTGCCAGCCGGGCTCAGCGGGCCGAGCGAGCTGCGCGAATAGCTGCGGTCACGCAGGAAGATCGGCTTGCGGCTGGTGTAGGTGGCGCCAAACAGCATGCGGCTGTCGCCGGAGGAGACGCCCGCGAGTACCGAAACATCCTGCTCGTCGCCGCCATCGTTGGTTGGCGCGCCGACGCCTGCGGTCAACTCCACGCCGGTGAAGTCCTTGCGCAGGATGACGTTGATGACGCCGCCGATGGCGTCGGAACCGTAGATCGCCGAGGCGCCGTCGGAAAGAATCTCGACGCGCTCGACCGCAGCCAGCGGAATCGTGTTGAGATCGACACCGGCGCCTTGCAGCGACGGCGACGTGGCGATGCGGCGACCATCGACCAGCACCAGCGTGCGGTTGGAACCCAGACCGCGCAGCGAGGCGACGGACTGACCCTGACCGGAACTGCCGGAGATCGAGGTGAAGGAGCCGAAGCTGTTGAAGGTGGCGGAGCGCAGCGCGTCAGCGACCGAGATTTTGCCGGAGGCCGCGATGTCGTTGCGCGACAGGGTGGTGACCGGTAGTGCGCCTTCGAGCGCGGCGCGGCTCAGGCGCGAGCCGGTGACTTCGATGGCGTCCAGCTTGGCCGGCTCCGAGCCTTCCAGCTTGGCAGTGTCCTGCACCTGCTGGCGCAGCGGGGCGACCGGCACGGTATCGACCGTCGTCTCGCCGCTGTCCTCGCCGATGGCGACCGGCTCGGTCGGTGCGTACTCGTCGAGTGTGCCCTGCGCGTAGGCGGGCATGCCGCCGGAAATGGCGAAAAACGCCGCGATGGCCGTCAGACGCATAGCGCCCGTCGGCTGCTCAAGCCTGGATCCCAACATGCTTTGACTCCCCTGAATGAAAGGTCGACCCACTCTGTCTTCGCGACCGGCACTCGCAGAATCCGTGCCGGAAATCAGGTCAATGACCTGTCAGAAGACGCCCCATGGGTCTGTCAGCGATGGTAACGGTCTCGACGCCGTCGAGAAAGGGGAGTTGTCGTCGATGGCGCCAGGAAAAACACCCAGGTTTATCGCAGGCAACAAAAAAGCGGACCTTTCGGTCCGCTTCGTTTGCGACTCGTGCTTCCAGTCGCGCGCTTTCGCGGCTTAGGCGAGCGCCTTGATGTGCGCGGCCAGACGCGACTTGTGACGCGCGGCCTTGTTCTTGTGGATCTGGCCCTTGTCGGCGTAGCGATCGACGACCGGCACCATCGCCGCATAGGCGGCTTCGGCGGCCTTCTTGTCCTTGGCTTCGATGGCCTTGACGACCTTCTTGATCGTGGTGCGGATCATCGAGCGCTGGGCGACGTTGCGGGCACGACGCTTTTCGGCTTGGCGGGCGCGCTTCTTCGCGCTGGCGATGTTGGCCAAAGTGAAACTCCTAAAACGGATACGGTGTTCTTAAGGGGCGCGGAGTATGGCCACGAGCCCCTCGTTTGTCAACGTCGCAAAGGACCGAAGCGGCTGAAAAGGCAGGAAAAACATTGTCGCTCCTGCGGACGCGGTGCGAGGCCTGCCGCTACACTGCGCGACTTGATGGCGAACTCACTGCTCAAGTCTTCCGGCATCGTCAGTCTGATGACGCTGCTGTCGCGTGTGCTGGGCTTCGTGCGCGACGTGCTGCTGGCGGTCGCGTTCGGCGCGGGCGCCGGTATGGACGCCTTCCTGATCGCGCTGAAGATTCCCAATTTCGGACGCCGCATGTTCGCCGAGGGCGCGTTCTCCCAGGCTTTCGTGCCGGTGTTCACCGAGGTCAAGACCACACAGGATCACGCCGCGGTGCGCGATCTCAGCGCGGTCGTCATGGGCACGCTCGGCGGCGTGCTGGCGCTGATCACGTTGGTGGGCTGCCTGACCGCACCCTTGCTCCTCTGGCTGTTCGCACCGGGATTTGGTGCCGATCCGGCCAAGCATGCGCTCGGCACCGAACTGCTGCGCTGGACGTTTCCCTATCTGATGTTCATCTCGCTGACGGCGATGCTGTCGGGCGTACTCAATAGCTACGGGCGCTTCGCGGTGCCGGCATTCACGCCCGTACTGCTGAATGTCTGCCTGATTGCCGCGGCGGTGTTCCAGCCGGATTCGGTGCATGCGCTGGCCTATGCGGTGTTCGCGGCCGGCATTTTGCAGCTGGCGTTCCAGATGCCTTGGGTGATGCGGCTGGGTTTGTTGCCGCGCCCGCGCTGGGGTTGGCGCGATAGCCGCGTGCGCCGGATCATCGGCCTGATGATTCCGGTGATGATCGGGTCCTCCATCGCACAGGTCAGCCTGTTGCTCGATTCGGCGCTGGCCTCGTTCCTCGGCGATGGCTCGGTGAGCTGGCTCTACTACGCGGATCGGTTGATGGAGTTTCCGCTGGGCATTTTCAGCATCGCGATCGGCACGGTGATCCTGCCGGCACTGGCTGCGCAGTTCGCGCAGAAGTCGGAAGCGCAGTTCTCGGCCACGCTCGACTGGGGTCTGCGCACGATGCTGGTCATCGGCCTGCCGGCGGCGCTGGGGCTGGTGCTGTTTGCGGGGCCGCTGGTGGCGACGCTGTTCGGACACGGGCAGTTCAGTGCGCGCGACGTCGAGATGACCACCTACGCCTTGTGGGCTTACGGCGCGGGTTTCCTCGGCTTTTCCCTGGTCAAGGTGCTGGTGCCGGGCTTTTTCGCGCGCCAGGAAACGCGGGTGCCGGTGCGTTACGCGGTCATCGCATTGTGCTGCGGCATGGCGCTGAGCTTGAGCCTGTTCACCTATGCCTTGTTCACCGGCGCGACCGCGGGGCACGTGGGCCTGGCAGCGGCGACCGCCACGTCGGCCTGGATCAACGCCTTGCTGTTGCTGCGACGCCTGCGTCGCGATGCGGTGTATCGGCCTGGCCCGGGGTGGGGCGCGTTTGCACTGCGACTGCTCGCCGGCTGCGGCGTGCTGACTGCGGTGGTGCTGGCGGTGACTGGCCCGCTCGAACGATGGCTCGCTGCGTCGGCGATGGACCGTGCGATGCGCATGCTGTGGATCGTCGCCCTGGCAGCGATCGCCTACTTCCTGACGCTGTGGCTGGCGGGCATGCGTCCGCGCCATTTCCGGAGGGCCTGACCATGCGCCTGGTGCGCGGCCTTCTCAATGCCCATCCGCAGCCACATGGTGCCGTGGTCACCATCGGCAACTTCGACGGCGTGCATCGAGGACACCAGGCGCTGGTGATGCGCGCGCGCGAGCAAGCCCTGCTGTTGGGCGCTGATACCGCGGTGCTCAGTTTCGAGCCTACGCCGCGCGAATACTTCTGCCCCGCCGAAGCCCCCGGCCGCATCGATACCTTGCGCGGCAAGCGAGCCACCCTGGCGGCGCTGGGCGTGGACCATCTGGTGTTGCAGCGTTTCGGTCGGCACTTCGCCGCGTGGTCGCCAGACGACTTCGTCCGCGATGGATTGGTCGGGCATCTCGGCATTCGCGGCCTGGTCGTCGGCGACGATTTCCGCTTCGGCGCGCAGCGGTCCGGCGATCTGCATCTGCTGCACGATCTCGGTGACCGTCACGGCTTTTTTGTCGAGAGCGTGCCAGCGGTCGAAGCCGACGGGCAGCGTTGCAGCTCGACCGCGGTGCGCGCCGCTTTGGCTGCGGCCGATCTCGGACAGGCGGAACGCCTGCTGGGTCGGCGGTACACGCTCACCGGCCGGGTGCGGGGAGGGCTCCAGCTCGGTCGAAAGCTCGGTATGCCCACGGCCAACATCGTGCTCCGGCGTCGGCCCGCGCTGCGGCTGGGGGTGTACGTGGTTACCGCCCGCGGTACCGGTGGTACGAGCGTGCCGGCGCGGGCCTGGCAAGGCGTCGCCAGCATTGGCGTTCGGCCGACATTGGGGCTGACGCAGTGCCTGCTGGAAACCCACGTGTTTGACGATCAGCCCGATCTGTATGGCGTTGAACTGCAGGTGGAGTTCCAGCATTTCCTGCGCCCGGAACTGCGCTTCGAGTCGGTGGAGGCATTGGCGGCACAAATGCAGCGCGACAAGCAGGACGCGATGGCCTTTTTCCGCAGCGCAACAGATAATTAGCGCTTGCAATCAGCGCGCCTTTTTCACGTTCACTTTCACGCCTGCGTCGATCGCCACTGCCCGTGGCCGCGCAGCCGTCAGCCGACGTTACCGTGACCGACCAGCCGGACTACAAAAGCACCCTCAACCTTCCGGAAACCGCGTTCGCGATGCAGGCGAACCTGGCCAAGCGTGAGCCGGAAATGCTCGCGCGCTGGGAGCAGGAAGGGTTGTACGCCGCCGTCGATGCGGCCGGCCGCGAGGCGCCGGCGTTCTGGTTTGTCGACGGTCCACCGTACGCCAACGGCGACATCCATATCGGCCATGCGGTCAACAAGGTCCTGAAGGACATCGTCGTCAAGGCCGCACGCTTGGACGGTTATCGCGCGCCGTTCGTGCCGGGCTGGGATTGTCATGGCCTGCCGATCGAGCTGCAGGTGGAAAAGAAGCACGGCAAGGTCGGTCCGAAAGAGCAGGGCATGCTGGACGCGCGGACGTTCCGCGCCAAGTGCCGCGAGTACGCGGCCGAGCAGGTGGCGCGCCAGCGCGAGGATTTCAAACGTCTGGGCGTACTGGCCGATTGGGATCATCCCTACCTGACGATGCAGCCGGCGTTCGAGGCCGAGCAGCTGCGGGTGCTGGCGCAGATCGTCGACAACGGTCACGTCGTTCGGGGCTTCAAGCCGGTGCACTGGTGCCTGGACTGCGGTTCTTCGCTGGCCGAGGCCGAAGTCGAATACGAGGACAAGACCTCGAGCGCGATCGACGTGGGATTCCGTGCCGTCGATCCCGCGGCTGTCGCCGCGTGCTTCGGCGTGAAAACCGATCTGCCGATCGACTTCGTCATCTGGACGACGACGCCCTGGACGCTGCCCGCCAATCAGGCGGTCTGCGTGAATCGCGAATTGCAGTACGCCCTGCTCAAGGGCGAGCGCCGCGCTCTTGTTGTGGCGGCCGAACTGGCGGATGCGGTGCGCAAGCGCCTCGGTCTCGCCGAGGCGCCGCTCCTGGCGACGGTCGCTGGCGCTGAGCTCGAGAACCTGGCGCTGCAGCACCCGTTCGCGCCGCGCCAGGTGCCGGTGATTTGCGGCGAGCATGTGACGCTGGATGCCGGCACCGGCCTTGTGCACACGGCGCCGGCGCATGGTGTCGAGGACTATCAGGTCGGCCGAATTTACCAGCTGCCGGTGGACAATCCCGTCGGCGGTAACGGTGTGTTCGCCGCCTCGACGCCGATTGTCGGCGGTCAGCACGTGCGCAAGAGCGAAGAGGCGATCCTCGCTGCGCTGGAGTCGGCGGGTGCGCTGCTGCATCGCGCGACGATCTCGCACAGCTACCCGCATTGCTGGCGTCACAAGACACCGCTGATTTTCCGCGCCACCCCGCAGTGGTTCGTGTCGATGGATGCGAAAGGTCTGCGCCAGGATGCGGTCAAGGCGATCGGGCAGACGCAATGGATTCCCGGCTGGGGCGAGAGCCGCATCCGCGAGATGGTTGCGGGTCGTCCCGACTGGTGCATTTCGCGCCAGCGTTACTGGGGCGTGCCGCTGGCGCTGTTTGTCGATCGTGAGCGCCAGACGCCGCATCCGCAGACCGCCGCTTTGCTGCGTCAGATCGCCGACAAGGTCGATGCCGAAGGCCTGGATGCGTGGTTTGAATCCACGCCCGCCGACTGGGGTGTGGACGAAGCGCAGTACGAGAAGTGCACCGATACGCTGGATGTCTGGTTCGACTCCGGCGTCGTCCATCAGTGCTCGTTCAAGTCTGCCGTGCCGTCGGCATTGCAGGAGGGTCTGGCGCCTCAGGCTGATATCTACCTGGAAGGCTCCGACCAGCATCGCGGCTGGTTCCAGTCCTCGCTGCTCACCAGCGTGGCGATGCGAGGTCGCGCACCTTACAAGGCGGTGCTGACGCACGGCTTCACGGTGGACGAGCAGGGCCGCAAGATGTCCAAGTCCCTGGGCAACGTCGTCGCGCCGCAGCAGGTCACCAAGACGCTCGGTGCCGACGTGCTGCGACTGTGGGTCGCGGCGTCGGATTATTCCGGTGAGATCGCGATCTCCGACAAGCTGCTGGCGCGCATGGCGGATGCCTATCGCCGCATTCGCAACACCGCGCGCTACCTGCTGGGCAGCGTCAACGGCTTCGAGCCGGCAGCGGATGCCGTGGCGCCCGAGCAGATGGTGGCAGTCGATCGTTGGGCCGTCGCGCAGGCCGCGCGGGTGCAGGAGGAGCTGTGTCGCGCCTATGCCGATCGGCAGTTCCACCTCGTCTATCACAAGCTGCACAACTACTGCGTCAACGACCTGGGCGGTCTGTATCTCGACCTGCTCAAGGATCGTCTCTATACGCTGCCGCGCGGTTCGGTGGCGCGGCGCTCGGCGCAGACCGCGTTGCTGCATATCGCTGAAGGCCTGGTGCGCTGGATCGCGCCGATCCTGTCGTTCACCGCCGACGAAATCTGGCGGATGCTGCCCGGCGATCGCTCGCAGCCGGTATTTGCGCAGCGCTGGCATCAGTTCCCGACGATGAGCGCCGACGATGTCGACTGGCGCCGACTGCTGGCGGTGCGCGAGCCGGTCAAGAAGGTCCTGGAAGACTTGCGCGGCCGTGGCGTCATCGGCTCGGGGCTGACAGCGGAAGTGACGCTGTATGCCGACGGCACGCTGGCCTCGTCGTTGAAAGCTGTTGGCGACGAGCTGCGGTTCTGGTTCATCACTTCCGGCGCGAACGTGCAGCCCGCGTCCGAGCGGCCCGCCGAGGCGGTGGAAGCGCCGATCGACGGCGGTGAATCGCTGTGGATTGCAGCCCGCGCCAGCACGCATGCCAAGTGCGAGCGCTGCTGGCATCTGCGTGCGGACGTCGGTTCGAATGCGGCACATCCCAGCCTGTGCGGACGCTGTGTCGTCAACGTCGACGGTCCCGGCGAACAGCGGAGCTATGTCTGATGTCGTTCCAGTACAAGAATGTTTACTGGTTGTGGATCACTGCACTGGTGATCATTACCGACCAGATCACCAAGCAGCTCGTGGTGCGCAACCTGGACTGGTTTGACGTGCGGCCCGTATTGCCGCATCTGAATCTCGTGCACCTGAAGAACACCGGAGCCGCGTTCTCGATGATGTCGAATGCGCCGGCAGCGTTCTTCGTGTTGCTGGGCGTTGCCGTCAGCGTCGGCATCCTGTGGTGGCTGCGGCGCAATCCACGCGGGCAGACTATCGTTGCTGCTGCGCTGACGCTGATCATGGGCGGTGCGCTGGGCAACGTCATTGATCGCGTGACCCGTGGCCATGTGGTCGACTTCATCGATTTCTACATCGGTACCTGGCACTTTGCCGCCTTCAACGTCGC
Source organism: Solimonas sp. (assembly GCA_036405815.1). Lineage (GTDB taxonomy): Bacteria > Pseudomonadota > Gammaproteobacteria > Nevskiales > Nevskiaceae > Solimonas. The sequence goes on along the minus strand of DASWWX010000044.1, from coordinate 40,719 downwards.
GGACATTGCCATCTCGTGCGGCGCTGCGCTGCTGATTCTCGACATGCTGCTGGAATGGCGCCGCGAGAGGAAGGCGGCCGTCTCGGCGGGGAAGGGCTGATGCAGATTCTGCTCGCCAATCCGCGCGGATTCTGTGCCGGCGTCGACCGCGCGATCGAGATCGTCGAGCGCGCGCTGGAGATGCTGGGGGCGCCGATCTACGTGCGCCACGAGGTCGTGCACAATCGCTTCGTGGTCGACAACCTGCGCGCCAAGGGCGCCGTTTTCGTCGAGGAAGTCGACGAAATTCCGAATGGCGCTACCTGCATCTTCTCAGCGCACGGGGTCTCACAGGCGGTACGTGAGGCGGCCAAGAATCGCGGACTGACCGTGTTCGACGCGACATGCCCCCTGGTGACCAAGGTGCATATCGAGGTCAAGCGTTACTCCCGCGAAGGCCGAGAGGTGATCCTGATCGGGCACGCAGGTCATCCGGAAGTCGAAGGTACGATGGGGCAGTTCGACCCGTCTTTCGGTGGCGCCATTCATCTGGTCGAGACGCCGGAAGATGTAGCCAAGCTACCGATCCGCAATCCGTCGCTGATGGCTTTCGTCACGCAGACGACGCTGTCGATGGACGACACCGCGCGTGTCATCGATGCGCTGCGTGCCCGGTTTCCGGAAGTGATGGGGCCGCGCAAGGACGACATCTGCTACGCCACGCAGAATCGCCAGGATGCGGTCAAGGAACTGGCGGGCCGCTGCGATGTGTTGCTGGTGGTGGGATCGCGCAACAGCTCGAACTCGAACCGCCTGCGCGAGCTGGCCGAGAGCCGCGGCACGCCGGCTTACCTGATCGACGGCGCGCAGGACATCCGTCCCGAGTGGGTACAGGACAAGGCTCGCGTCGGTGTCACGGCCGGCGCGTCAGCGCCCGAGGTGCTGGTGCAGGAGGTGGTGCGACGCCTGCAGGCGTTAGGCGGCACGGCGGCGCATGAGCAACCCGGTCGTGAGGAGCATGTTGTATTTTCCTTGCCCCCGGCGTTGCGGCGTGCGAATGCCACAGGCGAGCGCCATTCGGACTAACGAGATTGTCGGCGCGATGACATCAATGACGACCGCAGGGTTGTCCGCAGATGTCGTGGTGGTGGGCGGTGGCGTCATCGGCATGTCTGTCGCGCTCGCCCTGGCGGAGCGTGGTGCCGCTGTCACCGTGGTGGAGCGAGATGCGCTGGGTGGCTCTGCCTCCTGGGCGGGTGGGGGCATCCTCAGCCCGCTGCCGCCGACACAGCGGGCGACTCAGCCCGATGCGCTGCTGGAACGCAGCCTGCAGCTTTATCCCGATTGGTGCGAAAGACTAGCGTCGCTTTCCGGCATTGATCCGGAGTACTGGGACTGCGGTGCGGTCTATTACCCGGACGGCGGTGAGGCAGTGCGGTTCCCGGAGATATCGCAAGTTCGCAATCCGAGACTCCTCAAGGCGCTGGCTGCTTCGCTGAAGTTGCGTGGGGCTCGCTTGCTTACCGGTGTCAGTGCGATCGGCTGGCGCGTTGAACGAGGTGTCCTGCAGGGGCTTGATACCTCTGCCGGCTTCCTAGGCTGCAGGCGCGCAGTGGCGGCCGCAGGGGCCTGGTCGAGTGAGCTGGGCGCTGAAGGAATCCGCCCCATCAAAGGGCAGATGCTGCTGTTTAGAGTAGCGCCAGATGCGCTCAGCCAGATCTTGATCGGTGATCACGCCTATGTCGTTCCACGGCGAGACGGCCGTCTTTTGGTCGGTAGCACCCTGGAGGATGCAGGTTTCGATACCGAGCCGACGTCGGAAGCCCTGCGCGAACTGAGCCGTCGAGGTGGCCTTCTGTGGCCGCCGCTGGCGACCCTACGGCCGGTGGCCCACTGGGCGGGACTGCGCCCGTGCCCGGACCAAGGGCAACCCTTGCTGCGGGCGGCCCCGGCCGTGCAGGGCCTGCATCTTGCCACTGGACATCATCGCTTGGGCATCACACTCGCCCCCGCAACTGCGGAGCGCATTGCGGCCGCAATCGACGCGAGCTGAAGCGACCTTTAGCTCTACCTGGAGCTTCCTGCAGCCTCAGCGGCGCCAGCAGTCTGCAACGGTCACGCCAGACTTGTTATTCGCAATGGTTTGCTGCCCGCGAGCGTTCAGGCGGAGATCGCCGCACTTGTCTCCCTTCTGCGCGCCCGTAGCAGAGAGGACGGCAGCTAAGGTGTAGTTGGTTGCAGTCACCGTCAGCACTCTCAGGTTGTAGGTGGCCTTGCCGCCTTCCAGCGGCACCTGAGACGCATACAAGGTCGAAACTGGTGCGGCATTCTGAGCGTTGGAGGCAGTCGTGCCGAGGTAGCTACCGTTATTGGTGACCATGTGCCGCTCCATTGCTGCGGCTAGGCCGACCAAGGCCGCCTGCGCGTCGGCCCGCCGAGATTTGCGAACACTCTCCATGTAGGACGGGTAGGCGATCGCGGCCAGCACGCCGATGACGACGACGACAATCATCAGCTCGATCAGCGTGAATCCGTGGTGGGGTGCTGCGCGCGGTGTCATGGCGTTCATCGTTGAGGGCTAGCGACGCTTGAACCAATAAGTCTTCTGGGTCTCGATCGGCAGATCGAGGTTGATCTCTTCAGCGCCGATCACGATGAACGCGTCCTGCGGCAGAACGCCATCACCTTTGTCGGGGAAGATCAAAGCCGGATCTGGGGGCAGACCACCCTGCGTCAGTTCCTTGAAGCGATCGTCGGGATCGGTGGGCTTGGTCGTGTCGCTGGGATCGTCCAGATTCTTGATCGGCTGGCCATCAATGATGCTGAACAGATAGAAGCGCGACAAGCCGCTGGACGCCTGGCACGGGCGCGCTGCGGATCTGCCTCCGGGCTGGTACGAGGCAAACAGGACCTGATTATTGAAGGTTTGCGCTTCGGTAATGACCTTCTCGCCGGCCCTGCCTCCGGTGGATAACCCCATGCTCACGTAGAAGCCCTTGCTCTGTTCGTAGATCTGGACCACGGCAGCCTTGGCCGTCGCTGCATTCGCCGAACCGGCCTGATTACTGGTGGCGTCATACAGTTCATTTTCTTGGATGAACAGGGTGCTGTTCATGGTGGTGGTGTAGTCCGGGTCCCGGAGCACGTAGAAGCGATCATTCATCGCCTTATTGAGCGGGTGGTTGCGGTTCCCCGAGCCGATCGCGATGGACAGGAAGGGGGCCGCAATATCCGATCGGATCAATGCAATATCGGGTGCAACGTAGAATCGCCGGCCGTTGGGAGCGGCATCTCCGCTGAGTTTGGCGATGCGCTGTGCCCAGCTCTTGTCGGCCGTGGTGGTCCCGGTCACGGTTTGGCCAAGAGACGGCACCAGATTTTCCGCACCGGTATTGTTCTGGTTCAGGATAAACCGGAAGATTTGTCCGCCTACATCGGACATGTAGATGCGATCGACATAACCATCACCATCCAAGTCGATGGCCTGAGGCGACGCTGGGGTGCTGTACGTCAGCGAGGACAGCTTGACGTTGGCGCTGGAATCTTCCGGTCCGGCCCACCACAGACGCTGACCCGTGTTGGCGTCGGCGATGTACAGCGCGCGTCCATGCTGCGCCGCTTCGGCCATGACGGCTCCATCGCGGGCCTCATCGTGGCCGCCCGAGAAGATGAGGACTTCTCTCGCTTGGCCACCCAGCCTGATTCGCGCTCGAACTGCCTTCGACCAGGTTTCACCCAGTTCAGCATAGCTCCCGGTGCCGCCCTTGATCATGAACTTGAGTTTGGGCTGAGTGCGATCGGTGACATCGAATGCGTAGTAATTCCTGCCGCCACGACGCATGCCCGTGTAGATGAAGGCATGGTCGCCGTCGGCTGCCACGATCTGGCCGTCGCTGTTCTGATCCTTCACCCAGGACGTGAAGCTGCCGTCCATGCCGTGAGGGCGTAGCTTCCAGGTCGTGTTGTTGGTGTAGAAGCGGTCCAGGTTGGCTAGCAATTCCTTCGGGTAGAAGGCCCAATGCTCGGCGCCCGTGTTGGCATTGACCGCGTGAACGGCGCCTTCGTTGGTTCCGAAGAAAAGCGAAATATCAGGGTTGGCGTTGGTGCCGCCGTACGTGATGAGGACCGGCTCCGAGTGCAGCGGATCGCCGTAGCTCTGGCGGGCATCGGTGGTGCTGCCGTCGCCGTCCTCATCCCTGACATCAATGCCACGAGTCCAATTCACCAGATTGGCGTGATAGTTGGCGTCCACCGCTGCCTTATCGCCAATGCCCAGCAATGTAGTCGTTACATTCGTCGTGTTGAACGCGTTTGCGCTTTGGGTCAGATTGACGTTGTTGGGCGCGTCTGTCCCGACGTAGGTGTAAACATTGCGCGATGCAGTGAGCTGACTGGCCGAGCCGCCCTTATCCACATCGTCACCGTCCGCACTGGGGCTCCACCAGCTGCGGGCGGACTCCTTGAAGAAGCCGGTAGCGGGATCCACGGCATCGGCATTGTTGACGTCCTTGATCTTGCCGGAGTTGGCATCGAGCTTGTAACGCTTCAGATTGCCCTGCCACTTGGTGCGGTTGTCCGGCCGGAACACCGCAAAGTACAGCTCATTGCGGTGCGTCAGGCGGTTGAAGGTGTTGACCGTGACCGCCGGCGAAACGAAGGTAGTGTTGATGTCCAGAATGGCCGCGGTGATCGCGCGGAAGACATTGACCAGCTCGGCGACTGAGTTGGCGTTGTATGCCGCACCGCTGCCGCCCGCGCTGGCGATTTCGTCGAGGTAGGGCTTGGAGGCCGGATCGCCGAACGCGATCGCGAACGTCTTGATGAACTGGTTTCCGGGCAGTGAACTGTTGTCTCGCTTGAACAGGTACTCGGCGATTTCCTTGCCGCAGGCGCCATCGCGCTTGCCGGCGCCGTTTTCGGCGCAAGCCTTGCCAATCTCGGTTCCGATCTTATTGATCAGTTCCTTGTCGGTTGGATACTGCTTGTTCGACGTCGGCTCGCCGTCTGAAAGCAGAACGATGCTATTCGACTGGCAGCTGAACTCAATCGGCGATTTATAGACCGGGGAGCCGGTGTACTCCTCGCGGGCGCACGTACTAGTGTTGTAGTTGCTCTTGGTACAACCGCTAGGTGTGGACAGACCGGCGATAGCGGCGCTGGCGGCTGTCAGGGTCGATGGATGGCTGATGCGGCTGGTCGGTCCGCCGTCGGAGTTCCGACCGGTCTGATTGGCATCAAAGGAGTGGTTGTAAGAAACGGTGTCGTTGGTGGCGTGGTAAGCAGGGCCCATGCCTCTCGTGCGGCCAAAATACACCGGGCTGCCCATCATGTAGCTGGCGGCTTCGTACAGCGCGCCGGTGGTGGGCGTCGAGCCTGACGCGGGGAGCTCATCAATGACGCCTTTCAGGTACTCCCGCATGGTCATGTCGCCGAAGCTCGAGCCCGCGTCGGCCTCCGGCACGCGATAGACGATGCGTAGTTTGGGTGCCAGACCCGGCGTGCCGTCGAATGCCTTGGCACGCCGCAGGCCGGATCCGTCGATGAAGAACACCATCGCGTTCTGGGCCTGCCAGGACGCCAGATTCACGATCGACTGAACGATACCCTTGATATCAGGCGAGCTGTAGAGGCATCCGCCCGTACAACCACTGCCTGCCCAGCTTTGCATGGCTGCGCCGCTCCAGGTCACGGCTGTGCCGATGGCGTTGTTTCGGCGCACCGACAGCAAGTAGCTGCAGTTGGGCGTACCGTTGGCCGGGCTGGCATCGCACGTATTGGTCGTGAAGCCGGCAGGATTCGCAGCATTCTCGCCGCGGATGGTAAAGCTGGCGCCGCTGGTGTCCGCGCCATCGGCGACGAAGTCAATGTAGGCGCTCAGAATCTCGGCATTCTTGGGTGCGTTCACTCTCGGGAATCGCAGGCCCACAATTTGCGCACCGCCGGGCGGTGTGCCGATGTCTAGCGTGGTCTCACCGGAAACGATGGCGCGGTAGTTGACATTGCTGATAGTGCTCGAGCGGCTTCTAGTCCTGGTTCTGGTTTCCAACCAGCGGCTGTTGCACTGGTAGTCGCGATCGGTCTGTGCAGTTGGGTTGCCGAACGCGTCGAACGCGTTATCGGTGACACCTTCCTCGGGCCTAGGCGCGTTGTTGCAGGCACTATTGGTTGAGTAGCGACTGCCGACTCTCGACCAACTCGTCCAGGAGCTCCAATTTGTCCAGTTTCCTAAAATAACTTCTTGCCGTACATCTTGCGGCAGTTCTTCAGCATCATCGGTGCTGGCGCCGACCTGGGCGACAACAGCGCGGTCACGCACATTGCACCCCGTGTCCAGGGCTGCATCGCGGGAGTCCACCGTCAGCTTGAGCACCGGAATCAGATCCACCTCCGATCCCGCCGCGCTGTAGGCAGCGCGCGTGCCGGTACTGCCGGAGCTGAAGTTGATCGACACCAGCATCGCATTGCCACCACACCAGCCGGCGCGCTTGACGACGCTGTCGGCCAGCGCGGCAAAGTCGGCGGTCGCGTAGGGCTCGCCGTTGGTCCAGCTATCGACGCTCCAGCTAACTGTGTTGCTGCCGTAGCTGCGCGAGCTGATGTTGTTGGCGCTGGCAGCAAGAGCGGCTGCATTATCAGCCTGCTCGACCTGTATGGTTGCGGTCAGGCTCTCTGTATTGCTGGCCCGCGCGCGGAACTCGATGGCGGCGGCCTTAATGGTGGCGCCCTGCGGTACGTTCACACCCTCGAAACGGATAGCCGTTCGGTAGCGATTCGATCCGCTGGTGGTCGACGCACGTCCGATGCGCACCGGATCGCCGGTGACAATCGTGACGCTGTTGCTCGCATCGATGTTCTGGAAGGCCTCGTTGCCGGCCGTGGCCGTGGTCGATATGGCGATATCCTCGGACAGGACATCCTTGACCTTGGTTTCGATGTTGGCGACTGGGACCAGAACGGCGCCGCCCTCGAAATAGGAGTATCTCCCCAAGCCGACGTTCGTGTTCGGGCTGAGCTCGTCCATGATCTGCTTGAACGCCGTTTGCAGGCGTTGCATGCGTGTCTTGCCGTCGATGGTTCCAGAGGTCGGCCCCATCGATCCGGAAGTATCGATCATGAAGAAGATGTTGGGATTCAGCGCCCCTTCTTCCTCGAAGTCCGTTTCTTCAGGGAAGAAGATTTCGGAGTCCTCTGCCCAGGCGGCGTTCATGCCCGCCAATCCGTACAGGAAGGCCATGGCGAAAAGCCCAGCGCGGCGGGAGGAAGTCTTGGTGAGGACTGTCATGGTGATACCCCTGGTTACAGAACGGCCTGGGCTCAGAAGCCCGGGCCGATACGTGAGATGCCCTGCTGGTGTTCTGCTTGAACGTTGACGTTCGGCACCGCGCTATTGGCCGTGATCTGGAAGCGGTGAGCGACGATGCCTTCTCCGGCGCGCATGGAGTACCCGTCAGCGCGAGACTGGCCCTGATAGGTGACCACAGCATTGGCCGCGACGTTGACGTTCGTGGTGTTGATGGCGAAGTTGCGTTGGGGTGCCGTGGCGAGCGATGTCGAGGAGATGGCCGAGATGAGGATGTTCTGCGTCACGCCCGTGGGTGGATTCACCTCGGCGCGCACCTCACCCACCACGCGACGTATCACGCTCTCAGCGCCCTGAAAGGCCAGGTTCTGAAACTGATAGTTGGCCGCCATGCGGCCCTGCAACGTGGTCATGCGAACGGCGGTCAGGCCAATGATCGTCAGAACCAGCAACAAGAACAGGCTGACCGCCAGTGCGACGCCGGCTTGCTTGCCGCGCTGTATGCGTGCGTGAATCATTGGGTGCGATTACGCAGTTCGATGGTGGTGGTGAACACGCGGCGGCGCATCCTGAGCTCGTTAACGGGTGTGGCGACGTTATTGATCGGCGTAATGGGAGGGGCATCCAGAATTGCATACTGCTGGGTATCGTCGCTGTCCGCGATTGTCTCCTGCGAGTTCAGCAGCACGGCGACCCGCATGGAGACGACATTGTTCGCCCAGTCTGCGGCAGCAACTTGACCGGCGTGGCGGTAGACATTCGCGTAGGAGTCGCCATCGGTATCAACGCCATAGAGAATCTGGAAGCTCTCCACGCCGTTGACCATCGGTTGGGCAATCGCATTGCCAATTCCCAAGCACATCAGGGCGTCGTTTTGAACGAAGTAGCGGTTGGTCACTCGCCAAGAGCAGTTGCCGCCGTTGGCGGTGCCGGGATTGCTGCCATCCGCGCAGCCTCCGCTGAATGCGACTTGGGACGACTGTCCCAAGCAGTCCTGATACGAGAACGGCACGGCGGGGTCTGAGTTGAAGTTGACCTCAACTTGATCCGATGTGCCGCTGGGACCGTTGGTGGTGTTGGCCACGATGAACGAATTGACCGAAGGTTCTAGCGACGACGGGCCTACCTCTCTCGGGAAGCCGGCCATGCTGAGGTCTCGCTGCAGGAAGAACAGAGCGAATCGGCCGCTTTCCTGCAGCGTTCCAAGGCCGCTTTGCGTGTTAAACGAACGTTTGCCGGAAAGCAGGATCTGCGCCAGGCCCGCCATCAGAATCAGGCCGATGACCATGGCAATCATCAATTCAACTAACGAAAGGCCCTTGATTCTGTTTCGGCGAGCAGTGGTCATGGCTCTCATGGCTGCACCACCATCCGGAACTCTGCCTGCTGAATGTCGGTTTCACCAGCGCCATCCGTGCCGCGCTCTTCCCAGTTGACCAGGATTCGGTGGATGCGACTCGTCGTGCAGGCCACGTCCGCATCCGCCGCATCCACGCAGTTGACGCGTAGGCGCCCCGCAGTCAGGAGATCTCGAACGCCGCCGTAGCGTCCACCTGTTATGGGGTACCCGCAGCTGGCGACAAATCTGTCGTAGGTCGCCATCTGTGCCGTGCTGCAGACCGCGGGGGTCGAGACGTTTGATTGTGGTCCGCAGATTGGGGATGGCGCGTTGCTGCAGTTGACCGCATTTGAATCGAAGCCGGAGTAGTTGCCGTTCAGCATCGCGGGACGATTCGCATACATGCGCTCGGCGAAGTCACTGGCAATCATGATTGCCTGAGAGCGCGAGAAGGACCCGTAATTGAAGCGAACTCCTTGTATCTGCAACGCTGCGATCCCGAGCAGCCCGATTGAAAGCACGGCCAGTGCGACCATGACCTCAATCAAATTGAAGCCGCCATGGTGATGCTGGGTGGTCAGCATGTGCCGCCGTTCCCTTCGAACCGCGTGAGTTGCGCCCGCCCGGTTCTATTGATGGCGATTTCGCGCTTGTAGCCTGAGCGCTTCTTGTCGCAGAGCGTGAACGTTCCCAGAGAAGTCGTCATCCCTTGCGAGTTAAACGTAATGCGGTTTACGACGTTATTGTTGCCGGTGAGGGTGTTGTCCCCGCCCAAGGCGGCGGTAATGGAAACAATCTCATCAGGCGCGGAGGTGACTGCGGCGGGCACAGGCACACCGACCGCGACAATCGGACCGCTGGCGGGCCGAATCGGCGCAACATGAGACGTGGCGCCGGCCGCATAGGTCACCCCGCTGGTCTCTAAGGTTCCGGGCGCGGCGCCGGTGTTCTCCGCATAGACCACCCACCCACTTTGGTAGCCGCCGCTGGTTGTGCAGCTAGCGCCATCCGCGCTCTTGCAGAGCGTGACTGGAACGCCGAGCTTCATTGCTTCCGACCGGGCAAGCGCCAATGAGGTCATGAAGGCATTGGACTGTGTTGCCAGGCGATTGTTGGCCAGAACGAACTGCAGGTTGGGAAGGCCCCAAGCGAGCAAGATGCCGACGACTGCGATCGTGACCAGCAGCTCAAGCAATGTGAATCCCCGCTGGTTTGCCATGCCGAGCAGCTTACGTGCGGATCTGTCGCTCAGCAGGTCCTGCGGCTGACGGACGGCAGGGAGCCGCCGACAGACGGCAAGCCAATCGATGCCTTGAGCCCGGCGTTGATTCACCCCTTGTCCCCTCGTTCTTTTCTGACAGCCCCCGAGCGCGCGCCTGCGATCCCACGGGGTGCTGCTTCTGCATGCCAAAGTGCATGAAGCGGGGGCGAGGCTCGGCTCGGTGCCGCTGAGCGGTAGACGAAAGGCGATAAACGGTCAGGCGGGGAGCGTTAAATAGGGACAGATTGAGGCTTTCGCCTCCGCTCGAGCGCCGCAGGATCTTTTCCGCGATGAACACGTACAGGTGTCTTGCGCGGGCACGAAAAAGGCCGCGCGAGCGGCCTTGGTCGTTAAAGCTTTGGTGCCGAAAACAGGAATCGAACCTGCGACCTACTGATTACGAATCAGTCGCTCTACCGACTGAGCTATTTCGGCGCGGGCGCGGATTATAGGGGGGTGGCGCCCGGTGAACAATGCTTGGGGCTACAGGTGCGGATCGACCAGGCCCAGACGGGCGGCTTCCAGGGTCGCTTCGGCGCGGCTGGAGATGTTGAGCTTGCGGTAGATGGACTTGATGAAGCCGGCCGCCGTGTTGCGGGTGACGCCCAATTGCTGGGCCACCTCCGGCAGCTTGTAGCCCTTGGCGATCAGCACCAGGGTTTCCCGCTCGCGGTTGGATAGCCGCACGTCGGGATCGGTGGGGGTGCCGGCCGGCGCGCCGAACATCCGCAGCAGACGCTGCGCGATGACCGGCGACAGCGGCGGCTCACCGCTGGCGATGCCGCGCAGCGAGGCGACGACCTTCTCTTGCGGCTGATCCTTCAATAAATAGCCGGTCGCGCCGGCGCGCAGGGCCGGAAACAGGTGGCGGTCATCGGCGTAGATCGTGGTGACAATGATCTGGCAGGCACTGTGACGGGCGGCGAGATCGCGGATCAGGTCGACGCCGGAGCCGTCCGGCAGACCCAGATCGACCAGAGCGATATCCGGCGGGCGGCGGCCCAGCGCGGCGCGCGCGGCGGCCAAAGTGGCCGCGCTTTCGGTCTGGATGCCGGGAAACGCCTCGTTGAGCACGCCCACCAGCCATTGCGCGGGGGTCGGCAGGTCCTCGACCACAAGTCCGTATTGCATGCGACGCAGATTAGGCGACGGCAAAGCGCAGGTCTAATTGCAGCTGTGAGGCGCTTGGCATCGACCATTCGAGTTCGCCGCGTAGATCCTGGGTGCGCAGTACGGTCATACGCAGGCCCCGGGCGGCCTGCCAATGCTGTGGCGGTGCTTTCAGGCCGTCGTGACGGGCCTGGATCGCAACCACATCGCCTTGCCGGCGCAAGCGGATGTCGATCGCAGCGGGCTGCGAGTGCAGAGCGGCATTGCGGATGAACTCGCGCAGAATCAGCAGCGGATTGCAGCGCTGTATCGGACTCAAGGCCAGGGCAGGCCAGCGTACTGGGGTATTCCAGCGCAGTTCGATCTGGTGCTCGGCACAGAGCTCGCTGAGGGCGGTGTGCCACTCATTCACGCACTCGCCCAGCAGGAAGCGGCGCGGATCGAGCGTATCCAGCAGGCTGCGCAGTTCGGTGAGCATCACGCGCGTCTCGGCGGCGCTGGCGTCGTCGCCGGTGCGCCGGAGGTGATTCAACAAACGCGCACCGAAATCCTCGCGCAGGTCGCGTGCGATGCGACTGCGTTCGTCGGTGGCCAGGGGCATGTGGGTTCGGCGTCGGGTCAGCATGGTCCCGATCAGTTCGTGGAATGCTGGCCACTGTGCGCGAGTTCACAAAACCGGGCAGCCCCCCAATCAGGGGGCGCATCGGCAGCGCGCGCTTTAAACTACCGGCCCCTCGAGCGCCCGTAGCTCAGCCGGATAGAGCACCCGCCTTCTAAGCGGGTGGTCGCAGGTTCGACTCCTGCCGGGCGCGCCAACCTTTTATAACCGGCGCCGTCGGAACTCGCCTCGGCCTTGATGTCCGCCGGTAGCGGGCCTTACTTCGCGGCGCCGGTCTCGAGGTAGGTGCCCACGGCAGTCAGCAGGGCTTCCCACTCGTCATGCGCAATCGTTTCAACCGGATCGTTGCCAAAACGAACGCCGACCAGATCAAGGGACGGCGCCACGGCCACGTGTTGGTGCCCGTAGCCCTCTGCCGTGTAGTTGCCGGATGTCTCGCCGCCCCAGTGCGGCCACATGTAACCGCGCGGGCCGCCGCCGGTGGACTTGTCGTAGTGGTGTGACATCGCGACCCAGGCGGCAGGGATGATCTGCTTGCCATCGACGCTGCGACCGCCGTTGCGATGCAGTTCGCCGAACCGGAGCATGTCCTTCGGCGTTGCGTGCAATCCCATCGACGCGAAGCTGTGACCCAGGCGGTCCACCATGACCAGCGCATCGTTCTGCATGCCCGCGGGCCGCCAGATTTTCTCCGAGAGAATGTGCGCATAGGGTTTCTGGTACACACGCTCCAGCAACCAGGCGAGCATCTGCGCATCGCCGCTGTTGTAGCGGTGGAACTCGCCCGGGGGCGAGGTGCGCGTGAGCCGCAGCAGATACTCGTCGCGGGTCATCCCGATCAAGCCGTTCGTGTGATAGTCGACCCCCATCAGCACGAGTTGCTCGGGCTGGTGCACCGGCACGTCGACCCAGTAGGTGCCTGACTCCATTTGCAGCAGATCTTCGATGCTGACGCCCTCCCAGACGGTGTCGGCCGCCTCGGGGATGTACTGCTTGATCGGGTCATGGATCGAGGCAATCAGGCCCTCTTCGACCGCGATGCCGACCAGGGAGGTGGTGACCGATTTGGTGACCGACCACATGTGGTGACGCGTGGTGGGGGTAAAGCCGTTCTGGTAGTCGTCGTAAATGAATCGGCCATCGTGCATGAACGCGATGGCATTCGTGGACCCGCTCTGCATGAAGTCATCGACGGTGCGGGTGCGGCCGTTCACCTCGTAGGTGATCTGACTCAGGTCCATGGGCGCTTCCGGCAGACCGACGGCTGCAGGGTCTGCTTTCACGACCTGGGTCGGCAGCACCACGATGACGGTAGTGGCTTCCAGCGGCAGCAACAGGATCGAGAGCTCGCCATCCAGGGTGTCCTGGATCAGCCTCTCGGGCTGCTTGCCGCTCAGCAGCAGTTCGGCGCGCGCCTGCAGCAGATCCACCAACGGCCCGACGCCGGGAATGAGCTCCTGCGGTGTCGGATAAAGCCGCCCGAGATGCATCGCCAAGATGTTGCCCAACGCCTGGGGCAGCGTCGTGATCGATCTCATGATCTCGGCGGGGTCGGTCGGCAGCGAGTACAGGCCACTGCGTTCGACCATGTGCAGGAGCTCCGAGACGAGAATCACGCCCTCGTTCGGCGGATCGCTCGACGTATCGTTCGGATCCGGCGCGGCCTGAGCCTGATCGTTGCCGGCATCGCATGCCACGAGCGTCAGTGCGACCAGAAACGCGCCCACAAGACGCGGCCAGGTGGATGGATTCATGGCTGCTTGGCTCCCCGTTTTTATCCCGCTGTGATGGTCGCGATCATGCCAGAAGCCCTTGCGGGCACGCATCGTCCGTCCGGCATCGGTAGAGTAAAGCGCGCCCGGTGGCTGGATGCCACCACCCAGTAACGATCTCGAAACGTTCTTTCCAGCCTGGTTGATTTTCCGATGAGTACCCGACTGAATATCGATCTGCTGCGACACTTCGTCGCCATCGCGGAGACCCGCGTGATGGTGCGCGCGGCTAACCGCGTGGGCCGTTCGCAGGCCGCCTTGAGCCAGCAGGTCAAACGTCTGGAGGCGGAGGTCGAGCAGACCTTGATGATCCGGAGCGGACGCGGTATCACGCTGACCGCGCATGGTGAGCGGCTGTATCAGTACGCGCAGCAGATCCTGCGCGTGCACGACGAGGCGGTCGGCGTGCTGCGCGGCGAAAGCCTTTCTGGCGAACTACGGGTGGGCCTGCCGGAGGATTACGCGTACGCCTTTCTGCCGACCCTGCTGCGCCGGTTCTCAAACCGTCATCCGCAGGTGGTCATCGAGGTGATCTGTGCGCCGACCGCGCAATTGATCGAGAAGCTGCGGGAGCAGACGCTGGACATTGCCATTATCTCGGAGGCCGACAACCCCAATCGGGAATTCCTGAGCAAGGCACAGTTTGTGTGGGTGGGTGCGCAGGGTGGGGATGCGCACAAGCGCGATCCGCTGCTGCTGGCGCTCACCGATCCCGACGACATGAATCACCAGGCGGCAATCTCGCGCCTGGAGCGCGCGGGTCGCAAGTACCGCATCGCGTATGCAAGCGGCAGCGTGGCGGGCCTCATTTCCGTGGTGCGATCTGGGCAGGCGATTGCGGTGCTGACCCAGTACGCTGTACCTCCCGACCTCACCGTGCTGCCGGTGTCCAGCGGCCTCCCGGCGTTGCCATCGGTGGGCATCACGATCAAGACCGCGCGGCGCAGTTCGTCTGCGCTGCTGCGCAGTTTTGAAGCGGAAATCCGGTCCATACTGCCCACGCTATAGACGGAACGGTCGCTAGGTGCCATGTCGGGATTGGCCATAACAAAATGTGAAGTGACACATAACGATTATTAGATTGTCAGGCTGCAGGTCGTGGGCAGAATGGGCTTTCAGGGCCCCACCTGCGCGTCGGGGTTGGTCATCGAACGTTCCGGAGTTCCCCGATGCGGTCTCGCATGTTCGTCGCCGGTCTCGTGCTAGCGATAGTCTCAACTGTTGCTTGCAAGAAGAATGAGTCCGGCGATGCTGCCAACGCTATCAGTTCGGAGTGGCTGACGGGCGGACACGATGCGGCGCAGACCTACTTCTCTCCGCTGAAGCAGATCGATGCGGCGAACGCCGCGAATCTGGGTTATGCCTGGAGCTACGATCTGGCCACCACGCATGGCCAGGCTTCGACGCCGATCGTCGTTGATGGCGTCCTTTACGCCAGTGCGCCCTGGGGGTTTGTCCACGCGCTTGATGCCCGTACTGGGAAGGCGCTGTGGTCCTTCGACCCCAAGGTCGATAACGCCATCACCAGCAAGGTGTGCTGCGGCATCACTAACCGTGGCCTTTCGTTCGCCAGGGGCCGGGTGTTCGTGGCCTCGATCGATGGCCGCCTGATCGCGCTCGATGCCAAGACCGGCAAGGTGGCCTGGCAAGTCGACACGATCGTCGACCACGAGCGCGGCTACACCATCACCGGTTCGACCTACATCGCTGGCGATGTGGTGGTGATCGGCAATTCCGGCGCCGAGCTGGATGCGCGCGGCTACGTCACCGCCTACGACATCGACAGCGGTGCGCAGCGCTGGCGCTTCTTCACGGTGCCGGCCAGTGCCGAGGGGCCGTTCGAGCACCCTGAACTGGAAGCCGCCGCGAAGACCTGGGACCCGAACTCTTTCTGGGAGGTCGGCCTCGGCGGCACGGTATGGGACGGCATGGCCTACGACGCGGATCTCGATCTCCTCTATGTCGGCGTCGGCAATTCGGCGCTATATCCGCGCAAGCTGCGCAGTCCCAGCGGCGGCGACAACCTGTATGTCTCCTCGATTCTCGCGCTGAACGCGCGCACGGGTCGCCTGGTCTGGCATTACCAGACCACGCCGGGCGACCAGTGGGACTACACCGCGACGCAGAAGATGATTCTGGCCGAGCTGCAGATCGACGGTCGCGAGCGACGCGTGCTGATGCAGGCGCCCAAGAACGGGTTCTTCTACGTGCTCGATCGCGTGAGCGGCGAGCTGCTTTCCGCCAAGCCCTATGTCCCGGTCACCTGGGCCTCGCATGTCGATCTGAAAACCGGACGTCCGGTGGAGAGCGGGCAGGCGGACTACTTCAAGGAACCGCGCCTGGTGTTTCCTGGCCCTGCCGGTGGGCACAACTGGCATCCGATGGCTTTCAATCCGCAGACCGGATTGGTCTATATCCCGACGATCGAGATGGGTGCGGTGTTCTGGGTGCCGAAGGAGCCGTTCAAGTACCAGAAGGGCGGGATCAATCTCGGTGCTCTGTACAGCTTTCCGATCGACGGCAGTATCGACTGGGGCATGAGCCCCGAAGCCACGCGCGCGCAGCCGACGCTGGCCGAGCTCGCCAAGGGCCAGCCGGACACCACGATCCGCGGTTACCTGCGGGCGTGGGATCCGGTGGCGAACAAGGTGGCCTGGCAGGTCGAGACCTCCGATCGATGGGTGGGGCAGATGAACGCCATCTGGAATGGCGGTGGCGCGATGACGACCGCCAGCGGCCTGGTGTTCCAGGGCCGCTCCACCGGCTTCCTGCATGTTTACAAGGCCGATACCGGCGAGCCGCTTGCCGCGATCAACCTTGGCGTCAGCATCATGGCGGCACCGATGACCTACGAACTGGACGGCCAGCAGTACGTCGCGGTCATGGCGGGATTCGGCGGCGCGCTCGGCGGTACCTTCCCTGAAGGTACCGCCGCGCATCGCTACGGCAACGCCGGCAAGCTCATCGTGCTGCGTCTGAAAGGTGGGGCGGTGCCGCTGCCGGCCGAAGTCGTCCGCACGGCGGCGTTCGCCCGCCCGCCTGCCGAGCGCGTCGGCTCTGTCGAAACGATCGCGCGCGGCATGGACCTGCTCAAGCGCCACTGCAGCCACTGTCACAACAACAGCGCTGCGAGCGGCACGGTGCCGGACCTGCGGCGTATCGACGAGAAGACCTACCGGGAATTCGACGACATCGTGCTAGGTGGCAGTCGCGCCAGTCGTGGCATGGGCTCGTTCAAGGGGTTGCTGACGAAGCAGGACACGGTGTCGATCCTTGCCGCCATCATCGACGACGCCTGGCAGGCGTACGAGCGCGAATTGCCGGTATCGAACTCGACGAGTCATTCCCCTGAGCCGGCCGTTGCGCCGGCTCCCGAATCCACCTCCAACACCACCGGTACCTCACCATGATGCGCAATTCCGCCGTGAACAATCTCCGTATCGCGCTGCTGACCGGCGCTGCGATCGTTGCGGTTCCCGGTGTCGCGATCGCGCAGGCGGGCGGGGGCGGGAGTCTTGCCGATGCCGAGCGCATGATCGCTCGATGCCTGGAGTACGCCGCTTTGCAGAAGCTGCCGCCGCTGAGCGTCGGCGTGGTCGACGGCTCGGGTGCGCTGATTGCGTTCAAGCGTCAGCCCGGCGCGGCCACCGCCACCGCCGAAGCCGCGTTGCTGAAAGCGCGGACTGCGGTGCGTCTCAACGTGCCCACGGCGCTGCTGGCGCAGGCCGCGGCATCGGATGCACCGACCCGCGATACGTTCCTGATCCTGCAGCTCACCACCATCGCCGGTGGCGTGCCGTTTGCCGATGCGGACAAGGCGCCCGCCGGTGCCATTGGCGTGTCAGGTTCGGCGCCCGAACAGGATGCGGCCTGCGCCGAGCGCGCGCTCGAGGCGCCGGCGAAGCGCAAGTAGCTTCGTTCGAGACCATAACAAGATGTTATGGATCGCATTAGAACTATTAGATTTAAGAGTGTCTTCGATTTCGGTAGCTTCGATCTCGGTCGTGCACTGGCTGCATGCAGCACGCGTCTATCCCTTGGGCAAGTTACTGGCTATGAGTTCGACGAAGAACGAGGATGGGGCTCGTAGTTTTCAGCTGAGCCCCGCGCTGCGGCACGGTGTGCTGGGTCTCGTGGTTTGCGCCGCCCTGGCACCGCCCGCGCTCGCGCAGGCGTTCGAGCCGTCGGCCGAGACTCAGGAGATGGAGGCGGGCGAAGACGCTTCGGCAGAATCCATGTTCGGCTCCGGGCCGGAGGCCTCCGATTCCGAGTACGCCGAGAGCGCAGCGCCGGAGCCGAAGGACCTCGCCGCCACCTCGTCGGAAGGGATCGACACGATTGCCGTCGTGCCGCTGTCGAACGACGTGACGCAGATGCCGTTGCTGGAGTCGCCGGAGGCCACGCGTTTGGACGAGATCGTGGTCACGGCGACCAAGCGTGGCCAGGCGCTGCGCGACATCCCCAGCAGCATCAACGTGCTGACCGGCCAGAAACTGGAGCAGCAAGGCGCGCGCGAGCTTCAGGACTTCGTCGATCAGGTGCCCGGCCTGCAGATTCAGGACGTGGCGGTCACCAGCGCACGCAAGATCGTGATCCGCGGCATCGCCCCCGACAACACCACGAATCAGACCGTGGGCACGCTGTTCGGCGACGTGCCGCTGGGTGATCCGATCGGCAGCTATACCGTCGTCGATCCGGACACCTGGGACCTGGAGACGGTGGAGGTGCTGAAGGGGCCGCAGGGCAGCCTGTTCGGCGCCTCGTCGCTGGCCGGCATCATCCGCTACGTGCCGCGCACGCCGGAGCTGATGATGTGGCAGGGCAAGGCGTTCGCCGAGTGGGTGTCGGTCAAGGACGGTGGCGCCGCGCCCACGTTTGGCGCCGCGCTCAACGTGCCGGTCGGCACGTCGTTGGCGTTTCGCCTCTCGGGCGTCAAGGAACACCGTCCCGGCGTCATCGACATCGACAATCCGGCGCGTCAGAAGCAGGACGCGGACGATGCGCGCAAATGGTCGGGTCGCGCGATGGCGTTCTGGGAGGCGAGCGACCGGCTGACCGTCAGCGCGCTGTACGCGGCCCAAGAACGTGAGGCTGACGAAGCCTTCTTCGTCACCAACTTCGACGCCGACTACACGCGCTACGACGCACCGACACCATCGCCGACCCGTCGCTACTTCGATCTGTCGTCGCTGGATGTGCGCTATCGCTTCGACTGGGGCATGCTGGTTTCGCTGACCGCCTACCAGAACAAGAAGAACCAGTTCGACATCGAGTCGTCGTTCAGTCTGCTGTCGAACGCCGGTGAGGCCGGCATCAGCGTCGCAAAGGCCAAGCGCAACGTCGAAGCGCGCGGGTTGATGCAGGAGTTCCGGCTGATGTCGCAGGACGGAGGCGACTGGACCTGGCAGATCGGCGCGTTCTACAGCAACTACGACGCGGCGGTCCGCTCGGACATCTACACCGCGGTGCCGGGACTGCTCGGACTGAACGGCGTGCTGGCGCTGTTGCCGCCAGCCATCCGCGACATCGTCGTGACCGACAACGGCGTCTCGCTCGGCAACCAGTCGCTCGACCCGCTGGAGGCCAGCGAGTCCGCCCTGTTCGGCGAGCTGACCCGAAATTTCGGCCCGGTCAACGTTACCGTGGGTGGGCGGTTGTTCCAGACCGAAGTGCGCGGCGTGTCGACGACGGCCGGCCTGCTGCCGTTTCTGACCAACCGGTCGGCGCAGACGGTCGAAGACCTCAGTGTCAAAGGGCAAGGTTTCAGCCCGAAAGTCGCCGTGACCTGGCAGGCGACCGACGACGTTCTGGTCTACGGCAACGTGGCGCGAGGATTCCAGTACGGCGGCGTCAACGCCGTCGCGATTCCGAATCCGAACTCGACCGTGCCGCCGACCTACAAGTCCAGCGCGCTCTGGAGCTATGAACTCGGCGTCCGCACCGACTGGCTCGAACGGACGCTGCGCGCCGACCTGACCACGTACTACCAGCAGTGGAGCGAAGCGCAGGTTTCGCAGACCGCGCCGCCGGCCGAGGCCTACATCGACAACGTAGGCGATGTGGAAGTGAAGGGTGTCGAGCTGTCCCTGCGCTACCTGACGCCGGTGGACGGCTTGTCGCTGGAGACCAGCGGTGGCTACCTCGATTCCAGAACCGCAACCGAGTTCCAGGACAGCGACCGCAACACCGTGCCCAAGGGTTCCCAGATGTCGAACGCGCCGTATCTGCAGGCGGCGGCCACACTCAACTACTTCCGCACGCTCGGCGACGTCTGGAACACCAATACGGCACTGCAGTATTCGCACACCGGTCGCTCTTGGGGCAGCGTCCAGCACAAGGGACGAATCGAGGAGCGCAACATGCTCAACCTCAACTTCACGCTGACGCGCCCCGATCTGTCGTTCTCGCCCAGCTTCGGCTTGATCGTGAACAACATCACCGACGAGAGAAAAATCGTCTCCTCGGAGCAGAACGAGGAAGACGACACTGCCCTAGACGGGCAGAACTGGTCGGTCGGCTATACACGTCCGCGCAGCATCGTGCTGCGCATCGGTGCGGAGTTCCAATGAAGACCCTTCCGCTTTCCCGCGCTCTGATCGTGGCCGCGACGGTGGCTGCGACGATCGCGCTGTCTGCCTGTGCCGGCCTTCCACCGCAGACCGGCGTGAAGTTCGAGGCGACGATCACACGCACGACGTTCGGCATTCCGCACATCCAGGCGGCGGACTATCGCGGCCTCGGTTTTGGTGCGGGCTATACGCGCGCGCAGGACAACCTCTGCCTGCTCGCCGATGCCTATGTGAGCTACACCGGCCAGCGCTCGAAGTTCTTCGGCGCAAACGGCAAGACCGTGATCGGCTTGGTGCCCGGCAAGAATGTCGACAGCGACATCTATTACCTTGCCGTGTCCGACCTGCCGGCGATGCGCAGCGCCTTCGCGCGCCGCTCGTCGGACTATCGCGATCTGGTCGATGGCTGGGTCGCCGGCTACAACCGCTACTTGAAGGATCACAAGGATGCACTCCCGGCTGCGTGTGCCGGCCAGCCGTGGGTGCGCGAGATCACCAGCGATGACGTGCTGCTGTCACTCAATGCCTTCGCGATCCAGTCGTCGTCGGGCATGTTCGCGGCGCAGATCGCCAACGCCGCACCGCCGACGGATGCCGTCAGGCTCAGCGCCGTGGCGTTGCCGTCGATCGATGACGTCACGCTGCCGGGTAGCAACGGCTGGGCCTTCGGTGGCGAGGCGACGACCAACGGCAAGGGCCTGGTTCTGGCCAATCCGCACTTCCCGTGGCTTGGCACCAATCGCTTCTATGAGATGCAGCTGACGATTCCGGGGCGGATCGATGTCGCCGGGGCGGCGATCGTGACGCTGCCGTACATCGGCATCGGATTTAACCGCGATGTCGCCTGGACGCACACCGTCGACATGGCCGCGCATATGACGCTGTACAAGCTGGCGCTCGATCCGGCCGATGCGACGGCCTACATCGTGGATGGCCGGCGCGAGGCGATGACGCGTCGCGAGATCCGTATCGAGAACCAGGACGGCGCGCCGATCGTGCGCACGCTCTATGTAACGCGCTACGGCCCGCTCATGTCGCTGCCGGGCAAGTACGAATGGACGAAGCAGACCGCCTACGCGCTGGCCGATGCCAACCGCGGCAACATCCGCACCGGTGACACCTGGCTGGCAATGGGGCGCGCGAAGACGGTGCGGGACATCCGCGACGCGCTCGCCCGGTATCTCGGCGCGCCGTTCATCAACACGATGGCTGCGGATCGTCACGGCGACGCGCTATACGCGGACATCACCGCGGTGCCGAACGTTTCGGCCGAGCGCCTCGCGTCCTGTGGCGGCATCGAAGCGCGCCTGCCGGGAATGCTGCAGGAGCTCGTCGTGCTCGACGGCAGTCGCGCCGACTGTGCCTGGGCGCAATCGCCGGATGCGGCCGAACCGGGTCTGTTGCCGGCGTCGCAGATGGCGACGCTGTACCGCCGCGACTACGTGCAGAACAGCAACGACACCTATCGCTGGTCGAATCCGGCGGCGCTGCAGCAACTCGGTCCGATCATGGGGCGCGATCCGGGCCTCGGCAATCTGCGTACGCGCTCCGGCATCGCCGAGATCCGCCGCGTGCTGGACGCGGGCAAGTTCGACCTCGACGTCGCCGCGCAGACGATGTTCGGCAACAAGGTGCTCGTCGACGAGATCGCGCGGCCGGCGCTGCTCAAGCTCTGCAATCGCTCGCAGGCGAGGCTTGGCGCGCCGGCCGAGGCCTGCGCGGCGCTGGCGAAGTGGGACGGCAAGGCCGAGCTCGACAGCCGCGGCGCGATGTTGTTCAACCAGTTCTGGCTCAAGGTCGCGAGTCGTGCCGACATCTGGAAGGTGCCGTTCGATCCGGACGACATGATCAACACGCCACGCGATCTGGTCACCGACGGCAAGATCGCCGACGAACTGCTGGCAGCGCTGGGACTCGCTGCAGACGAGATGAAGAAGCTGGGCCTGGCCGCTGATGCGCCGCTGTCCGTCGCGCAGTTCGCCGTGCGCGGCGACGAACGCATCCCGATCTCCGGCCTGCAGTCCGGCGGCACGCTCAATTACACGAAAACAGTGCCCGGCGGCGACGGCTACCTGGTGATCTTCGGCGCCAGCTACGTGCAGTCGGTGACCTTCGACGATGACGGCCCGGTCGCGAAGGCGAACCTCACGTATTCGCAGTCCAGCGACCCGGCGTCGCCGCACTACGCCGACCAGACGCGGGAGTTCTCGAAAAAGCAGCTCCACCGTTTCCCGTTCTCCGCGACGGAGATCGCCGCGGACGCCATCGGTGCGCCATTCCCGCTGCGGCAATGAGGCCGCGGCGCGACCTACTCGACCCAACCCGCCAATCGCGGCAAGGCCGCTGCAACTCGTAGAGGGCTGCTGTGCTCAAGATCTCCAACATCTGCCACACCTATCCGAACGGCACGCGTGCGTTGGATTCGGTTTCGCTTGAGGTGCCGCCCGGCATGTTCGGCCTGCTGGGGCCCAACGGTGCCGGCAAGTCGTCGCTGATGCGCTGTATCGCCACGCTGCAGGTTCCGACATCGGGCGCCATCCAGTTCGATTCGATCAACGTGCTGGAGAATCCTGAGGCGTTGCGTCGAACGCTGGGCTACCTGCCGCAAGACTTCGGTGTCTATCCGCGCGTGTCCGCCTACGAGATGCTCGAGCACATCGCTGTGCTTAAGGGCTATGCGCAGCGTGCCGAGCGCCGCGAGGTGGTCGAGGCGCTGCTGCACAAGGTCAACCTGTGGGCGGTGCGCGACAAGGCCGTCGCCGGGTTCTCCGGCGGCATGCGCCAGCGCTGGGGCATCGCCCAGGCGCTGATGGGCGATCCGCGGCTGGTGATCGTCGATGAACCGACCGCCGGCCTCGATCCAGAAGAGAGCAACCGTTTCCTCAACCTGCTGGCGGAGATCGCCGAGAGCACGGTCGTCATCCTCTCGACGCACATCGTCGAGGACATCTCGAAGCTGTGTCAGCGCACCGCCATGCTGATGGGCGGTCGCATCGTGCGCGAGGGCACGCCGAGGGAACTCATCGAGGCGGTTCGCGGCCGCATCTGGCGCAAGACCATCGATAAGCGCGAACTCGACGCGTACCGCGAGGCCTGCGACGTCATCGCCACCCGCCTCTATGGCGGGCGCACGTACATCCATGTGCTCGCGGACACGAATCCCGGAGAAGGATTCGTCGCGGCGGAAGCCAGCCTCGAGGACGCGTATTTCTCGACGCTGTTCAGCGGACGTCGCGCGGTCTGAGACGACGACATGCTCCGTCACGTTGCAGGTTTCGAACTGCGGTACCAGGCGACGACGCCGATCTTCTGGATCACCAGCCTGATCTTCTTCGGGCTGACATTCTGGTGGGTGCTGTCGGACACGCTGCGCGTCGGCTGGGGCGGTTACGTGGTGCGCAACTCGCCCTACGCGGTCGCGCAGATGGGCATGATCATGGGCGTCTTCGCGATCTTCATCCTGACCACGTTCGTCTCGAACGTGATCCTGCGGGACGACGAGACCCGCTTCTCGCCGATCATCCGCACCACCAGCCTTTCGAAGTTCGACTATCTGTTCGGCCGTTTCCTGGGTGCCTTCGGCGCCAGCTGTCTGGTCTTCCTCAGCGTGCCGATCGGCGCCATCAGCGCCGCCGCCATGCCGTGGCTGGACCCGGCGACGGTCGGCGCCTTCCGGGTGGAGGCGTATCTGTATACGTACTTCGTGCTGTGCATGCCGACGTTGTTCATCCTCGGTGCCGGCCTGTTCGCGCTGGCGACGACGACGCGGTCGATGTTATCGACCTACGTCGCCGCCATCGTGCTGCTGATGGTCTACCTGCTGTCGCAGCGCTACCTGAACCAGCCGGACGTGCAGGCGACGGCGGCGCTGCTGGATCCGTTCGGGCTGTCGGCCTTCAAGGTGCTGACGCAGTACTGGTCGCCGACCGAGCGCAATGCGCAACTGGCACCGCTGACCGGCGTGCTGCTCGAGAACCGCCTGCTGTGGCTCGCGGTCGCCGGTGCCCTGTTGGCCTGGACCTGGCGCGTGTTCAGCCGCGCGGGCGCCACCGGCCAGTCGCCGCAGGCCGCGCGCAAGGCCGCGTCGGCTGCCGTGACGGTCGATGAGCCGTCGCCGTTACTGAAGGCCGGCGCCACGCGCGCGCCGGCGACGCGCTCGCTGGGCTGGGCGCCGCTGGTCGCGCTGACGCGCTTCGACGTGATGAGCGTGCTGCGCAGCCCGGTGTTCCTGGTGCTGCTGGCGATCGCGCTCGGCAACAACCTGATCGTGCTCTGGTTCGCCGGCGACGATCTCGTCAGCATCACGCTGCCGGTCACGCGCATCCTGGTGAATGCGCTGGCCGAGGAACTGGGGATGATCCCGCTCGCGATCGCGGCGTTCTACGCGGGCGAGCTGGTCTGGCGCGACCGCGAACGGCGCATGCACGACATCGTCGGCGCCACGCCGGCGGCCGACTGGGTGTTCGTGGTGCCGAAGATCATCGCCATCGCCATCGTGCTGCTGATGATGGTGGTGCTGAGCGCGGTTGCCGCGATCGGGGTGCAGGCGCTGAAGGGTTTCTACCACTTCGAGTTCGCCAAGTACGCGACCTGGTACCTGCTGCCCTGGCTGGTGACGATGGCACAGTTCGCGGTGCTCGCGGTGTTCATCCAGGTGCTGGTACCCAACAAGTACAGCGGTCTGCTGGTGGTGTTGCTGCTGCTCGCGGCGAAGATCGCGCTGCCGAAGCTCGGCTGGGAAGACCATCTCTATCTCTTCGGCAGCACCTCGCCGGTGCCGTTGTCGGACATGAACGGGCAAGGCGAATTCGCGCGCTACGCCGCGTGGTACCGCCTGTACTGGACCGGCGCCGCGGCGATCCTCGCGCTGCTGGCCTACGGGCTGTGGCGCCGCGGCGGCACGGCCACGCTGGGTCAGCGGCTGCGGCAACTGCCGTCGCGCCTGACGGGGCGTTCCGCGTGGCTGCTCGCGGGCGCGGCGGTCGTGATGGTGGGTGCCGGCGGCGTGGTGGTCTACAACACGCGTGTGCTCAACGAGTGGCGTACGGCGATGGACAGCGAGCGCTGGTCGGCCGAGTACGAGCGCCAGCTGTTCGCCTACAAGTCGTTGACGCCGCCGCGTATCACTGATGTGGCGCTGGACATCGACATCGAGACTGACGTTCCGCGCGTGACCACCCGCGGCCGCTTTGTGGTCGAGAACAAGACCGCCGAACCGCTCAGCGACATTCCCGTGTTCTGGGCGCGGCAGCTCGAGCGCGGAGGCTGGCTCGGCGCCGATGCGGTTCCGGACCTGCAGTTGCGCGCGCTGGAAGTGGCCGGCGCGACGCTGGTCAAGGAGATCCCCGACCTGCACTTCCGCATCTACCGCTTCGACTCGCCGCTGCAGCCGGGCCAGACCGCGGAGATCCGCTTCGAGACCGTGCGCGAGCAGCGCGGCTTCCGCAACGGCGGCAACGAGAATCGCGTCGTCGAGAACGGCACCTTCCTCGCGAGCTGGGAGATCACGCCGATCCTCGGCGTGCACAACCTGTATGCCCTGCAGGACCGGACCGCGCGCCGCCGCTACGGCCTGAGCGACGAACTGCGCCCGCCGCAACTCGACGACCAGGGCCCGCGCGGCAATCACTACTTCCGGCCGGACAGCGACTGGGTCAACGCCGAGATCACGGTCTCGGCGGCGGCGGACCAAATCGTGGTCGCGCCGGGCGAGCGCGTCGCCGACGACGTCGACGGCGCACGACGCAAGGTCCACTTCAAGACCACGGCGCCGATCCACCACTTCTTCACGGTGCTGTCGGCGCGCTACGCCGAACGCCGCGAAACCTGGAACGACGTCGCGCTGGAGATCTACCACCACCCGGACCACGTCTACAACGTCGAGCGGATGATGCGCGCAATGAAGGCTTCGCTGGAGTACTACTCCACGCACTTCAGTCCCTACCAGTTCAAGCACCTGCGCATCGCCGAGTTCCCGGCCTACCGCAATTTCGCGCAGGCGTACCCGGGCACGATCGCCTACTCCGAGGCCGCCGGCTTCATCCTCGGCGATCCGCAGGGCAAGCGTCACGACGGTGTGACGCGCGTCACCGCGCACGAGGTCGCGCACCAGTGGTGGGCGCACCAGGTCATCGGCGCCGACATGCAGGGCCAAACCGTGCTGACGGAGACGCTCGCCGAGTACTCCGCGCTGATGGTGATGGAGCAGATGTACGGGCCGTCGGAGATCCACGGCTTCCTGCGCTGGTCGCTGGACTACTACCTGCGTGCCCGCGGCAGCGACATCACCGGCGAGGTTCCGCTGGAGCAGGTCGAGGAGCAGGCCCACATCCGCTACACCAAGGGCGGCATGGTCATGTACCTGCTCAAGGACCTGATGGGGGAGGAAGCGGTCAACCGTGCGCTGCGTTCCCTGATCGAGGATTACGCGTTCAAGGGCCCGCCCTATCCGACGTCGCGTGACCTGACGCGGCGCCTGCGCGAGCAGGCCAGTCCCGAGCTGCAGCCGCTGATCGCCGACCTGTTCGAGAAGATCACGACCTACGACTTCAAGGTCGTGCAGGCCAAGGCGACGCCGCGGCCCGATGGAAAGTGGGACGTGGCCGTCGAGATCGATGCGCGCAAGCACTACGCGGACGGCAAGGGCGTGCAGGCCGAAGCGCCGCTGGAGACCGTGATCGACGTCGGCGTGTTCGCCGTGCAGCCCGGCGCGCCGGACTTCACCGCGGACAGCGTCTACTTCCTGCAGCACCAGCCGGTGCGCAGCGGCAGGCAGACGTTGAACCTGGTCGTCGACCGCGAGCCAAAGTTCGTCGGCGCCGACCCCTACAGCAAGTACATCGACAGCACTCCGGCGGACAACGTCCTAGCCGTGGTGCGCGAATGAAGCCGTCTGACGACGGCGCTCAATACCATATCAACGACGGATGGATTCCATGTCAAACCCGCTGCTGAAGCGTGCCGCGGCTTCGATGATTCGCTACGGCGGCACCTTCGCCGATTTCGTGCCGGTGCGCGGCGAAGGTTCGTTCCTGTACGACGCCGACGGTCGCCGGCTGCTGGATTTCACGTCCGGCCAGATGAGCGCGATCCTCGGGCACAGCCATCCGGAGATCGCGGCCACGGTCGGCGAGTGGATCGGCAAGCTCGCGCACATCCACAGCAGCATGCTGTCCGAACCGGTCGTCGAACTCTCCGAGGCGCTCGCGGCACTGGCGCCGCCGGGCCTCGACCGCGTGATGCTGCTGAGCACCGGTGCCGAGTCCAACGAGGCCGCGCTGAAGATGGCCCGCATGGCGACGCGTGGCTACGAAGTCGTCGGCTTCGGCCAGTCCTGGCACGGCATGACCGGCGGCGCGGCGTCGTCCACGTACTCGGCCGGGCGCCGCGGCTACGGGCCGATGAACGTCGGCGGCATGGCGATCATGGCGCCGAACGCCTATCGCCCCACCTTCCTCAACAACGGCCAGTACGACTGGCGCGCCGAGCTCGACTACGGCTTCGAGCTGGTCGACCGCCAGTCGACGGGTTCGCTGGCGGCCTTCATCGCCGAACCCATCCTGAGTTCCGGCGGCATCCTCGAACTGCCCGAAGGCTATCTCGCTGCGCTGCAGGCCAAGTGCAGGGAGCGCGGCATGATGCTGGTGCTGGACGAGGCGCAGACCGGCATCGGTCGCACCGGCACGACGTTCGCCTTCGAGCGCGACGGCGTGGTGCCCGACATTCTCACGCTGTCGAAGACGCTGGGTGCGGGCTTGCCGCTGGCGGCGGTGCTGGCGTCCGCGGAGACCGAGGCGCTGTGCCACGAGCGCGGCTTCCTGTTCTACACCACACACGTCTCGGACCCGCTGCCGGCGGCCATCGGCCTGACCGTGCTCAACGTGCTGGCCCGCGACCAGCTGGCCGGTCGCGCGCGTGTCGCCGGTGCCCGTCTGCGCAAGGGGCTGGAATCCATCATGGGCGAGTTCGACTGTGTCGGCGACGTGCGTGGTCGCGGCCTGATGCTGGGCATGGAGATCGTCAGCGACAAGGTGTCGAAGGCGGCGGCGCCTGAACTCGGTTCGCGCATCACCGACTGCGCGATGCGGCTCGGCCTGTCGATGAACATCGTCAACCTGCGTGGCATGGGTGGTGTCTTCCGCATCGCACCGCCGCTGACGATTTCGGACGATGAGATTGACCTGGGGCTCTCGATCCTGCGCGACGCCATCAAGGCGGCGACACGGCAATAGGTGGGCTTGAGCGTCGGTGCACGGCCTGTGTCGGCTGCGACGCTCGCGTCATCGGCCTGCCCTGAACACTCCCGGAAGAACTCGCTGTGGACACCCATCTGCTGGGCGCCTTCGTCGCCACCTGCCTGCTGGTCTCGCTGACCCCGGGGCTGTGCTCGATGCTGTGCATGAGCTTGGCGACGACGATCGGCATCCACAGGACGCAATGGATGATGCTGGGCGAACTCGCCGGCATGGGCAGCGTCGCCGTGGCTGCGGTGCTGAGCATTGCCGCGGTTCTGCATATGCAGCCAGCGCTGTTCGGCGTCCTGAAGATTGCCGGCAGCGCCTACCTGATCTTCCTGGGATGGAAGACCTGGCAGAACGCACCGGAGAAGGGCGCCATGTCCTTTCCGATTCCGCAGACCCGGCTGTCCCTGGCCGGGCTTGGGTTCGCGACAGCCGTCACCAATCCAAAGGTGTGGGCCTTGTACGTCGCCCTGCTGCCGCCCTTCGTGAATCCCAGGCAGCCCCTGGCGCTCCAGCTCACGGTGATGTTGGTGATGATCGTGATCGTGGAACTGATCGCACTGCACCTGTATGCGTTCGGCGGCCAGATGCTCGCCCGTTTTCTGGACCGTTCGGTCTCGCGCATCTACATCGGCAGAGCCATCGGATCCCTGATGGGCGCGATGGGCCTGTGGATGCTCTTCCAGTAGGGGAAATCATGTGAGCGACATTCCAGCAAGCTTTACCGTCAAGGCCGTCAACGAGGGATACACCGAGCGCGTCGAGATGATCCCGATGCGCGATGGCGTGAAGCTGAAGACCTTCATCTACGTCCCGAACGGCGCGACAGACGCGGCGATGCTGATGATGCGCACGCCGTACAACGCGGCCGCCTACCGGCCGCGCATCGCGTCGGACAGATACCTGCATGCCGGATACATCCGCGTCATGCAGGACCTGCGCGGCAAGCATGATTCGGAAGGCGACTACCACGTCACCAGACCCGCGCGCGGGCCGTTCAACGTCTCCGACACCGATCATTCCACCGATACTTGGGACACCGTCGACTGGCTGGTCAAGAACGTGCCGGAGTCCAACGGCCGCGTCGGCATCTTCGGCAACTCGTATGTCGGCTTCACCTCGGCGATGGCCCTGCTCGATCCGCACCCGGCGCTCAAGGCCGCGGTGCCTTCGGGGCCGTTGATCGACGCATGGATGGGCGACGACTGGTTCCACTACGGCGCATTCCGTCAGATGATGCTGGGGTTCCTGCACCTGCAGACTGCGCAGCGCGGCGTGGGCTCGCTGACGCCGAGCGCGACGCACGACAAGTACGAAGAGTTCCTGCGTGCCGGGTCAGCCGGCGATTACATCCGCGAACACGGGCTGGACAAGCTGCCGTTCGTGGCGCGCCTGATGGAACACCCCGCCTATGACGCGTACTGGCAGGCCTATGCGGTCGACAAGCGACTGGTCGAGCGGCCGTCGAAAGTGCCGACGCTATGGACGCAGGGTTTCTGGGACCAGGAAGACAGCTGGGGCGCGAACCACGCCTGGCGCGCGCTGAAGGCCGCGGGGTACGAGGCCAACAACTGGCTGGTGCTGGGGCCCTGGCATCACAACCAGGTCTGGAAGACGGCGCCGTCGCTGGGGCCGATGCAGTGGCATGCCGACACGGCGCATCAGTACCACGAAGAGATCCTGTTCCCGTTCCTGGACGAGCATCTTCGCGGCGGGCCGCCGGCCCATCTCGCGCGCGTCACCGCCTACAACAGCGGCGAGAAGCGCTGGGAGCGATTGCCGGATTGGCCGACGGCTTGTGATGAGACGTACGTCGCCGGTCTGCGGCCGCTCTATCTGGATGGCGGCTTCGGCCTGACATTCGAGCGACCGACGCAGAGCGAGGGCGGCGATGCCTATTGCAGCGATCCGGCCAAGCCGGTGCCGTATCTGCCGCGCCCGGTGATCGATCCGTTCGCGGAACTCGGTACCGGCACGGTCGGAAAGTCCTATGAAGCCTGGAGCCAGGGGCTGGTGCAGGACCAGCGGTTCGTGGACGGTCGGCCGGACGTGCTGACCTACGAAACCGCGGTGCTCGCCGAGCCGCTGCATGTGCGGGGCATTCCGATCGCCGACCTGCATGCGATCACGTCGGGCACCGATGGCGATTTCGTCGTGAAGCTGATCGACGTGCTTCCGGCGAAGGACCCCGTCGATCCCGACCACGGCGGTTACCAGTTGCCGATCGCGATGAACATCTTCCGCGGTCGCTATCGCCATAGCTTCGAGCATCCGGCCGCGATCCCGGCTGACGAGCCGCAGACGTACCGGTTCGAACTGCCCAATGTGAACCATGTGTTCCAGCCGGGGCACCGGATCATGGTGCAGATCCAGTCGTCGTGGTTTCCGCTGTACGACCGAAACCCGCAGACCTTCGTGCCGAACATCTTCGATGCGAAGCCAGCCGACTACCGAAGAGCCGAAATCACGGTGCTGCGCAGCAAGTCGCAGGCGACCGCGGTGCTGCTGCCGGTCGTTGCGAAGCGGCTGTGACAGTCGTCGCGTTTACTCCTAAGAGACCACCCCCATGAGCAATGCAGCCGCTGCCCGCAACGAGCGCATGCCGGCGGGTATTCCGTACATCGTCAGCAACGAGTTCGCCGAGCGCTTCTGCTACTACGGCATCAACGCGATCCTGGCGGTCTACATGGTGCGGTTCTTGCACTTTGGCGAGGCGCAGGCTACCGCGTGGCAGTCGCTGTTCAAGTCGGGCGTCTACCTGTTCCCGATGCTCGGTGCCGTCATCTCCGATGTGCTGTGGGGCAAGTTCAGGACGATCATCGTCTTCTCCATCGCCTACAGCACCGGCTGCGCGGTGCTGGCGCTGTTCGACGGCCAGACCGGCCTTGCCGTCGGTCTGTGCCTGATCGCGCTGGGAACGGGCGGCATCAAGCCCTGCGTCTCGACCAATGTCGGTGACCAATTCACGGCGAAGAACCAGCATCTGATCGAGCGCGCCTTTTCCTGGTTCTACCTGTCGATCAATGCCGGGGCGCTGGGCTCGATCCTGCTCTGCCCCTGGCTGCTCGAAACCTCCGGCCCGCGCTGGGCGTTCGGCGTTCCCGCCATCGCGATGGCGGTTGCCACGCTGGTGTTCTGGATGGGCCGGCGCCAGTTCGCCGTCGTGCCGCCGGCGGGCAAGCAGTGGCTCCGCGAGGTGTTCAGTGCGGGGGGCGCCCGGCTGGTGGGGCGTCTCGGTGTGATCTACCTCTTCATCGCGATCTTCTTTTCCTTGTTCGAGCAGTCCATCGGCGTCACCTGGACCTTGCAGGCGCGGTCCAGCTTGATGGACAAGACCCTCGGCTTCGGCATTACGTTGCTGCCGGCACAGATCCAGTTCTTCAATCCGCTTTTCATCCTGATGCTGGTGCCCTTGCTGTCGTATGGCGTGTATCCGCAGGTGGCGAAGTGCGTTGCGGTGACGCCGCTGCGCAAGATCGGCGTCGGCTTCTTCGTCGCCGCCAGTTCGTTCGTGGTGATTGCCTGGATCGAGAGCCGCATCCAGAACGGCATTGTCACCAGTGTGTGGTGGCAGATCCTGGCCTACGCCATCCTCACCGCCGGCGAAGTGCTGGTATCGGTGACGGCCCTGGAGTACAGCTACAAGCAGGCGCCGCTGCGCATCAAGAGTTTCATCATGGCGCTCTATCTGCTGTCTTTAAGCGCCGGCAACCTGATCACCGCGGTCGTGGCGGTCAACATGGTGAAGCCAGTGCAGGGCGTGGAGGTCATCGCCGGCGAGCAGACCGTCGTGGTGCTGCCGGCCGAGCTGAGATTCGTTCCTGGACAGAAGATCGACTTCGGCGGCGATACCGGCATCACCGTCGATGTGGGCGAGGGCAAGACAGTGTCGCTCGCCGGCACGTTCATCGTCGGGGATAGCCGCGACGGTACGGCACCGCTGCTCGATGTGGTCCATCGCAAGCCGGTGACGGCCAGCGGCCAGTTCAACGCCGAGGCCCAGGTCTCGACCTACAAGCTGGTGGGGCCGCAGTTTTTCATGTTCTTCTGCTATCTCGCGCTCGCGGCGGGCGTGACCTGGATCTTTGTTTCGAGATTGCTGAAGGAACAGACCTACGTGCGTCAGGATGATTGAGGTGCAGCTTCGGCGGCGCGGCATCAGCAAAGAGCCGATGAATCGCCAAGTGAACCGGTGGAGCGGACGGTCAGCTGTTCACAGGAGGTGATCATGGCGCTGGACTTGACGTTGGCTATGCCGGGCACGGCGCAGCACTGGACATCGAAGTCGGCGCTTGTGCGCGTGCGACCACAGAGCCGTCACACAGAGGATGATTGGCGAAGCGTTCGATCCTTAAATCAGCATCTGGTGCTGAAGTGCGAGGGCGGCGAGTGCTGTGGGGGCAATCACATGTCAGCGCTCAGCAAGCGAGAGAAGCAAGCCTTCTTCATGACCGTAATGGGGCTGAGTGTCCGTCGCATCGCGGCGGAGATGGGTGTGAAATACAAGACGGCAGAGACGCACCGACATGGCGCGCTGGTGAAGCTCGACCTCAAAGGGGCAGTTGAGGCCGTTCATTACGCTGTTCTGCACGGCTACCTTTCGGCAAGCGCAGAAGCTTTGTGCCCACAGGGGGACGTGCCGGATCGGGGGTAGTGGGCCCGTAGGGCATCAGGCGATATCGGCCATGATTTCGTTGGCAACTCGTTCGCCGGCTGAGATAGCGCCGTCGATGTAGCCGGTCCAGCGTGTCGCACACTCGGTGCCGGCCCAGTGAATGCGGCCGCAGGGGGCATGCAGGGCCGGGCCATAGGCCGTCAGTGTCCCCGGCGTGGTGAGGCCGATGTAGCCGCCGAGGCTCCAGGGTTCCGAGCTCCAGTCCTGATCGACGTAGCCGATCGGCGTGGCCGCCTCGGGGCCGAAGTAGCGTTGCAGGCAACGCAAGGCGGCGTCGCGGCGCACAGCGGTGTCTGCGCCGGCCAGCGCGCGGCCGTGGCCGCCGTTGAAGAAGCCGACGAGAAAGCCCTGCGTGCTGCCGGGTGGTGTGGCGTCCATGACCGGGCCAAAGGGGCCTTGGTCGCTGATCGCTTCACCCGACCAGCCCTGCTCGCGCCAGAACGGACGTTCGTAGGCCACCAGCGCCTTGATCACCGTGCCCATGGGCATGCGCGACTGCAGTTGCAGTCGCGCTGTCGGCAGTGCGGGCTGGAAGTCGATATGCGCCACCAGCGGCGGCGCAATCGCGATGATCAGGCGTGCAGCATGAACCGAACCGCGCGCATGGCGCACGATGACGCCGGCATCCGATTGTTCGACCGCGTACACGGGCGCGTCCAGGGCGAGCACGTCGGACGGCAGGCGCGCCGCCAGCAGGCTCGCGAACTGGAAAGTGCCGCCGCGCACGCGCAGGTGCTGGGCGCCATCGCCGCGAACTTCCATCATCGTTTCGAGACTGCCGGCCGCTGCGACGTAGTGGAGCAGACACAGCAGCGACACTTCATGAGGCTCGCAACAGGCGATCGCGCGCGAAAGGATTTCCATCAGGCGGCGACCGCTGCGCGTGTACAGCGTCTGCTGCATCCACTGATCCAGCGTCATCCGATCCCAGCGTTCGGCATCGGCGCCCTGCCACGGCGCCGCAGGGTCGATGCGGTTGGCCGCCTGATTGAGACGTCGAAGGGCATTGGCGGTGTCCAGCAGACCAGGCAGGGACATGCGAGGCACGGTGCCGCTGTAGCTGCGCAGCTTGCCGTCCAGTTCCATCAGGCGGCGGCCCTCGGCGTACTGGGGATAGGTCTTCAGGCCCAGCTCTTCGCACAGCGCCAGCGCGCGCGTTTGCGTAGGCCCCAGCCATTGGCCGCCGAGATCGACGGCCTGCCCGCAGAGCATGCCGCCGAGGGTGCGACCGCCAACGCGGTTGCGTGCTTCCAGAACACGCACGCTGCGGCCGCGCAGGATCAACTGGTGTGCGGCACGCAGCCCGGCGACGCCGGCGCCGATCACGCAGACGTCGACCTTGCCGGCGGGGCTCACGACCGGATCTCGGGGTGAAAAGACCGGCTGCAGCCGACGGGGCGGGGCATCATCGCGCATCTCCACTGTTTCATATACGCGTATATGATAATCGCATGAAACGAACCACCGCCAGAGTGCAGGGACGTCCGCGTCAGGCGGCTGGTCAGGAGCGCCAGATGCGGCGACGCATCGTCGCTGCCGCGCGCAAGCTGTTTCTGCGGGATGGCGTGGAGGCGGTTTCGATGCGCAATCTCGCAAGCGAGGTCGGGTGCTCGCCGATGTGGCTCTATCGCTACTTCGGCAGCAAACAGGAAATCCTGTGGCAGGTCTGGGACGTGTTCCTCGGCGAACTGTTCGATCGCCTGGAACGTATCGAGTCGCCATCGCCGCGTGTGCGGCTCGAACGGCTCGCCCTGGCCTATCTGGACTACTGGCGGGATCACCCGGATCGCTTTCTGATCGTGTTCCTGCAGAAGGACCTCGTGCCGGATGCGACGCGGGATTACGTGCAGGGTGGCGAGATCGTCGGTCGCTTCGAGCTGTTTGCGCGCGTGGCAGAAGAGGCGCGCGCGCGCGGTGAGCTTGGCGGTTCGGATGGCACCGACATCGCTCAGGGCCTGATGTGCGTGTTGCAGGGGCTGGCGTTGAACTTCATCACCGTGCCCGAGTACCCCTGGCGCGATCCGGCATCCATCGCCCGGCTGACCGTGCGCAGTTACCTGTCTGGGCTATCGGCTGCCGACGGCGGGACGGGCTGATCGGCGGCGCACGCGGTCGTGACGGAGCGCGGTGATTCCGGCTGGGTCTAGAGCAACCGATCAGTTCTCGAACTTGAAGGGCAGCGAGGGCGCGACCCAGGTGTAATCGGCTGACAGCACATCCCGCGACGGATCGCGATCGGGCCAGTTGATGTTGAGCAGTGTTGCCAGCGTCCAGGCGGTCCAATCGGAGCGGAACGGACGCGAGCCGGCATCAGGGGGCAGCTCGGTTCGCGGCTGGTTTTGCCAGATCACCAGCGGGATCTTGTAGCCGGCAGCGCTGTGCGGCGCGTGACCGGCGTGGTCCAGCTCGTGACCCACTTCCTGGCCGTGATCCGACATGAAGACCCACGCGCCGTATCGGTCGTCCGACAGGCTTTCCATCGTCAGATCGAGCGTCTTCGAGATGACGTAATCGTGAAACGCAATGGCGGTGTCGTATTCGGCGCGCATGTGGCGCAGCCACAGCGATCGGCCTTCATGCTCCATTTTTCGTTCGACGGCGTCGCTTTGCTGGAACGCGACCTTGGTCTGCGCCGGATAGCGGAGCCGATAGCGGGGGTGGGCGCCGAGCAGATGCACGACGATCAGCTTGTGCGGGCTGGGATCGGCGAGCGCTTCCTTGAATGCCGGGAGTGCCTCGGTATCGAGCGAGACGGTGGATCGGCCGGGGATGCGGTTGGTGACGCGAACCTCGTCCGAAAAGCTCGCATGCAACTGTTCGATGGCCAGGTCGTTGTGATTGCTGACCCACCACACCTTGTAGCCGACGATCTGGGCCAGCGCGAGCAGATGCGGCACTGCGGCGGTGCTGGTTTCGCCGAAGTTGAAGATGCGCTCCATCGCCGACAAGGTGCCAGGCATCGTCGACCAGGCGTGACGGAATACCGTGAACTGGTCGGCGAGGTGCAACTGCCGCTGCATCAACTGCGGCGTGGTCTCGCGGGCATAGCCGTAGAGCTGCATGTTGTCGCGGTTGACGCTGTCGCCGATCACCAGCACCACCGTGGCCGGTTGTTCGGAGGCCAGGCGTGGATGAATGCGTGCCGCTTCTTGCGACTCCTGTTCCCGTTCATCCGCCTGGGCAACCCAGCTTTCGCGCAGGGCGACGACATCTGAAATCCAATCGGGCCAGAACGCGACCGGGTGCCAGCGCACCCAGGGCTTCAGGAGATGGCCGGCGACGCTGGCCAGCAACAGCAGGCCGGTGATGCCGTAAACCGCATAGCGTCGCGGTCGAGCGTCGATCCAGGCTTTGAGCGGTGCACGGGGGCGGCCGCTCAGCCAGACGCAGGCCGCGATGGCGGCCGCGGCGATGGCGGCAGTGCGCAGGATGGCGGTGCCATACATGCCGAGGTATTCGCCGCTCTCGGCGAGGTGCGTGTTGGCGATCGCGGACAAGACCAGGCTGCTTTCCGGTCCGGCACCGTACACGGTGTTGAGGTAGGCGCGGATGGCGCTGTCGACGATGAACAGCACGATCGTCAGTACGACAACGCCCCGTCGCGCCCGCTGCCATCGCACCCGCTGGATCGGCCACCACAACCACACGATGACGGGCAGGGCCAGTGCCCACACCTGCAGCGCGCGCACGCCCTCATGCGCCCAGGCAGCAGCGACCGCCACGATCACCAGTATTGCCAGCGATGCGGTCGTCGGGGCGATGCCGAGGTTGTCCGACAGGTCGGCGGGCGGCGGTGCCGGCGGGTCAAGATCGTGCTTCAAGCGCTTCCTTTCGTGCTGCTTCCAAGAAAATCGACACCAGGCCGCCATGGCTGTGCGCTCTGCGCTCTGCGCTCGCACGGACGGACGGTATCGGCGCGAATGCCAGCCAGCGCGGTGCTTGCAAGACCTGTGCCTTCCGATGCCCCTGATTCCATGCGCGGCGCGAACGCCCGATGCCACTGAACGTCATGCACGCCACCCGCCGAGGGCGGTGCGACCTCGGCGGGTGGTTCATGGATATCGGCAGGTTCCCCAGAAAATGAGGCTATCGAGACAACGCGTGTGCCGCAAGGCGGCGAGGCCGGGAGGCTGGTTGCGGCGAGCGGCGGATCGGCGCGTGACGCGCCGTGCCTGGACCTAGTCGTTCAGCACGCGCGTGACGGTCAGCACCCGGTCCAGGCCATCGCGGAGCTGCCAGGCGATCGATTGGCCTTCGCGCAGCCCGATCAGTGCGGCGCCGATCGGACTGATCACCGAGACCCGCATGGCGGCGAGGTCGGCGTCGGGCGGCAGGACCAGCCGGACCGTGCGGATGCTGCCGCTGGCGGCGTCCTGGTAGGTGACCAGCGAACCGATGCGCACGACGCTGCCTGGCATCAACTCAGGTGGCATGACGTCGGCACGATCGACTTCATCGAGCAGGTACTGGGCGACATCGGGCGCGGTGTCCAGCGCCCGCTCGGCGAGCGCGCGCAGGCGGTCGTAATCCCTGGTGTCGATGACCAGTGGCGGCGGCGGAACCGAGGCGGTGCGCGATGACGGGGTATTCATGGTGAACTCCAAAAAAATAAGGACGGCACGGCGCGCAGTGGCGCGGCGGCGTGCGAGTGCGGGGTGAGGGGACAGCGGAACCGGCGGGATGCAGCGAGTGCCCCCGGACTGCAGACGCGCAAGGCGCAAGCGTCAGCCGGGGGCGGGGTCGCCTTCGAGCAGGGGGCCCGTGTGAGGCAGGTGGCGGCGCCGATAGGTCGGAAACGACTGCATGCAGTCACTCTGTGCACCTGCGCAGCGGAAGTCAATGCCGCCAGGTGTCCGATGACGATTGGCCGGGGCGGATCCGCGGCGCTTCACAGACCCAGCGCGCGCCAGCGACGCAGTGCCCAGGTCTGCACGGCCATCATGGCCAGCGTGAGGCCGAGCATCGTCAGCGTCTGCGCCGCCGCCAGGCCCAGGCGCAGGTACTCGAACCCGGTTTGGTAGGCGTAGAGCGGCAGCATCAACGTGGCGTAGTTGGGTCCACCCTTGGTGACGACCAGTGCCGGCGTGAACGTGGTCTGCAGACTCAGGGCGATGTCGCGTGCGCCCAGAAACAGCAGGGCGGGTACCAGCAGCGGCAGTGTCAGCCGACGGAACACGAACCCGGCCGAGGCGCCCTCCAGCAGGGCTGCGTCATAGAGCGCGGGCGGGATTTCCCGGCGTGCGGCCAGCAGCACGACGAACAATTCGCCGATCAGGAACAGCGTGATCAGGACCAGCAGGGCCTTGGCCGCTACGGGGTCCAGCAACCACAGATCCGGGCGCCAGCCCAAGGCGGCCAGCAGCCAGGCCAGCGGACCGTAGAACGGGTTGGCAATCCACAACCACAACAGGGCCCAGGCAACGTCGGGAACCGCGGTCGGCAGAAACACGGCGCCGGCGGCCAGACCCGATCGGCGCTGCAGCGCCAGTGCCAGCCCCAGGGCCAGCCCCAGTCGCAGCGGCACCGCGAACAGCGCGACCCATAGCGAGTTCCACAACGCCGTCGAGAACAGCGGGTCGCGCGACATCGCGCGCAGGTTCTCCAACCCGATCCATCGGGGCGGCGAGACGCCGTCGTAGTCGGTGAACGCCAACAGCAGGCCTGCGAGCGCCGGCAGCACCAGCAGCACCCCGAGGCCCAGGGCCAGCGGTGCCAGCAGCAGCAGCGGCGACTGGAGCAGGCGCGTGCTCACGGTGCGATGCGGCGGCCGTCTTCGGCGTTGAACAGGCAGGCCTCGCGCAGGTCGAGCGCGATCTGCACCGTCTGCAGCGGTACCGCGGCGAACTCGGCTTCGACGCGCGCCAAAAGGCGCTCGGTGCCGACGCTTAGGGCGACGATCTGCTGATCGCCCAACGTCTCCACCGATTCGATGCGCGCTGTGACTTGCGGGGCGCCGGGCAGCGGACGCGCCCATTGCGAGCCTTCGACGCGGACCTGTTCCGGGCGCAGACCCAGCAGCAGTGGCGTGTGCGGCGGGGCCTCGATCGGCAGCCGTAGCTGTTGCCAGTGCACGCCAGCGGCATCCACGCTCAAGGGCAGCAGGTTGATCGACGGCACGCCGATGAAACGCGCGACCTCCAGAGAAGCCGGCTGTCGATAGATCCAGCGCGGGGGCGCGAGCTGCAGCATGCGGCCTTGGGCGAAGACACCGAGCCGATCGGCAAACGCCAGGGCTTCGGCCTGATCGTGGGTCACATACAGCGTCGGACTCGATCGTTCGCGCAACAGCTGCAGCAGTTCGCCGCGGGCTCGCGCACGCAGTGGCGCATCCAGGCTGGACAGCGGTTCATCCATCAGGAACAGCCGCGCGTCCCGCAGTAACGCGCGCCCCAGCGCCACGCGCTGACATTCGCCGCCGGACAGGCTGGCGGGGAGTCGAGACAAGAGCGGTTCAAGTCCCAGACGCTCGGCAACCGCCCGCACGCGCGTCTGGATGTCGGCGTCGCGCGCGCCGCGTGCTTTCAGGCCGAAACCGAGGTTGGCGGCGACATCCAGATGCGGGAACAGGGCGTGCGACTGAAACATCATCGCCACACGCCGCGCGCCGGGCGGCAGATGATCGATGCGCTCGCCATCCAGTTCGATGGAACCGGCGGTCAGCGGAACCAGGCCGGCAATCGCACGCAGCAACGTGGTCTTGCCGCTGCCGGAAGCGCCGGCCAGCACTAGGCGCTCGCCGGGCGCGACGTCCAGATCCAGCGGGCCGATGATGAGCCGACCCTCGAGGTGCACGCACAAACCGCGGATACGGAGCGTGCTCATCGGCCGGGCTTGGTCAGTGCTTCCAGCAACAAAGGCTGGGCCATGTCGCGCAGCGGCAGGGCGATCTCGCGGCCGCCGCCGCCGATCGCGTCGAGATCAACGCCCCCGGCCGGTGGTTCGTAGAACCACTCCTCGAGCATCGTATCGGCCCGTGTCTCGATCTCGTGCCAGGTCGCGATACTCGGCGTGCGGCGCAGGTGAGGGATCGCGTCGAGGAATACCCGGGCGCGTGCGGGCGGCTGCGTGGGATCGAGGAACACTGGACTCTCCGCCACCGCGCGACGGGCGGGCACCAGGCGGCCGCTACGGGTCAGCAGGGCCTGACCCTCGTCGCTGAGTGCGTAGCGAATGAAGGCCAGGGCCGCCGGGCGCTGCGCGGTGCCGCGCGCCAGGCAGTACGCATCGGCGTGCAGTGCGCTGGCTGCCGGGCGCTCGCCGAATCGCGGCATCGGCGCCACGTCCCAGTCGAGCATGGCGGCGTGGCGCAGCGTCGTCGTGTAGCGCCGGCTGTGAAACAGCATGCCGAGGCCGCCGCGTGCGAAGCGGGCTTCGGAATCCTCGGCGTGATACTCGGCAAGACCCGGTACGACGCGGTGCACCAGATTGAGGCTGCGCACGAAGTCGAGCGCGCGCAGTGCCTGCGGGCGATCGAGCGTCAGGATCGTCGGTCGGCTTACGTCGTTGACCAGGTCGCCGCCGACGCTCCAGATGAACGGCGCGACACGGATCAGCATCGGGTCGAGTGCGACCCCATAGGTGTCGATGCGGCCGTCGCGATCCTCGTCCCGAGTCAGGCGCTGTGCGGCCGACAGGAACTCGCGCGCGGTCCAGTCGACTCCGGGTTCGGGCACGTCGTAGCGCTTGAACAGCGCGCGGTTGTAGTAGACGACCAGGCTGGAAACGTTCTGCGGCAGGCACATCAGCTGGCCGTCGAAGCGAAAGGCGTCCACGGCCGGCGCATAGAAATCCTGCTCTTCGAAGCCGGCGCCGGTGAGCGCAGGGCCAAGTGGTTCCAGCACGCCGCGCGCAGCGA
>DASWWX010000043.1:0-68366 GCA_036405815.1 Solimonas sp. | reverse complement strand
TTGACCGGCCGCCTGCAACGGCTCGACACCGCCGAGGGACCGGTGCTGCTCGACGTTGCGCATAACGCCGCGGCGATGGCGGTGCTGGTCGATCATCTGCGTCGCGCCGCACCGCCGTCCGTTGTCGTGGTGCTCGGCATGCTGGCGGACAAGCCCGTACATGACGTCGCCACGCAACTGGCGAGCTGCGCCACGCGCGCCTGCCTGGTGGGCCTGCCGGGGCCGCGAGGGCTGACTGCCGCGGCGCTCGCGGCCTGCATCGCCGGCAGTGGCCTGAACGCGCAATGCTGCGACAATATGGCGGCAGCGCTGTCTCAAGCGCGCCAGCTGGCGGGGCCACAAGGCTGGGTCGTGGTCACCGGCTCCTTTCTCACCGTTGCGGAA
Source organism: Solimonas sp. (assembly GCA_036405815.1). Taxonomy (GTDB): domain Bacteria; phylum Pseudomonadota; class Gammaproteobacteria; order Nevskiales; family Nevskiaceae; genus Solimonas. The sequence continues at coordinate 67,982 of DASWWX010000043.1, read as the reverse complement.
GCTCTTGCCGTTCTCGCATGAATGAAGTCGTCAAACGTCGCCTGGCCGGCGCCATCGTCCTGATCGGCGTCGCGTTCGTCGGCGTTTCCCTGCTGCCGCGAATCAACAGTGCGCCGGGCGAGGAGGGCGTGCGGATCGTGGTGATCAACCTTGGCGCGCCGGAGACCGAAACGCCGGCGCCGTCGAGCACCGGCGTGCCGCCGAATCTGGCTGTGGCAGGCGAGGAGGGACCGTATGGCACGATGCCCACGGAAGCCTCGAAGGCCGGACCCGCGTCGGAATCCGACGAGGATGCGATGGAGGATCCGGGCGCGCCGTCCACGCCCACGCCGGCGCCGGCACCTGTATCGCCGGCAGCGACTGCTGTCGCCAAGCCGGCGCCGCCTAAACCTGTGCCCGCTGCGACCGCTGCGACCGAGACCAAGCCATTGGCGTCGATGGAGCTGCCATCGCCGGCATCGGCGCCTGAGGCGGTGCCCGCCCCATCGAGCCGCAATGGGCTGAAGATGGCGGAAACGCTGAAGCCGCCGCCGGCTGCTGCGGCCGCAGCGCCCTCCACTGCGCCCGCCGCGGCGCCACCCGCGTCAGGGTCTGCATCAGTCGTCCCACCGTCGCCGCGCGCCTCGGCGCCCACCGCTGCAGTTGTGCCTGCGACCAAGCCGTCCGCACCGGCGGGCGCGTCGCGGTGGTATGTGCAGGTCGGCGGTTTTTCCGACGTCCGCAACGCGCATCAGGTGCAGCAGCGCCTGCAGGGCGTCGGGCAGGCGAGCATCATTTCGCCGTCCGAGTCGGAGCGCGGCACCCTGTATCGGGTACGTGCCGGTCCGTACGCGAGCCGCGAAGCGGCGGTGGCCGCGCAATCGACGATCGCCGGCGCCGGATTCCCGGGTTCGGCGCTGATCGAGCCCTGAGCCGCGCCGCGCTTTCCTGAATCGACACCATTAGGTGCGTTTCACCAGCGTTTGCCGCTTCATGCGGTGCTAAAATCCGCGCGCCTTTGAACCCGAGTCGCCACGCCGCATGATCTGGGTGGATTACTGCATCCTGGTGGTCTTCCTCCTGTCCGTGCTGATCGGTCTGTGGCGCGGCCTGACGCGCGAACTGCTGAGCCTGATGACCTGGCTGCTGGCGTTCGCGATGGCCTGGTGGCTGGGCGACGATCTGGCGGCGATGATCGCCGGCAAGATTTCCGATCCGGCCCTGCGCAAGGCGGTGGCGATGGCGGCGCTGTTCTTCGGCGGCCTGCTGATCGGTGCGCTCATTACCCATGCCGCCGTGCAGGCGGTTCGCGACAGCAGCTTCTCGCCGGCCGATCGCACGCTCGGTGCCGGTGTCGGCCTGTTGCGGGCGGTGCTGGTGGTCACGCTGTTCGTGCTGGTCGCCGGTCGTCTCGGTGCGCGCGACGATCGCTGGTGGCAGGAATCCATGCTGGTGCAACCGTTCTCCACCCTGGCTCAGGGCCTGGAGACGGTCATTCCCGAGCGCTGGCTGGCATTGCTCAAACCTTCCGCGTCGGCCCCGCCGGCGTCTCCCTCGTCCCCAGGCACCTGAACAGGCACCTCCCCCATGTGCGGAATCGCAGGCATCGTTTCTCAAGGCGGAGTGGTCAGCTCGGACGTCTTCGACGCACTGACCATGCTCCAGCACCGCGGGCAGGATGCGGCCGGCATCATCACCAACGAAGGGGACCGGCTCTATCTTCGCAAGGAGAATGGCCTGGTCCGCGACGTCTTCAACTCGGACGAGCACATGGTGAAGCTGCGCGGCAACATGGGCATTGGCCATGTGCGCTATCCGACCGCGGGCTGCTCGACCTCCGCCGAGGCGCAGCCGTTCTACACCAACACGCCGTTCGGCATCTCGCTGTCGCACAACGGCAACCTGACCAACGCCGAAGAGCTGAAGCAGGAGCTGTTCCTGCAGGATCGCCGTCATCTCAACACCGAGTCGGACTCCGAAGTCCTGCTCAACATCTTCGCGCACGAGCTGCTGCAGCGCGGCGTGCTGCGACTGACGCCCGAAGACATCTTCGCCGCCGTGTCCGGCGTGCATCTGCGCTGTCGCGGCGCCTACGCCTGCGTGGCGATGATCACGGGTTTCGGCGTGGTCGGCTTCCGCGATCCGTTCGGCATCCGTCCGGCGGTTTATGGCGTGCGCGAAACGGCGCACGGCCTGGACTATCTGATCGCCTCGGAGTCGGTGGCGCTGGACGCGCTGGGCTATGAGAAAGTCGCCGACATCCTGCCCGGCGAGGCGGTGCTGATCACGCTGGACGGCAAGCTGCACAAGCGCCAGTGCGCCGCCAACCCGATCTATTCGCCCTGCATCTTCGAGCACGTGTATCTCGCGCGTCCGGACTCGGTGATGGACGATATCTACGTCTACAAGGCGCGCCTGCGCATGGGCGTGAAGCTCGCCGAGAAGATCCTGCGCGAATGGCCGGATCACGACATCGACACGGTGATCCCGATTCCGGATACCTCGCGTGTCGCCGCGGCCGAACTGGCGGCCCGCCTGGGCGTGCATTACCGCGAAGGCTTCATCAAGAACCGCTACATCGGCCGCACCTTCATCATGCCGGGCCAGGCGCAGCGCAAGAAGTCGGTGCGCCAGAAGCTGAACCCGGTGGACCTCGAATTCCGCGGCAAGAACGTGCTGCTGGTGGACGATTCCATCGTGCGTGGCACGACCTCGAAGGAGATCATCGAGATGGCCCGCGATGCCGGTGCCAAGAAGGTCTACTTCGCCTCGGCCGCGCCGCCGGTGCGTTATCCCAATGTTTACGGCATCGACATGCCGACCAGCTCCGAACTGGTGGCGCACGGTCGCAGCATCGAGGAGCTGGAAAAGCTGCTCGGCGCCGATCGCCTGATCTACCAGGACCTGGAAGATCTGGTCGAAGCAGTGCGCGTCGGCAATCCGGACATCACGCGTTTCGATACGTCGGTGTTCACCGGCGAGTACATCACGCAGGACGTCACCACCGAGTACCTGAATCAGCTCGAACTGTTCCGCTCGGACGCCGCCAAGGCCGCGCGCAACAAAGGCCAGACGGTGATCGAACTGAGAAACGCTTGAGCGTGGACCGGCTCGCGCCGCTTGAACCGGCGGCTGAATGGGCTTAAGGTTCGCGTCGCGCCGATTTGGAACCTGCTTGCGGGCGCTCTATAAATGCAGCTAAACGGATGAGAGAAAGCCCGTTTGAGCATGCGAATGCGAGCGGGCTTTTTTCGTTGTGGAGCGTGGTGACGTGAACGAATTCTTCGACCCCGAGTGGGGCTATTCGACGCTGGGCGTGCGGGCCGGCGAGCCGCGGACGGAAAACCGCGAGCATTCGGCGAACCTGTCGCTGACTTCCAGCTACGTGTTCGGCTCCGCGGCCGAAGCAGCGAAAGTCTTTGCCGGCGAGGCGCCGGGCTACATCTACTCGCGCTTCACCAATCCGACCGTCGAGGCTTTCGAGCGACGCCTGGCGGCAATGGAAGGCGGCGAGAGCTGTGTCGCCACGGCCAGCGGCATGGCCGCGATCCTGACGTTGTGCCTGGCCACGCTGAAGCAGGGCGATCACATCCTGGCCTCACGCGGGTTGTTCGGCGCCAGCATCAACCTGTTCAACAACATCCTCACGCGCTTCGGCCTGTCGATCACCTACGTCGATCAGGTCGATCTGGCTGCGTGGGAGCGGGGGTTCAACCCGCACACCAAGCTGCTGTTCGTGGAGACGCCGTCCAATCCGCTGATGGAACTGGCCGACATCCGCGCGCTGGCCGCACTCGCGCATCGCCACGGCGCGGCGCTGTGCGTCGATAACTGTTTCCTGACGCCGGTGCTGCAGCAACCGCTGAAGCTGGGCGCGGACTACGTGATCCACTCGGCGACCAAGTACCTGGACGGGCAGGGTCGTTGCGTCGGCGGTGCGATCGTCGGCGACGCGCAACGCGTGGGCAAGGACGTGTTCGGTTTCATGCGCACGGCCGGGCCTTGCATGAGTCCGTTCAACGCCTGGGTGTTTCTCAAGGGCCTGGAAACCTTGTCGGTGCGCATGAAGGCGCATTGCGAGAACGCGCACGGGCTGGCCGAGTGGCTGCTGGAACAGCCGGCGGTGACGCGCGTGTTCTATCCGGGTCTGCACACGCATCCGCAGCATGCGCTGGCGCAGCAACAGCAGTCCGGCTACGGCGGCGTGGTGAGCTTCGAGGTCGAGGTCGAGGGCGGGCGCGAGGCGGCGTGGAAGCTGATCGATGCGACGCGCATGCTGTCGATTACCGCCAACCTCGGCGATACGCGCAGCACGATCACGCACCCGGCGACGACCACGCACGGGCGCATCAGCGCCGAGGCGCGCGCCGCCGCCGGCATCACCGAAGGCCTGGTGCGGATTTCCGTCGGGCTCGAAGACCTCGCCGACATCCAGGCCGATCTGAAACGCGGGCTGGGCTGAGGCTCGTGCGGCAGCGCTGGTACCGCGCGCTGATCGAGCGCGATCCGCAGGCCAAGTGTGCGCAGGTGCTGGGCTTGCCGGCCTCCGGGTCGCTGGCGTCGGACGCTGGCGATGCGGCGGGTCACGACCCGGCTGCCATTCCGGGCCGTCCCGAGCGGCCGGCCTTGATCCATCCGCACGACGTGCCGCATCGCGGCCTCGGTACATCCGAAGGGCGGGCAGCGCTGATCCATGCCGTTGCGCATATCGAATTCAACGCGATCAATCTCGCGCTGGACGCGGCCTGGCGTTTCGACGGGATGCCGGACGATTACTACGCCGACTGGATTTCGGTGGCGCAGGACGAGGCACGGCATTTCCAGATGCTGGACGCGCGGCTGGCATCGCTCGGTTACGCCTATGGCGATTTCCCGGCGCACAACGGCTTGTGGGAGTCCGCCGAGAAGACCGCCTTCGATCCCCTGGTGCGCATGGCGCTGGTGCCACGCGTGCTGGAGGCACGGGGTCTGGACGTGACACCGGGCATGATTCACCGGCTTCGCGAAATGCGCGATGCCGAGACCATCGCGATCCTGGAAATCATCCTCGCCGAGGAAGTGCGGCATGTGAAGATCGGGACGCGTTGGTTCCGCTGGCTGTGCGCACAACGCGGCCTCGAACCCGAATCGACGTTTCGCCGCTTGCTCGCCGAACACGGCGTGCGCATCCGCCCGCCGCTGAACCGAGCCGCGCGCGCCGAGGCGGGCTTCGTCGACAGCGAGCTGGAAGGCGTGGAGTAGCGCCGACCGACCGCCCCGCCGACCGCTTGGCCGAAAGTCTGACCGGCCTCAGGTGAGCCGGCAGCGGCGCAATGTGCCGTCGGTGGCTTCCAGATATTCCATGCGATCGGGGTGCCAGTCGGCGAGCACCCAACGCTCCACCTCGCGCCCGTCGACCGTCAGGCGGTGCGCGTCGGGCCGGTGCGTGTGGCCGTGGAGGATGCGCTGCACCTTCTGCGTGCGAAACGCCTGCGCGATGGCCTGCGCATTCACGTCCATGATCGACTCGGCCTTCATGCGCTTGTCGCTGTGGCTCTGTCCGCGCACGCCGCCCGCGATCGCTTCGCGACGCGATTCGGGCAGTCGCATGAACAGCCACTGTGCGAGGCGATTGCGCGAGAAGCGGCGCCAGCGCTGATACCCGTGGTCGTCGGTGCACCAGAGGTCGCCGTGGCCCAGCAGCGTCGGCACGCCGTCCAGCTCGATGCGCTGCGGATCGGCCAGCAGCGTTACCCCGGTGGCCTGGGCAAAGCGCGCGCCGACCAGGAAGTCGCGATTGCCATGCTGGAAATAGACCGGTACGCCCTGCGCAGTCAGTGCGCGCAGCGCCGACACTTCGGCGGCATACGCGCTCAAGCCGACGTCGTCGCCGATCCAGTACTCGAACAGGTCGCCGAGGATGTAGACCGCCGATGCCGTGCATGCCGGCCCGCGCAGGAAATGCAAAAAGCCCTCGCGCAAGGGCGAGGGCTCGTCCGGCAGATGCAGATCGGAGAGGAACAGCGTGGCCATGCGCGGCGCGCGGCGTGCCGTTCGCGAGAGCGCCGGCTTACTTGGCGGCCTTGGCCTCGACCAGCGTCGCCTTGGTGATGACGACCTGCGTCACCGGCATGTCGCGGCCGAACGGACGGCCACCGGCGGTTGGCGTGGCGGCGATCTTGTCGACCACGTCCAGACCGTCGACGACCTTGCCGAACACCGCATAGCCCCAGCCGTCGAAGCTCGGGTAGTCGAGCGAGGTGTTGTCGACATGGTTGATGTAGAACTGCGAGGTGGCCGAGTGCGGCTCGCCGGTGCGCGCCATCGCGATCGTGCCGCGTGCGTTCTTCAGACCATTCTTGGCCTCGTTCTCGATCGACGCGCGCGTCTTGCGCTGCGCGTAGGATTCGTCATAACCGCCGCCCTGGATCATGAAGTTCTGGATGACGCGGTGGAACACCAGGCCGTCGTAGTGCTTGTCCTTCACGTACTGCACGAAATTGGCGGTGGACTTCGGCGCCTTGTCGGCATCCAGTTCCAGGGTGATGTTGCCCATCGTCGTTTCCAGCAGCACGCGGACGGGTTCTTTGGCTTCGGCAAGGCTCATGGTCATTCCCAGCAGGCAGGTGAGGATCAGTTTTTTCGTCGTCATCGTCATGGCAGTTCTCAGGCGGCGAAGGTGAGGGGTCAGGTCAGGCAACAACGGATTGGGCGCGCGAATCTTCCACCTCGGCCAGCGCGTCGTCGAGCAGCTCGATGTCGGTGGAACCGTGGATGGCGCCCTGCGACAGCACGCGGCGGAAGGCGCGCCCGCCGGGCAAGCCCCGGTACAGGCCGAGGATATGGCGCGTGATGTGCTGCAGCGCCGCGCCGCGGTCCATCTCGTCCATCGCGTAGTACTTCAGGCGATCGATGACCTCGTGACGGCTCGGCATCGGATGATGATCGCCAAACAGACGCGCATCGACGGCGCTCAGTAGATAGGGATTCTCGTAGATCTCGCGGCCCAGCATCACGCCGTCGACGTGCTTCAGGTGCTCATCGCATTCGTCCAGCGTCTTGATGCCGCCGTTGATGACGATGGTCAGCTGCGGGAATTCCTGCTTGAGCCGGTACACCAGTTCGTACTTCAGCGGCGGAATCTCGCGGTTTTCCTTCGGCGACAGGCCCTTCAGCCAGGCCTTGCGCGCATGCACGATGAAGACCTCGCAGCCGGCGGCGGCCACGGTCTCCACGAAGTGCCGCATGAACGGATAGTCCTCGGAGTCGTCGACGCCGATACGGTGCTTGACCGTGACCGGCAGATCGGTGGCCGCGCGCATCGTGCGCACGGCGGCGGCGACGTGATCCGGCTCCTTCATCATGCAGGCACCGAAGCGGCCTTCCTGCACGCGGTCCGATGGGCAACCGCAGTTCAGATTGATCTCGTCGTAGCCGTAATGGGCGGCCAGCTCGGCGGCCTGGCGGATCTCATCCAGTTCCGAACCGCCGAACTGCAAGGCGACCGGATGCTCGGCGGGATTGAAGCGCAGGAAGCGGGCACGGGCGCCATGCACGATGGCGCCGGTGTTGATCATCTCCGTGTAGAGCCGCGTGTGGCGCGACATCTGCCGCAGGAAAAACCGGCAATGGCGATCGGTCCAGTCCAGCATCGGTGCGACGCAGAAGCGCCACGGCGAGGCCGCGGCCAGCGCCGGGAAGGGGATGGAATCAGCGGACATGCGCGCATTGTAAAGGCTCGAGCCGTCCGGAGCCTGCTGTCACGATGAGCGCGTAGGGACTGTGCGATCATCGGCGCTCCTGAATTCACAGCCCGCTCCGACCGTCCGTCGACCGGCCCCTCGTGGCCGCTCGCTCCCGCATCGAGACCACTTGCCATGAATCCGCTGATCGCCACGCCCCGCGGCCGCCTCAACCGTCGCGCCTTTCTCCAGAATCTGTTCTTCACTGCCGGTGCGGTGGGCGCGGGTGCCGTGCTGCCCGGCTGCAGCAGCAACGATGGCCCGGGTAGCGGCGGCAACGGCCGCTTCGCCACGCTCGGCCCCTTGGGCGAGCCGGACGCCAACGGCGTGCGGTTGCCGGCAGGCTTCTCCACGCGCATCGTCGCCATCGCCAACCAGCGCCCGGTGTCGAGCAGCAGCTATCTGTGGCACATCTTCCCGGATGGCGGCGGCGTGATGCCGAAGGCCGATGGTGGCTGGTATTACGTTTCCAACAGCGAGATTCCGGGCACCGGCTCCATCGGCTTCCTGGTGCCGGACCTGGCGCCGATCACCGACATCGTCGAAACGCTGACGCCGGGTCTGGGTGGTGTGGGCGTGCTGGAATTTTCGGCCGACGGCACGATCACCGATGCCTATCGCATCCTGAGCAACACCACGTTCAACTGCGCCGGCTGCGTTACGCCCTGGAACACCTGGCTGTCCTGCGAGGAGTGGCCCAACGGGCAGGTGTGGGAATGCGATCCCACGGGTCGTAACCGCGCCGTCGCGCTGCCGACGCTGGGCTTCTTCTCGCATGAGGCCACGGCGGTCGATGTCGAGCGCCGCATGATCTACATGACCGAAGACATGCCGGACGGCCGCTTCTATCGCTGGGTGGCCGACGAGGCCGACTGGCCGCGCGGCGCGGCGCGGCCCGCGCTGCGCAGCGGCAAGCTGCAGGTCATGAAGGTGGGCGGCGACGGCACCGAGGGCGCGCTGCACGGCCCGCAGCCGGTGAGCTGGGTCGATGCACAGAATCCGGGTGCGCAGCAGGACCGCAATCGTATCGACGGCACCGGCGTGTTCGATGGCGGCGAGGGGGTCTGGAATCACCGCGGCTACATCTATTTTTCGAGCAAGGGCGACGACCGCATCTGGGTCTACGACTCCCATAGCGAGACGCTGGAAGTTATCTACGACCACGCCACCTCCGACAACCCGATTCTCTCGGGCGTGGACAACATCACGGTCACGCCGCAGGGCGACGTGCTGGTGGCCGAGGATGGCGGCAGCATGCAGGTGGTGGTGATCCTGCCGGACCGCACGCTCAAGCCGCTGCTGCAGATCGTCGGCCAGGACGCGTCCGAGATCGCCGGCATTTCGTTCACGCCGGATGGTCGCCGCATGTACTTCACGTCGGATCGCGGTGGCCCGCGTCCGGGCGGCGGCTACGGCGCCGGGTTGGGCATGGTCTACGAGCTGCTGCTGCCGCCGACGATCTGAAGCGAAAGCTTGGGTCTGGGCGCACGCCTCGCGACGCGCCGGGCGGTACATCCAAGCGGCGGATGCCGCTGGTGCTGAGGCTCGCATTGACAGGGTGTCAATCGCGAGCCTTAATGCCGGCATCCCCCGTTTCCGATCCTTGCCATGGCCGCCGTCCTCTGGGGCTCCGAACTCTCGCCGTTCTTCCTGAAGATCGAAGCGCTGTGTCGTCACGCCGGCCTGCCGGTCGTGCGTCGGCCCGACGGTGGCAGCGCGCTGGAAAATCTCAGGCTGATGGCGCGGCTCAAGCGCGCGCAGCGACAACGCACGGTCAAACGCTGGCCGAGTGCCGATCCGCTCGACGAGTACCCGCTGGTGCCGTACCTGATGACGGAAGACGGTGCCGTGCATCACGACAGCAGCGGCATCGCCGGCTGGCTGGACGAACAGCGCCACGAATCCGTGACGCCGCTCATTCCCTGGGAAGACCCGACGCTCGCCTTCGCCTGCCGGCTGATTGACGAAGCGCTGGATGAGGTGGGTCTTTACTGCGTGCATCACCATCGCTGGGTCGTCTCGCGCGAGGACAACAACGCCGGTGCGCGCCTGGCCCACGAATTCCGCAGTCTCGTGATCCCGCCGCTGCGCCCGTTGATGGCCAGCCGCTTTTCAAAGCGACAGACGCGACGCCTGCCGTACCTGTTTTCTGTGGCCGCCGCGGACGCCCGCTGGCCGCGCAACGGCAAGCCGGTGCCGCCCACGCGCAAGGGCTTTCCCGCCACGCATGCGCGTCTGGAGCAGTGCTGGGATGAACTCGTCGACGCCGCGGCGCACGCGCTGCGCAGCCGCCCGTATCTGCTCGGCGACCGCTTCACGCTGGCCGATGCCGCCGTCTACGGCCAGCTCGGCATGAACCTCAGCGATCCCTCCTCCGAGCGCCGCCTGCGCGCGCGCGCGCCGCGCCTGCGGGAGTGGCTGGGCGCGATCATGGACGGCCGCCACACCGGTACACAGGGGAGGGTGAACCTGCATCCGGACCTGGAGCCGTTGCTGGATTGGACGCGCCGCAACTTCGTGCCGCTGATGCGCGCGAACGTCGAGGCCTACGAGCGCCTGGCGCAGCAAGGCCAGCGCCGCTACAACGAGGCCGCGTTCGATCGGAGCGACGCGCTGTACGACACCGAGTGGCGAGGCGAGCCGGCCCGCCACGTCGCCAAGCGTTTCCAGGTGCGGGTGTGGCGGGATCTGTTGGCGCAGTGCCCTGATCCTTCGCTGCTCTCCACCAAGCCGTCACACCCTTAAAGGGCGCCGCGCGCAGCAAGAAGATTCTTCGCTGCGCTCAGAATGACAACGTCAACCCCTGGGCAGAGCCAGCCGATGCGTGCGCGCAATCCGCTTCTGCGTGTCGGCGGGCACCCCAGCCTGTTCTGCGAACTCGGACCAGCGCCGCACGACCGCGCTGACTTCTTCCAGCAGTGACTGCTCGCGACCGCGCTTGAGCATCGCCGCCTTGGCGCAGGCGCGGATGTCCGCAAGCGTGAAGCCGTCACGCTTGCCGTTGACCGTCATCTGGTGCTGCGCGGTCCAGGTCCCGTTCGGGTTGTAGCTGTAGGCAATGTCGAACGCCGGCGCCAGCGACCAGCGGCCTTGCGGGTCCATCAGAAAGGCGATGTTCTTGACGTGATCGTCCTGGTTGCGCGCCACGAGGTTGAACAGCATGCGCCGGAACTGTTCTTCCACCGTGGCCATCGGCAGCTCGAGCTGACGGATCACCTGCAGGGCCTGCTCGTAGGAATACGCGCCGGCGAGGTTGTAGTCGAAGTGGGCGAGTGCACCGAGCGACTGCATGTGCAGCTTGGCGCCGTCCGCCGTGCGGTCGAAGCGGCGTGTCATGAAGTGGCGTCGGCCGTTTTCTTCCAGCAGGCGGCACTCGCTCATCGTGATGCCGGCGGCTTGCGCCATCAGCGCATAGGCGTACTCGATGGCGCCGAAGCCGGTCGGGTCGTCCAGCTCCTTGTCCTTGTTACCGGACACGCCGTCGAACTTCAGCAGCCAGTATTCGAAGCCGGAGCCCGCCGCCACCTGGCCGGAGCGCACCTCGTTCGTCGCCGGATTCCAGGCGATGACCGCCTTGGCTCGCGCGCCGCCGGCCGAGGTGCCGACGCGCAGGATGTCTTCCAGCGCGCGCTGCCGCTCCGGGCGCTTCAGGCTCGCGCGCAAACCCTGGCGCTGCGTCAGCACGTCGGAGGCCAGTTGCACCAACGCCGCCACATCCACGCGCCGTGCCGCGCGGCTGCGGGGGCCCAGCAGGGGTTTGAACTCCAGCGCACCCATGCCGCGCGACCCGACGTAGCACAGGCGCTCCACGGCATTGAAGTGCTCGGGCTTGCGCCCCTGCAGGGCGAGCCATTGATCGATCAGCGCGTTGCCGAAGCGGTCGGGCAGGGAATCCGCGAGCAGGCCCGGCAGGCCGTGGAACGTCTGCGGTGCCAGCTCAGGGAAGCGGTAGACGGTTTGCGCCAGCGGCATGCGCAACGGCGAGAGCTGGATGCCGCTGCCGACGAAGGCCGGCACGTACTCGAACGCCGCCGTCTGCGCGCCATCCTCCAGCGACACGGCGCCGATCGTGCGGCCCCAGAGCTGGATTGCGGCGACGGTGGTCACGTCTTCCAGCTCCAACGTTCACCGTGGGGTGCCGGCTCCGCGATGCCGGTTGCGGTGCCCGATGCGCGCTTGCGCGTGCGCCCCTTGAGCTTGAGTTGCGCCAGCGGGCTCGGTGCGGGTTCCGGCAGCAGCAGCTCCAGTCGCTCCTGCACACCGAGCAGGCGGCAGATGCGGATGAAGGCGGACAACTGCGTGCCGCCCGCGCCGGACTCCAGGCGCTCCACCGTGCGCTTGGATACGCCGGCTTCCTGTGCGAGCTGGGCTTGCGTCAGGTTGCGGCCCACGCGCATCGCCGCGAGGCGGGCGCCCAGGGCCTCCAGCACCGCCTCATCACCGTGATCGGCCTGAATCTTCATATCGCCGAATATGGCGATTTAACTGAATTAAGTCAATATATTCGCCATATAAGACGAATTATACTGTCGTCCTGAGTCTGTCGACGGGCGCTGAATAACGGTGGAGAGAGGCTGCGGCCTACTGCCGCCCCTTCAACCGCTCCACCCAGAACGCCGCATTGCGAATCCCCAGCTTCTCCGGATCGAACACCGGCTCCGCACCGGCGCGCCTCTGCGACTCGTAATCCCTGAGGGCGGCCAGGGCGGGGCGCTGGATGATCAGGATCGCCACCAGGTTGAGCCAGGCCATCAGGCCCACGCCGATATCGCCCAGCGCCCAGGCGGTATCCGCGCTGCGCACCGTGCCGTAGGTCACCGCCGCGAGCAGGCCGAGGCGCAGCACCAGCACCATCCACGGCTTATGCACCTGCCGGTTGATGTACTTCAGATTGGTTTCCGCCATGTAGTAGTAGGCGACGATCGTCGTGAACGCGAAGAACAGAATCGCGAACGCGACAAAGCCCGCGCCGTAACCCGGCATCGTCGATTCCACCGCCGCCTGCGCAAACCCCGGCCCCGGCGCGACGCCCGCCAGCGATTCGCGGATGAACCCGCCAGCCGGCTGGATCACGTTGTACATGTCCGTGCATAGGATCATGAACGCCGTGGCCGAGCACACCAGCAGCGTGTCCACGTAGATCGAGAACGCCTGCACGTAACCCTGCTTGGCCGGGTGGCTGACCTCCGCCGCCGCCGCCGGATGCGGGCCCGTGCCCTGGCCGGCCTCGTTGGAATAGACGCCGCGCTTCACGCCCCATTCCACCGCCAGCCCCAGCACCGCGCCGAAGGCCGCTTCCATGCCGAACGCGCTGCGGAAGATCAGCGCCACCACCTCCGGCACCTTATGCACGTTGAGGAACATGATCACCAACGCCACCAGGATGTACGCCGCCGCCATGAACGGCACCACCAGCTCCGCAAAGCGCGCGATGCGCCGCACGCCGCCGAAGATGATGAATCCCAGCACCACGACGATGCCCGCCGCGATCACCGTCGGCGGGATGCCCCAGGCCGCCTCCATGCTCAGCGCGATACCGTTGGCCTGCACGCCCGGCAGCAGGAAGCCTGTGGCCAGCACCGTGGCCACCGCAAAGGTCCACGCGTACCACTTCTGGCCCATGGCCTTCTCGATGTAGTACGCCGGGCCGCCGCGATACAGGCCCTGCTCGTCGCGCTCCTTGTAGATCTGCGCGAGCGTGGATTCCACGTAGGCCGTGGACGCCCCGAGAAAGGCCACCATCCACATCCAGAACACCGCCCCCGGCCCGCCATAGGCAATGGCCGTGGCCACCCCCGCGATGTTGCCGATACCCACGCGCCCGGACAGCGACATCGCCAGCGCCTGGAACGGCGATACACCCGACGCCGACGCGCTACCCGCGCGCATCAGCCGGATCATCTCCGCAAAGCCCCGCACCTGCATGAAGCGCGTGCGGAAGGAGAAGTACAGGCCCGCGCCCAGGCACAGGGCGATGAGGGCCTTGCTCCAGATCAGGGAGTTGAGGGTGTTGATGAGGGTGTCCACGGGTGGGCGATAAGTGTTGAGGGCCGTATCGCAGGATCGTGCATCATGCCTTCGATCCGCAATGATTTGGGGGCCAAGAGCTCGGGCGATTGGTGCTTCTCACGCTCGCGATAGAAGTTCCTAGCGGAGTTGGGCATGAGTGCCAACGCGCTTAGCCCCGGCCAACCATCGTGTGCGAGTAGCGCGGTATTAAGGCGCATATAGCGCTCCTGCCGACGCTTCCTCGACAGCTCACCCTAGTGCCGGCTGGAACTGCGGGCAACCCATGCCCCCGGCTGGCGCAAGGAATCTATATTTGCTACTATTACTCCTATATTGAATAAAGGAGGTATAGCAATGGCTGAAATATCTGTGGACTTTGAGGTGTTCAAAGAGCTTACGTCACGTCGTCGTTCGGAGGAGATGACGGAAAACGACGTTCTCAGGGAACTCCTCGGCCTCGCGAAGCCAGCGCAAAAAAGCGGAGCAGCGGCGGTCGCAGAGCCGGGAGGCGTAGCCTGGGTTTCAAAGGGCATTTCGTTTGCCCATGGCACGCAGTTTCGTGCGACGTACAAGGGCCAGCAGTACATCGCCTTGGTTAAGGACGGCGCCTTGGTGATGAACGGCAAGCGATATACATCCCCTTCTGCCGCGGCCGTGGCTATTACCGGCAATCCGGTGAACGGTTGGCGTTTCTGGGAATGCCTGCTTCCCGGGAGCGTCAGATGGAAGCTCGCCGCAGACTTCAGGTAGCTGTCTTCACCCGAGGCCTCTGGCGTCGCCTAGCTTCGTCAGGGTCTCGGGGTAAAGTAGGGCGTTGTTTGGATACGGACTTTCGCCGAGTTTTACCCATGGATTGCCGGCGCTGTTTCCAGTCGAAGCCATGCATCAGGTCACAGGCGATGCTGCTTCTCCAGCATCACGGCGACGACCTGGGCGGTTGTTGAAGGGCAGTTGCCCCGACCATCGCTCTCGGTGAGGTGACGAGTGCTACGTAGGCTTCTCGTCTTTGGAGTTCTTCAGTGCACCGTAGACTTTATGAAGTAGGTGCTCGACAGCCAGCTTCCTGAAATCACCATCTGCCATGAGCTTTCCGAAAATCTCCTCGTTGCCTTCCATGCGGTCGATGATGAGACCTTCGAAGGCTTTCTCAAAGACATAGCGGAAGTCGTCCTTTGAGTTCGCGGCCGCGGCCTTCTTCAATGTTTCGCTCTCGACGGCCTCCTCCTGAATCTGATCAAAGAAGAGCTGATCGGCCTGGGTGAAGTCGGTGCCGAAGCGTTCGTTGAGGATGTCGATCAGCTCGGAGAGCTTAATCTTGGGATCTTCCTGTCCGGTGCCGACGTCGGTCGGGCCCTTGAGCGGTTTGCCGTCGCCGGTGTTGAGGTCGATCTGGCCTTCGCTGATTTTCTGGAGCCGGTAGTACTGTAGCTCGACTTCCTCTTCGAGGTGATAGCCAGGTCCGGTGTCGCGTTTCGGCAGCTTGGTCAGCAGGAAGCGCAGGTAGGTGTAAAGCTGCTCCAAGTCCGAGTCTTGATACGGGATCACCTGCGAGAGGAAGCCATACATGTTGCGGAAGTTCACGAACAGCGTCTTCCCCTCCTCGCGCTCTTCCTCGTCCCGCTCTTTAAATCTCTCCACGGCTTGGTCAAGGATGCCGCTCATCTCGGCCTGATCTTTCACGGTCTCCTTGCGGCGCGGCCTGAAATACACCGCGCAGAAAGCCTTCACCTCCTCCTCATGAATGAGCCGTGTCTCTTCGATTTGGTGCTGGAGCCGGTAGAGGTGCTGTGCATCCGTGAGTGGCTCGGAGGGCGTGTTCTCGTAGTAGGGCTTGAAGGCGGCAAAGATTTCCTCGGGCGTGTTGCGGAAATCGAGGATGAAGGTGTCTTCTTTTCCCGCGCAAGTGCGATTCAAGCGGGAGAGCGTCTGCACGGCCTGCAAGCCTGTGAGTTTCTTGTCCACATACATCGTGTGCAGCAACGGTTGATCGAAGCCGGTTTGATACTTCTCCGCCACGAGCAGCACCTGGTATTCGTGGCTGTCGAAGCGCTCCGGCAGTTCGCTTTCCTTGATGCCGCCGTTCATGCTGACTTCAGTGAAGCTCTTCCCTGGTGCGTCCGGGTCCTCCACGAGGCCAGAGAAAGCCACCAGCGTCTTTACATCGGTGTAACCCTTCTCGGCAATGTAAGCGTCGAACGCCTGCTTGTAGCGGACGGCGTGAAGCCGGCCATCCGTCACCACCATCGCTTTGGCGCGGCCGCCGATCTTGTGTCTCACATGGGTGCGGAAGTGCTCGACGATCACCTCGGTTTTCGTCCGCAGGTTCACCGCATGGAAAGTCAGCGTTCGTGCCAAGGCCCTTGCGGCTTTCTTCCGTTGCACGTGTGGATCATCGTCGCCCACCTGCACGAGGCGGAAATAAGCCTCGTAAGTCACGTAGTTCTTCAGCACGTCGAGGATGAACTTCTCCTCAATGGCCTGCCGCATCGTGTAGAGGTGAAATGGTGCTTGCCCAGTGGGGCCGGGCTCATCAAAGACTTTTAGAGTTTTGTACTTTGGCGTCGCGGTAAAGGCGAAGAAGCTCAAGTTGTGCTGCTTGCCTCGCTTCATCATCTCCCGCACCACACCGGCCAGATGATCCGCGTCGTCGTCCGGGTCCAATCCTTGATTGACCACGTATTCCGCCGCTTCCTCCCGCAGCCGGTCGGCGTTAAGCACGCCTTTCAGCTCCATCGCGCTCTCGCCGGACTGTGAGCTGTGCGCCTCGTCCACGATCACAGCGAATTGCTTGTCCTTTGTGGAAATGGCGATGCCGGGAAGGTTCTCTTCCCGTAGCTTTTCCAGCGTCTCGGCAATGAAGGGAAATTTTTGCAGCGTGGTGATGATGATCGGCGTGCCATTGGCCAGCGCCTGAACGAGCTGTCGCGTGTCCTCGTCTACCTTCTGCACCACGCCTTGTTTGTGGTCGAACTGGTAGATCGTGTTCTGGAGCTGCTGATCGAGGATGCGGCGGTCCGTCACCACGATCACGGAATCGAAAATCTTCTCATCGGCGTCGTCGTGCAAGGACGAGAGCCGGTGCGCCAGCCAGGCAATGGAGTTGGACTTTCCGGAACCAGCCGAATGCTGCACAAGATAATTGTGCCCCGGCCCGTGCTTCTTGGCGTGGCCCACCATCCGCCGCACGCAGTCGAGCTGGTGATACCGGGGAAAGATCATCGTTTCCTTGGTGATCTTCTTGATGCCATCGTCCGTGAGGATTCGCTTCTCCTCGACTTGCAGATGCATGAAACACCCGAGAATGTCTAGCAGGCTATCCCGCTGCCATACCTCACACCAAAGGTAGGCCGTGCGGTAGCCGCCATCGCTGGCGGGCGGATTCCCGGCGTGTCCTTCGTTGCCGCGGTTGAGGGGGAGGAAATGCGTTTTGTCCCCGCTCAAGCGCGTGGCCATGAAGACCTGGTCCTGATCCACCGCGAAATGCACCAGCGTGCGCTTGGTGAAATCAAAGAGTGGTTCTCGGTGGTCGCGGTCCCGCTTGTATTGCTTCTTCGCGTCTTCAACTGTCTGGCCGGAGAGTGGGTTCTTGAGTTCCGCTGTCGCGATGGGAAGGCCGTTAAGGAAGAGCACCAGATCCAGCGACTTGGAATGCTCCGTGCCGTAGTAGAGCTGCCGTGTCACCGACAGCACGTTCTGGCCGTAGAGCGCGAGCGTGTCCGGGTTCATCCGGTTGCTCGGGGCAAAGACCGCCACGCGGAGCAACTTCCCGTAGCACTTGAAGCCCTGCCGCAGCACCTTGAGCATGCCCTTGGTTTCTAGCTCCTTCACTAGATGATCCACCACCACCTTGGAGGTCTCCTCCCCATGGATGGCGGCCAGGCTCTTCCATAGCTTCTCCTGCGTGGCCTGGATGAAACTCACCACCAGCGCTGGATCGAGTGCCCGCGCCTTGTCGTAGCGATCCTTCGCGGCGCCTTCGCGGTAATCCACGAAGACGTATCCGCCCTGCGTGGTCAGGTGATCAATGATCGCGTCCTCAAGACGGGCTTCGGTGTGCTTTTTCATGGCGCTCAGTTGATCGATTCGACGTTGGTATTGTCCAAGGCGTCGAGGGAGAGGCCGTCGATGTCCTGATACAGGTAGTGCCGGATGGAGTGATCGCGTTGGAGGTATTTCCCGGCGGTGTCCAGATATGGCGCGGGGTTCGGGTGGCACGACAGGACAAATTTAGTCAGGTGAAGCGGCTTCGCATCGCCGGTGTAGTGCCTGATCGTGCTGCGCAGTGCTCGACACCACGCTTCGCCAGCTTCCAACTGATCCACCAGCGCGTCTGGGAGGGTGGCGGACTTGAACTCGAAGCAATGCACATTGATTCGCTCTCGCACGCGATGGAAGACCACGAAGTCGCAGCGCTTCGACCAAGGCTTGGCATTGTCGTTAAGGAAGTGGAAGAGAGGGTCAGAGTTTCCTTTTCGGTTCTTCCTATCGAGGTTGATAACCAGCGCCTCGCCAGTCACGGCAAGCCGGACGCGATACTCAACGGGCTTTGGCGATCCCCCGACGAAGACTTTCTCCTTCATCACGATGCGCCCTCCGTCGGTTTCCGTGACCTCGTAGCTAGCGGTGTTGAGGTAGCTGCGGAGTGCATTGAAGTAGCCTTGGGCATTCAGAGGCATGGCTAAGCAACGGGTTTTTGGGGGATTGTGACGTTGCGAACGTCGATCTTGCCCACCGTCGCAGCGGTGATGAGGGCCCTGCGGTATTCGGTCAGCCGCACGATAGCTTGGCTTATCGCGTCCTCCAGCTTGTCCGTCATTGCCTTCTGCTTTTCGAGTTCAGCGACGATCTGATCCTGTTCTTTAAGAGGAGGGAGCGGCACATTGATGTCCGCATACTTTTCGGCGCTAAAGTTTTGGATCGTTGCTTGGATTAGCGAAGCGTTGATACACGCCCAGTAGAACTTTGATCGAAGGAAATAGTAGGCGAACCGTGCCGACAAGAGCGTTGGGTCTACTCGGAACCGAATCAAGTAGCCTGCATACGCGGCTTCTCCCCAGGTTTGGAGGTACTGGAACGTCTTTCCAACGGTCGCCCCACTCCGCGCAAGCAGCAAATCTCCATCTTGGAGTAAGTAAGGTTCGGCCAATTCCGGCGGAAGGGAGCGAAAAGTGTCCTCGTGCAATGTCCCATCCTCTTTGATGTCCGTGATGCGGATGTATCGCGGGCAATCAGGGTCATCCGATTCTGCGGACTCATTTGCACCATACTTTAAACGCTCGCTGGCAGTGAATTTTAGCCGCCTAACTTCCCAATGCTTCGGCACTTGACCGAGCCAGGGGATGCCGGAGTCGCGGAGGGGGACGGCGGGGTTGAGGCCGCGGGTGACGGCTTGGGTGATGACCGCGAGGCGCTTTTCCTTGAGCTTCTCCAGCAGTTCCTGCTTCCGCGCGGTCAGCTCATCAATCTGCCCGGTCTTCCAGTCCAGAAACGAGGCGATTTTCTGCTGCTCTGGGACCGAGGGAAGGGCGATGCGCAGATTTTTCGTGCCCTGATACGTGAGACCAAAGCGAGTTACGCCATTCGCAGCCAAGTAGAACTGATAAGCGCTGAGGCGCGACGCAACGGCGTAGAGAAGGTAGCCGCCCTCGACTGCGTTTTCATTCGGACGCAGGATCGTGAGATGGTAGCCGCAAACAAGGTCAGGCGCAGTTTCGGCAATTAAGGCCGGCACTCCAATATCGTCGGGAGTTTCCGAGTCCTTCGTGATGACGACATCGCCAATACGCAGAGAAAAGCGATCAATCTGCGCATCTGTAGCCGTGGCTTCCATGAAGTCGATGGCCATCGTGACTTTGGCGTTTTTGTAAACGTCAACGTAGTTGCACAGCCTGACTGCCTTCTCTCCCTCCTCCGACTTTTTGTCCACGTTGCTGGTGCGTAGATCGACAACGTCATGAATCCTTTCTTCTCGCCAACCGGACGGCAGGGGCGGAAAGCAGCTCACCGCATCGCTCAAAAAACGGTGACGGCTCATGCCGTAACCGCCTGCAGCATGGACATGATTTCCTTTTCAAGATCGGTGATGTCCTTTTCGATCTCTTCCAGCGGGCGCGGAGCTTCGTATTCGTAGAAGTGGCGATTGAAGGGGATCTCGTAGCCGACCTTGATCTTGCTGTGGTCAATCCACGCATCCGGGCGGTAGGGCAGCACTTCGGCGGCGAGATAGGCTTCGCAGTGGTCGCCCACCAGGCTGAGCAGCGGCTCGACGTCCACCTTGCCCTTGTTCTTCTTGCTCTCGTAGTCGAGTGGCAGGGGCAAAGCGATATCGGGCGGGAATGGCACGTTCTCGGTGTCGCGCAGGTCGGGGTCCGGCTCGGGCTTGCTCCTCTTGTCGTAGCAGATTTCCGCCGAGGGATCGCGCTCGCCGAGGCTGCCGGGGGCGAGGAGCGCAGATTGCAGCTTGGAGTCGAGTGTGATCTCTGCCCCCGCAAAGGCGGTGGCGAGTTGTTCCGCGAAGACGGGCCGGTCTTTGATGAGCTGGCCGGCAGCAAACGCGCCCTTCATGCCGCCGAGCACTTCGAGGATGGCCGCCTGCGCCTCCGCGCCCTTCAGTTCTTCCTCGATAATCTTCTTCTTGTCCTTCCGCTTCCGGGAGAGAGCGAGTTCCAAAAAGGCGGTGGTGCGTTGGAAGCGCGCGATGCGTTGGTCGGTGACGGCGAAGTTCAGCCGCAGCGGACGCTCGACGGTGATCTTGAGGTAACCGAAGTCCTGATTGTCGAAAATCTTGCTGACAAAGAGGCTCTTCGTCTGGTCACGCTTTGGGTCCACATTGGTCTGAATCGCGGCCACGGTCATGCGGACATCGTGCGCGAAGTCGCCATAGAGCTTGGTGAGCACCTCGATGTGGTTCGGCATGCCCTCGGTGCCATCGCCGAGCTGCTTGCGCTTGTCGCCGAGGCTTTTCTTCATCTTCCACGCGAAGTCGGTGCCGTTGATGAGCTGCACCTTGCCTCGGCGCCCCTTGCGCTTTCGGTTGGTGACGATCCAGATGTAAGTGGAGATGCCGGTGTTGTAGAAAAGCTGGTCGGGCAGTCCGACGACGGCCTCCAGCATGTCGTTCTCGATGATCCAGCGGCGGATGTTGCTCTCGCCACTACCCGCATCGCCGGTGAAGAGGGGCGAGCCATTGAAGACAACGCCGATGCGCGAGCCTTCGCCGCCATCCTTTGGCGCCGGCTCCATTTTCGAGATCATGTGCAGCAGGAAGAGCAACGCACCATCATTGATGCGCGGCAGGCCAGGGCCGAAGCGGCCCTTGAAGCCAAATTGCTCGTGCTCGGTGGTGACGTGGTCTTTCTCCGGCTTCCACTCCACGCCGAAAGGCGGATTGGCCAGCATGTAGTGGAACCGTTCGTTCGTGTGGCCGTCCCCATCTACAAAGCCTTCCTTGGCCTTGCCGGTGCCGAGCGTGTTGCCATAGACGATGTTCTTT
Source organism: Solimonas sp. (assembly GCA_036405815.1). Taxonomy (GTDB): domain Bacteria; phylum Pseudomonadota; class Gammaproteobacteria; order Nevskiales; family Nevskiaceae; genus Solimonas. The sequence goes on along the minus strand of DASWWX010000043.1, from coordinate 46,781 downwards.
ACATCCTCGCCCTTGATCATGAGATCGGAGCCGCAGATCGCGTAGGACTCCGGGTTGTATTCCTGGCCGAAGAGTTCGAGGTTCGCGCTGGGGTTGAGGCCGCTGTCGGGATCAACGATGAGCTTTTCCGACTCGGAGAGCATCCCACCAGTGCCGCAGGTAGGGTCGTAGATTTTGATGACCTTCCCATCCTTGTAGACGAGGTCGTCATAGGTGAAGAGCAGGCTCACCATAAGCTTGATGACTTCGCGCGGCGTGAAGTGGTCGCCGGCTTCTTCGTTGGCCTGCTCGTTGAAGCGGCGAACGAGATCCTCGAACACGTAGCCCATGGCGATGTTCGAGATGGTTTTAGGGTGCAGGTCCACGGCGGCGACCTTCTTGACGACCTCGAAGAGCCGGTTCGCCTCCTCCAATTTTTCGATTTCGTCGGCGAAGTTGAACTTCTCGATGATCTTCCGGGCGCGGGAGGAGAAACCGGATATGTACTTGAGCAGGTTCGGCGCGAGCTTGTCGGCATCACCCAAAAGCTTCTTGAATGTGAACTCGCTGGTGTTGTGGAAGGTCAGCTTGAACTTCTGATTGATGATCTTCTCGATGGTCTCGGCGTCGTGCTTGGGGATCTTTTTGCCATCCTTCATCTTGGTTTCCGCTTTCAGCGCCTTGTGCATGGCGATGACATCGTCCTTCGTCTCCTCTAGCACGCAATCGAGGCGGCGCAACACGGTGAGCGGAATCATCACCCGGCGATATTGCGGTGGCCGGTAAGGCCCCCGCAGCAGGTTGGCGATGTTCCAGATGACATCACCGTGCTCTTTGAAGGCGTCGAAGTTTTTCATGAGAGAGTGTGTATTTAGGCTGCGACGAGCCCTTAGATCAGGATGCCACCGGAGCCGCTGGCGGGGTCGTAGATGTGGCTTTTTTAGGGGGCGAGTCTCTCGCCGAGGGGGTGCTTGTCCGGCGCGGGGCGGGCGTAGTCCTTGGGTAGCACGCCCTTGAGGCGGGCGTTGTCGCGCTCGATGGCGACCATGGCTTCGTCCACCAGTTTGCCGATGGTGGGCTGCTTGGCGCTGGCCTGCAGTACCGACCAGCGCGCTTCCTTGGGCACCCAGAAAACGTTCTCGGCCTTGTACTCGTCCGGGTCTTCCGGGTTGGCGCCGGCGTAGTCGCCTTCGCCCTTTGCCAGCTTGGCGTGGTGTTCCTCGAAGCGGTCGGAGATGTACTTGAGGAAGATCAGGCCGAGGACGACGTGCTTGTACTCCGCCGCGTCCATGTTATTGCGCAGCTTGTCGGCGGCCAGCCAGAGCTTGGCTTCAAAGCCTAGATTGGCCGAACTGTTCTTGCTCTCGGCACTGGATTTCTTCTGACGGGCCATCGGGTGACGCTTCTCCCTGGTGTGTCGGTCGTGGCGATTGCGCCAGGCCGGCTTGTGTCCTTTGTCGGGAGTTTACGGGGCGATGCCCCGGCGCTGTCCATCGAGCCGGCCCTAGCGCTGCAGCTGCTCCCTCAGAAACCCCACCGTCCGCTCCAGCGCCGCCCGCGTCGGCTCGCCGTCTTTATCGATCAGGTGCGTCGTCAGCATGCTGTGCGGTGGCACGAAGGTGCCGCGCTTGGCGTGGCGGTCGTCGAGTTCGATGGCTTCGAAGGCGGGGCCGAAGGTGTCGCGTAGGGCCTCGAAGCGTTCGGCGCGGCACAGCGGGTCGCCCTTGAAGCGCAGGCCGAGGATGCGCGCGCCGTCGCGCTCAATCTTGTCCTGGGCGGCCTGGATTTCTTGTGGCGAGGCGTGGAGGGCGGCGCGCTGGTGCGCGGTGGGGCCGCCGGGCAAGGAGGGTTGGGCGAGGACCGGGGCGATGACGGGCGCGTCGAGCATCATGGCGAGGCCGAAGTTGCCGGTGATGCACATGCCGACCACGCCCACGCCAGGGCCGCCGCACGCTGCGTGCGCGCAGCGGGCTAGGGCGCGCAGCCAGTCGACGATGGGGCTGGAGGCGTTGGCGGCCGGCACGCGGAACTCGCGGCTGATGCACAGGCGCGTGAGCGTCTGCGCGGCGTAGAGCGGATTCATCGGCTTCATCGGCGTGCCGAAGAGTTGCGGCATCCACACGCTGAAGCCGGCGTCGGCCACGGTGCGGGCAAAGCGCGCTACCTGCGGCGTGATGCCCGGCACCTCGCTGAGCACGAGCACCGCGGGCCCGCGGCCGCGCCGGTAGACGATGCGCTCGGTGTCGAGCAGGGTTTCGGTATGGCTTTCGAAGCCGGGAATGGTCATACGCGCACGGTAACCGAGGCCCCGGACTCGCGGAAGCGGTCGTCGGGCCTGAGCGGAATTTACGGGTGCGGAACCCCGTGGGTCGGTCGGTAGAATCGCGCCAACCTTTGCTTTTCTGGTGACGCCGATATGCGCCGCACTCTTGCTGGCTGTGCCCTGGCTTTGACCCTTGTGGGGTGTGGCGAGAGTTCGTCGCCGGGCGGTAATCCGCCCGTGACGCCGCCGACGGCGTTGGCCGCCAAGACGCCGCTGGGTGCCTGCGCGCTGGCAAGCCCGCTGCGCGACCTGGGTAGCGGTCGCGACCGGCCGGGTCTCGTGGATCGGTCGCTTCCGTCGCCGCCGGTGACGCGCGCGGCCAGCGCGCAGCTCAACAGCGGCGCGTGCGCGGATAACACGCAGTTCCAGCTCGGCACCGGCGTGCAGGACATGACCGGGCCGGCGGCGGACAGCATCTCGGCGGGTTACGAGTCGCCCACGCATGTGCTGCGCGGCATTCATCTGCGCCAGTTCGCGCGCGCGTTTGTGCTGCGCTCGCCGTGCAATGGCAAGCGAGTGGTGATCGCGGTGACGGAGACCGGGTTTCTCACGCAGGGCACGCGGCAGACGGTGATGGATCTGATCGCGGCCGACCCGGAACTGGCGCCGCATTACGATCTCCAGAACGTGATGCTGTCGGCCACGCATACGCACTCCGGCCCCGGCGGCGAGGCGCATCACTCGGCCTACAACCTGTTCCGGCTCGGTTATGACGCGCTGGTGCATGAGATCTACACGCAGGCGCTGTACCGCGCGATCCGTCAGGCGCATCTAAATCTTGAAGCGCACCCAGCGCCAGGCCGCGTGCGCCTGGCGCTGGGCGAGCTGCTGGACGCCAACACCAATCGGTCCGAGGCGGCCTACGCGCGCAACCCGGAGCGTGAGCGCCAGCAGTGGCTGGATCGGGATGGCGGCGAGGTGAACGTCAACAAGCTGATGGTGCAGCTGCGCTTCGAGCGCGACAACGGCCAGCCGATCGGCCTGTTGAACTGGTTCGGTGTGCACACCACCTCGGTTGGCACCCACGAGCCGCTGCTGAGCAGCGACAACAAGGGCCTGGCAGCGATCAGCTTCGAGCGTATGTTCAAGACGGACTACACCGCGCCGGATGGTGAGGATCGTTTCGTCGCCGCGTTTGCGCAGGCGGACGAGGGCGACGCCTCGCCGAATCTGTGCTTCCGCGAGTTTCCGTTCCCGGATATTCGCATCGGCTGCGGCGCGAACACGCTGGAGAGCAATGCGGCGCATGGCGTGAAGCAGCTGGCGCGGGCGATCGAGCTGTTCGATGCGGGCGGCACGCTCCTGCGCGGCGGCATCGACAGCCGCCTGTTCCACACCAAGATGGATGCCATCACCATCACCGATCCGGTGATCCTCGACGGCCTCCAGCATCCGGCCGATCTCGATCAGCCGGTCAAGCGCACCTGTACCGCGGCGCTGGGCTTCAGCATGGCGGCGGGTGCGGATGACAATCGTGGCCCGACGCAGGAAGGCATCTCCTGCGAGAACGTCAATTTGCCGCAGGCACTGGCGGCGGATATCCAGGTCGCGCTCAGCACGATCGCCGCCAACGCCACGGCCAGCGGCTATCCCGCCTTGCCGGCGTCGACCTTCGGCAGCGTGGTCGGCTGCGGCCTCACCGCGGGGCTGGGCACGCTACCCGGATTGCCGGATGTGGATTACAGCTGCCACGCCGAGAAGCCGATCCTGTTCCCGATCGGCAGCACCGAGCTGATCAGCAATTCGGATCTGCCGCTGCAGATCGTGGCGCTCGGCAATGTCGCGGTGATCGCACTGCCGTGGGAGGTGACGACGACCTCGGCGCGCCGTATCCGCGAGACGGTGATGGCGGAGCTGCGCGGCGCCGGCATCGAGCATGCGGTGGTGGCGAGCCTCTCCAACGACTTTGTGCAGTACCTGACCACGCGCGAGGAGTACGCGGATCAGCAATACGAGGGCGCCTCCACGCACTTCGGTCCGTGGACGCTGGCGGCGGTGCAGCAGGAACTGCGCAAGCTCGCGATCAGTCTGCGCGATGGCGCGCCGCCGCCGGACGGTGTGCCGGCGCCGCGCACGCGGCCGTCGTTGCCGAATCGCCTGCCGTATCTGGCGGGCGATTCGCGGCCTTCGGGCGGCGATTACGGCGACGTGCTGGCCGATGCCGCCGAGCGCTATCGCGCCGGCGAGAGCGTGACGGTGCGCTTTGCCAGCGGGCATCCCCGCAATGACACGCTGCAGAAGCTCAACGATAGCTATCTATATGCTGAGCACGAGGCGGCGCCGGGCTTCTGGCAGGTGGTGGCCCGCGATCGCGATCCGGAGCTGATCCTGCGCTGGCACGCGACACCGGAATCGCCGGTGGCGCCGCAGCTGCTGCCGTGGCGGCGTTCGGAGGTCGAGGCGATCTGGCATCTGCCGGCCAACTTGCCGAGTGGGCGCTACCGCCTCCGTCACAGCGGCACCGCCGTGCCCTCGTTCGATCAGCGCGACGCTGGCGAGCGCGTTGCCTACGAGGGGATCAGCCGCGAGTTCGAGGTGGAAGCGACTGGCGCCGCGTGTCCCGGATATCCCGCGGCGTTCTAGGTGCTCGCGGTCTGGCGCTGAGCGCTTCAGCGGTCGTTGTGGCGATGGCGCGCTGCGGTCTGGCTATTGCCGGCGAGTGAGCTGGCAAGCGGGCGGGGAGGCGGCGACGCCGGATACTGGTGTCAACCTTGCTCGGCGTTGCGAGCGGCAGGCTGCAATAAAAAAAGCCGCAGCGTTGGCTGCGGCTTTTGGGGGGCGGGCGATGCCGCCCGGCCATTACACCGGCCGGATGCGCGTCGCCTGCATGCCCTTCGGGCCGCGGGCGGCCACGAACTGCACGCTCTGGCCTTCGGCCAGGCTCTTGAAACCGTCGCCCTGAATTTCCTTGAAGTGTGCGAACAGGTCTTCGCCGCCGTTGGACGGGGTGATGAAGCCGAAGCCCTTCGCATCGTTGAACCACTTGACCGTACCGGTCTGCATCTCGCTCATGACATTACCTTTGTAAAAAGAAAACGACCGCGCAAGAACATGCGCTGGCCGGCTGCGGCGCAATCGAGAACTGAACGAGGGGAGTTGCAGGGGCCGCGTATGAGCGGCTCGGGAAACCAACCGGGAACGATTCCAACCGGATACAGCGCGCGGGACTATACGCCCCTGGGCGCAGGACGTCGAACCGCGACACGCAGATGGGTGAGCGCGGGGACTTCGGTCACGTTGGCTTTCATCGTGGTGCGGGGCGGAATCGCGTCGAGGACCGTTTGGGGAATCTGCCATCCGGCGAGTGCCAAGCCATTCTCCAGCATCTGGATCACCAGCCGCATCAGTGCTTCCGGTGTGCCGCGTGTGGTGCAGGCGGCGTCATCGCGTGTGACGCGCGTATCGAGCTGATCGAGCAGGCGCTCGCGGTCCTGGAGCTCGGTGCCGCTGGTGGCGATGGATCGCCCCCAGCACTGCGCGCGCTGCACATCTTGCGGCGTGGTGATGACCGCGGTGTCGGCGAGCACCAGCACGCTCATGCGACCGTAACGACGAATGGAGCCGCCGCCCATGCCAACGGTGAAAAGATCCTGCGTGACGATGCCCATGATGTGTCCTTGCCCTGCGGATGAAGGACCAACGGGATCCGCAAGGATTCGGCTGGCGAGAGTGATGCGGCGATTGAGGGTGATCCGGCAATGTGTTCCGGTCACGCGGTCCTGATCAGAGCATCGGGACCTTGAAGGCCCACTATACGCGCTCGCTGGAGAAACGGCGGTGAGCGTCGGGTTCGCGAGGTGCTAGCGCCCAAAGATGGGCGTTGACGGCTGGATGTCGATCGGCGGCCTTTGCCAAGCATCCGGGGCGCGAGTGATGGCATGCCCTCGCGCGGCGAATCAGCCCAGCATCCAGAGGCGATCCTGGCCCCAGGTGGTGAAGGTGCCCTGGCGAAAGCTGGGCACGCCCCACAGGCCGGCCGCGAACAGGGCGTCGCGGTTGGCTTCGGCACGCGAGGTGTCAATACCGCGGGCGAGTTTCTCCTGGGCCGGCGCCCAGTCGAGGCCGCAGCGTTCGAAGACCGAGGCGAGATTCTCGTCGCGCCGCAGGTCCAGGCCTTCGGCCCAGATGCTCTGTGTGGCAATCGCGGCGTAGCGCAGTTGCGTGCGGGTGTCGGCGTCGTAGGGGAACACGGTCAGTGCGCGCAGCACGCCTTCGCCCACCGGATCATGGATGCTGCCGAAGGGAATGCCCTGTACATCGGCGCAACGTTGTACGTCGCGCACGATATACAGGCGCTTGATCGCCGGCACCGGCAATCCGCGCATCACCATCGGCAGCACCGGGCGCACCTGCAGCGTCGGGTGCCGGCCTTGCTCGTGCTGGCGCAGCAGTTCCACGGCGGCGAGATAGGAGTAGGGGCTGCGGAAGCTGAACCAGAACTCGAGCGGCGCGTTGACATCGCGGCCCTCAGTGACGAGACGGCTGATATCGAGCGTGGACAGCGGCGCATGACCATGCAGGGCGCCATCGGCAGCAAGTCGTGCCTGCAAGTCGTCCAGACGGTCCAGCGCCCAGAACCACTCGCCGCGGTACTGCCACATGCCAGGCAGGTAGTGACCGAGCTTGCGACGGCGGTCGGCGTTGGCGCGCAGCAGGGATGCGGTCGCCGCCTCCGAGCCCAGCGGGGCGCTCAGGCCGAGGCCGCCGGCGATGGCGTCGAGGCATTCACGTTCCAGCGCGAGGAAATCCGCGGTATCGCGCGCCTGCGCGAGTCGCGCTTCCATTGCCGCGCGCTGTGCCGGCGGCACGACCACCGGCGCGGGCAGGCCGTGGCACGGCGCCAGGCGCGCTGCGTCGCGATTGGCGAAGTCACGCTGCTTGGCTTCTTCCGGATAGGTGTTGGCGTCGGGCGTCGGCACCAGCCGGATCGTGAACGCGGTGTTGAAGCGTTCGCGCACGCGGCGTGCGAGCGCGGCGGCGAGCTGCGAGTGCGGGTCGCCGACTTCGTAGTACAGCTCGAGTGTGCGGCCCGCGCGCAGGCGCGCGATCGGATTGCGCGAGCGTGCGACGCGTTCGGCGATGCGCGACTTGAATGAACGCGGCAGCCCGGCTTTCGGCAGCCAGCGCAGCGCGGGCTTCGGATTCGTTTGCGGCATTGGGTTCTCCTCCCGTTGGCGCATCATGCGGTGGCTGGACCCCAGACTTCCAGAAAATCGCGGCGTTCGATGCGACGCAACGGTTTCAGTGTGACCAGCGGCGTCAGGCCTGCGGCGTCGAGCAGCGGCGCCACTGCAGCGCGGCCCGTGTCGTCGAGCGCGGTCCAGGCATCCGTGACCTTCTGCAGCTTGTAGATCAGGTAGGGCGCGAGCACCGTGGTCACGGACGTGCCGCGCCATGAAAAGCGCATGCGGACGAGGCCACGTTCGGCGGGTTGGCCGACCAGGCCTTCGTTCCCGTGCTGTGTCCACCACTCGTCCAGCGCGCGCACCGTGGCTTCGAGTTCCGGCAGGAAGTCCACGGCGATCTGCTTCAGTAGCGGCAGCAGGGTGTCGGGAATCGCGTCGTCCGCCGGCAGGGCATAGGGCGTGCGCGGAAACTCCGGCGCATCGTTGTCGGGCGCATTCATGCGCTCGGTCCATCGGTACAGACTCGGCGCGAGACGCTTCATCAGGGTCGCCGGCACCGGATCGCGCGCCAGGTGGGCGTACAGCGGCGCCATCAGTCCGTAATCGGCAATCGTCGGCTGACCGCCGAGCGCGTAGGGATGGGCACGGAAATGCGCGTCCAGCGTGGCCAGCAGTTCCTCGTAGCGGGATTCGATCAGCGGCCCGGTCTCGGAGGTGATGCCGAGGTTCGGCAGGTGGCCGTTGAGGTAGTTCATGAAGTTCGTCAGCTGCTGCTCGACGACCTCGGGCGCGGCGCGGCCGGGTCGGTAGCTGAGGCCAAACTCATGACGCAGAAACGCCTCGTTCTCGCGCCGGTAGTGCCAGCGGTAATGCATGGCCGGGCGGATCAGGCCGTCACCGCCGTACAGGTCCACGATCAACGCCATCATTCGCTGGCGCGGCGTGGCCGGCGTCGAAGCGTGACGCGCCAGGCCCTGTGCTTCGAGGTAATCGAGAATGTCCGCGGTGTCCTGCACCACGGTGCCGTCCGGCATCTGGATCACCGGATTGATGAAGCGTTTCAGCTTCGGCAGCAGCTGCTTCTGGAAGATCGGGTCCGACGGCAAACGCTCGGAATAAGCGATGCCGTGCTTGCGCAGATAGCTGCGCACCTTGCCGGTGTAGAGGCCGACCGGTGCGCCGAACAGCAGCAGCGGCTGGGCTGGGGTGGGCGTCATCCTTCGCGTCCCTCAAGTTGTAATGTTTACAGCTTGTATATTTGATGACCGTGTGTCAATGTCCGGCGCATCCGAAGAACGACCGCTCGCCAGAGGAGGCGCGCATGCAGATCGTCAACGAGATGTTTCCCAGCGACCCCGCACAGATCCGCCATCTGATGGCCGCCGGGCCCGAGGGCCCGGTGTTCATGGTCAACCTGCTCAAGTTCAAGGCACGCGCCGTCTACGAGGATGGCCGTGAGACGACGCTGAGCGGCCGCGAGGCGTATCACCTCTACGGCCGTGCGGTGGCGGACCTGTTGCCGAAGTTCGGTGGCATGGGCGTATTCGCCGCCGACGTCAGTTCGCTGGTGCTCGGCAAGGCCGACGAGTTGTGGGACGAGATCGCGATCGCGCGCTATCCCAACCGGCGCGCGATGGTGGAGATGTCGATGTCGCGCGAGTGGCGCGAGATCGCGGTGCACCGCACGGCGGGCCTCGCCGGTCAGCTCAATATCGAGACCGTGCTGCAGCCGGACTTCGCGCCGCAGCAGGTGGGCCTGTTCGAGATGCTGCGGGGCGTCACCGGGGCTCACGCATGAGCGCGGTCATCCGCTACCGATTGGCACGTATCCCCGCCGGGCTGCCGGATGCCCAGACCTGGGAGCGCACGCAGGAGCCCGGCCGTGCGCCCGAGGACGGCGAGGTGCGCCTGGCCGTGCGTTACATCTCGGTCGATCCCGCGATGTCGGGCTGGATCCAGCCGGTGCGCAGCTATGCCGAACCGGTCAAGGTCGGTGAGGTGATGAAAGCGTTTGCGATCGGCGAGGTGGTTGAGAGCCGCAGTGAGCGTCATGCGATCGGCGACGTGCTGTTCGGCCTGCTCGGCGTGCAGAGCGAGGTGACGATCGCCGCCAAGGGCCTGCGCCGCCTCGATCCCAAGATCGTGCCGCTGCCCAAGTATCTCGGCGGCCTCGGCATGCCGGGCTTCACCGGTTATTTCGGCCTGACCGAGATCGGCCAGCCCCAGGAGGGCGAGACCGTGGTGGTGTCGGCCGCCGCTGGCGCGGTGGGCTCGGTGGTCTGTCAGGTGGCGAAGATCCGCAAGGCCAAGGTCATCGGGATTGCCGGCGGTGCCGACAAGTGCCAGTACCTTCGCGATGAAGTCGGCTGCGATGAAGCGATCGACTACAAGGCCGAAGACGTGGGCGCGGCGCTGGATCGCGTGGTGCCGGAAGGCGTCGATGTCTACTTCGACAACGTCGGCGGTAAGACGCTGGATGCGGTGCTGGCGCGCATTCGTCGCCATGCCCGCATCGTGGTCTGCGGTGGCGTGTCGCAGTACGGCTCACTGAAAGACGCCAGCGGCCCGGCCAATTACCTGCAGCTGGTGGCGCAGAGCGGCCGCATGCAGGGCTTCACGATGCTCGATTACCTGTCGCGCATTCCCGAGGCCGGCATGCAGCTCGGCGCGTGGATGATGCAGGGCAAGCTAAAGACACGTGAACACATCCTGGACGGGATCGACCAGTTCCCGTCCGCGTTGCCGCTGCTGTTTGCCGGCGGCAATCGCGGCAAGCTGATGATCAAGGTTTGAGTTTGAGGAGACGATAAGGCATGAAGGTTCAGGAACTCTGGGTGCGGCGCGACAACCTGCGCAGCACCAAGCGGGTCGAGTTGGAGGCGCCGGCGTTGAACGACGGCGAGATTCGCGTGGCGATCGACAAGTTCGGTCTGACCGCGAACAACGTCTCGTACGCCTTGACCGGCGATCTGATCGGGTACTGGAAGTTCTATCCGACCGAAGGGCCGGAGAGCGAAGGCTGGGGCAAGGTGCCGGTGTGGGGCTTCGCCGATGTGGTCGAGTCGCGCTGCACGGAGATCAAGGTCGGCGAACGGCTGTGGGGTTTCTTCCCGATGGCGACGCACGTAGTGCTGAACCCCGGCAAGATCCAGCCCAGCCAGTTCAAGGACTTCAAGCCGCATCGCAAAGCACTGCCGGGCCTGTACAACGACTATCACCGCACGGCAAACGACCCGCCGTTCCTCAAGCAGATGGAGGACGAGCGCTGCCTGCTGTTCCCGCTGTTCGCGACCTCGTACATCCTCTACGACTATCTGATCGCGCATGACTTCTTTGGCGCCGAGCAGGTGTTGGTGGGCTCCGCCTCATCGAAGACCGGCTTCGGTCTCGCGCATCTGCTGCATCACGATCCCAAGATCACGCAGCGCGTAATTGGCCTGACGTCGCCGTCCAATGTCGCGTTCGTCACGGGCCTCGACGTCTGCGATCAGGTGGTCGCCTATGGCGACATCGCCAAGCTCGATCCGGCCCGCTCCACAGCGTTCATCGACATGGCCGGTTCCGGCGAGGTGATCCGCGCCGTGCACGAGCACTTCGGCGACAACATCAAGGAAAGCGCGGTGGTCGGTGCCACGCACTGGGAGGCTGACCGCCACAAGGGTGCCGTGCCGGGCGCGCGTCCGACGCTGTTCTTCGCGCCCTCGCACGTCGCGCGTCGCGAGAAGGATTGGGGCCCGGGCGCAGTGCTGCTGCGCGCGTTCACGGCCAGCGCCAAGATCGCGCAGTCGGTGGCCGGCAAGCTGGAGGTGGCGCATGTGCGCGGTCCGGCTGCGGTCGAGCAGCAGTACCTGGCGGTCATCAACAATCAGGTGCCGCCGAGCCGCGGACTGATGCTGTCGATGCAGGGCTGAGACGATGGAGATCCTGCGCACGCCGGATGCCTGTTTCGCCCAGCTTGAGGACTGGCCCTACGCGCCGCACTACTGCGAGGTGCAGGACGCCGCCGACGGCACGCCGATCCGCATCCATCACATCGACGAAGGTCCGCGCGATGTGGCGCCGATCCTGTTGATGCACGGCAATCCGAGCTGGTCCTACCTCTACCGCAAGATGATTCCGCCGTTGGTGGCGGCCGGACACCGCGTGATCGCGGTGGACCTGGTCGGCAACGGCCGTTCGGACAAGCCCTCGAAGAAGTCCGACTACACGCTGGCGCGGCATTTCCAGTGGATGAATGCGTGGCTGCGCGCCATGGACCTGCGGCACATCACGCTGTTCTGCCAGGACTGGGGTGGCACGATCGGCCTGGCGATGGTGGCCGAGCAGCCGGAGCGCTTCGATCGCGTGGTCGCGTCGAACACTGGCGTGCCGGAAGGCCAGGGCGAGAGCGAGTTCATGAAGATGTGGGTCAATCTCATGCGCAACGCGACGACGCTGCCGGTGCGGCAATTCCTGCCGCAGGGCATGCACGTCAAACCCTCGGCCGCTGTGCTGGAGGGTTACGCCGCGCCGTTTCCGAGCGACGACTACATGGCGGGCATCATCGCGTTCCCGCTGCTGATCGCGGTGCAGCCGGACAACCCGGGTGTGCCGCTGAACAAGAAGGTCTGGGAAGGCCTGGAGCGTTTCGACAAGCCGTTCCTGACGCTGTGGGGCAAGCTCGATCCGGTGTCCCGCGGCGTGGACCGCGAGTTCCAGCGGCGTGTGCCGGGGACGCAGGGGCAACCGCATCACCGCTTCGACCACGCCAACCATTTCATCCAGGAAGACGTGCCGGCCGAACTGGTCGAGCACACCTTGCGTTTCATCGAGGCGACGCGCTGAGGCGCGCCGCGATTTCACAGGACCTCCGAACATGACCGCCTTTGTCCGCCATTCTGCGATTCCGGCGTCGATCCCCGAGCAGAACGTCACAGTTTCGCCGCTGGAACTGCACATGGAGATTCTCAATCCGCGCACCGCCGACGTGTGGCTCTGTCAGGAGCCGCTGACAATGGACGACTATCGCGCGTTCAAGCCGGAAGCGCCGTTCATCAAGTCCGGCATCGGCCGTTCGGCGATGAGCTTTGCGTACTTCCTTCGTTCGCCCGGTGCGACCGAGGACGGACCGCTGGAGCAATGCGAGATGGGCGGTCGCCGCTTCGTGCGCGTGGCGCGACCCATCAAGTTTCGCGGCCTGGCGCCGGGGCAGGCGCCGACCAAGCTCAGCATCGACAAGCACCACGTCATCGGATACGCCGCCGGCGAGCGCGTGCCGTTCGTGCGCCTGCCGGATGGCCAGTATTACGTGCAGCAGACGCGTTCGGCGGACGGCTCGGTGCTGCCGCTGCCCGACGACTGGCGTCCGTGCCACGTCGATCTCACGCAGGATTGGGCGGTGTCGCTGCCCAGTCCGCCGACCGTGTACTTCTTCACCAATCTGCAGAGCTTCCAGGGGCCCGTGTCCGAGGCGGACCTGCCGCGCGATCCGATGAAAGCGGGGGCCGGCGACTGAACCGACGCTCGGGCGCAGGGGCGGGGCGCGCCTTTACGCGAAGCGCCCCTGCGTTCAGGGCGTGTCGCGCGCGCCTGACGCGCGTTGAGCGGATTTGCAGGCCGGCGGCGCTGAGCACCCGTCGAGACGCGCGCGGGCCGATCCGCCCGTGGTCCGAAGTCTCCGACGCGGGCGCGCTGCGGGGCGCGCTGCAGCCGGGCGGGTTCAGATGGCTGCGCGGCGCCGGCGTCGGATCAGCCACCACAGGGCCACGATCGACAGCAATACGATCCAGCCGTAGCGCAGCGTGCGGGTGTAGAGATAGTTGATCGTGAGCTGGCGCACCGCGGTATAGCGCGGCGGCACTTCCAGCACACCGACGCGCTGCGCCCAGGCGTCGTACTCGCGGCGCATCTGTTCGAACCGCTCCGGCATCGCTGCTGCCAGATCCTGGGTCTCGCCGGGATCGGTCGAGAGGTCGAAGAGTCGCCACTGGCGATCGCCGAACGGCGGCAGATTACGCACCAGCTTGTGATGGCCCATGAACAGCGCGGCGTTGCCGGCGGTCTCGATGCCGACCGCCTCGTCGTCCTGCCAGACCGGCGTGCCGGGCGCGTGGATCGCCGGCAGCAACGAGCGGCCGGTCATCGGGTGCATGCCTTCGGGAATCTTCGGCGCCACGCCCGCGATGTCCAGCAGCGTCGGCGCGAGGTCCGAGACGAACGACAGCGCCGGCACCTTGGCGTGCTGCGCAATCACCGGACCGGCGACGATCAGCGGCACGCGCAGGCCGCCCTCGGAGGTGTAGAACTTGAAGTTGTCGTGCGGTGAGGCGGCGGCGCTGGCGAACTCGGGACCGATGTAGGCATAGGTGCCTTTCTCGCCGAGGTTCTCCAGTTCACGCGAGTAGCCGACGCGATCCAGCCACTGCTTCATGCCCGGCGTGTCGAGCGGGTCGTTGTACTCGGGGCCATTGTCCGACAGGAACAGGAACACGGTGTTGTCGTACTGGCCGGTGGCCTTGAGATGCGCGACGAGTCGGCCGAAGTGATGGTCCATCGCCTCGATCATGCCGGCGTTGACCTGCATGTTCTTGGCCAGCCGCTTGCGATCGCCTTCGGGCAGCGTGTCCCAGTCGCGCAGGCCGGCGGGCACGGGGCGCACGCCGGATTCCGGCGGCACCAGGCCCAGTTCGATCGCGCGTTCGCGGCGCTGGGCGCGCATCGCGTTCCAGCCGCCGTCGTAGACGCCGTTGTAGCGCTCCACGTACTCGCGCGGTGCCTGCACCGGGATGTGCGCGGCCTGGAAGGCGAGGTAGGCAAAGAACGGGCGCGCGTCGTCGCGGCCGCTATCGACATACTCGATCAGCTTGTCGACGAGAAATTCCGAGGAATAGAAGTCTTCCGGCAACGTGGCGGGCTTGCCGTCCTCGAACCACGGCGCGGTGTCGTAGATGGGCAGGTAGGAGCGCTGCTCCCAGTTGTCCGCGCCCGAGGCCTCCAGCGCGAACGAGCGTTCGAAGCCGCGCGCATGCGGCAGCGACTTCTGGTCCTTGCCCAGATGCCACTTGCCGGTCATGTAGGTGCGGTAGCCGGCGTCGTTGAGCAGCGTGGCGACGGTGACGACGCGGTCGTCGAGACGGCCCAGATAACCCGGCTTGCCCTGGTGCCGGATCGGCGTGACTTCCGGCAGGTTGCCGATGCCGGCGATGTGATTGTCGGTGCCGGTCATCAGCATCGCACGCGTCGGCGAGCACAGCGGCGCGGTATGGAAGTTGGTGAACTGCGCGCCGCGCGCGGCCATCTCGTCGAGATGCGGCGTGCGGATCTCGCTGCCGTAGGCGCCGACGTCGGTGAAGCCCATATCGTCGGCGATCACCAGCACGATGTTGGGGCGCGGCGCGGTCGCTGCCGCGGTCGGCATTTCAGAACCCGCCGTTTCCGCCGAACCGAGCGTGGGCAGACTCGCCAGGAGCAGCGCGAGCACGCAGCGGCGGATGAGGGTCGCTGGCGAGGTGCGGAACGTCTTGTTCATGTTGCTCCCGATGGCGTGCGCGAACGTAGGTGCGCGTCTCTAATTTATGGGGTCAGTATGCCGCATCACGCCGCGACGACCTGGGTTCTCAGCGCGGCGTGGTTCCATCCGGCGCGCCGGACGGCCGTCGCGTCGTCGTCCGAGGTCGAGCGGCCGGTCGATCGGCAACTCGGGCAGGCCGAGCAGCGGCGCGGGGGGCGGAGGTCTCCAGCCGCTGCAGCAGGATGATGAACAGGTCGCTGGCGGCGCGCCGGCTCAACTCGCCGTCCTCGACCAACTGGTGCGCGCCCCAGAACGCCATGTTGAGCATCCACGACAGGGCTCGCGCCTGCGCGGCGTCGAGACCGAGGCGCTGCTGCACGAACGGCGCCCACAGCTTGATCAGCAGGTGGCGCAGGCGACGCCCCATGCGACGGGTTTCCGGACTCTCGGCCTCGGTGACGGTGAGGATCTGCCACAGCGCCCGCACACGCTCCGGTGAGTCGTGAAAAGTCTGCTGTTCGACGATGTGAACCAGTTCGCTGAGATCGGCGGGGCCGCGCTCGACGCCGGCGCGGATGCGGGCGTAGCGGCTGCTGAAAAGGTGCGACATCGTGTCCGCCATCAGCGTATCGACCGAGTCGAAGTGCTGATAGACCAGCTGGCGACTGACGTTGGCGGCCTCGGCCACCGCCATCATCGTCAGGGCGGGCCAGCCGGCGCGCTCGACCACGCCGGCCGCGACCTCGAGCAGCGCCTCGCGACGGTCATTGCGCGCCATATAGGCGCGACGGCCGGCCGGCTTTTGCCGGGGGCGGATCACGGCAGGCATGAGGGGGCCTTGGCAATAACGCAACTTATGTACATACTGTAAACAATATCCGGATGCAGCAGCGATGTCGAATGCCGCAGGCATGACGATGCCGACCATGGAAGCTTCAGCAGGCAGCACCCCGATCCGGGACGGATCGCGGCGCGCCGACGGTTTGCGCACGGCGCTGGCCTGTCTGCTGCTGGCCGTGGCGCCGGCGATCGGCGTGACCGTGGCCCAGTGCCGCCAGCGATGGTTCGAGTTGCTGACTCGCGAGGCGCTGGCGCCGCAACCGCCCCGCGAGTGACGTGATCCTGCTGCAACCCCTGAAGTCGAGGGCACAATCGAGAAGCGCGGTCCCGAGGAGAAATCGATGAGCATGCGCAAGGTGGTGGTCGGTACGGTGTCGGTGGTGGCGGTCGTGGTCGCGCTGGCGGCGCTGTTCGGCGACCGGCTGCTGATCCGCTTCATGCAGCGCCAGGTCGAGGCGAATCTCGGTGGCGGGGCATTCCAGCAGTACGCCGACGGTCTCAACGTGGTGCTGTGCGGTTCGGGATCGCCGATGCCGGATCCGACGCGTGCCGGGCCCTGCGTCGCCGTCATCGCCGGCAAGCGCATCGTCATCGTCGATGTGGGCAGCGGCAGCGTGCGCAATCTCGCCCGCTTCGGCATCCCGGTCGGTCAGGTCGAGGATCTGTTACTGACGCACTTCCACTCCGATCACATCGACGGGCTGGGCGAGCTGGCGTTGCAGCGCTGGGCGGGCGGCACGCGATCGACGCCGCTGCCGGTGCATGGCCCGGCCGGCGTCGAGTCGGTCGTGGACGGGTTCAACCTCGCGTACCGGCACGATTTCGGCTATCGCGTCGCGCATCACGGCGCCGCCACGCTGCCGCCATCGGGCGCGGGGGTTGCCGCCATGCCGTTTGCGTTGCCGGCACCGGGCGAAGGGGTCGTCGTCATCGACGCCGACGGACTCAAGGTCACGGCCTTCGTGGTCGATCATGCGCCGGTGGCGCCGGCGGTCGGCTATCGCTTCGACTATCGCGGCCGCAGTGTCGTGATCTCGGGCGACACGGTGAAATCCGACAACCTGATGGCCTTTGCCCAGAACACCGATCTGCTGGTGCACGAGGCGCTGGCGATCCACCTGGTCGACATCATCTCCAACGGCGCCCATGCGGTCGGTGCTCGTGGCATGGAGAAGATTTCCAAGGACATCCACGACTATCACGTGACGCCGGTGCAGGCGGCAGAGATCGCGCAGACGGTGGGCGCCAAGCACCTGCTGTACTACCACATCGTGCCGGCGCTGCCGGTGCGGCGCCTGGAAAAAATGTTTGTCGACGGCGTATCGGACGTCTACTCCGGGCCGTACACCGTTGGCCGCGACGGCACCTGGATCCAGCTCCCCGAGAACCGCACCGAGGTCAAGGTGCGTCGTCGTGGCTGAGAGCCTGGATCCTCGCTTTGCGTGGCTGGGCCCGGTACTGACGCTGGCGCTGGCCCATCCGGTGGCCGCGACGGTTGCGGCGGACGCCGTGCTCGGACGCTGGCAGGGCGCGGATGCGCCCGATGCCGTCGTCGAGATTCGGGCGCAGGGCTTGAATCTGTATCAGGGCCGCATCGTCGCGCATGCCCGCGAGGCGGATGCGATCGGTGCGCATGTCATCCGCGATCTGCGGTACGACGCGGACCGCGCACGCTGGTGCGGCGCGCGGTGCGCGTCCCGCCATGATCGGGAGCGGGACGTCGAGATCGTGCGCGACGCCGATGGCCGATTCAGCCTGCTGGTATCCACCTGGTCGGGCCAGCGCCGCGTGCGCTGGAGCCGCGTACCATGAGCCGCCGCGCGACCACCGTCGCCTTCTTTCCACCTCTTCGAGACTGCCGACCATGATCGAGCTCTACACTGCCTCCACGCCCAACGGCCACAAGGTTTCCATTGCGCTGGAAGAGCTGGCGCTGCCGTACACGGTGCATGCCATCGACCTGATGCGTGGCGAGCAGAAGAAGCCGGACTATCTGAAGCTCAATCCGAACGGACGCATTCCGACGATCGTCGATACCGACAACGACAACTTCGCCGTGTTCGAATCGGGGGCGATCCTGGTCTACCTGGCCGAGAAGACCGGCAAGCTGATGCCGCAGGACGTCAAGGGTCGCTCGATCGTGATGCAGTGGCTGATGTTCCAGATGAGCGGCATCGGCCCGATGATGGGCCAGGCCAACGTGTTCTTCCGCTACTTCCCCGAGAAGATCCAGCCGGCGATCGATCGCTACCAGAACGAATGCCGTCGCCTGTTCCAGGTGCTCGACCGCCACCTCGCCGATCACGAGTGGCTGGCCGGCGACTACTCGATCGCCGATATCGCCAACTGGGCATGGGTGCGCACCTACAAGTGGTCCGGCGTCAATGTCGAGGGCCTCGATCACCTGAAGCGCTGGCGCGATGCAATGGTCGCGCGTCCGGCCTGTCTGAAGGGCATCGAAGTGCCGGTCAAGCTGCCGTCGATGGACGGCAAGGAATCGGACGCAGCCAAGGCCTTCGTCAAAGGCGCGCAGACGATGCTGCAGAAGTGAGGCGGCGCGCTGAAGGCAGGTGCTGGCGGCGTCGCGTGCATAGCGTCGTTCGATCCCCGCGGAGCCTGACATGAGCCCGGCGCCGTATCGGCTCTACGGATGGGAGTTGTCGCTGTACAGCGGCAAGGTGCGTGCCTATCTGCGCCACAAGGGCATCGCGTTTCGCGAGAAGCGCATCAACCTGTGGGAGATGCGCGAGATCAAGCGCCGCACCGGCGCCCAGGTGATGCCGGTGGTGGTGACGCCGGAAGGCGAGTGGTTGCAGGACACCTCGCACATCATCGATGTCCTGGAATCCCGCTTTCCGCAGGCGCCCGTCGTTCCGGTCACGCCGAAGCAGCATATCGCCGCCTACCTGCTTGAAGCCTGGGGCGACGAATTCTGGTTGCCGAGCGCGATGCATTACCGCTGGAACTTCCCCGAGAACTTCCACGAGATCTTCCAGACGGAAGGTGGCGACAATCTGCTGCCGTTTGCGCCCCGCTTTCTGAAGAACAAGCTGATCGCCAAGGCCGCCGGCGCGATGCGCAGCTTTCTGCCCGGTCTGGGCGTGAATGCGCAGCAGGCCGCGATCATCGAAGCCTGGACGCAAGCGCGTTGTGATGCGCTCGACACCCATTTCGCGCGCTATCCCTATCTGCTGGGCGCGCGTCCGTGTCTGGGCGACTATGGCTTGATCGGGCCGCTGTACGCGCATCTGGGCCGCGATCCGTACCCGGTGCGTGCGCTGATGGCATCGCGTCCGCATCTGGCCGCGTGGGTGCAGCGCATGCTGCATCCGCCCGCATCAACATCGGTGTCGGCGGATGGCGAGTTCCTGCCCGACGATGAAGTGCCGGACACACTGCGGCCGGTGTTCGATTCGATCTTTGGCGAGTTCTGGCCCTATCTGCTGGCGACGCGCGACGCGGTGGAGCGTGCCACGCCCTCGCTGCAGCCCGGGCGCGGGTATCGCCGCGCGCTGGATATCGTCGAGATCCCTCAGCTGGGTCGGCCGTTCAAGATCGCCGCGCGGCCTTACAGCCTGTGGATGGCGCAGCGGGTGCTCGACGCCTACACCGCGCTACCGCTGCCGGCGCGCGTGCCCGTCGACGCGTGGCTTGCGGATTGGGGCGGCGGCGCGGCCATGACGATTCGCATGCCGCGGCTCAAGCGTCTCACGCTCCATGTCGCCCCCGCCTGAAGCGGCGGCGGACGCCGCTGCGATGTACACCGCCTACGTCTCCGACGTTTCCTACTACAGCGGCAAGCTGGAGGCCTACCTGCGCTATGCGGGGATTGCGCACCGGCGCGTCGAGATCAACACGCGGGTGATGTACCGGACCATCCTGCCGGCCACCGGCTTCATGAAGGTGCCGTGCATGCAGTGCCCGGACGGGCGCTGGCTCAAGGACACGACGCCGATGATCGCCTGGCTCGATGCGCGGCACGGTGCGCCGTCGATCTACCCGGACGACCCGGCGCAGCGCTTTCTCGCGTTGCTGGTCGAGGACTACGCGGACGAATGGCTGTGGCGTCCGGCGATGTACTACCGCTGGAACTTCGGCGATTCGCACGGCCTGCTGCGCCGCCGTCTTGGCCGCGACCTGTCCGCTGGTACCTGGCATTCGTCGGCGCTGCTGGGCTGGTTCATGCGCTGGCGCCAGTATTTCGTCTACGTCCGCGGCGATGGGGTGCGGCCCCATAACGAGCACGAGGTGCAGGCCATCTATGCCCGCACACTCGAGCAGCTCGGCGCGTTGCTGCGCGACCGACCGTTCCTGCTGGGTTCGCGTCCGAGCATCGTCGATTTCGGGTTCTTCGCCTCGATGTTCCGCCACTTCGCGCTCGATCCACACTCGGCCAAGCAGATGGTCGATACCGCGCCGGCCGTCTATGCCTGGGTGGCGCGCCTCTGGAATGCACGCGCCGAAACGACCGGCGTGTCTGCGTTCGAGCATTTCGATGCGCCCGCGTGGGATGCCGTGTTTGCCGAGATCGGGCGCGACTATCTGCCGTATCTCGACGCCAACGCCCAGGCCTATGCCAACGGCGTCAGGCGTTTTGACCTGCGTTTGTCGCGCGCCGCGTACCCGCGCGTGCCGGTGGTGCGGTACCGCGTGGCCTGTCGCGAGCAACTGCTCAAGGCCTGGCGTGCCTTGAGTGCGGATGCACAGCAGTCGGTGCTGTCGCGGCTGACGGACAGCGGCGTCTCGGACTGGCTGCGAACTGCGACCGACGTGCCCGCGGGTCTGGACGCCGAGTTCCAGTTGCCGCTGGCGCAGCGCTATCCCGGCGCCCGCTGGTTCGGATTGCGTGTCATGCAGGGAACCCCGTGGGATTTGCCGCAACCGCCGATCGACGACTCCAAATGAATCCGAATCTCCACAGCCCCAGTGCGGCGCAGCTGGCCGTCTACACGTCGCGTCCCGGCCAGCGCCCGGTCGTACTGTTTGTGCAGTTCGCTGCACGCGGCGAGCAGGCGGACCTCGGTCGCCTGAAGGCGCTGGCGCAGCGGGCCGGGCGGCACGGCGGCGAGTTGCGATGGTCGGGTCGCGATGAGCAGGTGCTGATTGGCCGCTTGCCGGAGATCGGCATCGGCGCCTGCCTGCACTTTCCGACGCGAGCGGCCGCGCTGGCCTGCGTGAACAGTCCGGAGCACGCTGCGTTGTTCGAGGACCTCGACGCCTTGCGAATCACGGTACTGTCGGAGCAGCCGCGCGCCGCGCGCCGCGTGATTGCCCTGATGGCGCGGGTGCTGCCGCGCTGGCCGTTCTTCGACAACAGCGAGGACTCGACGCCGGAGCCCGGCATCGGCACCTCGATCATGCCGTCGCAGGCGAACTACGAGACCTTCCTGGCGCATCCGGCGCCGCTGGCGCCGATCGTCATGGTCAACTGGCTGCGGTTTCGCGAACAGGCGCGGTATTCGCCCGGCGATCGCGACGCGGCTCCAATTTCCGGGAAGGCGGCGTATTACCGCTACGGCAAGATTGCGTTTCTGACCTTGCACAGCCTCGGCGCGCGTGCGCTCTTCGTCAGCCGCTATCAGCAGGTGCTGGTCGGTAACGAAGGTGATCCAGCCGCCGATGCCTGGCACGAGTTCGTGCTGGTCGAGTATCCGGGTCGCGCCGGGTTCAAGCGCATGACCTCGCTGCGCCGCTATCGCGCGGCGCTGCATCATCGTGCGGCAGGGCTGGACGACTACGGGCAGGGCTTGGTGGTCGCCACGACCGTCAGCGGGGCGCCGGTGGCCTCAGCGGCGTAGACGGCGCGCCCTTGGCGCGATCTTGCTGTCTTTCAGATTTCGCGCGCGGTACTCGCTCGGCGAGCGTCCGTTCCAGGCGCGGAATGCGCGTGCGAAATTGGCCAGCGAGCTGTAGCCGAGACGCTGTGCGACGTCGCTGAGCGTCAGGTGGGGTTCGAGCAGCAGGGCCTGGCTGTCGCGGTTCTGCGCCTCCGACAGCAGGCGGCGAAAGCTGCTGCCGCGCTCTGACAGCTGTCGCTCCAGCGTGCGCGACGACAGAAACAACCGTTGTGCGACGGTGTGCAGCGTCGGATAGCCGTCCGGCGTATGCATCAGCGCGGCGCGAACCTGGTTGACCACGTCGCGGCTGTGACCCAGCAGATTCAGTTCACGTTCGCAGACCTGCTCCGCGAAAGTGGCCGAACCGCTGTCGGCGGTCTGCAGCGGGATGTCGAGGTAGTCGATCGGCACGCGCATCTGCGTGACATCGGTGCCGAAATGGCAGATCGGCATGCGGTCCCGGTAGCGCGCGTAGTACGCCGGCTCGGGAAAGTCGAACAGCAGCTCCAGTCCGCTGCATTGCTGCGGCAGCAGGCCGCGCACGATCGACCAGGTGCCGACCAGCAACTGCTCGCAGGAGAAGTTGCGCAGCGCGCCATGCGAGACCGACTCGCGCGCTTCCATCACCGCATACGGCGCCTCGGTGACGAAGCGGATGTTCCACGCCGGCATGCGCAGCACCGAGCTGTAGCGGTTGGCGAAGCGGAAGACGTGTCCCAATGTCGGCTGGCTCATCAGGCCATAGCCGAAGATGCCGTGCGTGGTCAGGGTGGCGCGCAGGCCAAACTCGTAGGCCAGCGCCGGCTCGCCGGTCAGATGCAGCAACCGGCGGCACAGCGGCATGTACTCCTCGAGTAAATCGATGCGGCCGTCCGGACGTTGCAGCACGTCGCTCGACAGCCGGTGCTCCTCGATCAAGCGCGCGCGATCCAGGCCGTGATCGGTGGCGATATCGAGCATCAGCAGCACATAGCTGACCGGCACCGTCGGGGGAATGGTCGTATGCGGCTTGAGTTTCATGGCGGCAGTCTAGGCTGGCGGAAAATGAATGCAAAATCGTCGGGAAATGAGGCGCGCGCCGTCATGGCACTCGACCAGAATCGCCGCACCCGAAGCAGTGAGAACATCGAGGAGGCGGGGATGATCAGGGGAAGCTGTTGCTGCGGCGCCATCACCTTTGAACTGTCGGAGCCGCCGACAATGATGGGTACGTGCCATTGCACACGGTGTCGCAAGCTCGGCGCCAGCACGTTTGTCTTCGTCAATATGCAGACGCTCACCATTACCGCCGGCCGCGATCAACTCGCGCACTATCGGCCCGAAGCGCCGTACCCGTACACGCGCTCGTTCTGCCGCCGTTGCGGCACGGCGGTCGGGGAGCTGGATTCGACGGCGGCCACGATTCCCATCGCCGCCAACTGTCTGGACGACGATCCGCAGGTGCGGAACCGGTTCCATGAGTTCGTGGCCGAGAAGCCGGACTGGTATGCGATCGGCGACACGGCCCAGCAGTTCAGTCATCACCCGACGTAGCGGTCTTTTGAACCGGCGCCGCAACGAAAGCGACTGCCGGCGCATCACGCAGCGTCATTTCATGAATTGAGATCCGTCCACAAGGATCCGAGGAGCATTCCATGCGGTTGAAGACGTATCTGACGGCCATCGCCGTCGCGGTGTTGGTGGCGGCCTGTGGCAGCAGTGATCGTCCGTCACCGGGTTCCCCCGGCGTCGGCGGCGGGCTGTCGGCCGAGCCGGTGATGGCGCCGGCGACGGCAGCGCCGTGCGCCCGCGACACACGTGCCGAGGCTCAGGGCCTGCCGAGCACCGAGCGCATCTTCGGATGGATCGAGACCCTGGTGGGTTTCGGCTATCGCCGCACTGGCACGCCAGCGGGCTATCAGGCTTCGGCGTTCGTGAAATGCCAGTTCGAGGCGCTGGGTCTGGAGAACGTGCACTACCTGCTGGCGGATTCCTGGTCCTGGCATGCCGAGCACGCGAGCCTTCATGTGGGCAACGAGCCGATCGACGTCTTTCCGATGGCCCACTCGTTCATCACGCCGGACGAGGCCAAGGTCTTCTCCACCGGGCCGGAGGGCCTGAATGCGGAGCTGGTCGATATCGGCCTGGGCTTGGTGCCGGGCAATCTGGAGGGCAAGATTGCGGTGTTCGACCTGAAGTTCCTGACACCGCCGGCGCTGTTCGCGCTGGCGACCGAGTTCATCTGGGACCCGACGCTGAGCATCGTCGAACCCAGCTTCTTTGTCGCCAATCCGTATCAGAGCACGCTGGCCAACGTGGCCAACGCGGTGATGGACGCTGGCGCGGTCGGGTTCATCGGCGTACTCACCGACTACTTCGACTCGAACCAGTATTACAACGAGCACTACGGCTCGACCAAGATCAAGATTCCGGGGCTCTGGGTCACGCGCAAGGAGGGCGAACGGCTGCGGTCGCTGATGGCGAAGCAGCCGGATGCCAAGGCCAAGCTGGTGATGGAGGGCGTGAACCGGCGCGCGATGTCGCGCAGCGTGGTCGGCTTTCTGCCGGGCAAGAGCACGGACACGATCATGGTGCAGTCGCATCACGATTCGGTCTGGGACGGCGCGGTGGAAGACGCGAGCGGCACGGCCTCGGTGCTGGCGCAGGCGCAGTACTTTGCCTCGCAGCCGCCCGAGTCGCGGCAGAAGACAATGATGTTCGTGACCTTCGACAGCCACTTCACCGGCTACCAGGGCCACGGCGAGTTCTTCAACCAGTACATCTTCAATCCGGACAGCCCGTACAAGATCGTTGCCAACGTCACGCTCGAGCACATCGCCAAGCAGGGTGTGAAAGGCGCCGACGACAAGCTGGAGATCACCGGACAGAGCGAGCTGCGCGGCATCTTCGATACCTTGGGGCCGACCTTGAAGGCGGTGCTGATCGGCGCCGTGATCAAGAACGATCTGCGTCGCACCGCGGTGCTCAACGCGCACCCCTTGTGCCTGAGCATCGGCATTCCGGCGGACTCCAACGGTTTCTGCCTGCAGGGCATCCCGACGGCGACGCTGATCTCGGGGCCAAACTACCTGTACGACGCGGAAGACACGCTGGACAAGGTGGCGCAAGACCAACTGGTACCGGTGGCGAAGACGTTCATCGAGGTGATCGATGCGATCGATGCGACGCCGACACCGCTGATCGGTATTCCGATCAAGTCGCCGCTGTTCAATCCTTGAAGCGCAATCGTCATCTGCGATGGGCCCAGCATGAGCAGCATGAGCGGCCGGGTCCGGTCATGAACGGGCTGAGAGGATGGGTGGGCATGCTGCTGGTGGCCGGCAGCGTCACGGCCTGCGACAGCACGCCGCCGGCTGCGACAGGCCGCGTCGAACCGCCAACGGCGGCGCGCGAGCTGCCGGTCGGTTACGGCCCCGACGGCAGCTTCCGTGCGCCACCGCCGAGCGGCGAGGGACGGTCGGTGGCGACGCGCTGGCCGATCCTGCTGTCGCATCCATTCTCGGTGACCGCCGAACAGTCGTTTCGCGGCGAGTCGCTGCAGTCCGACGGCCAGTTCGATGTCTACGGCGTCAAGCGCATGCTCGAGGCCGGCGGCGCCGTGGTCTATCAGCCGAACAAGATCGCCTATGGCTCGCACCAGAACCGCGGGCAACTGCTGTACAGGAAATGTGCGGGCGCGACCTTGTCGGCGTTGTTGTGCGAAGGCGCTGATCCCGAGGTGGTGGACGGCGTGCATGCGGCAACGCTCGACTACTGTGCGCAGCCCGCGTTGCGGGCGCGCAGCGGCTTCGCCGACGAGGACGGCTGCCGCCGCGGCTTGCAGTTCAACGTGATCTGTCATTCGCAGGGCTGCCCGGACTCGCGTTACATGCTTGCGGCTGTGCGCAATGAATTCAGCGGTGAGTTGATGCACCGGCACATCGCGAGCTGGACCTCGATGGCCGGCGCCAACAAGGGCACGGCGCAGGCGGATTTTTATCTTGATCTGTTCGCCGCCGGCTGCCTGACGCCCGATTGCCGCTCGCCCGCGATCGATGCGGCCTTTGCCGCGCTGTCGCTGCAGCAGAATCAGGCGCTGATTCTCAACGGCAGCGAATCGGCGGTGGCGCTATCGATGCATTACATGCTGCTCAGCACCGACATGAGCTGCGATCCGGCGCGGCGCGACGATTGCGCGCCGAGTTTCAATGCCTTGTACCCGTTGCCGGACGATCCGGTGCATCCGGTGCTGTACCAGACCTTCACGTCGTATATCCGCGATATCGACCATCCCTGCTACGGCGCCAATCGTGACAACTGGACGATCGTCGTCAATCGGGAGGGCGACAACGACGGCAACATCTCGATCGACTCGCAGAAGTTCACGACGTACGGCCTGCGCGAGGCCGGGCCGGCCACGCCGGTGATCGCGCGCTGGGTCGATGGGCAGACGCTGGATGCTGCACGTCCGCATCCGGGCCTGAATCACATGGCCTACGCCACGACACGAGTGCCGGGCATGCACGACGGCACGCTGAGCTGCGATGGCGAGGACAATCGCCACTATCGCTTCAGCCGTCTGGGGCTGTATCGCGACATCGTGGCCGAACTGGCGGGCTGGGGGTACTGACGGCGTACACGGCGATGCAGGGTCGCGGTCGATCCCGAATCGTTAGACTGGCGCCGTTCCCTGCCTGGAGGCGCTGCGATGTCGCTCGTGGTCTATGGTCACCCATTTTCCTCGTACACACAGAAGGTGTTGATCGCCCTGTACGAGAACGACACGCCGTTCGAGTTTCGCTGCATCAGTCCGGATCATCCGCAGAACGCCGCCGACTGGTTGCAGCGCTGGCCGCTGCGCAAGTTTCCGCTGCTGCTGGATGGCGAGCGCGAGGTCGTCGAGACCAGCATCATCATCGAGTATCTGCAGCTCGCGCATCCGGGGCCGGTGCATCTGCTGCCGGCGGACCCCACGGCTGCCCTGGATGTGCGCTTCATGGATCGCTTCTTCGATCTGCACGTGATGAATGCGGCCCAGCACGCGGTGGACGGTGCGCTGAGCGGCGATGCGGTGAAGCGTCGCGACGGCATGGCGATGGCGGTGGAGAAGCTGGAGCGCGCCTACGCCTGGCTCGAAGGCAAGCTCGTTGACCGCGAGTGGGCCACGGGCAGGGATTTCACCATGGCGGACTGTGCCGCGGCGCCTTCTCTGTTCTATGCCGACTGGACGCACCCCATTCCGGCGGCGTACTCGGCGCTGCATGCGTATCGCGCGCGACTGCTGAAACGCCCCGCCTTTGCGCGCGCCGTAGAAGCGGCGCGGCCGTTCCGGCCGTTGTTTCCGCTGGGCGCGCCGGATCGCGATTAGCGAGATCGCTCGCAGGCGATGCAGATATCGTCGCCGGTCACGCGCGGGTTGCGGTCGGCGCTTCAAAGAGGCGCCCAGCCGCGCCTGGCTGGGCGCAACCCGTCTCGCTCAGTGGGGCGAGGTGAGACTCCAGACGATCACGCCGGCGTCGCCGACCGAAACGATCCGGTCGTTCCAGGGGACCAGGCTGCTGAGCGATCCCAGTTCGATGCCCGTCTGTGCCGTGCTGATCGACCAGCGAAGCGCCGGCACGCTGCCGTCGGCGTCAACGATCTGCAGCGAGGTGTTCAGGCCCACCAGACCCACGCCGCCGTCCGGCAACACGGCCATGCCGAAGACCGATTCGACGCGTGGCAAGTCGATCCGCTGCCAGCCAGCGATGTCCGCTGCCTCGCTGCGGTACACGTTGCCGCGCAGACCGCCGATCATCGCGCCGTGTTCGCCCCAGGGCACCGCGGCGAACAGCGAACTCGCGTACGGCGATTCCAGACGCTGCCATGTCCGACCCTCATCCTTCGAGTGCGCCAGCATGCCCTGCTCGCCGACCAGCAGCAGTGCGCCGTCGCGTAGCCGGCTCAGGGCGTTGAAGTGCAGGCCTTCCTCGGTGAGTGCCGACTCGGTGCGCGTCCAGCTACGGCCGCCATCCTCGGTTTGCAGCATCAGCCCATAAGCGCCAATCGCCACGCCGCGTTGTGGACTGGTGAAAACGATGTCGAGCAGCGGCAGGTTCAACGAGGGATCGAAGTGCTGGATGGTCCAGCGATCGCCGCCATCATCGGTCTGCAGGATCGTTGCGTCGTGTCCCACCGCCCAGCCCTGGCGGGCATCAAGAAAGAACACCGACGTCAGCAGCGCATTCACGGGCGATGCGGATTGCGTCCACTGTGCGCCGTCGGTGGAGCGCAGGATATGTCCGCGCGCGCCGACGGCGACCAGTTGCGATCCGGCAGCGGTGATACGGGTCAGCAGCGCCTGGGACGCGCGCGGTGCCATCTCGGCAGGCTGCGAACGCGACACGTCCGCAGCCATCGACGACAGGGACAGCGCCAGACCCAGCAGCACGACAAGGGATCTCATCGGCATGATCCTTCAGAACTGGTACTTGACGAAGAAGCCGAGATTGTCGCGATCGGCATAGAGGTTGTTGGTGCCGCCGCCGAAGAACGAGTTGTAGGCGATCGTGAACGCGAAAGCCTTCTCGTAGCGGGTCTCCAGCAGCAGGTTCAGCGAGTGGCGACCCTCGACGAAGTTTCCGGCCGGACCCGGCGAGTTGCCCGAGATGTCCTGCTGCCAGATAAACAGGGGCTGGATGCTGACGCCCGGCAGCACCGACTCATAGCTGATGCGGCCGACAATGCGGTAGCCCCAGGAGAAGGCGTCGGCGAACGCACTGCGGGGCGCCTGGAACGGATTGAAGCGCAGGCCGTCCGGGCCGATCGTGCAGCTCGGATTGGTCGAGCAGGCCAGGCGCGAGCCGTCGGCGCCGCTGCCGTTGGCGCCCGCACTGGCGTGGGTTGTGGCGGTCAGCGGTCCTTCGATCTGCAATTCGTCGAAGTCCGGCATGTTGAGGACATGCGTGGCCGCCAGTTCGTAGAGCAGGATCACCTGGTCGGCGCCGATCCAGTTCTCGGAGGCGCCGAGCACCTGCGTCGCACCGATGTTGTACTGCGCGACCTTGCCGGGGATCCAGCCCTGGATGTAGCTGTTGGGCGCGTTCTCGCCAATCGTGCCGCCGCGGTAAGGCGTGATGAAGTTCGGGAACGAGCGCGCCGAACCCGGCGCGGCGCCGACGATCAGATTGATCGCGTCCGGATACGGGTTGTTGCCGTTGGCGTCGGTGAAGTCGTTGCCGTCGTAGATGATGTAATCGCCGTTCTCATTGAAGCCGATGCCGGCGCTTGCGCCCGAGCAGCCGAGGCTGGCGTCGTGACAGCGTGTCAGCGTCGGACCGAACGAGGCGAAGGCCAGGTCGATCAAGGCGACCTGCAGCGGCACGTTCGGCCGATACGAGATCTCGCCCTGAAACGACAGGTCGTCGAACGTCGTGGTGAAGCTGAAGCCGTACATCTTCAGATCTTCGGGATACTCGATCTGGATCTTGGCCGTATCGAGCGGTACGGCATCACCCTCCGGCGCGTTCGGATCACGCACCAGCAGGTTGAGGAAATCCGCCGGATTGCCGATCAGGCCGAACTCACTGAGCACGCCGGGCCGCTGTGCCGCCAGCGTGACCAGATCGAGGCCGACCTGCGTGGCCGCGCGCAGCTGCGTGACTGGCAGGTTGGGGCAGGCGGCGAGGAACTCGCGCGTGTTGCGCGCGTCGATACCCATTGCGTTGCCCTCGCGGCGCGCACAACTGGCGTCGGTCGAGAAGAAGCTGACGTAAGGCAGCTTCGAGTGGTAGTTCATGTAGTACAGGCCCAGTTCGGTACCGTCATTGAGCCAGTCCGCGTAGTACTTCAGCGACACGCCATACTGCCCCTGGTCGCTCGGGTTCTTGTCCCTGAGGCGGTCGATGGTCAGCGTGGTCGGCGTAATCAGCGCCAGCGGGCTGTTGAGCTGGAAGCCGACGTGGTCCGGATCATCGGCCGAGCCGCCGAAGGCGGCGTTGACGCTGCCGCGCAGATTGTCGGTGCCGATGTCGACGAAGGACATGTAGCTGCCCGGCGTCGGGATCTCGATCGGTTGCCACTCGTACTGGTAGTAGGCCTCGATGCTGACGCCACCGGCGATCTCGGTGCTCGCGCGCACCATGCCGACCGGCACGAACAGTTCCTCGAGCAGGCCGAAGCCGAGGCGGTAGAGGCTGTTGGCGTTGACCGGCTGGGCCTGGTTGACGCTGTTGATGACGGCGACCGTGCTCTGGCCCCAGTTCACGGTCTGGCGGCCGATGCGGAAGATCAGTTCGCGCTCGCCATCCAGATAAGGAACCAGGCCATAGAAGTTGGCGTCGAGCAGGTCGTAGCGCATGCCGATCTCGCGCGCTTCGTCCCGGTCTCGCTCGCTGCGCACCACGGCGCCGGGGCCGTAGCTGCGCGTGAAGTAGCGGTTGGCGACGCGGTTGTCGCCGGTGATGCCGACCTGCTGGAAATTCTCGGCGGTGATCTTGTTGCGGTAGGTCTCTTTGAAGTCGCGATAATTGATGTCGTCGTAGATGCCGATGCCGCGGAAGAAGAAGCCGAAATCGCCGAACTTGATGTTCAGGTCCTGGGACAGCTTGAGCGGTGCCTGGGTGATGTCGCCCTTGTCGTAGTTGAGGTTGCCGTCGTCGAAATTCATCGACGCCATGCCGGGTGCGTCGGCAAGCCGTTGCGCTGGATAGCTTTGCGCGCGGTGCACGCCCTGGCAGGACTGGAAGGCGCCGGAGCAGACATCCGGATTGAGACTGGATTTTCCGACCAGATCGTCGGAGCGGCTCTCGACACGCCACGATGCGCCGAAGGTGACGGTGTTGTTGAGCACCGCCGTGAAGTCGGTATCGGCGAACGAGAAACTGAATTCGGCCGCGGAAGCGGTGCCGATCGGCAGTGCGCAGGCCAGTGCGGCCGCGAACGAGAATCGGGTCAGACGTGTCATCGCATTCTCCCCATGCGTCTTGTCAGGAAGTCGCGCCGGCCCGCCGCCGGCAACCGGGCCGGCGGCGGGTGCGGCGCGGACTCGCTTACTTGGAGGTCCGCTTCTGGACCGTTTCGGCTTCGAAGGTCGAATCCGTATAGGTCACGGTCGAGTCGTAGGGCTGATCCTCGTTGATCATCGCGGTCACGAAGTAGCGGCCCGAGGTCAGGTGATAGATGACCTCCGGCACGGTCGATGCCGCGAGGATGTTGAAGGACGGCACCAGATGACCTTCCTGGAACTGCGTCAGCTTGCCTTGCTGGTCGTAGTTGTCGATGGCGACGATGTTCCAGCTGTCCTCATCGAGGTAGATGCGGCGCTTCTTGAAGGTATGACGCTGATCCGGCTTGTTGTCGGCCTCGACCACCCAGACGCGATGCAGCTCGTAGCGCGGCAGGTCGGTGTTGACGTGGTTCGGGCGCGCGATGTCGGCGTACTTGGTCTTGTTGCCGGCGATGCGATACGAGTTGTACGGGATGTACATCTCGCGCTTACCCATCAGCTTCCAGGTAAAGCGCTCAAGCACGCCGTTGTACATGTCCACCTGGTCGTAGAACTGGTGACCGTCGGTGCCTTCATACGGGTTGTCGCAGCACACGGCCGGTGCGCGGCGGATGCGCTTGAGCGCCGGCGCATACAGCCACGCCGCACGACCTTCCGAGCCGAAACCCGCCTTCTCGTGCACCAGGATGTAGGTGCCAGCGATGCGTGGCGGCGAGATCGTTTCCGACAGGTATTTCAGGAAGTCCACGCCTGGCTTGAGTTCCGGCGGGTTCGGATTGGAGGTGTTCGAGTAGTAGAACTTCACGTCCTCGACGATCTTGGTTAGCGAGAACTTGCCCGACTGCTGCACGATCATCTGGTTGTTGTAGCGACGCACCGCGTCGCCGCGCCACTTCACGCGATGGTTCCAGATCGGTTCGGCACCGGACTTCGGGATCGGGAACGGAAAGCCGACAAAGGCGCCGCGCGGATTGTCGACGCCGTCGAGTTCGGCGCGCGTCGCGTTCTTGACCGTCTCCTGCAGGACCTTGTCCGGGAAGTTGACCTTCCGGTGTGTCTTGTAGACGTTCATCTTGTAAGACGCCGGGAAGCGCTTCAGCAGCTCCTTGTGTCCTTCTGTGAGCTTGTCGCCGTACTGCGCCACGTTCTTGGCATCAATCGTGAACAGAGGCTTCTCGGCTTCGACCGCAGGGTCGGTGGGATATTGCCCCTTGAGCGAACCGCTCTGCTTGGCCGGCGTCCATTCGGGAATGGTGCCGTCCTTGTTGCCGGCCCGTTCTGCGCCGACCGGCGTCAGCTCCTTGCCGAGCTTGGCGGCTTCCTCCGGCGAGGCCTTGGCCATCGCCAGCGCCGGCATCAGCACGGCGGCGGCGAGTACTGCGATCACACGCTTTCTCATTTGGTCCTCCACTGAGTGAAACGGGGGGTAGAACAACGTCAGGTCACGCGAGGTCCGGCCACTGCCGGGCCGGTTTGGGTATCGGGCTCGGAGCCCTTGGGTGGTTTCAACAGGAAAGCCGCGAAGGCCGGCAGCAGCACCACAGCCGCGACCGCATTGGCGAGGAACATCATCGTCAGCAGGATGCCCATGTCGACCTGGAACTGGAGCCCGGAGAACAGCCAGGTGCACACGGTGGCGGCCAGCGTCAGCGCCGTGAAGATGACGGCCTTGCCGGTCTGGTGCAGCGTGTTCTCGTAGGCCTCGCGCAGCTTCATGCGCTTCTGCAGCACGTTCTCTTCCAGCACCGAGTAGATGTAGATGCCGTAGTCGACACCGATGCCCGCCGCGAACGCGGCGACCGCGAGGTTGGAGATCTTGATGCCGATCTCCAGATAGACCATCACTGCATAGGAGACGACGTGCACCAGTGCCAGCGGCACCAGCACACAGACCAGGCCGGCGAAACTGCGGAACGACGCCAGCACGCAGACGCCGATACCGACGAACAGCCACAGCAGCACCGAGAACTCGGTGTCCTTGATGACGTCGTTGGCGGCGGCCATCACGCCGACGTTGCCGGTGGCCAACCGGAACTGCACCGGCGCGTCCTCCGGCATCTCGGCGACAAACTTATCGATCGCCGCGACGATCGTATCGATGGTCTCGGCCTTGTGGTCCTGGGTGAAGACCAGCACCGGCATCGCGCTGCAGTCCTCATTCAGCAGGCCGGTGGAGCTGGGGAACGGCTGCACCGTGATCACCAGCGCACCGCTTTCGCGCGGGAGCGTGTTGAATTTCGGGTTGGACTCGCTGTAGCTGTTGTAAACCTTCTGCTGCAGCTTGGGCAGCGATAGCGTCGATTGCACGCCCGGCGTGTTCTCCATGCGCCAGGCGAAGCGATCCATCAGCTCGACGACGCCGTGGTCGATGCAGCCGTCGGTCTTGCCTTCGGCAACCACCTTGAGCACATCGACGCCGATCGAGAAGTCGCGCACGATCGCCGCCGAGTCGAGGTTGTAGCGTGAGTCCGGGCGCAGTTCCGGCACGCCGGCGTGCAGCTCACCGATCTTCAGATCCTGTGCCGCCCATTCGCCCCAAGCCCACAGCGCTGCCGCCACGATCAGCACAGCCGCCGCCACGGGCTTGAGCGTCAGCGCCGACAGGGCATGCCAGATCGGGCCGAAGGTGCGGTCGCGCTCGCGCTGATGCGCTCGGAACTTGACCGGATCCTTCACTGATGCAAAGGACAGCAGGCACGGCAGCAGCATCTTCTTGCACAGCACGATCGCGATCAGTCCCAGCATCGCGTTGATCGCCATTTCGCGAATGATGTCGATCGGGATCAGCAAGATCGTGCCGAAGCCGATGAAGTTGGTCGCCAGCGCCGACAGCCCGGGGATGACAAGACGACGATAGGTCGCCACCGCAGCTTCCAGCGGCGGCAAGCCGTGATCGGAGACCTCGTTCAACCAGAAGCTGGTGATCTGGATGCCGTGCGAGGTACTGATCGCCAGCACGATGAACGGCATCAGCACCGCGAACGGATCGAGGGCCAGACCGATCATGTGCAGCAGGCCCAGCTCCCAGATCACGGCGAGAATGCCGCAGGCCAGTGGCAGCAATGCCACCTTGGGTGAACCGCAGTAGCGCCACAGCAACAGCCAGACCAGTAAGACGGTCAGGCCGAAGAAGCTGAAGACCTCGATCGCGCTGTCGGCGATATCTCCAACCGCCTTGGCGAAGCCGATGATGTGGATGTCGACATCGGGGTTGTAGTCCGGATTCGACGCGGTCGACACCTCGAGCTGATAACCGCGCACGGCGCCGGCCTCGGCGGTGGGATCGGTCTCGTCAACTGGCAACGGCACGCGCTGGACGAGGAAGGCGATCCCGCGCGGGTCGGCATAGCGCTGTCCGATGACGGTGCCCGCCTTGAGCGCGCCGTGATCCTGCTTCAAGCGAAGCTCGTAGCGCTCGGCACTGAGGAAGCGTTGACGCACGTCTTCAAGACGCGCAGCGGTCTGCAGGTAGTCGAGCTTCTGCAGCGACACCGGGTCGCTTTCCAGGAGTTCGGAGAACACCATCGCCGCACTGTGATCGTTGGCGATCAGACGACCGACGATGCCGGCCTTCTCGACGTTCTCGCGCACGCGCTGCAGCGCGTCCGGCGTGGGCTGGAAATCGGCCGGCACCACATTACCGCCGGCGAAGCCGCCTTCCACCACCTCCAGATAGCGAACGTCCGGCGTGTAGATCGAGCTGACGCGCGCGCGGTCCATCCCCGGCGTGAAGTACACCGCGTCGGTCAGCGCGCGCAGTGTGCGCATGAAGGATTCGTTGTAGAGGTCGCCGGACTTCTGCTTGAGCGCCACGAGCGTGACGTTGGCGCCGCCGAACTCCTTCTGGTACTGCTTGTAGACGCCGATGTAGGGATGGCCCAGCGGCAACTGCTTGTCGAAGCCAGTATCCAGGCGCAGGTGGGTGGCCTGCCAGCCCAGGAAGAGGGTGATCAGCGTCAGTACCGCCAGCGTCAGCTTGCGGCGGCTGAAGATCAGCGGCTCGGTAAGGCGTACGAACGCCTGCGCGAAGGCGCTGCGTGAATCGTGCATGAGGGCTCCCCCTGAATACGTTCTGTCTTTCTGCTCGAGACCGCGCGGCGAGCGTCCGCTCAATCGAGGAGCCGACCGCGCCCCGCATTCGCTGCGCCCGGGTCCTGCGTGGTCGCTGGCGATGGCGTGAAGGTCATGTCGTGGCTTTCCTCGACTTCGGCAGCGATGCTGCGAGGCCGTTGCCGGCATCGCTTGTCATAATCAGTCAGCGTCTTGTCATGTTGCGACAGCCAAGGGCGATGTCGGCAAAGCACTACAAGCCGCTTCCGTCGGGCCCCGCCGCCAGCGGCCCCGCAGGCGGGGCTCCCCTCACGGGTGCCAGTGGCGTCGAGGTACCGTGCCGGATCAGGCCTTGATCGGTGTGAAGTCGGCCTTGTCGCGTACGGCGCAGTGCGGGCAGGACCAGTCCGCCGGCAGCGATGCCCAGCGGGTGCCGCGGGGGTAGCCCTCTTCCGGGCATCCCAGCGCCTCGTCGTAGACGTAGCGACAGTTGGGGCACTGGTGCTGCAGGCCTGGCGTTACCGAGGACGCGGCGTTGTAGGCGGTCGAGGCCACGGTCGCAACCGGTGCACTGTCGACGCTCATCCAGCGCTTCAGCAGGGCCTGTCGGCGCGGCGGATGCAGGCTGGCGCGGGTCAGGTCGCCCTGATGATGCGCGACCACCAGCGGGTCCATGACGCGGAACCACAGCGGCGGCAGGTAGGCGATCAGCAGCATCGAGGCGTAGCCAGAGGGCAGCTGCGGACTGTCGTCGAAGTTGCGAAGGCTCTGATAGCGGCGCGTCGGATTGGCGTGGTGATCGGAGTGTCGTTGGAGCTGGTACAGCAGCAAGTTCGTGACGACGTGATTGCTGTTCCAGGAATGCTTCGGCTGACAACGCTCATAACGGCCGCTGGCGTCCTTCAGGCGCAACAGGCCGTAGTGCTCTAGGTAGTTCACGACTTCCAGCAGCGAGGCGCCATAGGCCGCCTGCGCCAACAGGAACAGCAGAGCCCAGGGCCCAAGCCAGACCGTGAGCGCGCCGAACAGCAGGACTGTCATGGCCCAGGCTTGCAGAATCTCGTTGTGGTGCGAGAACACCGGCTTGCCGTCGCGGATCAGGCGCGCGCGCTCGATACGCCAGGCCGACCGCACGCTGCCGAACACCGTGCGCGGCAGGAAGGCCCAGAAGGTTTCACCCATGCGCGAGCTGGCCGGGTCCTCCGGCGTCGCCACGTGCTTGTGATGCCCCTTGTTGTGCTCGATGAAGAAGTGGCCGTAGGCCACCGGCGCCAGCGTGATCTTGGCCAGCCAACGTTCGAGCGGGTTGGTCTTGTGGCCGAGTTCATGTGCGGTGTTGATGCCGACGCCATTGATGATGCCGACGCTGATCGCCAGGCCCGCCAGCGCCCACCAGGGCAGGCCGCCGTGCACCGCCAGCCAAGCGCCGGCCAGCGTCACCGCATACTGGGTCGGGACATAGGCGAAGACAATCCGGCGGTAGTAGTGATCCGATTCGAGGCCCGTCACGGCGCTCTCGGGTGCATTCACCGCATCGGTGCCGATCAGACGGTCCAGCACCGGCACCAGCCCGTAGAACAGGACCGGCATCGCCCAGAACCAGGCACCCACGCCGGTGTTGTAGCCTGCGGCAATCGCGATCAGGGTCAGCAGCGGCAACGCCGGGCTGAGCAGCCACCAGTAACGCTTGCCGTCGATCCAGGCCGGGGTGGATGGCAGGGATTTGGAAATCGTGGGATTCATCGGTCGCTTCCTCCTTGAACGCGGAGCGATGCTGCGATCTCCGGGCCACGCGAACTTGTCATTTACCGACATCGTATTGTCATAATGAGACAGCCTCTCGATCCGGAAGCGGACCATGCCGTCACGACAGCTGCTCGTTCCCGCCCGCTACTACGTGCGCCTCGGCGAGATTCTCCAGCGCTATGGCGTCGATGTCGGCGCGCTGATGCAGGCGGTCGGACTGTCCGATCGAGACCTGCAGCAGGCCGATGCGCAGATGGCGTTCGGCGACGTGGACCGGCTGGTGGTACGCGCCGTGGAAGCCAGCCAGCGCAGTGAGCTGGGGTTCGAACTCGGCAAGCTGCTGTCGGTGAGCACGCACAGCGTGGTCGGCTTCGGCATGCTCAGCAGCGCGACGCTGGACGACGCCTTGCGCTTCGTGTCGCGTTACTTCCGGTTGGTGATGCCGAGCTTCCGGCTGCGCTATACCGGCAGCGCCGATCGCGGCGAGATGCTGTTCACGCCGGTGGTGGCGATGAGCCCGGTCTGCCTGAACTTTCACCTGGAAACGATCGCGATTGCGGCGCTGCGCGACATCGACGATCTCGCCAGCGGACGACGCCCGCCTTGCCGGCTGACCTTGTCTATTCCCGAACCGCTGCATCGGTCGCGATACGCCGAACTGCGCGGCGTGACCTGCCGCTTCGACTCCGAGGCCGGGCCGGGTCCGTTCGTGCGACTGGAGATCTCCGAGAACCTTCGGCAGCTGCCGCTGCTGCTATCGGATCCCAATGCGTTGCAGGTTGCCGAGGAGCGGTGCCGCGCCCTGGTGCGTCAGGTGACCGAGGTGCGCCAGTTGTCGGAATGGATGGTGATGACTATCCGCGACATGGGTGAAGGTGTGCCGACGCTGGAGGAAATGGCGAAGATGCTGAATCTCTCGACGCGCACGCTGAACCGCTATCTGGAGCGCGAGGGCACCTCGTACCGCACGTTGGCCGGCACGCTGCAGTTCGAGATCGCCTGCGAGCGCCTGTCCAGCGGCGCGCACAGCGTCACCGAGATTGGATACTCCCTGGGCTTTCGCGATTCGGCCAATTTCACGCGCGCGTTTCGCAATCGCGCGGGCTGCAGTCCCAGCGAGTACCGTCGGCGTCTGGTCAGCGGCGTATTGGCCGCGCCGAGCGAGCGTTCATGACGCGCAGCGTGATGCAGGCATCTGTTGCTATCGCAGCTGACTATCCTTGCTGCCGCGCCGGTTATAGCCGCTGAACGCGCGCTCGCGCTCGCGATCCTGCGCCTGCTGACACGGCACGCAGAGGCGCACGCCGGGAATCGCCAGGCGGCGTGCCTCCGGAATGTCGTCGCCGCATTCGACGCAGTGGCGCAGGCTAGGGCCGGCGGCCAGGCCGCTGCGGGCGCGCTGCACGGCATCCTTGACCGTCGCGTCAATCTGTTCCTGTACCGCGCCGTCCTGTGCCCAGCCGGTGGCCATGAGTGCGCTCCGCGTTGCGCCGATGATGCACCAAACATTGCGGCGTCAGTCGGTGCTTTCAAGCGGCGCCGACCTTCGAGCGCGGCTTGCCGCCGCGCAGCGCGACGCGCAGGGCGTCGGCCAGGTCCAGTGGCACGCCGCGGCGGATCTGGCGGATCAGGTCGCCGCGGATGCGTTGCTTGGATTCGGCATGCGCGCGCAGGTCGAGCTTGGCGAACTCTGCCGCCAGCGTCCGTGCGCGCTGCATCAGCGCGCCGGGCTCGACCAGTTCGTCGAAGAAGCCGGCCTCGCGTGCCGCTGCCGGCGGAAAGTATTCGGACAGCAGGACCGCGCGCTGGAACGCGGCGCGCGTCAGGCGGTGGCGCAGCATCGCGGCGCCGGCGCGCGGCATCGTCAGGCCCAGCGCGACTTCGTTGGCGGCAACCTTGAAGTCGCCCTTGCAGCCGATCGAGTAATCGCAGGCCAGCAGCAAGAACACGCCCATCGCCAGCACGTGGCCGTTGCAGGCCCCGATGACGGGGTAGGGATGGCCGAGCACGCGCGCGCTCAGGCGGTAGCCGGCGCCCAGCATGCGCAGCGTGTCGGTGCCGCCGGACTTCATGACCTTGAGATCGAAGCCGGCGGAGAACACCTCGTCCCGCCCGGTGAGGATCACGATGGCGCGGTCGGCTTCGGCGCGATCCAGGGCCTGGCCGAGATCGCGCAACACACGCGGCGACAGCGCGTTGCGCTTGCCGTCGTCGAGGCGGATGACGGCGATGCCATCGTCGAATTCGTAGTGCACCGAGGATGCGGACATGTCAGGTCTCCCGATCAGCGCGGTTGCCGGCCGTGCGCGGCGACGACGTCGGCCACCACCATGCTGACCTTCTGACCGGTGGGAATGTGCAGGAACTCGTTGGGGCCGTGCGCGTTGGAGTGCGGGCCCAGCACGCCGGTGACCAGGAACTGCGCGGCCGGGAACTTCTCGCCGAGCATGCCCATGAACGGGATCGTGCCGCCTTCGCCCATGTAGGCCGCCGGTCGGCCGAAGTAGCGCTGCGAGGCGTCGGCCACCGCTGTCTCCAGCCAGGGCTGCAGTTGCGGCGCGTTCCAGCCGGTGGCCGATTTCTCGGTCTCCAGCGTGACCTTGGCGCCATAAGGCGGATCGGTCTCCAGCACTTTCTTCAGTGCAGCGGCGGCGGTCTTGCCTTCGAGCGTCGGCGGCAGGCGCAGCGACAGCTTGACCGCGGTCTGCGGGCGCAGCACGTTGCCGGCATTGGCCAGCGGCGGCATGCCGTCGATGCCGGTGACGGCGAGCTGCGGGCGCCAGGTGCGGTTGAGGATCAGCTCGGTCAGGTCCTCGGTAACCGGACGCATGCCGTCCACGAACGGAAACATCCGGTAGACCTCGTCCTTGAGGGTGTCAGCGACGACGCGCGCCTGTTCGACGCGCTGGGCCGGAATGTCGACGTAGAAGTCCTGGGGCTTGATCGTGCCGCTGTTCTCGTCCTCGAGGCGGCTCAGCAGCTGGCGCAGGATGCGGAAGCTGGACGCGACCACGCCCGAGGCGGCGCCGGAATGCACGCCTTCCTCCAGCACCTGCACGCGCAGATTGCCGCCGGCCAGACCGCGCCGGCTGGTGGTCAGCCAGAGCTGGTCGTAGTTGCCGCAGCCGGAATCCAGACAGACGACCAGCGACGGCGTGCCGAGGCGTGGCATCAGGTGATCGACGTAGTGGGGCAGATCGTAGCTGCCGGACTCCTCGCAGGCCTCGATCAGCAGCACGCAGCGTGCGTGCGGCACGTTCTGTTCGCGCAGCGCCAGCAGCGCCGCCAGCGAGCCGAACATCGCGTAACCATCATCAGCGCCGCCGCGG
Organism: Solimonas sp.; assembly: GCA_036405815.1. Taxonomy (GTDB): domain Bacteria; phylum Pseudomonadota; class Gammaproteobacteria; order Nevskiales; family Nevskiaceae; genus Solimonas. Next base: position 7,097 of record DASWWX010000043.1, on the reverse strand, counting down.
CCGTAGAGCTTGTCGCCGATGCGCTTGGGCATCCACGGACCGAGGCCGTCGGCCCAGCCGGTCATCTCCGGCTGCTTGTCGAGATGGCCGTAGAGAATCACGCAGTCGTCGGAGGGGCGCCCGTCGGTGGCGGGCACATCAATGAAGATCAGCGGCGTGCGGCCGGGCAGGCGCACGACCTCGAGCGTCGCACCCGGCAGCGCGGGGAGCTTGGCGCGTGCCCAGGCTTCCATCAGCCGTACCGCGTCGTCCATGTAGCCGTGCTCGGCCCATTTCGGGTCGAACAGCGGTGACTTGTTGGGGATGCGGATGTACTCGGTGAGCTGGCCGACGATTTCGTCTTCCCAGAGGCCGCTGATGTGCCGTTCGGCGAGGCGTGGATCGAACATGAAAGGGTTCCGGTGGGTGCGGGCGCAGTCTAGGTGTCGGACCGGTGCGCGTGCCTGAGGAAATTCAGTCAGCGATGAAGCGCGTGAACTCGTCCACCGGCGCGCGTTCGCTGCGCAGGCGATTGACCGGCGCCTGCGGATCGGGGTGGCCCAGCGCCATGCCGCAGTAGACCATCTCGTGTTCCGGCAACTGAAAATGCGTCTTCAGCGTCTTGCGCAGCGTGCCCCAGAACTCCTGGAAACAGGTGCCGAGGCCGCGCGCCTGCGCGGCCAGCGCCAGCGACTGCATGAACATGCCCAGGTGCGCCCACTGGCCGTGTCCCATGCGTGTGTCGATGACGAAGAACACGCCGACCGGCGCGCCGAAGAATTCGAAGTTGCGGGCGAGCCATTTGAGGCGCGCCGCCTTGTCCTCGCGCGGGATGCCCAGCACGCCATACATGTCCTCGCCGATCTTGAAGCGGCGGCTGCGGTACGGCTCCCAGAGGTTGGGCGGATACACCGGCTGGTCGGTGTCCTCGGCGGGAAAGACGCCGGGATAGTTCTTGGCGAGCGCGATCACCGCATCGCGCGCAGCGCCGGAGACCACGATCACCTTCCAGGGCTGCAGGTTACCGCCCGACGGCGACCAGCGCGCCAGATCGAGCAGGGCGCGGATGTCCCCTTCGGTGACCGGCGTCGGCAGAAAGGCGCGGGTGGAGATGCGGTGCTGCAGGGCGTCGGCGACGCTGGAGGTGGCGGTCATGCGGCGGGCTCGTAAGGTCGGTGCCGAACCTTAGCCGGCACCGCGCCGGCTGTCACAGATTGAAGTGCCCTAGAGCGGTTCGCACCGCTGACGAAACTGGAATTCCCGCTGCAGCGCCTCGACCGCGTCATCGTCCGGAATCAGCAGGCGGAACAGGATCACGCCGCGCGCACTCGGCGCGGCGATCACCCTGGCGCCGGACGGTACCGTGTCGACGGGGCGAACGCCGTCGGTCAGCACCAGGTCCAGCGAGCGTCGGCCGTCCGCACCGATATCGGCCGTGCGGTCGTTGAAGGCGAAGAAATTGCTGGTGTCGGCGGCAAAGCCGGAGATCGAGAAATAACTGTCGGGCCCGGGCGCCGTCACGCGCAACGGGCGTTCGCGCAGATCGAACACGCAGGCCGTGTACAGCAGGTCCGGGCTCAGGCGCACCACCGTGCGCGCGCTGGCGTCCGGTCGCGGCGAGGGCAGGGCGACGTTGACGCCACCACGTTCCAGAATCTGCGCCTGGCGCGCGCGCACCGCCGGGTCTCCGGCGGATTGGCGGGTGCCGTCGAGGCCCTGGCTCGCCATGCGCTGCATGACGATGCGATTGATGACCTGCGGCAGCGCCAGCACCGCCAGCGTGTTGAACACCGGCACCAGCATCAGGAACAGCAGCAGATGGCCGCGCCAGCTCATGCGCAGGCCTCGCGGTGGATAGTCGGCAGCGTCACCTGCGCGAGGCTTGCGGCCAGCTCCGGCGGCGGGTTGTAAAGACGTAGCGTGACCGAGAACGGGCCCTGCGCCGGTACCGGCAGGCGATCGGCGTGTTGTGCGGCGTCGGCAGCGTCCGCGGTCAGCACCAGCTCGATGCGATCGCGCGAGGCTGACGGCAGGCTGCGGCCGTTGACCGCGTAGCGGTTCGCGGCGTTGGGCACCAGATAGTGATCCTCGCCGTAGGCGGTCAGGCTCCACCAACGGGCCGGTGGCGTCGGACCCTCGATGCGGTAACGGCACTCGCCGCGCAGCAGCGCGCCATCGCTATCCGTGAACGCGGTGAAGTAGATCGCCTCGTCGCGGCGCATGGCATAGAGGCCGCCGACCGCCACGGCTGCGCGCTCCCAGGGATTGCCGTCGGCACTGCCGGTGGTCGCGCTGGTGCGCCAGGGGCCGTTGTGCACGCTGTTGCGTTCCATCAGCGCGGTCAGCACCGGCCGCAGCAACAGCACGCCGACGACGGCCGCGGCCAGCACGGTGGCGGTGAGGCTGAGTGCAGTGCGAAGGCGGGAGGTCATGCCGCTCAGAATGCCTGACTCGTCATCGGGTCGTGCGGCGGCAGGCCGTCGAGGATGTGGCGCAGTCGGCCTTCGACCGCGAGCTTGGTCTTCTCGTGGGTCAGGATGTAGAAACGGTTCTCGCGCACGGCCTGCATCGTCGTCGCCGCGATTTCGGCCGCACTGATGCGGCCCTTGGCCACGGCCTTGCGCGCCATGTCCTCGACGGCCTGTGCCATCGGATGCGCGTTGCGCGCGCCGTACTCGGCGGGGCGCTGGCAGTTGGAGTCGGCGATGCCGGTTGGTACGAAGGCCGGGCACAGCACCGAGACGCCGATGCGGCCGCTCACCATCCGCAGTTCGTGGTGCAGGACCTCGCTGAGTGCCACCACCGCGTGCTTGCTGACGCAGTAGATGCCTTGCCCGGCGCCGGACACCATGCCGGCGATCGACGCCGTGTTGACCACGTGCGCCGGCTCGCCGTGCGCCAGCAGGCGCGGGACGAAGCTGCGCACGCCGTGCACCACGCCCATCAGGTTCACGCCCAGCGTCCAGTTCCACTCGTCCAGCGTGGCGGTCCAGAGCGGACCGGAGACGGCAACGCCGGCGTTGTTGAACACCAGGTGCAGCTTGCCGAAGTGCGCCTCGGCCGCGGTGGCCAGAGCCTCGACCTGCTCGGCCTTGGCGACGTCGCAGGTTTGGGTCAGAACCTCACAGCCGGCCAGTTCCGGCAGGGCCGCGGTGGCCGCAAGCCCGTCGGCGCGCAGGTCCGCCAGCACCAGATTCATGCCCTCGGCCGCGCAGGCCTTGGCGAACTCGCGACCGAACCCGCTACCGGCGCCGGTGATGACGGCGGTTCGGCCCTGGAAATCCTGCATGTCGTTCTTCTCCTGTCTCAGTCGTCAGGCTGTCACAGGATTGACATTGTGTAAACATCGTTTCGATAATCGCCGGCATAACGACAACGATGGCCGCAAGCGGCGAGGGGCGCAGATGGCATCGACGAGACGGCACCACAGCGACATCACGCTGCCGGAAGTAGCCCGGCGGTTGATGACCAAGTTGCGGGCGCCCGGCGCGTTTGCTGCGTTCCGCGAAGCGATGACCGTGCGCCGCGATGCACCGCTGTCGATCGGCCTGATGCTGCAGTGGCAAGCCGCCGAGCGACCGCAGGCGCTGGCGCTGATGGACGGCGACCGTCGCTGGACCTGGGCCGCGTTCAACGCGCAGGCCAACCGCTACGCCGCGGTGCTGGTGGCGCAAGGTCTGCGCAAAGGTGACGTAGTGGCGGTGCATCTGGGCAACCGCGCCGAGACGCTGATCCTGGTTTGTGCCGCTGCCAAGCTCGGGGTCATTGCCGCCATGGTCAACACCGCGCAGCGTGGCGACGCCCTGCTGCACAGCCTGCAACTGGCGGCGGCCCGGCTGCATGTGATCGGCGGTGAGCAGTGGCCAGCCTGGGACTCGTTGCCGACGGCGTTTCGTCACGAAGCGGCGTATCTGTGCGTAGCCGAACCCGGTGGCGATGTGTCCGACGCGGGTCGCGACCTTGACGCGCTGGCGGCACGGGCCGAAGCGGTTGAGCCCGGGACCGTGCGTCAGCTGCAGTTGCGCGATCCCTGTTTTTACATCTTCACGTCCGGCACTACCGGCCTGCCGAAGGCCTCGGTGATGACGCATTACCGCTGGTATCGATCGGCGGTGTCGATGGGGCGCCTGACGCTGGGGCTGACGCCAGACGACGTGTTCTACTGCTGCCTGCCGTTCTATCACAACAATGCACTGACGCTGGCCTTCGGTGGTGCGCTGGTCTCCGGCGCCACCTTGGCGATCGGCGCCAAGTTCAGCGCGTCGCGCTTCTGGGACGAGATCCGCCGCTACGACGCCACCGCGTTCTGCTACATCGGCGAGCTGCTGCGCTATCTGCTCAACCAGCCGCCGCGCCTGGACGATCGCCGGCATCGCGTGCGCGCGATTCTCGGCAACGGCCTGCGGCCGGAGCTGTGGCAGTCGTTCAAGACGCGCTTCGGCATCGAGCGCGTGCACGAGTTCTATGCGGCTTCGGAAGGCACCAACGGCTTCATCAACGTGCTGAATTTCGACGGCACCTGCGGCTTTTCGCCGAACGGCTGGGCGCTGGTCGCCTATGACCGCGATGCCGATGCGCCGCTGCGCGATACGCGCGGGCGCTGTCGGCGGCTCGGCCGTGGCGACACCGGTCTGCTGCTGACCGAGGTCAGCGACAAGATGCCGTTCGACGGCTACACACGTCGCGAAGACGGCGAGAAGAAGCTGATGCGCGACGTTTTCAAGCGCGGCGATTGCTGGTTCAACACCGGCGATCTGATGCGCTCGCTGGGCTGGGGCCACGTACAGTTCGTGGACCGCGTGGGCGATACCTTTCGCTGGCAGGGCGAGAACGTGGCGACGACCGAGGTCGAGGCCGTGGCTGCTGCCTGGCCGCAGATCGAGGATGCGGTGGTCTATGGCGTACAGGTGACCGGACGGGACGGGCGCTGCGGCATGTTGTCCTGCAGTCTGCGTACCGGCGAGATGCTGGACGCCGCCGGATTCGCAGCGCATCTGCGTGCCGGCCTGCCGAAGTATGCGGTGCCGCGCTTCCTGCGCCTGCGTACGCAGCAGGATCTCACCGGCACCTTCAAGCACCAGAAGACGCAGCTCAAGCAGCAGGCCTACGACGTCGCGATCGGCGGCGATCCGGTCTGGGTGCTGGGCATCGACGAGGCGGCCTGGCTCGTGCTGACGCCGGAGCGTCGCCGCGCCGTCGACGATGGAGCATTGCGTCTGTGAAGCGATCATCTGCACTGCGTAAGTTATTCCCGGTTCCCAAGCCGTTTCGCGCCTTTCGAGGATTGCTCCCATGACGCACCCGCTGACGATCATTGGCAACGAAGGTTCGCCGTACTCGCGCAAGATGCGCGCGGTGCTGCGCTATCGGCGGATTCCGCATCGCTGGGTCGTGTCCAACGGCCCCGAGTACCGGCAGCCGCCGGCGGTGCCGGTACAGGTGATCCCGGTCCTGGTCTGGCACGACGACGACGGAACGATGCGCGAGTCGATGGTGGATTCGACGCCGCAGATCCTGCGCCTGGAGCGCGAACATGCCGGACGCTCGCTGATCCCGGGCGATCCAGCACTGGCATTGCTCAGTGCACTGATCGAGGACTACGCGGACGAGTGGTGCACCAAGTTCATGTTTCATTACCGCTGGGCGGATGAGGCCGGCATCGGCTGGGCGCGGCGGCATCTGATGCGGCAGATCGATCCCAGCATCGCCGCGCCGCAGCTCGAACAGTTCGCCGCCTGGTTCGGCGATCGCCAGATGGGCCGCCGCGCTGTGGTCGGTTCCAGCGCCGAGACCGCGCCGCTGATCGAAGCGGGATATCAGCGCCTGCTGGCGCAGCTGGAAGCCTTGCTGGCTCAGCGGCGCTTCCTGTTCGGCGATCGGCCGTCCGCCGCGGACTTTGGCCTTTACGGACAGCTCACGCAGCTCTGCGGCTTCGACCCGACCTCGACGCAGCTCGCGCAGGCGCAGGCACCGCGGGTGCTGGCCTGGGTGGTACGCATGGAGGACCTCAGCGGGTGGGAGGCGACCGACGCGCAATGGTTGTCGCGTGATGCCGCGCTGCCGGCGCTGCAGCCCCTGCTCGCCGAGATCGGCGCGACCTATGCGCCGTTCCTGCTCGCCAACGCAGCGGCGCGCGCCGCCGGCCAGGACCAGGTCGAATGTGCGATCCAGGGGCGGACCTGGCGCCAGAAGACCTTCCCCTACCAGGCCAAGTGCCTGCAGTGGCTGCGCGAGCAGCATGCAGGGCTTTCTTCGGCGGACCGCGGCTGGATCGCCAGTGCGCTGGCCGGCAGTGGCTGCGAGGCGCTGTTCGCCGCCTGAGTTTCGCTCACCCCTGATATTCCCACTCACGACACCCGAGGCTGCCATGTCCCTGATCACCGGTCCGCGTCTGCTGGCGCTGGTCCTTGCACTGACCTACGCCGCTTTTCTGCATTGGTACAACGGCAGTGGCACGCCGCTGACGCCACAGGAGACCGAGCGCTATCTCGCCGAGATCCAGGCGCGCGCCGCAGCGGCCGGCGAGGGGCGGAGTGAAAGTCACGGCCTGGAGCGGATGCTGGCGGAACTGCGCCTGCTGTGTGCCAACGACGACGGTGGTGACTTCTGGATGCTCAACCTGATCGACTTCCGCGAGCAGGCGCAGTACCCGGCCGACTCGCCGTTTGCCGGCATCAGCGCGCTGGAGGCCGACGCGCTCTACAACCGCGCGATCGTGCCGGTGCTCTTGCGCCACGGTGGCCATCCGCTGTTCCTGGCCAGCCCGGCAGGGCGATTCATCGAAGAGGTCGGCGATCACCAGTGGGACCGCGTTGCGATGGTGCGCTATCGCAGTCGTCGCGATCTGCTGGAGATCGTCGTCGAGCTGGCCGGCGCCGGCGTCGGCCAGCACAAGTGGGCGGCGATCGAGCGCACGCAGGTGTTTCCGATGAAGCCGGTGTTCATGCTGGGTTCGGCGCGAGGCGTGGCCGGGATACTGCTAATCGCTGTCGGCGGCCTTCTGCATCTGGGCCTGCGTCGTCGCCGCTGGTACCTGCGGCGCTGAGTCCCGAATCGATCGTCTGGAACGAAGAAGGCCGGCTTGCGCCGGCCTTCCGGAACATCCCGATCGGATGTTG
>DASWWX010000042.1:0-51841 GCA_036405815.1 Solimonas sp. | reverse complement strand
ACTACCTCGACAAGTGCCCGAACACGCCCAAGGGCGCGGTCGTGGGTCCGGACGGTTGCGAGATCGACAGCGACGGCGACGGCGTACCCGATAGCCGCGATCGTTGCCCGGATACGCCGCCCGGCGTGAAGGTCGACACCGTCGGCTGCCCGCTCGACAGCGATGGCGACGGCGTGCCCGACTACCTCGACAAGTGCCCGAACACGCCGCGCGGCGTGATCGTGACCCCGGACGGCTGCCCGGCCGCCGACCAGGATGGCGACGGCATCCCCGATTATCTCGACAAGTGCCCGGGCACTCCGCCCGGCGTGCCGGTCGGCGCCGACGGCTGCCCGCTGGATAGCGATGGCGATGGCATTCCCGACTACCTCGACGAGTGCCCGAACTCGCCGCCGGGTGCCAAGGTGCTGCCGAACGGCTGCGCGCTGGAAGGCGACTGCCGCAAGCCGCGCCCGGGTGAGCAGGTCGATGCCAACGGCTGCGCGCTGGACAAGAACTTCGTGCTGCGTGGCGTCAAGTTCGAGTTCGACTCCGACCGTCTGACCGAGCCGGCCAAGACCATCCTCAACGAGGTGGCGGGCACGCTGCAGGCCTACCCGAACATCGACGTGGAGCTTGAAGGCCACACCGACGATGTCGGCTCCGACAGCTACAACCTCGGCCTGTCTGAGCGTCGCGCCAACGCGGTCAAGACCTACCTGGTCGGCCGCGGCATCGGCGCCGGTCGCATGACGCCGGTGGGCTACGGCGAATCGCGCCCGATCGACACCAACGCGACCGAAGCCGGTCGCGAAGAAAACCGCCGCGTGGAGCTCAAGGTCGTCGACTGAGCCGATATCCCAATCGGTCTTTTCAAACCCGCCGGAGCGATCCGGCGGGTTTTTTATTGGCCGGCGATCTACAGTAGAGAACGATGATGACGAGCGCTGGCTATCTGCTGTTTGAAACTGCCGTCGGGACGTGCGGCCTCGCGTGGAATGCCGATGGCGCGATCCGCGCAGTGCAGCTGCCGGAACACACAGAGGCCAGCACGCGCATGCGGCTGCAACGCAGATCTTCGGATGCCGTCGAGTCGATGGCCCCGCCGGAGTCGATCCGCACGGCGATCACCCGCATCCGGGGATTGTTGTCAGGTGTGCGCGACGATCTGCGCGACTTGCCGCTCGATCTCAACGGCGTACCGCCGTTTTATCAGGCGGTGTATGCCATCGCGCGCAGGATTCCCGTGGGCCAGACCCTGACCTACGGTGAACTGGCGACCCAGCTCGACGAACCGGGCGCCGCACGCGCTGTGGGCCAGGCGCTCGGTCGCAATCCGATCCCGATCGTCATCCCCTGCCACCGGATTCTTGCCGCCACCGGCAACGGCGGCTTCTCCGCGCACGGCGGTGTCAATACCAAGCGACGCCTGCTGGCAATCGAAGGGGCGCGTCTGGACGGCGGACAACTGAGGCTGCTCTAGCCCGGCAGGCGAGACTTTGCGCGACGCCGCGATCGCCCGCGCCACGCGCGGGGGACCGTGCATCACCGCTCAGGGAGTTACCTTGATCAGCAGTTGCTTGTTCTTGACCTGCTGACCGGCCTGTACGCTGACCGACTCGACCGTGCCGGCGATCGGCAGGGCGAGCTGGAATTCCATCTTCATCGCCTCCAGAACCGCGAGTGTCTGGCCCTTCTCGATCTTGTCACCCGGCTGTACGTGCACGGCGACGATCTTGCCGTCGGAATGCGCCAGCAGACGACCATCGGAACCGGCAACGGCAGCCTGCGCCGCTTCCAGCGTGATGTCGCTATAGCAGTACACCGCACCCTCGGCATCGAGCCAGATGCGATTGCCATCACGCGCCGTGCGTGCCTTGCCCTGCACACCGTCGCAGAGATAGTGGAACTCGTGCGCCAGGTTGCGCACGACGTCGACGACGATCTTCTCGCCGCCAAACGCGATCGTGAAGACATGACCGTTGTGCACGAACACGTCCAAGTCATGCGCCTGGTCGCGCCACTTCAGCTTGTAATCGGCCGGCGACTCATGCGAGCTGTGCCAGCCGAGGAACTCCGGCGTCAGCCCATGCTGCTCGGCAAGCGCGAAGGCTTCGTCCATGTACAACGCCACGGCGGCCAACGCGATGTGGCGACGGCTCGGCTGAATGGCCGCCACCGTCTCTGCCGGAAAATACTGACCGATGAAACCGGTGGAGAAATCGCCGGAGGCAAAGGCCTCGTGCGCGACGATACGACGCAGGTATTCCTTGTTGCTGATGACGCCCAGCAGCTTGGTGTCGTCCAGCACCTTGAGCAAACGCGTGCGTGCGGTCTCACGATCCTCGCCCCAGGCGATCAGCTTGGCCTGCATCGAGTCGTAGAACGGGCTGATCTCCTGCCCTTCCTGCAGATACGAGTCGACACGAATGCCGGTGCCGGACGGCGCCTGCCAACCGAGCACACGCCCGGTCTGCGGCAGATAGTTCTGCAGCGGGTCTTCCGCGCACAGGCGCACTTCGATCGCCCAGCCCTTGCGGCGCGCCAGCGCCTCGTCCTGCGTCAGCGGCAGCTTCTCACCCTGCGCGACGCGCAATTGCCACTCGACAAGATCGACGCCGTAGACGAGTTCCGTCACCGGATGCTCGACCTGCAGGCGCGTGTTCATTTCCAGAAAGTAGAACTGGCCGTCGCGCGCGAGCATGAACTCGACGGTGCCGGCACCGACGTAGTTCACCGCCTTGGCCGCCGCGACCGCGGCCGCGCCCATCTTCAGGCGCAGTGCTTCGTCCAGCGCCGGGCTCGGCGCTTCCTCGACGACCTTCTGGTTGCGACGCTGCACCGAGCAGTCGCGCTCGCCGAAATGAATGACGTTGCCGTGGCGGTCGCCGAACACCTGGATCTCGACGTGGCGGGCGTTCATCACCGCCTTCTCGATCAGCAGCTGGCCGGAACCGAAGGCGTTCTCGGCCTCGCTGCGCGCGGAACGGATGTTCTCCAACAGCGCGGCTTCGTCGTGCACCAGGCGCATGCCGCGCCCGCCGCCACCGGCCGCCGCCTTGACCATCACTGGCAGCCCGGCCTTCTTGGCCTCGGCCACCAGCGTCTCGTCGGACTGGTCGTCGCCCTGATAGCCCGGCACGCAGGGCACGCCGGCCTTGATCATGCGGATCTTCGAGGCGCTCTTGTTGCCCATCGCCTCGATCGAATGCGGATCGGGGCCGATGAAGGTCAGGCCCGCGTCCTGGATCGCCTGCGCGAACGCTTCACGCTCGGACAGGAATCCGTACCCCGGATGGATCGCCTGCGCACCCGAGGCTTTCGCTGCGGCCAGGATGTTGTCGATGACCAGATACGAATCCTTGGCCGGCGCCGGACCGATGCACACCGCTTCGTCGGCCTCCAGCACGTGCAGCGCGTCGCGGTCGGCCTCGCTGTACACCGCCACCGTGCGATAGCCGAGCTTCTTCGCGCCGCGAATGACGCGGACCGCGATCTCGCCGCGGTTGGCGACCAGCACCTTGTCGAATCGAGCCATGGTTGTCGTGCTCTGTTGAATCGTGATCAGGCCTGCGCCCATTTGGGCGCACGCTTCTGCAGAAATGCGGTGATGCCTTCGGCGGCTTCCGGCGAACGTGCGCAGACCGCGAACTTCTGCGCCGCATCATCCAGTACGGCGTCCGGGTCCAGCTTGCCGACGTTCATCAGGATCGCCTTGGTCAGCGCGTTGGCCAGCGGCGCGCAGCCACGCACCTGCTCCAACGTCGCCGACAGCTTGGCGTCCAGTTCCGCGTCATCGGCGAACAGTTCGTGTACCAAGCCCAGACGCAGCGCTTCGGCGCCCCAGAACTGCGCACCGGTCAGCGCCAGACGCCGCACCTGCGTCAGCCCCATGCGTTCGACCAGGAACGGGGCGATCTGCGCCGGCGGCAGGCCGCGCGCGGTCTCGGGCACGCCGAACTTCGTATCGACCTGCGCGAGCGCGATGTCGGATACGCAGACCAGCCCCATGCCGCCGGCCAGCGCCGCACCTTCGCAGACCGCGATCACCACCTGCGGCGCCGCCGCAACCGTGCGCAGCATCGTGCCGAAGGCACGGTTCACCGCGACCAGGGGATCGGTCTCGCCCGGCGCAGGCGGCTTGAGCGCACTGCCCATCATGCTCTTGAGATCGGCACCGGCGCAGAACCAACCGCCAGCGCCACGCATCACGACCGCGCGAACGCTGGGCTCATCGCGCAGCGCTTCGAACACGGCCACCAGGTCACTCAACATGTCCGGCGACATCGAGTTGCGCGACTCGGCACGGTTGAACGTCAGATGCAGAACCCCGCGGTCCTCGCGCAGCAGCAGCGTCTTCGTCTCGGGCAGTGCCACGGTCAAACCGCCTTCTTCTTGCCGCCGAATCCGAGGCGCTTGCTGATGATGCCGAGCATGATCTCGTCGGCGCCGCCGCCGATCGAGTGCAGGCGCAGGTCACGGTAGAACTGCGAGACCGGGTTGTCCCACATGTAGCCCTGGCCACCCCAGAACTGCAGGCAGGCATCCGCGACTTCACGGGCGACACGAGCGGTCTTGAGCTTGGTCATCGACGCCAGCAGCGTGACGTCGCGGCCAGCGATGAGGTCATCGGTTGCGCTGCTCAGCAGCGCACGGCAGGCCTGCACCTCGGTCGCCAGTTCCGACAGGCGGAACTGCACGTACTGGTTGTCGAGCACCGTCTGTCCGAAGGCATTGCGCTGGCGCGTGTAGTCGGCCGTGGTGTCGATGCAGGTCTGCATCGAGGCGAGGATGCTCGCCGACAGGAACAGGCGCTCATGCTGGAACTGCTGCATCTGGTAGATGAAGCCCTTGCCCTCCTGACCAATCAGGTGCTTCACCGGCACGCGCACGTTGTCGAAGAAGATGATCGCGGTATCCGATGAGCGCTGGCCCAGCTTGTCGAGCTTGGTCTTGCGGTCGATGCCCTTGGCGTCGAGCGGCACGACGATCAGCGACTTGTTGCCGTGACGGCCGCCGTCCTTCGATTCTCCCGTATTCACCAGCAGGCACACCCAATCGCCCTGCGTGCCGTTGGTGATCCACATCTTCTGGCCGTTGATGACGTACTCGTCGCCATCGCGCACCGCCGTGGTCTTGATGCCGGCCACGTCGGAACCCGCGCCCGGCTCGCTGACGCCGATACAGGCCACCATGTCGCCGGCAACCGCCGGCTTCAGGTAGTTCTCTTTCAGGTAGTCGCTGCCGAAATTCGCCAGCGCCGGCGTCGCCATGTCGGTCTGCACGCCGATCGCCATCGGCACACCGCCGTTCTTGCAATGACCGAGCGCCTCGGAGAACGCGATCTGGTAGCTGTAGTCCAGGCCCAGGCCGCCGACCGACTCCGGCTTGTTGATGCCGAGCAGGCCGAGGTCGCCCATCTTCTTGAGCACCTCGCGCGCCGGCCAGATGCCGGCCTGCTCCCACTCATCGGAATGGGGGTTGATCTCGTTCTCGACGAAGGCTTTGGTCGTATCGAAAAGCTGCTGATGCTCGTGCGTGTAGTGCATGACGAAAACTCAGAACCGGGCAACGCCGAAGCTGTTGGGAAACACCTGACGCGCCTTGGACTCACGGCAGACCGACAGGCACAAGCCGAGTACCTTGCGCGTGTCGCGCGGATCGATCAGGCCGTCGTCGAACAGACGCGCCGTCGCGGCGAAGGCGTGCGATTCCTTGTCGAACTGGCCGATGATGTTCTGGCGGATCATGGCGAGCATCTTCTCGTCGGTTTCCGACATCTGCTTGCCTTCCTTGATCCACTTCTCGCGCGTGATGATCTCCATCACGCCGGCGGCCTGCTCGCCGCCCATCACCGACGTGCGCGAGTTCGGCCACGCGAAGATGAAGTGCGGACCGAAGCCGCGACCGCACATGCCGTAGTTGCCGGCGCCGAACGAGCCGCCCATCACGATCGTGATCTGCGGCACCGTTGCGTTGGCGACGGCCTGGATCATCTTCGAGCCGTGCTTGACGATGCCGCCCTGCTCGCTCTCGGTGCCGACCATGTAACCGGTCGTGTTCATCAGGTAGATGATCGGGATGTTGGCCTGGCAGCACAGCTGGATGAACTGGCCGGCCTTGGTCGCGCCCTTGGTCGTGATCGGACCGTTGTTGGAGATGATGCCGACCTGGTGGCCATGGATGACCGCGCGGCCGCAGATGGTCTGCTGGTCGTACTCGGTCTTGAAGTCGAGGAACTCGGAGCCATCGGTGATGCGCGCGATCACCTCGCGGCAGTCGAAAGGCTTGCGATAGTCCGGCGGCACGACGCCGCAGATTTCCTCGACGTCGTACAGCGGCGCACGCACCGGCAGTAGTTCCAGCTTGGGTCGATTCGCGTTCCAGTTGATGTTCTTGACGATCTCACGCGCGATGCGGATACCGTCGGCATCGTTCTCGGCGATGAACTCGGCCGTGCCGGCCACCGAGCAGTGCATGTCGGCGCCGCCCAGGTCTTCGTCGTTCGCCACTTCACCCGTCGCGGCCTTGAGCAGCGGCGGGCCGGCGAGAAACACCTTGGCACGCTTGCGCACCATCACCACGTAGTCCGACAAGCCGGGCATGTAGGCGCCGCCGGCCGTCGACGAACCATGCACGACGGTCACCTGCGGGATACCGGCCGCCGACAGTCGGCACTGGTTGGCGAAAGTCTTGCCGCCGGGAATGAACACTTCCGCCTGGTACAGCAGATTGGCGCCGCCGGACTCGATCATCGACACGCAGGGCAGCTTCTGCTGCAGCGCGATCTCCTGGATGCGCAGACCCTTCTGTACGCCCCAGGGCGTCATCGTGCCGCCCTTGATCGCGGAGTTGCTGGCGTTGATCAGGCAGCGCGTGCCGGAGACGTAGCCGATGCCGGTGATGTTGTTGCCGCCGGCCAGCGAGCCGTCCTTGTCGTCGTGCATCTTGTAGCCGGCCAGCGTCGACAGCTCCAGCCACGGCGAACCGCGATCGAGCATCAGGTGCACGCGCTCGCGCGGCAGGATTTGCCCGCGCTTGTGGTAACGATCGCGCTTGGATTCCTCCTCGGCACGGCCCTTGGCCTCGATCGCGCGCCATTCCTCGATCAGCTTCAGCATGCCGTCGCGGTACTGCTGGAACTGGGCGCCGCCGGTATCCACCTTGGATTCGATGATAGGCATGTCTGTTTCGCCGGCGATCCGGCGCTGCGCTGGGTGAGAGGCGCCATCCTACTGAAGCCACCAAAATAAGTGAAGCTAAATTCATTTCTTGAATTCAAGCTCACTTCATCGGCTACACTGGACAACATGGCTTACCGCCGATCCGCCCTGATGGAAGAGCGCCTTGCGAGCAATCGCGAGCGGATTCTCGTGACCGCGCGCCGGCTGATCGCCGCCGGCGGCTATCGCGAGGCGCAGATCGCGGCGGTTGCCGCCGAGGCCGGCATGTCCACGGGCATGATCTACCGCTACTTTCCGTCCAAAGCGGAACTGTTCGTGGAAGTGCTGACCGCAGCCGTGGGTCACGAGATCGAGCTGCTCAAGACCATCGCCAGAGGCCCTGGCACCGCCGAGCAGCGGCTCTACAGTGCGGTGGAATGTTTCACGCGGCGCGCGCTGACCGGCCCCAACCTCGCCTACGCGTTCATCGCCGAACCGGCGGAGCCGGAAGTGGACGTCGCGCGTATCCGCGTGCGCCAGCAGCTGGGCGACGTGTTCAAGACCATCCTCAAGCAGGGCATCGCCGCCGGCGAGTTTCCCGCACAGGATCTGGACGCCAGCGCTGCCTGCATCGTCGGCGCCTATACCGAGGCCCTGGTGGGCCCGATCGCGCCGCGTGCCGCACGCATCGCGGATCGCGATCGGCTGACGCGCTCGATCTGCGAATTCTGCGTGCGCGCCGTCAGCGCGCCGATCGCCGCCGTGGCGGCGGCGCCGGTCTCGAAGCGCAAAAAAGCCTGATCAGCCCACGGCCTTGGGCTTGAACGCGCGGTGGAAGCCGCGGTAGGGCTGGGAATTCTGGTGATCCATCAGCGGGAACGGGCCCATGCCAAGGCTCGCGCCACCGTCGATCTTGATGCAGCTGCCGGTAACGAAGGCCGCGCCCTCGCTGAGCAGCCACACGATCGCGGAACTCACTTCCGCCTCCTCGGCCATGCGCTTGAGTGGCGCCAGGCCCGAGAGCTTGGGAATCACTTCCTTGGCGAACGCGGGATCGTAGTGGTCCATGCCGCTGGAGGCGACGAAGCCCGGCGCCACCGCGTTGACGCGCACGCCGGAGACGCCCCACTCGATCGCCGCGGTCTCGGTGAAGTTGAGCATGCCGGCGCGCGCGGCGCCGCTATGGCCCATGCCCGGCATGCCGTTCCACATGTCGGCGATCATGTTCACGATCGCGCCGCCCTGCTTCTTCATGCACTGGTTGTAGACCTCGCGCGCGACGAGGAAGCCACCGGTGAGATTGTTGGCGACGACCGCCTCCCAACCCTTCTTGCTGATCGCGGCGAGCGGCGTCGGGTACTGGCCGCCGGCGTTGTTGACCAGGCCGTGGATGCGGCCGTGATCCGCCAGCATGCGCTGCACGCTGGCCTTCACCGCTTCCTCATCGCGGATGTCGAACGCATAGGCGGCTGCCTTGCCGCCGTCCTCGGCGATCTCGGCAAGCACCTTGTCGAGCTTCTCCTGCTTGCGGCCGGTGATCAGCACCGTGGCACCGAGGCTCGCGAGTTCGTGCGCGGTGCAGCGGCCGATGCCGGAACCGCCACCGGTGACGACGATCACCTGGTCCTTGAACGCGCCCGGCGCGAATACCGATTGGTAACCCATCTTTTCGATCCTCTGAAATGACGAAGGCCGGGAATCCCGGCCTTCGTCGTGCGGCGTTGCTGCTGGAGGCTTACACCTTGCCGGTCAGTTCCGGCACGACCTGGAACAGGTCGCCGACGAGGCCGATGTCGGCCACTTCGAAGATCGGCGCTTCCGGATCCTTGTTGATGGCAACGATCGTGCGCGCGTCCTTGATGCCGGCGAGATGCTGGATCGCGCCCGAGATGCCGATCGCGAAGTACAGCTCCGGCGCGATGATCTTGCCGGTCTGGCCGACCTGCATGTCGTTCGGCACGTAGCCCGAATCGACCGCGGCGCGCGAGGCACCGACGCCCGCACCGATCTTGTCGGCGAAGTCGAAGATGACCTTGAAGTTCTCCGACGAACCCAGCGCGCGGCCGCCGGAGACGACGCGGTTGGCAGACTGCAGGTCCGGACGCTCGGACTTCTGCGCTTCGAGCTTCACGAAACGCGTGTGGCTCGGCACCGCGGCGGAGACGGACACCGTCTCGACGGCAGCCGAACCGCCAGCGCCGACGGCCGTGAACGAGGCCAGACGCACCGTGGCGACGACCGTACCGGCCGGCGTTTCCACCGTGGTGATCGCGTTGCCGGCGTAGGTCGGACGGTCGAAGCTGTTGGCACCGTGCACGGCCATCACGTCGGACACCTGGGCGACGTCGAGCTTGGCGGCGACGCGCGGCGCGAGGTCCTTGCCGAAGGTCGTGCCCGGGAACAGCACGTGGCTGTAGTTCTTGGCCAGTTCCGCGATCTGCGGTGCGAGCACCGCGGCGACCGGATTGGCGTTGGCGGCGTTGTTGACGACCAGCACCTTGGCGACGCCGTCGAGCTTGGCGGCCTGTTCGGCGACGGCAGCGCCGTCGGCGGCGAGCACGGCGACGTGCACGTCGCCACCGATCTTGGCGGCAGCGGCGAGCGTCTTCGACACGGCGGCGTTGAGCTTGCCTTCGGCGTGTTCAGCGATGACGAGGATGTTGGCCATTAGAGGAGCCCCTTGCCCTTCAGGGCGGCAATCAGTTCATCGGTGGTCTTGACCATCACGCCCTTCGAGCGGCCCGCCGGTGCGGCGGTCTTGGTGGTCTTGAGGCCGGCAGCGGCGGTGACGCCGAGGTCGGCGAAGCTGACCGTCTCGATCGGCTTCTTCTTGGCCTTCATGATGTCCGGCAGCTTGAGGTAGCGCGGCTCGTTGAGGCGCAGGTCGGTCGTGATGACGGCCGGCAGGTCCACTTCCAGCGTTTCCAGGCCGGCGTCGACTTCACGCGTTACCGTCGCCTTGGCGCCGTCGAGCTCGACCTTGGAGGCGAACGTAGCCTGCGCGATGTCGAGCAGCGAGGCGACCATCTGGCCGGTCTGGTTGGCGTCGTCGTCGATCGCCTGCTTGCCGGTGAACAGCACCTGCGCGCCTTCCTTCTTCATGACGGCGGCGAAGGCCTTGGCGGCGGTCAGCGGCTGCACGTCGCCGGCTTCCTTGATATGGATCGCGCGGTCGGCACCGAAGGCGAGCGCGGAGCGCAGCGTCTCTTCGTTCTTGTCGCCGCCGATCGTGATCGCCACGATCTCGGTGATCTTGCCCTTCTCCTTCTGGCGGACCGCTTCTTCCATCGCGATCTCGTCGAAGGGGTTCATCGAATGCTTGACGCCGTCGGTGACGACGCCGGAACCATCCGACTTCACCTGAATGCGGACGTTGTAGTCCACGACGCGTTTGACGCTCACCAGTGCTTTCATCGATTGACTCTCGGTTACAGGCAAAAAAGTGGGAGGCAGGTTCTCGAAGAACCCGACTTACATGTTGGCGTAGTTAGGCCCGCCGCCGCCTTCTGGGGCGACCCAGTTGATGTTCTGGGCCGGGTCCTTGATGTCACAGGTCTTGCAGTGCACGCAGTTCTGCGCGTTGATCTGGAAGCGCTTGTCGTCGCCCTCGCCGATCACCTCGTACACGCCGGCCGGGCAGTAGCGCTGCGCGGGCTCCGCGTACATCGGCAGGTTCTTGGCGATCGGGATGCTCTTGTCCTTCAGCACGAGATGGACCGGCTGGTCCTCCTCGTGGTTGGTACTCGACAGGAACACCGACGACAGCTTGTCGAAGCTCAGCTTGCCGTCCGGCTTCGGGTACTCGATCTTCTGCGAGTCCTTGGCCAGCTTCAGCGACTGGTGGTCGAGCTTGAGGTCGTGGAAGGTCCAGGGGAACTTGCCGCCGAACCAGTTCTGCTCGAGGTAGTTGATCGCACCGCCGATCAGCGCGCCGAACTTGTGCAGGAACACGCCGAAATTGCGCGACTTGTACAGCTCGTCATACAGCCAGCTGGCCTTGAACTTATCGCTGTACGCGGTCAGCTCGTCACCGCCTTCACGGCCGGCGAGCACCGCTTCCGCGGCGGCTTCGGCGGCCAGCATGCCGCTCTTCATCGCGGTGTGGCTGCCCTTGATCTTGGCGTAGTTCAGCGTGCCGGCGTCGTCGCCGATCAGCACGCCGCCCGGGAAGGTCAGCTTCGGCAGCGAGTTGAGGCCGCCCTTGACCAGCGCGCGCGCGCCGTAGGAGGTGCGCGTGCCGCCTTCGAGGTACTGCGCGATCACCGGGTGGTGCTTGAAGCGCTGGAACTCGTCGAACGGCGACAGGTACGGATTGGTGTACGACAGGTCGACGATCAGGCCGACGACCACCTGGTTGTTCTCGAAGTGATACAGGAACGCACCGCCCATCGCGTCGGTGCCGAGCAGGTCGAGCGGCCAGCCCGCGCCGTGTACGACGAGGCCCGACTTGTGCTTGGCCGGGTCGATGGTCCAAACCTCCTTGATGCCGATGCCGTAGTGCTGCGGGTCGGCGTCCTTGGCGAGGCCGTACTGCTCAATCAGCTGCTTGCCGAGATGGCCGCGGCAGCCTTCCGCGAACAGCGTGTACTTGGCGCGCAGCTCCATGCCCGGCGCGTAGTCCGGCTTGTGCTCGCCCTTGTGGCTGATGCCCATGTCGCCGATCTGCACGCCCTTGACGACGCCGTCCTCGACGATCGGATGCTGGGCGGCGAAGCCCGGATAGATCTCGACGCCCAGGGCCTCGGCCTGCTGACCCAGCCAGCGGCAGACGTTGCCGAGCGAGACAACGTAGTTGCCCTCGTTGTGCATCGGCTTGGGCACGAACAGGCCCGGCATCTTGAAAGCGGCCGTGGCGCTGCGGAAGAAGTAGATGTCGTCGCCGGCAACCGGGACGTTCAGCGGCGCGCCCTTTTCCTTCCAGTCCGGGATCAGCTCATTGAGCGCACGCGGCTCGAACACCGCGCCGGAGAGGATGTGCGCGCCGATCTCGGAGCCCTTTTCGACGAGGCAGACGTTGATTTCCTTGCCGGCCTCGGCCGCCTTCTGCTTCAGGCGAATCGCCGCGGACAGGCCCGCCGGGCCTCCGCCGACGACGAGGACGTCGTACTCCATCACATCGCGTTCTACGGTCATTGCGTGCGTTTCCTGGCAGCTCCGGGCTGCGGAGCCGGCTGGGGTCTCAAAAAGGGAGCCGCATTGTAGTGCACTGCAACACGAATCGCAGCGCCCCCGGGAACAGCAAGCCCCTGTCCGGGCGGCCAAATCCGGCGCTGGACCGGGGATGCCTCAGGCGAGTTTCGCGGCCAGCGCGGCGGGTACCGGCACTGGGTAGTCCAGCAGCATCTGCCCGAAGGCCTTGCCCTGCGGATCCGTGCGCAGCGAGGCCGCGCCGCCGTTGCCGAGCGCGTGATGCAGCAGGAAGTTCAGCGAGTCCGAGCCCGGCAGGCGCCAGCGCTGCACCCGCCCCTGTTCGCCGCCGGCCAGCACGTGCGCGAAGTAGCGGCGCACCGCCTCTACCGACAGCGCCGCCTCGATGTACGGCAGGAATGCCGGATGGCGCGCGATGACGCCGATGTTGGCGTGATCGCCCTTGTCGCCCGAACGTGCCAGCGCCAGCCGGATCAGCGGCGCCGTCACCGTATCCTTCGCGTCCACGACCGGCAGATTCTCGGCTTCTTCCGCCGGCGCTACGTGGCCGCCGACCGTCGGTACCGCGACCGCGATGCGTGCCTCACCGATCGCCACTTCGATCGAAACCCGCTCCTTGGGCACCAGGGTCGAGAACAGCTTGGGAATCATGTGCGGTTCCGGCCGCCCGGCACCGAAGTACCCGGTGAAGCCCGGCGCCATGCCGGTCGCCGCCTGCGCGATCTCGCGCGCGAACAGCTTCAGTGCCTTCGGGTTCGGATGCTGGACCGCGATTTTCACGACGACCTCGCGCGTGGCCGCCGCGCCCGGCCGCGCATGCGGCCCGTAAGTCTCTTCCGCGCCGATGCAGTGGATGTCCACGCCGCTGAAGTCACCGAGCTTCTGCTCCAGCACCTGGCGCCGCACCTTCTCCACGACCGCCGAGGCCGAAGCGCGGCCCTTCTTGGCCGCGTCGATGCCGCCGATCATGAACAGCGCCGCGCAGCGCATACCGGCCGGATACGTTGCGCTGACCTTGTAGCTCGCCGTCGGCGCCCCGCCCTTGCAGCCGGTCACGCGCACGCGATGCTCGCCGGCCTGATGCAGCTTCACCTGCGTGAAGTCGCAGGTCACGTCCGGCAGCAGATAGGCGCGCGGATCGCCGATCTCGTACAACATCTGCTCCAGCACCGTGTGCGGCGACACCAGCCCGCCCGTACCTGTCGGCTTGGTCACGACAAACTCGCCGCTGGGCTCGACTTCGACGATGGGAAAACCCATGTCGGCGTAGCCGTCTTTCACCAGCTCCCAATCCGTGAAGTTGCCACCGGTGCACTGCGCGCCGCATTCGACGATGTGCCCGGCGATGGAGCCGGCCGCAAGCCGGTCATAATCGTCCGCCTGCCAGCCGAACTCGTGCATCAGCGGCCCGAGCACGACCGCCGAATCCACGCAGCGCCCGGTGACGACAACCTCCGCGCCCGCATCCAGCGCGCGCGCGATCGGGATCGCGCCGAGATAAGCATTCATCGACACGAACATCGGCGGCTGCGGTTTCCCGGTGTCCAATTCCGTGCAATCCGCGAATTCCTTCCTGCGCGGCAGCAGATCGTCGCCGAGCACGACCGCGACCTTCAGCGGAATGCCGGCCTTCTCCGCCACCGCCTCCAGCGCCTGCTTGCAGGCCAGCGGATTCACGCCACCCGCATTGGCAACGACCTTGATGCCCTTGTCCTTGATGCGCGGCAGCAGCGACGCCATCACGTGCTCGACGAAATCCGTCGCATAGCCGTCGTTGACGTCCTTCATGCGCTTGGCCGCGAGGATCGACATCGTGATCTCGGCCAGGTAATCGAATACCAGGTAATCGATATCGCCCTTGTCGACGAGCTGCGCGGCAGCGGTGTTGGTATCACCCCAGAACGCGGACGCGCAGCCGATACGGACGGATTGCTTCTTCATCGTGTTACCCGGTCATGTCAATCAAAACGCCGCGAAGCATGTTCGCGGCGCGGATACGATTCAAGAAGAATGTCGCTTACCTGCGATGGCGATGTACCGCAGCGGCGGATGCGCGACGCAGCAATCGTGCTCGCTCAAGCGCCGTCAGGCGCCGGACGACTGCAGTGCATACAGCAGCCCCGCCAGTACCGCAGCGGCGAAACCGCCGGCGAGCACGTCATCGATCATGATGCCGAAGCCGCCATGCACGTGACGGTCCAGCAGACGGATCGGCCACGGCTTCCAGATATCGAACACCCGGAACAGGACGAAGGCCGCGACGATGCCAAGGCCCCACGACACGGCGCCGAGCGGCGGCCATAGCAGCAGCGGCACTGCGGCGATCAGGAAGCCGACGATCTCATCGAAGACGATGCCGCCGTAGTCGTGAACGCCGAGCAGGCGCGCGCTTTCACCGCAGACCCAGCAGCCGAACACGAACAGCAGCAGGGTCGCGATCGCATACGCGGGCCACGGCAGCCACATCAGCAGTGCGAAGAACGGCAGCGCCACCAGCGTGCCGACGGTTCCCGGCGCCTTGGGCGCGAGGCCGGCGCCAAAACCGAAGGCGATCAGATGCTCCGGCGTCTTCAGCACCAGCTCGCGCGGCGGTCGGGGGAAAGGCGCGATCGGCGTCATGGGAAGTGGTTATAGGCCTGAAAGTTGAACGGCATGATAGTGCCGTTAGTATCGACGAACCGCAGGCCCGGTTCGCGCACGATGCTGCCGATCACGGTCAGCGACAGCGGCGCACAAAGTGCCCTGGCCTCATCGACCCGTGCGGGCGGAATGCAGAAACACAGTTCGTAGTCGTCGCCGCCACCAGCCTGCAGTGCCAGGCGCTCGTGCGGCAATACCAGTGCGTCGAATGCCGGTGAGCCCGGCAGCCGGTGGGCGCCAATCTCGGCACCGACGCCGCTGGCATCGAGCACATGCCGCAGATCGCCGGCCAGACCATCGGACAGGTCGATCGCCGCATGCGCCAGCCCTCGCAGCGCGATGCCGGCAGCCCAACGCGGCGTTGGTCGATTCAAGCGCGGCATCAGCATCGCTGCTGCCGGATCATCGAGCCGCCGCAATCCCAGGGCCGCGTCGCCAAGCGTGCCGGTCACGCACACGCGGTTGCCTACTTTGGCACCGCTGCGGCGCAGCGCCCGACCGACCGGCACGCGGCCGATCACGGTGATCGTGATCGCCAGCGGGCCGCGCGTGGTATCGCCACCAACCAGGGCAATGCCCGATTCGCGCGCCAGCGCGCCCAAGCCGTCGGCGAAGCCGCGCAGCCACTGCGGATCGGCTTCAGGCAGGCTCAGCGCCAGCGTGAACACCCAGGGCTCGGCGCCCATTGCGGCGAGATCCGAGAGATTCACGGCCAGCGCCTTCCAGCCGATATCCGCCGGCGCGGTGCGCTCGGGGAAATGGCGACCGGCGATCAACGTGTCGGTGGAAACCGCGAGTTCCACGCCGGGCGACGGTCGCAGCAACGCAGCGTCGTCACCGATGCCGAGCGGAACATCGTCCGGAGCTGGTGTCAGCGCGGAGAAGTATTGCCGGATGAGCGCGAACTCGTCGGGACGCTCATCCATGACGTCATCTCAACGCGCGCGGATCTCGGCGGCGCGCGCCACGTGCGCCAGCTTGTCGAGCACGCCGTTGATGAACTTGTAGCCTTCCTCGGCGCCGAAGGTCTTGGCCAGATTCACCGACTCGTTGACGACCACCTTCCACGGCACGTCCGGACGGTGCTGCAACTCATACGCCCCGAGCAGCAGCACGGCGTGCTCGACCGGATCGAGCTGCTTCAGCGGACGATCCAGATGCGGCGTCAGCGCGGTGGTCAGCTCGGCCGCATGCTCGACGCAGCCCTTCAGAAGTTCTTCAAAGTACGCGGGGTCCGCACGGCCAAGGCCTTCTTCCTGCTCGCGGAACTGCCCCAGCAGCGCCTCCGGCGAGCTTTCGTTGACCAGCCACTGATACAGCGCCTGCATCGTCAGGCGACGGGCCAGACCACGGCGACTCTGCGGCGCCGAGGCATTGTTCGCGGTCGTCTCGCTCATGACAGTTGGCGCCCCAGTCGGATCATTTCCAGCATCGCGGCAGCGGCCTCGTAACCCTTGTTGGCCGGCCCCGGTCCCGCGCGTTCCACGGCCTGCTGCACGGTATTGACGGTAAGCACGCCGAATCCGATCGGCTTGCGCGTCTTGAGCTGTACGTCCATCAGCCCCCGAGAACATTCGCCGGCAACGAAATCGAAGTGCGGCGTGTCGCCACGGATCACCGCACCGAGTGTGACGACGCCGTCGAAGTCCGCATCGCGCAACAGCTTCATGCAGGCCAGCGGCACCTCGTAGGCACCGGGCACGCGGAACTCCACGATGTTCTTCTCGGATACGCCCCATTCGGCCAGGCACTCGCGCGCACCCTGGCGCAGCGCGTCGACGATCTCGACGTTCCAGCGCGTCGCCACCACCGCGATGCGCGCGCGCGCGAACTCGCCGCGCACCGGCTTGTAGGGCGAAGCGTAGCCGGTCTTGGCGTCCGGGCTGCTGAACAGCGGGACGACCTTTTTCTTGCTGGAACGCACGGGTTTTGGAGTGGCCATTTATTCGGAAGGCGAAACGTAATCGACGATCTCCAGGCCGAAGCCGGAGATGGCTTGCATGCGGCGCGGCGCGGACAGCACGCGCATCTTGCGCACGCCCAGATCGAACAGGATCTGCGCACCGAGACCGTAGGTGCGCAGCATGGGCCGCGGATCGTGCGCGGATTCATCCGGCGCGCTCTGGTTGAGCGACACGATCTGCTGCAGCAGCTCACGCGGCGAATCCGGCTTGCGCAGCACGACGACCACACCCTCGCCTTCGTCGGCCACACGCTTGAGCGCGCGCCGCAGCGGCCAGGCGAAATCGCCATGCTCCACGCCAAGCACGTCCTGCAGCATGTTGCGCACGTGCACGCGCACCAGCATCGGCTTGGCCGCATCGACCGTGCCCTTGACCATGGCCAGGTGCAGCGTGTTGTCGATCGTGTCCTGGTAGGTCACGAGCCGGAATTCGCCGAATTCGGTGCTGACGTGGGTTTCGGCGATGCGCTCGATCGTGTGCTCGTTGTCGAGGCGGTAGCGGATCAGGTCGGCGATCGTGCCCAGCTTGAGGCCGTGTTCGCGCGCGAACGTCTCCAGATCCGGACGCCGCGCCATCGTGCCGTCCTCGTTGAGAATCTCGACGATCACCGCCGCCGGCATCAGCCCGGCCAGGCGCGCCAGATCGCAACCCGCCTCGGTGTGACCAGCGCGCGTCAGCACGCCACCGGGCTGCGCCATCAGCGGGAAGATGTGGCCCGGTTGCACCAGGTCTTCCGGCCGCGCGTCGGCCTTGACCGCCGTGCGGATGGTATGCGCGCGATCGTGCGCAGAAATACCGGTGGTGACGCCGCTGGCCGCCTCGATGGACACCGTGAACGCCGTCTTATGGCTTTCTTCGTTGTGCGAGACCATCTGCGGCAGGCGCAACTGGCGGCAACGCTCCTGCGTCAGCGTCAGGCAGATCAGGCCGCGCCCGTAGCGCGCCATGAAGTTGATGTCCTCGGGCCGCACCTTTTCGGCAGCCATGACCAGATCGCCTTCGTTCTCGCGATCCTCGTCGTCCATCAGGATCACCATCTTGCCGGCCTTGATGTCGGCGATGATGTCTTCGGCGGAGTCGAGCCTGGGGTTGCGCGCTTCGCTGATACTGGAAACCTTGCTCATTGCTCTGAATCCCTTTCGGCCAGCAGCCGTTCCAGGTAACGCGCGATCACGTCCACTTCGAGATTGACCGGATCGCCGATCGCGCGGGCGCCCAGCGTCGTATGCCGGGCCGTATGCGGAATGATGTTAACGCCGAAGCGGGCGCCCGACACTTCGTTGACGGTCAGGCTGATGCCGTCGATGCAGATCGAACCCTTGCGGGCGATGTAGCGCCGCAGCTCACCCGGCGCCTCGAAAACCAGGCGGATGGAGCGCGCGTCTTCCGAACGCTCGACCAGACGGCCGACGCCATCGACATGCCCGCTGACCAGGTGGCCGCCGAGCGGCTTGGCCGGCGTCAGCGCGCGCTCCAGATTCACCGGCTGCCCCACGGTCCACTGCCCAGCCGTTGTTGCGTTCAAGGTTTCGGCCGACAGGTCCGCGACATAGTGATCGTCCGACAGTTCCACCGCCGTCAAGCAGACGCCATTGGTGGCAATGCTGTCGCCAAGCGCCGCGCCGGCGAAGAACCCTGCTGCGCGGAAATGCATGCGTCGGTCGCCACCGATCGTCTCGATGGCCTCCACCGTACCCAGTGCTTCGATGATGCCCGTGAACATGGGGTCAATCCTGAGCGACCGTGACCGGCCGCGCTGTGAGTTTCAGGTCAGAACCAATCTGGCGCAGGTCGAGCCACTGCAGCTGCAACCGCTGCGACAACTGCGTCAGGCCCGGCAACTGCGCCAAGGGCTGTGCTTCGTGGCCCAGCAACGTCGGCGCCACGTACAGGACCAGCTCGTCGACGAGCTGCTGCTGCAGAAACGCGCCTGACAGTTTCGGCCCGCACTCCAGCAGCACATCGTTGACGTCATGCGCTACCAGCCGCGCCAGCACCTCGGCCAGAGCCAGCGTACCGTCGTTGCCGGTCGCAACACGTACTACTTCCGCGCCCTCGGGAACCTGCGAGGGCTCGCGCCCGACGACCCAGAAACGGCGCGCGCCGGCCGACCAGACCCGCGCCTGCGGCGAAACGCGCGCCTGCGTGTCGAGCACGATGCGGTCCGGCTGCCGCACGGCACCGGACACGTCGCGCGCGGTGAGCTGGGGATCGTCGGCCAGCACGGTGCCGACGCCAGTCAGCACTGCACCGTTTTCCGCACGCAGGCGATGCACGTCGGCACGCGCCGCGGCGCCGGTGATCCAGCGGCTCTCGCCACTGGCCATCGCGATGCGCCCATCGAGACTCGCGCCGAGCTTGAGCGTGACGAAGGGCCGGCCGCGTGTCAGGCGCGAGACGAACCCGCGATTCAGGCGCTGCGCCTCGGCCTGCATCAAGCCGACCTCGACCGCGATACCCGCCTCGCGTAGCCGCGCAACGCCGCGCCCCGCTACCTGCGGAAAAGGATCTTGCATCGCCACCCAGACCCGCGAGACACCCGCGGCGATCAGCGCGTCCGCGCACGGCGGCGTACGACCGTGATGTGCGCAGGGCTCCAGCGTCACAAACAGGTCGGCGCCACGCGCCCGATCGCCTGCCTGACGCAACGCCTGCACCTCGGCGTGCGGCTCGCCGGCACGCAGATGCGCGCCCTCGCCGACCACGACACCATCGCGCACGATCACACAGCCGACGCGCGGATTGGGATGCGTGGTGGCGCGACCGCGCTCGGCCAGGCGCAGCGCGCGAGCCATGTGGACGGAAGGCGCGGCGGTCATTGGCGCCTCAGCCCTTGCCGGGCTTTGCGTCCTCGGCGCTCTTGCGCGCAGCGGCGCGTTGCGGCTCCGCGTCGATCAGCGGCAACTGCGAGCGGCGCTCTTCCGCGCTGGGCAACGTCTGCAGGCGGTCGATCTCTTCGCGGAACGCGTTCACGTCCTCGAAGCTGCGATAGATCGAGGCGAAGCGTACGTAGGCCACGTGATCGAGATCGCGCAGTTCCTCCATGACCCACTCGCCGACCTGGCGCGACGGCACTTCGCGCTCGCCGCTGGCGCGCAGCTTGCGCATCACCGCGTCGATCGCGTGATCAACCGCCTCGGGCGTCACCGGTCGCTTGTAGATCGCGTGCTCGATGCCCTGGCGCAGCTTCTCTTCACGGAACGGTTCCGGATCGCCGCTGCGCTTGATGACGTTGGGCATCTGCAGCTGCGCACGCTCGAAGGTCGTGAAGCGGCCGCCGCATTGCTCGCACTCGCGACGGCGACGCACCTGCGTGCCGTCCTCGGCGAGGCGCGAATCGACCACGCGGGTGTCCGGCGTCTTGCAGAACGGGCATTGCATAACGGCTAGCCTCCCGCCGGACGGTGCGATACGACATCCGGCATCTCGCGCAGGGACATGAGATCTCTCAGCTTCTGCGCGTTCCCGGCCCGGTCCGCTTCAGCCAACCCGCTTCCCGTAGACCGGGAATCGCGCACAGAGCTGCTCGACCTCGCCACGGACCTTGGCAACGGCGGCATCGACGTCACCGCCGGCCGACATCGCATCGACCAGATCGGCGATCCAGGTCGCCACCTGCGCCATCTCCGCTTCCTTGAAGCCACGGGTGGTGCTGGCCGGCGAACCCAGCCGCAGGCCCGAGGTCACGAACGGGCTCTTCGGATCGTTCGGCACCGAGTTCTTGTTGACGGTGATGTGGGCACTGCCCAGCACCGCCTCGGCGTCCTTGCCGGTGACGTTCTTGGCGATCAGGTCCAGCAGGAACAGATGGTTGTCGGTGCCGTTGGAGACGACCTTGTAGCCGCGGTCCAGGAACACCTTGGCCATCGCGCGAGCATTGGCGACCACCTGCTTCTGGTAGGTCTTGAAGCTGGGGTCCAGCGCTTCCTTGAACGCCACCGCCTTGGCGGCGATCACGTGCATCAGCGGGCCGCCCTGGATACCGGGGAACACCGCCGACTGGAACTTCTTGTTGAAGTCTTCCGGCTGGCCCTTGGTCAGGATGATGCCGCCGCGCGGACCGCGCAGGGTCTTATGCGTCGTGCTGGTGACGACGTGCGCATGCGGCAGCGGGCTCGGGTATTCGCCGGCGGCGACCAGGCCGGCGATGTGCGCCATGTCCACCCAGAACCAGGCCCCGACCTTGTCGGCGATCTCGCGCATGCGCTTCCAGTCCTTGACGCGGCTGTACGCAGAGAAACCACCGATGATCATCTTCGGCTTGGTTTCCAGCGCGATGCGCTCCATCTCGTCGTAGTTGATCAGGCCGGTGTCGGTGTCCAGACCGTACGGCACGATCTTGTACTGCTTGCCGGAGAAGTTGGCCGGGTTGCCGTGCGTCAGGTGGCCGCCCTGGGCCAGGTTCATGCCCATCACCGTGTCGCCCGGCGACACCAGCGCCAGGAAGATCGCGGCGTTGGCCTGCGCGCCCGAGTGCGGTTGCACGTTGGCGTAGTCGCAATCAAACACCTGCTTCAGGCGGTCGATCGCCAGCTGCTCGGCGACGTCGACGTGCTCGCAGCCGCCGTAATAGCGCTTGCCCGGATAGCCTTCCGCGTACTTGTTGGTCAGCTGCGAACCCTGCGCTTCCATCACCGCCGGGCTGCAGTAGTTCTCCGAGGCGATCAGCTCAATGTGCGCTTCCTGGCGCACGCGCTCCGCCTGAATGGCGGCGTTCAGCTCAGGGTCGAATTGGGCAAGGGTCTTGGCTTGGGTCCACATCGGGTGCGTTCTCGATCTACCAGCTATTGCAATGACGGGCGCTCGCGCGTGAAGCGCGACGCGAAGGGTTCAGTCCACCACTTCCAGCATCAAGTCCAGCGCCGCACGGGCGGGCACGGCAATCTCCTTCGACACGCGAATCCGGTTCACGGTCTGACCGGCAACGAGGCTGTCCAGCACCCAGGCCAGGTGCTGCGGATCGGTGCGGAACATGGTCGAGCACATGCACACGGTCGGCGACATGAATTCGACGGTCACGCCCTTGTCCTTCATCTCGTCGGCGAGGCGGTTGACCAGGTTCAGCTCGGTACCGACCAGCCAGTGATCGCCCGACGCGGATGCGCGCACGGTGCGCAGGATGTACTCGGTGGAGCCGACGAAGTCCGACTTCTGGCAGACCTCCATCGCGTTCTCCGGATGGCTGATGACCTTGCCGTGCGGCACGCGCTTGCGGAAATGGTCGATGTGCGCCGGCTGGAACATCTGGTGCACCGAGCAGAAACCCTTCCACAGGATCATCTTCGCCTTGCGGATCGCTTCGGGCGTATTGCCGCCCAGCGGCTTGGCGAAATCCCAGACGACCATCTCATCCAGCGGGATACCCATCTTCAGCGCCGTGTTGCGGCCCAGGTGCTGGTCAGGGAAGAACAGCACCTTCTCGCGACGCGCAAACGACCACTCCAGCACCGCGCGCGCATTGCTCGACGTGCAGACGATGCCGCCGTGGCTACCGCAGAAGGCTTTCAGGTCGGCCGCAGAGTTGATGTAGGTGACCGGCGTAACCATCTGGTCCGGATCGAGGATCTCGGATAGCTCGGCCCAGCACTTCTTGACCTTGACCGCATTGGCCATGTCGGCCATCGAGCAGCCGGCGGCGAGGTCCGGCAGGATCACGGTGCGCTGGCCGTCGGTGACGATGTCTGCCACTTCCGCCATGAAGTGCACGCCGCAGAACACGATGAACTCGGCCTGGGTCGTGGCCGCGAGCTGCGAGAGCTTTAGCGAATCGCCGGTGAAATCGGCGTGCTTGAAGACCTCGTTGCGCTGATAGTGATGACCGAGGATGCACAGGCGGTCACCCAGAATCTTCTTGGCGGCGACGATGCGGGCATCGCACTCGCCGTCGTCCAGCAGGTTGAATTGATCGATCTTGAGAGCGGCGGCCACGGTCAGCGCCTCCAGCGGTCAGCTACCGAGTAGAAGAACAAGCTATTGTAGCTGGCTTTAGGGGCCAGCCACTACCGGTTGCGATTGGACTCAGGGCGTTGCAGGCGCCGCTTCGCAGGTGCTCGGGGTCTGGCCCGGCAGCACGGTGCAGATCAAGGCCGTATCAGTCTTGGTGACTGCAGCAGTACCCGACCCGATTGTCACCGAGGCTTTGAGTTCGACCGCCGCTTCCGTGGCCTGAGGAAGCAACGAAACGGCCAAGCCGGCGCCCGAGATCCCGCTGCGGATCAGGACCTTGGTGACATCCGCACTGCTCCACGTGACGTGACGCGTAATCGGCTGCGTGCGACCCGAGGTGTAGTTGCCGGTGGCGACAAACTGCTGGGTGCCCAGCGCGGTAATCGTTGCCACCTCGGGCGTTACCGCAATGGTATCGAGCGCGTCTTCGACGACGGTGATCGTCACCGGATTGCTGACAATCTCGGCACTGCCTTCATTCACATCGGGCGTCGCGGGATCGTCCAGCTTCTCCTGGTACTTGGCGGTAAACACCGCCGTGCCGACGCCCAAAGCGGTTGCAAAGTTGCGGACGCCACTGGCCCCGGTCAAGGCAACCGTGGGTTTATCGGAAACATAGGTCAGCACCGAAGATATGTCCTGTGTCTCATCGGTACCGGCGAAGTGCGCGATCGTCTGAAACGCGTCGGTGGTGTTCACGATCAGTTCGTTATTCGGCGCCTGCGTGAACTCGCGCGTCAGCACCAGCGAGGTCGGAACCCGCACATTGATCGTCGCGGCCAGATTCTGGGCGGGAGCAAAGCCTTCACACAGCGGGAACTTGGCACGCGCCGTCAGCGCACCGCTGCCGACGCCGGCAACGATACCCGTATTGGCACCGATCAGCGCCACCTTCTCATCAGGCGTATCGAAGCTCCACTCTGCGGCGCTGGAGACATCGACATCATAGCCATCGAGAACCGCCCGCAGCCCAATCGCCCGAGCCGTTCGTGGCGCCACCGTCAGGCTGGCCGGCGAAATCGTGAAAGACGTCGGCGATTTCACGTCGACCTGGTAGGTCGCCACCAATCCTACGAACTCAGCCGTGATCGTCGCACTGCCTTGGGCCTTGGGCAGCACCGTACCTGCGGCGTAGGCCAGCGTCGGATCACTCGGCAGTTGAATGTCACCATTGCTGACGGCGACCCGATCCGGGTTCGACGACGACCAGCGCCCGCGCAGCGTGTAATCGCCACGCTGGCCGTTGCTGAACGTGCCAATCAGCTGCAACTGGCTCGGCAAGCAGCGGTAGAGCGTGCCCGAGGTGGGATCGACCGGTGCCGTCGAGCGCAAGATCTCCACCTTCTCCAGCGCATTGCCATCGCCGATACCACTGATGTCGCAGGCCGCCAGCAACAGCACGAACGGCGTGGCGACGGCGAGGCGGATCAGCGGGCGTGGCAGCATGAGCAAAAATCCTTGGCGATGGAACGACAATCAGGCGGCGGGCTTTGCGGCCACATCCTTGGGCTGGACCGCCGAGCGGATGCTGAGTTCCCTCAGCTGGCGC
Organism: Solimonas sp.; assembly: GCA_036405815.1. GTDB lineage: Bacteria > Pseudomonadota > Gammaproteobacteria > Nevskiales > Nevskiaceae > Solimonas. The sequence goes on along the minus strand of DASWWX010000042.1, from coordinate 27,452 downwards.
GGGTCCACGGTGCTCGGCGCGTTGGTCAGCGGGCAATGCGCGGTCTGCGTCTTCGGGAACGCGATGACCTCGCGGATCGACTGACCGCCGGCCATCAGCATGACCATGCGATCGATACCGATCGCCAGACCTCCATGCGGCGGCGCGCCGTATGAAAGGGCTTCGAGCAGGAAGCCGAACTTCTCCTGCTGCTCCTCGGCGCCGATCCCCAGCAGCTCGAACACGGCCTGCTGGATGTCGGCGCGGTGGATACGCACCGAGCCACCGCCCAATTCGACGCCGTTGAGGACGATGTCGTAACCCTGCGACAGGATCGTGCCCGGATTGTCGCGCAGCGCCTGCGCATCGAACGGCTTGGGCGCGGTGAACGGGTGATGCAACGAGGCCCAGCGGCCGCCGTCACGGTCGTCCCACTCGAACATCGGCCAGTCGACGACCCACAGCGCCTTCCAGCCCTGCGCGGTCAGGCCGAGGTCGTTGCCGAGCTTGAGGCGCAGCGCGCCGAGCGCGTCGCAGACGACTTTCCACTTGTCGGCGCCGAAGAACAGCACGTCGCCATCCTGCGCGCCGGTGCGCTCGAGAATGCCGGCGAGCGCGGCGTCATGAATGTTCTTGACGATCGGCGACTGCAGACCGTCGCGGCCCTTGGCCTTGTCGTTGACGACGATGTAGGCCAGGCCCTTGGCACCATAGATCTTGACGAACTCGGTGCACTTGTCGATCTCGCCGCGGGTCAGCTTCTCGCGGCCACCCGGCACACGCAGCGCGGTGACGCGGCACTTGGGATCGTTGGCCGGACCGGAGAAGACCTTGAAGTCGACGTCCTTGAGCAGGTCCGCAACCTCGACCAGCTGCAGCGGATTGCGCAGGTCCGGCTTGTCGGAACCATAGCGGTCCATCGCCTCGGCGTACGACATGTGCGGCAGCGTGCCGAGGTCGACATCGAGGAGGTTCTGGAACAGGTCCTTCACCAGCTTCTCGATGATCGCCATGATCTCTTCCTGCGTCAGGAAGGAGGTCTCGACGTCGAGCTGGGTGAATTCGGGCTGGCGGTCGGCGCGCAGATCCTCGTCGCGGAAGCACCGCGCGATCTGGTAGTAGCGGTCCAGGCCCGACATCATCAGCAGCTGCTTGAACAACTGCGGCGACTGCGGCAACGCGAAGAACTGGCCCGGATGCGTGCGGCTCGGCACCAGATAATCGCGCGCGCCTTCCGGCGTCGCCTTGGTCAGGATCGGCGTCTCGACGTCGACGAAACCGTTGGCGTCCATGAACGTGCGGATGCGCTGCACGACGTCGTGTCGCAAGCGCAGGTTCTTCTGCATCTTCGGGTTGCGCAGGTCGATGTAGCGGTACTTGAGGCGTGTGTCCTCGCCGACCGTTTCGTCTTCCGGGTGGAACGGCGGCGTCTCCGCCTTGTTCAGCAGCTCCAGTTCCTTGCCCAACAGTTCGACCTTGCCGGTCGTCATGCCCGGATTCTCGGTGCCGGCAGGGCGCGCGCGCACGCGTCCGGTGATCTTGACCACGTACTCGGAGCGCAGGCGGTCGGCGGCCGCGAACGCTTCCTGGGTGTCCGGGTCGAACACGCACTGCAACAGGCCTTCGCGGTCACGCAGGTCGATGAAGATGACGCCGCCGTGATCGCGGCGACGGTGGACCCAACCGCAAACAGTGACGGTCTGGCCGGTCAGCGCTTCGGTGACCTGGCCGCAGTAGTGGCTACGCATGCTCGTTCTGGAGTGTCTGCCCCGACCCTGACCGGATCGGCGGCTCTAATCTAAAGGCGCGTGGCCCGCGCCCTCGGCGGTGGAAAATGGGGCGCGTAGTGTACCCGCCGGGCCGTACAGCGGCCACGGCGGAAAGAAACTCAGGCGCTGCCGGTTGAACTGGTCGTGCCGTCGGTCTTGGCGGCACACGCCGGCTTGTCGCAGCCGGTCGGCGCACAGGCGGAAGCGCCGTCGGATTGGTCACCCGCCAAGTTCTTCTTGGAACCGGACTTGAAGTCGGTTTCGTACCAGCCACCGCCGTTCAGGCGGAACCCGGCGGCCGACACCAGCTTCTGCAGCGCCGGCTTGCCGCAGGCCGGGCATTCCATTTCCGGGGGATCGGACACCTTCTGCAGGATCTCGGCGGCCTGGCCGCAGGCCCCACAGGCATATTCGTAAATCGGCATGACGCTCTCGCAAAAACGGCGGCCGGCACAATGTGCGACCGGCGGCGGCATTTTCAAGCGCTGAGACGATCCCGTCCAGCCCGCGGGCCCGTACAATTCGCGCCCTGCTCCCCTCGCCCGGCGCCCCGCCGCGGCCCACCCATGCAAGACAACCTGCGCCGCGGCGCGCTCCATGCCGTGCAGGCGGCCGCCGCCTTCGCCATCACCGGCGCCTGCATCAAGGCCGCGGCCGAGCAGTCGCCGAACGCGGTCGTCGTGTTCATTCGCTGCGCGGTCAGCCTGCTGGTGCTGATGCCGTGGATCCTGCGGCGCGGCAGTAGCGGCGTGCGCACCCAACGCCTCGGCGGACATCTGTGGCGCGCCAGCTTCGGCGTACTGGCGATGTACACCTTCTTCTACGCGATCTCGAAGCTGCCGCTGGCCGAGGCGATGCTGCTGACCTACTCGACGCCACTGTGGGTGCCCTTCATCGCCTGGGCCTGGATCGGCGAGCGGCCGCCGCTGGTCGTGCTGCCGGCTGCCCTGCTCGGCCTGCTCGGCATCGCGCTGATCGTCAAACCCACGCAACTGAGCTTCAGCGGCAGCGCGGGCCTGGCCAGCCTCATCGGCCTGAGTTCCGGCGTGCTTGCCGGCTGCGCGATGGTCAGCATCCGCCGCATCTCCGACACCGAGCCGGCGCCACGCATCGTCTTCTACTTCGCACTGCTGGCGACGCTGATCTCGGCGGTACCGCTGCTGTGGCATTGGGAAACGCCGTCGGCGCGCGACTTTGCGCTGCTGGTCGCCGCCGGCATCTTCGCGACGGTCGGCCAATTGCACCTGACCCAGGCCTACAGCTGGGCGCCGGCGGCGCGCGTCGGCCCCTTCACCTACGTCGCCGTGCCGTTTTCCGCGGTGCTGGCCTGGCTCTTCTGGAACGAGGCGATCGACGCCTGGTCGGCCCTGGGCTCGGCCCTGGTCATCGCGACCTGCGTGCTGGTCGGCTGGCGCCGCCCGGAACCGCAACTCGAGGAATAACCCTCGCGCCGCGTCACGGCGGCGCAAGCACCTCGATCGCCAGGTCGGAAAAAGCTGGCAGGCCGGCGAGGAAATGCGCATAGGCCGCCGCCGCGTCCTCGTACCGGCCTTTGAAACCGAACTCGATGTGCCGCGGCCGGTCCGGCAAGCCGCGCGACGGCAGGCTCGACAGCTTGATCGCCGGCCAGCGGCGCAGCGTGTCCTGCATCAGCGGCAACAGATCGCCCTCGCCGCTGGTGCCGACGACGCGCAACCGGAACTCCACCGGCGGCCGCGTGTTGTGCAGCTGTGGATAGCGCACGTCGAGCACCCACTCCAGCATCGGCCACGCCATTTCCGGGAAACCGGGCACGAAATGGCAATGCCCGAAGAAGAAGCCGGCGACGTTGTTGACCGGGTTGGGAATCAGGCCAGCGCCTTCCGGGAAGTCCGCCATCAGCACGCGGTTCGGTAGCGCGGCGTCGCCGTACTGGCTGAGGAGGATGGCCTCGGCCTGCGCATGGCGACGGATCGGCACGCCGAAGCCGCGCGCGGCGGCCTGGCGGGTGCAGTCGTCCGGCGTCGCGCCGATGCCGCCGCAACTCAGCAGCAGGTCGCCGTCGGCATGCGCGGTCGCGATCGCGGCTGCGATGCCCGCTTCGTCGTCGCCCAGGAAACGCGCCCACGACAGTTCCAGGCCGCGCGCCTTGAGCAATTCGATCACCTTCGGCAGATGCCGGTCCTGGCGCTTGCCGGACAGGATCTCGTCGCCGATCACGAACAATCCGATACGCATGAGCTTTGCTCCGGAAACGACGAGGGCGGCTATGGCCGCCCTCGTCTCTATCTACTGCAACGAAGTATCGCGACCGCTCGCGGCTTACTCCATCTTCCAGCCGTACTTCTCAAGGTTCTTGAAGATATCGGTCTCGGTCACGATGCCGATGATCTTGCCGTTCTGCTCGACCGTAAGCCGGCTGAAGTTCTGATCCGCCAGAATCGTCGCCGCGTCGCGAATGCTGGTTTCGGCAGCCACCGACTTCACCGGACGCGTCGCGATCTCCTTGACGCGCGTCGTCGCCGGGTTCTTGCCCAAGCGCACGATCTTGCCGACGATATCGCGACGCGTGAGGATGCCCCAGACGCCTTTCTCGTCCGGCTCGACGACGACCGAGCTGATGTCGTTGTCGGTCATCACGTGCATCGCGCTCTCGACCGTCTCCTTGTCGGTGACGGTAATCAGCGAGCGCGTCATCAGGTCGGCGACCGTGTGCGGCACGCGGCCCGAGTCGAGCATCTCTTCCATCGGCTGCAGCAGGCGGCGGATCTCGCGCTGCTTGCGCTCCTTGGCGAGCTGTTCCTGCTGCGCCTTGCGCTTGGCCTCGAGATCCACGCCGCCGCGGATGCGCTCGATCAGCGCGTCGGCGAACGCCGAGGTGCTGACTTCTTTGGCGCCGTCGATCTGGCGCGCGAAGTCGTAGGTCACGATGCCGTCGCTGACCACTTCCGGGTACACCAGCGTGATCAGGTCCGCAGCCTCCTTCCAGCCCATGTACTCCAGCATCATCACGCCGGAGAACAGCAGCGAACCCGGGTTGACCTTGTTGAGGTTGGCGTACTTCGGCGCGGTGCCGTGCGTGGCTTCGAACACGGCGACGTGGTCGGCGATGTTGGCGCCCGGCGCGATGCCGACGCCGCCGACTTCTGCCGCGATCGCGTCGGAGAGGTAGTCGCCGTTGAGGTTCATCGTCGCCAGCACGTCGAACTCTTCCGGACGCAGCAGCATCATCTGGAACATGATGTCCGCGATGCGGTCCTTGATGACGATCTTGCCTTCGGGCTGCTTGCCCTTGTATTCGCTGTAGAGCTGCTCTTCGGTGATCGTGACCGCGCCGAACTCTTCGCGCGCGACCTCGTAGCCCCAGTTCCGGAAGGCGCCTTCCGTGAACTTCATGATGTTGCCCTTGTGCACCAGCGTCACCGACTCGCGACCGTTGTCGATCGCGTACTGGATCGCCTTGCGCACGAGACGCTTGGAGCCGAACTCGGAGATCGGCTTGATGCCCAGGCCCGAGCCTTCGAAGAACTTGGCCTTCATTTCCTCGCGCAGGAACTTGGCGAGCTTCTCGTTCTCGGCCGAGCCGGTCTTGAACTCGATGCCCGCGTACACGTCCTCGGTGTTCTCGCGGAAGATCACGACGTCGACCTTGCCCGGGTTCTTCAGCGGGCTCGGCACGCCGGCGTAGTGACGCACCGGCCGTACGCAGGCGTACAGGTCCAGATCCTGGCGCAGCGCGACGTTGAGCGAGCGGAAGCCGCCGCCGACCGGCGTGGTCAGCGGGCCCTTGATGGAGACGACCAGCTCCTGCAGGACCTGCAGCGTCTCGTCGGGGCAGTAGTTGCCGTCGTAGAGATTGGCGGCCTTCTCGCCGAGGAAGGTCTCGCACCAGTGGATCTTGCGCTTGCCGCCGTAGGCCTTCTCCACTGCCGCATCCCAGATGCGCAGGCAGGCCTTGGTGATGTCGGGGCCGATGCCGTCGCCCTCGACATAGCCGACGATCGGCTGGTCGGGCACATGCAGCTTGCCGTTCTTGACGGTGATCTTGTCGCCGGACTTGGGAATCTGGATATGGCGGTAGGCAGCCATGAGGGGATATCTCCTGATGATCCTGTTCTTTCGATTGTTCGATGGAATTCTACGCTGACCGCGCCTCTGGTGGTGATGCCGGCCGCGCTCTGGCAAGCTGAAAGCTCACTTTTCGACGGAGTCGCGACGATGAATGTCCTGGTGCCGGTGGCGCATGGTTCGGAATCGCTGGAAACCGTCACGATGGTCAACATCCTGCGTCGCGCAGACGTCCAGGTCGTCGTCGCCAGCATCGAGGACAGCCGGCAGGTCGAGGGCACGCGCGGCATCCCGTTGCTTGCCGACGCCCTTTATTGGGACGTGGCCTCACGCGATTTCGACGCGATCATCATTCCGGGTGGCGAAAAAGGCGCCACGGCGCTGGGCGCGCATGGCGCATTGATGGACAAGGTCAAGCAGCAGCGGATGGCGCATCGCTGGTACGGCGGCATCTGTGCGGCCCCGGCGCTGACGCTGGCACCGCACGAGCTGCTCGACGGCAAGCAGGCCACCTGCCATCCCGCCTTCCGCGACCGCTTGATCCACTACGTGGATCAGCCGGTCGTCGTCGATGGTCATTGCATCACCAGCCAGGGCCCGGCGACCGCGCTGGCCTTTGGCCTGAAGCTGGTCGAACTGCTGGCCGGAGCCGCCAAGGCGCGCGAAGTGGCGAAGGCCACGCTGGCGGAGGCCTGAGGGGCGCGCGGCCCGCAGCCACCGCCATAACGCGAAACGCCCGCATGCTGCGGGCGTTTCGTCACCACAGGCCAGCGCCGGGGCTCAGGCCGCCTTCTTGCCGCCAACCGCCTCGGTCAGCATCTTCTGCAGCTCACCGGACTGGTACAGGTCCAGCGTGATGTCGCAACCGCCGATCAGCTCGCCCTTGACGTAGAGCTGCGGGAACGTCGGCCAGTTCGCGAACTTCGGCAGCGCGCGGTACACCTCTTCGTCCTCGAAGATGTTGACGTGGGCGAACGGCACGTCGCAGGCCTTGAGCGCCTGAACGATGCGCGCGGAGAATCCGCACTGCGGGAAATCCGGCGAGCCCTTCATGTAGACGATGATCGGGTTATCAGTAACTTGTTTCTTGATTCTTTCTAGGGCATCCATGGCGCTCTCCGGCGACGGGAGTCGAGAGGGCGCGAATTATACGCACGCCGATGAACGACGGTTGAACGACTATTGAATTTGACGCATGCGTCGCCTAAGGTGTCGCTCCCCCGAGCCAGCGGCAATGGCGCCGCAACAGCCAAGCGAGGAAGAACATGGCCCTGACGCTACCCGAGCTGCCCTATGCGCGCGACGCTCTCGCGCCGCACATGTCGGCCGAAACCCTGGACTATCACTACGGCAAGCACCACAAGACCTATGTGGACAATGCCAACAAGCTGATCGTCGGTACCGAATTCGAGAACATGGACATCGAGGACATCGTCAAGAAGTCCTCCGGCAAGATCTTCAACAACGTTGCGCAGATCTGGAACCACACGTTCTTCTGGAACTGCCTGACGCCGAAGCAGGCTGCGCCGGGCAAGAAGCTCACCGATGCGCTGGTCAAGCAGTTCGGCGGCGTCGAGGACTTCAAGAAGCAGTTCACCGATGCGGCGCTGAACACCTTCGGCTCCGGCTGGGCCTGGTTGGTCAAGAATACGGATGGCTCGCTGGCCATCGTCTCGACCCAGGGCGCCGGCAACCCGATGACCAGTGGCCAGAAGCCGCTGCTGACCTGCGACGTCTGGGAACACGCCTACTACATCGACTACCGCAACGCCCGCGCCGGCTTCCTTGAGCACTTCTGGGCGCTCGCGAACTGGGAATTCGTGGAGCAGAACCTCGGCTGATCACAGCCGTTTCATTACGGGGCCGCACCCGAGGGTTGCGGCCCCGTTTGTTTTTGGGGGATCGAACACATGCCGCGCCATTTCCTGAAGCTCAGCGACCTGTCGGCCGCCGACATTCGCAGCCTGATCGACCGCGCCATTGCGCTGAAGGCCAAACGTAGCGACCTGAGCTACCGCCCGTTCTCGGGCAAGACGCTGGCGATGATCTTCACCAAGAACTCGACGCGCACGCGCGTCAGCTTCGAGGCCGGCATGGCGCGCTATGGCGGTCATGCCCTGTTTCTGCATTCGGGCACCACCCAGCTGGGGCGAGACGAGCCGATATCCGATACCGCGCAGGTGCTGTCGCGCATGTGCGACGCCATCATGATTCGCAACGATTCGCAGCGCGATCAGGAAGCGCTGGCCGCCAACTCGCGCGTGCCGGTCGTCAACGGCCTGTCGGAGCTGCATCACCCCTGCCAGCTGCTGGCCGACCTGCAGACCTGGGTCGAGCATCGCGGCGATCCGAAGGGCAAGGTCGCGGCCTGGATCGGCGACGGCAACAACGTCTGCCACTCCTGGATCGAAGCCGCGCAGTTGTTCGGCTTCAAGCTGCGCATCGCTGCGCCAAAGGGCTACGAACCGCTGCCGGCGCTGGTGCAGCAAGCCGGCGATGCGGTGGAAATCATGCGCGGCGCCACGTTCGCCGCCAATGGCGCCGATCTGATCGTGACCGACACCTGGACCAGCATGGGCCAGGAAGCCGAGTCCAAGAAGCGTCTAGCGGCGTTCGCCGGCTATCAGGTCGATGCGGCGCTGATGGCGCGTGCCAAGCCCGATGCGCTGTTCATGCACTGCCTGCCCGCGCACCGCGGCGAGGAAGTGTCCGCCGAGGTCATCGATGGCCCGCAGTCGGTCATCTACGATGAAGCCGAGAACCGCATGTGGGCGCAGATGGCGCTGATGGAACGCCTGCTCGCCTGAACGAGCCGGAGCGGCCGCAGCACGCACCCCGCATTGTCGCGAGTGCCGCCATAATGCGACCACGCCTGTCGCCTTCCGGAGGCTGCCTCGCATGAAGATGCAGCTGTACTGCAGCAAGACCTCGCCGTTCTCACGCAAGGTCCGCGTCGTCGCCGAGGAGTTGGGGCTCACCGATCTGATCGAGGAGATCGCGGCGGACCCCTTCGATCCGCCCACCGTCCTGCTGGCTGCCAACCCGCTGTCGCGCATCCCAACGTTGGTAACCGAAAAAGGCGAAGCACTGCCGGATTCAAGCCTCATCATCGAGTATCTGCAGACCCGCGGCCGCGGCCTGACCGCATTGCCGCGCGGCAGCAAGCGCTGGGCCACACTGCGTCGCGAGATGCTGGCGCAGGGCATCATCGAAGCGGCGGTGGCCACCGTGCTCGAACGTCGCCGCCCCGAAAGCATCGTCTACAACGTCTTTCTTGATCGCCAGGCCGCCGCGATCCGTCGCAGCGTGGAAGTGCTCAACCTGGAAGCCGGCGCGCTCGATGCGGACGCACCGGGCTTGGTCGAGGTGACCACCGGCGTCGCCCTCGCCTACCTGGACTTCCGTCTGCCGTATCTGGACTGGCGAACCGGTCACGACGCGCTGAGCGAATGGTTCGTGCGCTTCGCGCAACGGCCGTCGATGCAGAAAACCGCGCCACCGGCATGAGGCGGCGTACGCTGCTGGTCGCCGGGGGCCTCAGTCTGCTGACGCTCGCCGCCTGCCGCGGCCACCGGCGCGGCGCGATCCACGTCGGGGACACCGAACTCGAAGGCTACCGACATCGCATCGTCCTGGAAGCGCTCGGTCAGGTCGGACGCCCGTACCGCTGGGGCGGCACCACGCCGGACGGTTTCGACTGCAGCGGATTGGTGCAGTACGTCTACGCGCAGACCGGCCTGTCGATGCCGCGAACGGCACGCGAGCAGCATGAACTCGGCGCCCCGATCGGCATGGGTGAGGCCGAACCCGGCGACCTGCTGTTCTACAGCTTCGCCGGGCGCAAGGTCGATCACGTCGCGATCTACCTGGGCGACGACCAGGCCGTGCATGCCCCGGCCCACGGCCGCGCCGTCATTGTCGCCTCCGTGCACCTGCCATTCTGGAAGAAGCACTTCGTCGATGCGGTGCGCATCCTCTACTGAGCAGGGCTACTGGAGCAGGATGCGGCTCTGCGATGGGTTCAGGATCAGCCGGTTGAGCCGGCGCACGAAGTTCGCCGGATCATCGAGCTGCGCGCCTTCGGCCAGCACCGCCTGACCCAGCAACAGCTCCGCCAGATCTTCCAGCACCTCACCGTCGGCAGCCTTCAGACGCTCGACCAAGGGATGCGTAGGGTTCAGCTCCAGAATCGGTCGCGACGCCGGTATCGACTCGCCTGAGCGACGCAGCAGTTCCTCCAGGCGCCGCGACAGCGCATGTTCGCCGGCCACCAGGCAGGACGGCGATTCCACCAGCCGCGCCGACAGGCGCACCGACTCCACACGTTCACCGAGCAGCTGGCTCACTCGCTCCAGCACGTCGCGGTAGACGCCCTCCTGTGCCGCCTTGTCGGCGGTCTCGATGCGAGCCTCGACATCCTTGGATGCACGCGCAACCGACTCCAGACGCTTGCCACCGTAATCATGCAAGTGCGCAATCACCCATTCGTCGATGCGATCCACCAGCAACAGCACCTCGTAGCCTTTGGCGCGGAAGCCCTCCAGATGCGGGCTGCTACGGGCGGCGGACAGCGCCTCAGCGCTGAGGTAGTAGATCTTGTCCTGCTCGGCAGGCAGCCGTGCCAGATAGGCATCCAGCGAAACATGAGCCTGATCCGGTTCCGCCGTGGAACGGAAACGGCAGAGTTTGGCAATGCGCTCGCGATTCACCGCATCCTCGACGATACCCTCCTTGAACACGGCGCCAAACGCATCCCAGAAACGCTGGTATTCGGCCGGGCGGTTCTCAGCCAGATCGTCGAGCAGATCGAGCACGCGCTTGACCAGCGCGCTGCGCAACTTGTCGACCGTACGATTGCCCTGCAGCAGCTCGCGCGAGACGTTCAGCGGCAGATCCGCGGTATCGACCAGACCCCGCACGAAGCGCAGGTAAGGCGGCAGCAGCTCCGCCGCCTTGTCCATGATGAAGACGCGCTTGACGTAGAGCTGCACGCCGCTGGCGCGCTCCCGATCCCACAGCTCGGCACCGGCATGCGCCGGGATATAGAGCAGTGAGGTGTATTCCAGTGTGCCCTCGACGCGATGGTGCGCCCACGCCAGCGGCGCCTCGTGATCGTGCGTCAGGTGGCGATAGAACGCCTGATAGTCCTCATCCTTGAGTTCCGACTTCGGACGCGCCCAGAACGCGCGCGCCTGGTTCAACGTTTCGGGCTCACCTTCGGCCTTGCAAAGCCGGATCGGCAGGCCGATGTGGTCCGAATAGCGCCGCACCAGCGCCGCCAGCCGTGCCGGCTCCAGGAACTCACGGTCGCCGTCGCGCAGATGCAGGATCACCTCAGTCCCACGCCCGGTCTTGTCATCGGCCTCGATCGTGAACTCACCTTGCCCATCGGAAGCCCAGCGCACCGCCCCATCGCCGCCGGCGCGGCGCGTCCGCACCACGACATGGTCGGCGACGATGAAGGACGAGTAGAACCCGACGCCGAACTGGCCGATCAGGCCCGCATCCTTCTTCTGGTCGCCGGACATCGCATCGAGAAACCTGCGCGTGCCTGAGCGCGCGATCGTGCCGAGGTTATCGATGACTTCCTCACGCGACATGCCGATGCCGTTGTCGCGGATCGTCAGCGTGCCGGCATCTGCGTTCGCGATCAGCTCAATCGACAACTCATCGGCGCCCAGCAGCGCCGGCTCGTCAATCGCCAGGAAACGCAGCTTGTCGCAGGCGTCCGACGCATTCGAGATCAGTTCGCGCAGAAAGATCTCTTTATTCGAGTACAGCGAGTGGATCATCAGGTGCAGCAACTGCCGCACTTCGGTCTGGAACTCGCGTTTCTCTGCGCTCATGCGGGGCTCCTCGTAACGAAAACTATGGGATTGGGTCCTCTATCGGGACGCGAACGCCGCCTTCAAGGCCGATGACGGCGCAGGAACCGGCGGCGCACAAACGACACAACCCGCGACGACCAAGGCCGACGCGGGTTGCGGTACTGCGAAGACGGTGACGCCAGCCGGGCACGAAGGCCCGGCCCGGGATCAGCCCAGCTTCTCGGCGATGCGGGCAGCCTTGCCCGACAGGTCGCGCAGGTAATACAGCTTGGCGCGACGCACGTCGCCACGACGCTTGACGGTGATCTCGGCGACCTGCGCGCTATAGGTCTGGAACACGCGCTCCACGCCTTCACCGTGCGCAACCTTGCGCAGCGTGAAAGCGGAATGCAGACCGCGGTTGCGCTTGGCGATGACCACGCCCTCGAAGGCCTGCAGGCGCTCACGATCGCCTTCCTTGACCTTGACCTTCACTTCCAAGGTGTCGCCGGCGCGGAAATCCGGGACCTTCTTGTTCATCTGTTCCGCTTCGACCGCGGCAATGATCTTGTTCGTGCGCATCGTCCTACCCTCGTTTCAAAGACTGCTCCGCGATGAATTCGCGCAGCAGCGTACCCTTGTCCTCGTCCAGCTCCATCGCGTCGAGCAGATCGGGGCGTTTCAGCCACGTCCTGCCCAGCGCCTGCTTCAATCGCCACCGCGCCACCTTGGCGTGATCGCCACCGATCAGCACCTCCGGCACCGCGTCACCGGCCCACTGCTCCGGTCGCGTGTAATGCGGGTGATCCAGCAGGCCCGCGGAGAACGAATCGTTCGCCGCCGACTCACCGCATCCCAGCACGCCGGGCAACAGGCGCGCGATGGCATCGATCATCACCATCGCCGCGAGCTCGCCGCCCGACAGCACGAAATCTCCGAGCGACAACTCCAGATCGACTTCCGCGGCAATGAACCGCTCGTCGACACCTTCGTAACGCCCGCACAGCAACACCAGTCCCGCTTCGCGGGAGAGCCGTTCCGCCCATCGCTGGTCGAACCGCTCGCCCTGCGGCGACAGGTACACGACCCGTCCGCCACCAACTGCCTGCCGCGCCTCTTGCGACGCCTGCCGCAGCGGCTCGGCTTCCATCACCATGCCGGGCCCGCCGCCGTAAGGCCGGTCGTCGACCCGTCGCCACTTGTTGCCGCTGTAGTCGCGCGGATTGCGCGTCGTCAGCTGCAACGCTCCCTGTTCGGAGGCGATCCGCGGCATCCCGTGCCGCGCAACCTGCTCCACCAACTCCGGGAACAGCGTGATGACTTCAATTTTCATCGTAGTCCGGCTGCCAGTCGCAAACGATGCGACCCGCCGCCAGATCCACCGACTTGACGATCTGGGGCGCAACGAACGGAATCAACCGCCGCACCTCGCCATCCACGATCACCAATACATCCTGCGCGCCGTTGCTGGTGACATCCGTCACCGCACCCAAGGCCACGCCTTCCACGTTCTCGACCCGCTGACCGATCAGATCGACCCAGTAGTACTGCCCCTGCGGCAACTTGGGCATGTCGCCACGTTCGACCTCGATCGTCGCACCGATCAACGTGGCGGCGATGTCCCGATCCGTAATCGGTGCACCATTCGCATCGCTGATCTGCGCCACCAGGCCACCGCCTTGCGGCCGCGCCTCGATGACTTGCGCCAGATAGGACTGCCGATTGCCGCCGCCGATCCACCAGCGCTTGTAGCGCAGGATGTTGTCGATCGGCCGGGTCTCGGAGTGAATCCTCAACCAGCCCTTGATGCCGTAGACCCCGGCGACGCGGCCCAGCGTCGCCCGGTCCGACGCCATGGAACTCAGGCCGCCTTCGGCGCCGACTTGACCAGATAGGCCACGCGCTCGGAGAGCTGCGCGCCGGTCTTGGTCCAGTGCTCGATGCGGGCCAGGTCCAGCACGAGCTTCTGCTCGGCGCCCTTGGCGTTGGGGTTGTAGTAGCCCACACGCTCAATGAAACGACCGTCGCGCGAGCTGCGCTTGTCGGTCGCCACGACGTGATAGAACGGGCGCTTCTTGGCGCCGGCACGAGCCAAACGAATCGTTACCATCTTCTCTTAATCCAATGCGTACACAGCACCGCCGAGCTTCCGGGGGTGCGAAAAGGCCGCGTATTGTAGCGATTTCCTCACAGAAATCCAGCGCCTACGCGCGCCGGTGGACCGGGCTCGGCGAGGCCGGTTCAGCCCTGACGGTCGAGCAGCAGACGGACCCGCTGTTCGATGTCGTCGCTGAACTCGGAACCGTAGCCGTAATAGATCATTTCGACCCGCCCCTCGGCATTGACGATGAACGTCGCCGGCAGGCGCCAGACCTTGAAACTCAGGGTCGAAATGCCGATCGGATCGGCCACTACCGGGTACTCGACCGGCCGCGCGGCCAGGAACCGGCGCGCCAGGCTGACGTCCTTGTCGACCGCAACCGCCAGCACCTCGAAACGGTCCGCATGGCCTTCGGCATACAGGCGCTTGCGTAGCGAATCGAGCTTGGGCATCGACTCCAGACACGGCGTGCACCAGGACGCCCAGAAATCGACGACGACGACCTTGCCGCGCAGCTCACTGAGTTTGACCCCCGCAGGCCCCTGCAGCACGACCCCCGCCGCCTCCGGCGCCATCACGCCGAGGCCAATGCTTTCCACGGCACCCGCCGTGCCGAAGCTGCCGACCCATAGCACCGCGGCCAGGCACAGCCGACGCAGAAAGCCCCGCATCGCCACGCTCAGCGCCGCGGCATCATGCCCGGCGGCATGCGCCCGCCGAGGCTGCGCATCAGCTTGGCCATGCCACCGCTGGCGACCTTCTTCATCATGTCGCGCGTCGTTTCGAACTGGCGCAGCAGCAGATTGACCTGCTGCACCTCGACGCCACTGCCAGCGGCGATACGCCGCTTGCGCGAGGCCTTGATCAGATCCGGGAAGCGGCGTTCCTGGCGGGTCATCGAACCGATGATGGCCACGGTGCGGCGGATCTGCTTCTCGGCATCGACGTTCTTGAGCTGTGCCTGCATCTGCGCGCCGCCCGGCAACTTGTCGAGGATCGACGATACGCTGCCCATGTTCTGCATCTGCAGCATCTGCTCGCGGAAGTCCTCCAGATCGAAGGTCTTGTTCTTCTTCAGCTTCTCCGCAAGCTTCTGCGCCTTGTCGTGATCGACCTTGCGTGCGGTCTCTTCGATCAGGCCGAGCACGTCGCCCTGACCGAGGATGCGCGTAGCAATGCGGTCCGGGTGGAACAGCTCGAGCTTGTCGGATTTTTCGCCGACACCGATAAACTTGATCGGCTTGCCGGTCACCTGCCGCACCGACAGCGCCGCGCCGCCACGGGCATCGCCATCGACCTTGGTCAGCACCACGCCGGTCAGCGGGAGCACATCGGCAAAAGCACGCGCCGTCTTGGCAGCGTCCTGACCGGTCATGCTGTCAACGACAAACAAGGTCTCGACCGGCGTCAGCGCCGCGTGCAGCGCGGCGATCTCCTTCATCATCGACTCGTCGATCGCAGTGCGACCGGCGGTATCGACCAACAGCACGTCGGCATACTGCTTCTTGGCATGCGCCAGCGCCGCCTGCGCGATCGCAATCGGGTCCTGTCCGACTTCGGAAGGGAAGCACTCAACCCCGACATTCCCCGCGACGATGCGCAACTGCTCGATCGCCGCCGGGCGATAGACGTCGGCGGAGACGACGACGACATTCTTCTTCTCGCGTTCCTTCAGCCACAGCGCCAGCTTGCCGGTGGTCGTGGTCTTACCGGCACCTTGCAGGCCCGCCATCAGCACCACAACCGGCGGCTGCGCCCGCAGATTGAGCGACTCGGTGGTACCGCCCAGGGTCTCGGTCAGCACCTGCTGCACGATACGCAGGAATTCCTGCCCTGGCGTCAACGACTGTGTGATTTCCGCCCCGAGCGCGCGTGCCTTGACCTGATCGACGAAGGCCTTGACCACCGGCAGCGCTACGTCCGCTTCCAGCAACGCCATGCGCAGCTCGCGGCCGGCGCTGGCGATCTGGTCTTCGGTCAGGCGGCCTTGGCCACGAACGGCATCCAGCGCACGGGACAGGCGCGAAGTCAGGTTCTCGAACATGCGGTCGGCAACACTCGGGCAAAAGACACGGGGCCACTATTGTAGGCGCAGCCTGCGCCGGCCCGCGCCTATCCGTTCAGCGTGATGACGTCGCCGCGCTGCAGGTGCACGTAGTCCCAGCCGCGCAGGGCTTGGCGGCACTGCTTCTCGATGGCCTGCTCGCAGCCCGGCTTATGGTGGGTCAGATACAGGCGGGGCCGGTGTTCGAGCTTGCGCAGCTCGTCGGCCAGCAGTTGCGGCGTGAAATGCTTGGAGGCATGGCCCAGCGCCGCCTGTTCGTCCGGGAACGCGATCTCGATCATCAGCTTGTCGAGCCGCGGCAGGCGGTTGAGGAACGTCCATAGCGCATCGTCGGCATAGGTGTCGCCGGAGAAGGCGAACGTGCCGCGCGCACCTTCAAGGGCATAACCGACCGCCGGGACGGTGTGCAGCACCTTGAACGGGGTGATGCGCAAATCTGGCTGCGGCTGCTGCGTCTCGCCGGCGCTCAATTCGCACCAGCGCAGCAGTGGTGCGCTCTCGTTCGGTAACTGCGAGAAGTCCGGCCAGATCGTCCAGTTGAAAACATGGCTGCGAATCGCCTGCAGCGTGTCGGCTAAAGCATGGACCTCGATCGGCCGATCGATCATGTCGAACAGGTTGTCGGCCATGAACGCCAGTCCGCAGACATGATCCAGGTGGCTGTGCGTGAGATAGACATGCCGGATGCGCCGCTGCTGCGCTAGCGACAGATCGCCCACGCCAGTGCCCGCATCAAGCAGGATCTCGTCGTCTACGAGCAGGCTGGTGGTCCGCAACCCGGGACCGACGCCGCCGCTACAACCGAGCACTTTGATCCGCATGCGGGCAGGGTCTGAGAGGCAGAGTGGAGAGATCGAGATGATCCTAGCATAGCGTCACCGCCGCACCCGGCCGCGTGTATCCTTTCGCGCCATGGTGCTTGCCCTGCTCGCTCTCGCTTTGTATCTGGCTGCCGCCGCCCTGATCTGGCGCGGCGCGAGCAGCAGCGCCGGAGAGCGCGTACTCCCTGCCGTAGCGCTGCTGCTGCACGCCGTGGTGCTGAGCCAGCAGGTGTTCCGCGGCGGCAGCCTGAGCATCGGCATCGGCGAGGCGTTGTCGTTGTTCGCCTGGCAGGCGGCGCTACTCCTGTGGGCGCTCTGCTGGCGCGAACCGGTACGCGCCCTGGGTCTCGCCGTCTACCCGCTGGCCGGTATCGCCGCTGTGCTCGCGATCGCCGCGCCGGCCAGTCTCGTCGGCGAACCGGCAGCGATCGGCTGGAAGACGCGCACACATGTCGTACTGTCACTGCTGTCGGCCGGCCTGTTGACGCTCGCGGCGATCCACGCCCTGCTGCTGGCCGTGCAGGAACGCCTGCTGCATGACCATCGCTTGACCCACATGACCCGGGCGCTGCCGCCGCTGCAGACCATGGAACGCCTGCTGTTCCAGTTCATCGGCATCGGTTTTCTGCTGCTGTCGCTGACCCTGCTCTCAGGCCTCTGGTTCGTGCGCGATTGGCTGGCCCAGCACCTCGCGCACAAGACCGTGCTATCGATCAGCGCCTGGCTGATCTTCGGCGTGCTGCTGTGGGGCCGATTGCGGCATGGCTGGCGCGGCCGCACCGCGATCCGCTGGACGCTGGCCGGCTACGCCACGCTGATCCTGTCGTACTTCGGCAGCAAGCTGATTCTCGAGGAAATCCTTGGAAAGCATTGGGGTTAGCACGCTTTCTTAAAGCTCACTGATTGACAGCGGCCGGGCGAACCCGATAACAAGCAGGTCCAATACGGCCCCCTCCACCGCGCTCTTGGACGCACTACCGCTTTCAGCCCTCTTCGGCCTTCTGGTGCTGCTGCTGGCGCTGTCTGCCTTCTTCTCCGGCTCCGAAACCGGACTGGTGGCGGTCAACCGCCACCGTCTCAGAACGCGCGCCAGCAATCGGGAACGCGGCGCACGCTGGGCCCATCGCCTGCTGGAACGCCCGGACCGCCTGATCGGCACGATCCTGATCGGCAAGCATTTCGTTAACGCGCTGGCGGCAGCGGTCGCCACGCTGATTGCCCTGGAGCTGTTTCCTGGCGCGTCCGGACTGATCGGCATGCTCGCGGTGCTGACCTTCGCACTGCTGATCTTCAGCGAGGTAATGCCGAAGACGCTCGCCGCCCTGCACGCGGAGCGCGTCGCCGTGACCGCCTCGCTGGTCTATTGGTTTCTGCGCCTGCCCTTCGTGCCGGTGGTGTGGTTGTCCAACCTGTTCGCACGCGTGCTACTGCGTCTGATCGGGGTGACGCCAGAGGATGCCGCACAGCACAGCCTGGGCACCGAGGAACTGCGTTCAGTGGTCGCCGAGGCCGGCGCCCTGATCCCACAGCGCCATCAGAGAATGCTGCAGTCGATCCTCGACCTGGAAAAGGTCACGGTCGAGGACATCATGGTTCCCCGCAATGCGATCCTCGGCATCGACCTCACGCAGCCCTGGGAGCTGGTCCGCGAGACGATCATCGCCAGCCCGCATACGCGCCTGCCCGTGTTCGATGGCGGGATCGAACAACTCAAGGGCGTGGTACATCTGCGCCGGGTCGTGCGTCTGGCGGCTGAGAACACGCTGGATTTGAGCAGCCTGCTCGAACTGGCGCGCGAACCTTATTTCATCCCGGAAGGCACGCCGCTCAGTCAGCAACTGTTGAACTTTCAGAACCAGAAACACCGCGTCGGCTTCGTGCTCGATGAGTACGGCGATATTCAGGGCCTGGTGACGCTGGAAGACATTCTCGAAGAAGTGGTCGGCGAGTTCGCGTCCGACCCGGCGACCCAGGTCAAGAACGTGTATGCCAATGGCGACGGCAGCTACCGGATTTCCGGCTCCGTCACGGTACGCAGCCTCAACAAGAATCTCGGCTGGAAGCTGCCGACCAACGGCCCGAAGACCATCAACGGCTTGCTGCTCGAAAAGCTGGAAGCACTGCCCAAGGCTGGAACCCGCATCGACCTGGACGGCTATCAGGTCGAGATCGTCGAAGCGCGCGCCAACTCGGTGAAAGCCATTCGCGTCACGCCAGACAGCGCCGCTGCTGCCAAGCGTCAGGCACACGCCTGAGCCGGCCACCGCCGCGCCGACGGCAGTTACAACTGCGCGATGGCCTGGTCGAGGCGCGAAACCCCGACGACTTCCAGATCCGATGAGAACCCGCGCCGTGGCCGATTGGCCTCGGGCACGATTGCGCGCTTGAAGCCGTGCTTGAGCGCTTCCTGCAGTCGCTCCTCGCCGTTGGAAACCGGTCGCACCTCGCCCGCCAGGCCCACCTCACCGAACACCACGCAATCGCCGGCCAGCGGCCGGCTGCGGAAGCTGGACAGCGCGGCCAGCAGTAGCGGCAGATCCGCGGCCGTCTCCTGAATGCGCATACCGCCGACGACGTTGGCGAAGACATCCTGATCGGCCAGCGCGATACCGCCATGCCGATGCAGCACGGCGAGCAGCATGCTCAGGCGATTGCCCTCGAGCCCCAATGCGACACGACGCGGATTGCCGATCGCAGACTGATCTACGAGGGCCTGCACCTCCACCAGCAGCGGTCGACTGCCCTGTCGGGTCACCGTGATGACGCTGCCCGGCACCGGCTGCTCATGCCGCGACAGGAACAGCGCCGACGGGTTGCCGACTTCCTTCAGGCCGGTGTCGGTCATCGCGAACACTCCGAGTTCGTTGACCGCGCCGAAACGGTTCTTGACCGCGCGGATCAGACGGAAGCGCGAACCGGGGTCATGCTCGAAGTACAGCACCGTATCGACCATGTGCTCGAGCACGCGTGGACCGGCGATCGCACCTTCCTTGGTCACATGGCCGACAAGCACGACCGTGGTCTGAGTGGACTTGGCGTAGCGCACGAGCTGTGCCGCGCACTCGCGCAGCTGCGACACCGATCCTGGCGCGGACTCCAGCGACTCCGTATGCAAGGTCTGAATCGAATCAATGACCACCAAGCCCGGCTTCAACGCCTGCATCTGCGCCACGATCTGCTCGACGGCGGTTTCGGTCAGCACCGGCAGATCCAGCTGCGGCAGGTTCAGCCGCTTGGCCCGCAGATGCACCTGGGTCAGGGATTCCTCACCGGTCACGTACAGCGTTGGCAAGCGTGGCTGCAGATCGCACAGCACCTGCAACAGCAGCGTCGACTTGCCGATGCCGGGGTCACCGCCGATCAGAACCACGGCACCCGGCACGATGCCACCGCCCAACACGCGATCCATCTCGGCAAGGCCGGTGCCGATGCGCGGCGCCTCGACGCCATCGACCTCGCTCAGCTTGCGCACGCGGCCGTCGACCGGCGCGCCATAGCCCCCTCCGCGACGACGCGGCGCAGCGGTAGCGGCCGCCTCGACCAGGCTGTTCCACGCACCACAGTCAGGGCATTGGCCAACCCATTTGGGGCTGGCTGCGCCACAGCTTTGGCACAGATACTCAGTGCGGTTCTTGGCCATGCGGCGGCGCTAGCTCGGATGTCGGAAGCCGGATAAAAAGCGTTACTATCGAATTAGCTTAACGCATCGAGCATCGCGTTCCGGGGGATTGCTGCGGTGAAAAAAAGAATATGGGCACGGGACTGGTTCGCCGCCTCCGCCTTCTCGCTGGTCTTTCTGGTGCTGGCTTACGGCATCTTCGCGGACGGATTTCAGTCGCTGGAGCGAGCCACCTACGACGTCGGGGTGCGCGCCACCGAGCGCACGCCGTCCGACCGCATCGCCATCGTTGCGATTGACGATGCGTCGATTCGCAATCTGGGCCGCTGGCCCTGGCCGCGTGCGCAGCAAGCGCATCTGATCGACCTGCTGCGCGAAGGCGGCGCTCGCGTCGTCGCCACGACCGCGCTGTACCTGGAAGCCGAGCAGAGCCCGAGCGCTGCCGCGCTCAGCGAACTCAATGCCGAACTCGCCGGCTCGCCGCTGACGCAGCAGATTCCGGTGGAGATCGACACCTTCGGCGTGATGCTCGATGAAACCGCCAAGGACACGCCCAAAGTCTCCGGCATCGCCCAGGCCTACAAGGACTCCTCGCTGGCCAAGGACTACCGCACGCTGATGGCCGACCTGCTCGCCCGCATCGATGCGGTCGCCAAGGCTGGCGGCGCACCCGACCAGCTGCTGGCGCAGACGCTGAGCGCGCAGGGCCGCGCCCTGCTGCCGATGGTCTTCACGATCGGTCGGCCCCAGGGCCGTCCGGACGAAGCCCTGCCCGATTACGTACGCCGTAATGCGCTGACCAATATCCACGACCGCATCGGCGCGCGCGCGGCCGGCGCGATGCCGCTCCCCACACTCGCACTGCAAGCCCCGATCGCCGTGGTCGGCAACGCCGCTGCCGGAATCGGACATCTCAATGCGACGCCCGACGTCGACGGCGCCGTGCGTTTCGAACCGCTCGTGCTTCAGCATTACGATGAGTTCTATCCGTCGATGTCGCTGCTGATTGCGGCGCAGGCCCTGAACCTCAAACCCGCGGACATCGAGGTGTTGCTCGGCGAAGGCGTGGCGCTCGGCGGCCTGCATATCGGCACCTCCAGCGCGTTGCGCATGTACGCGCACTGGTACGGCGAGGGTGCCGACGGCCAGCCGCCCTTCCCGATCGACTCAGCCTACGACGTCCTCAGCGGCAAGCTGCCGCCGGCCAAGTATCGCGACAAGATCGTGCTGATCGGCACCACCGCGGTTGGCACCGGCGACACTTTTGCTACGCCGGTCTCCGCGGCCACCGCACCGGTGGTGACGCTGGCGCATACGCTTTCCAGCATCCTGCAGGAGGACTTCTTCACGCGTCCAAGCTGGGCGCCGTGGGCGGAGATCGGCCTGTTCGCCCTGTTGATCCTCTACACCGCCCTGCTGCTGCCGCGGTTGAGCGCCACGCTGGCCGCCGTCGTCACCGTGGTTCTGGTCATCGCCCTCGTCGTCGGTCAGATCACGGCGATGGCCGCGGCCGCGATGTGGTTCAAGCTGACGATCATGGCCGTGTTCCTGCTCGCAGCGCATGCCTTCATGACGGTCAAGCAGTTCAACATCACCGAGCGTCTCAAGCAGACCAGCGAAGCCGAAGGTGCCGAGAGCAACAAGATGCTGGGCCTCGCATTCCAGGGCCAGGGTCAGCTTGACATGGCCTTCGAGAAGTTTCGCCGTGTGCAGCCGGTGGACGATCGCCTGCTCGACCTGCTCTACAACCTGGCGCTCGATTTCGAACGCAAGCGCCAGTTCAATAAGGCCGAGTCGGTCTACCAGCATATTGCCGGCCACAACAAGGATTTCCGTGATGTGGCGCAGAAGCTGTCACGCGCCAAGAAGCTGTCCGAGACCGTCATCCTTGGCGGCAGCGCCGCCAGCAGTCATCCAGGCGGCACGCTGGTGCTTGATGCTACCCAGCAGATGGAAAAGCCCATGCTCGGCCGCTACCAGGTCGAGAAAGAGCTCGGCAAGGGTGCGATGGGCATCGTCTACATGGGCAAGGATCCCAAGATCGGCCGTCAGGTCGCGATCAAGACGATGGCGCTCTCGCAGGAATTCGAGCCGGACGAACTGGCCGGCGTGAAGGAGCGTTTCTTCCGCGAAGCGGAGACGGCCGGGCGACTGACGCATCCCAACATTGTCTCGATCTTCGACGCAGGTGAAGAACACGATCTCGCCTACATCGCGATGGAGTTCATCAAGGGCTACGACCTGACCCGTCACACCAAATCCAACAACCTGCTGCCGACCGCTGAAGCACTACGGCTGATTGCGGATGCGGCGGACGCCCTGGATTACGCGCACGGCAACGGCATCGTCCATCGCGACATCAAGCCGGCGAACATGATGCTGGTCGAATCCACAGGCACCTTGAAGCTGATGGACTTCGGCATCGCCCGCATCGCCGATTCCAGCAAGACCAAGACCGGTATGGTGCTGGGCACGCCGAGCTATATGTCGCCCGAGCAGCTCGCCGGCAAGAAAGTCGATGGCCGCTCCGACCTGTTCTCGCTGGGAGTAACGCTGTACCAATTGCTGGCCGGCAGTCTGCCGTTCCAGGCCGAATCGATGGCCACGCTGATGTTCAAAATCGCCAACGAACCGCATGCGCCGATGCAGGTCGTACGCCCGGACTTGCCACCGGAAGTCAGCGCGGCGATTGATCGCGCACTGCACAAGGACGCCGAACAGCGCTATGCGCGTGGCAGCGAGTTCGCCCGCGATCTGCGTGCGGCAATGACTGCGCTGGCCGGAAGCGCCTGAGACCATCACCATGGCGCTGAAAGAAAAACTCGCGACTGCGCTGCTGTCCGATACTGGCCGCGTACGTCATAACAACGAAGATGCGGTCGGCGAAGATCCGGACATCGGCCTAATCGTGCTCGCGGACGGAATGGGTGGCTATAACGCCGGCGAGATTGCCAGCGGCATTGCCGTCACTACGATTCTCGACATTGCCAAGCGCAAGTGGCCGACGCTCAAGCACGGTGAAGTCGATCGCGAGAGCGGCTACAGCGTCGAGGCGCTGATGCTCAAGAGCGCGGTCGAGGATGCGCATCAGGCAATCTATCAGGTCTCGCAGAGTCAGCCCCAATGCGCCGGCATGGGCACGACCGTGGTCGCTTGCCTGTTCCATGACGACCGCATGTCGATCGCCTACGTAGGCGATTCGCGCCTGTATCGCTATCGCGCCGGTGGATTGGAGCAAATTACGCGCGACCATTCGCTGGTCGAGGAACTGGTGGCGCGCGGCCACTATTCGCGCGAGGATGCGGCCAAGCTCGTGCGCAAGAACATCGTCACCCGCGCGCTGGGGGTCGAGCCCGACGTGCTTGTCGACCTGATCGAGGACACCGTCGATGTTGGCGACATCGTCATGCTTTGCTCCGACGGCCTCACCGATATGGTCAGCGACGACGTGGTGGGCGCGACGCTCAGCAAGTATGCGGACAACCTGCCACTGGCCGCCCAGCGGCTGATCGAACTCGCCAACGAGGGTGGCGGCAAAGATAATGTCTCAGCGGTGCTGGCGCGCGCCAATGCGTCGTTCGCGCGCGGCCGCCGCTGGTACGAACGTTTGATGGAATGGTTCTAGAGGCCTGAAAAGTTATGGGCAAGCTCATCGTCACCGACAGCAACGGTCAAACCCAGGATGTCCCCCTGAACAAGGAGCGCGTCAGCATCGGACGCCATCCCGACAACGACATCAGCCTCAACGATAAGGCAGTGTCCGGCCGCCACGCCGTGGTCATCACGATCCTGCAGGATTCATTTCTCGAAGATCTGGATTCCACCAACGGCACCACCGTCAACGGCAAGCAGATCGCCAAACATCCGCTGTCGCACGGCGACGTCATCTCGATTGGCCGTAACACCCTGAAGTACGAGGGCGACGCGGCCGCCGAAGACGATTTCGAGAAAACGATGATCCTGAAGCCGGGCCAGTACGGCGCGGCGTTCGACGCGCAGGTCAGCAAGGCCACCGTCGCCGCCCCAGCTGCCGGCGCGCCTGGCGCCCCGGTTACAGCCGCAGCAGCGCCGATACCGGCCGCCCAGCCGGCGGCGGCGCCGCGCCCGCAACTGGCCAAGCTGCGCGTGGCCAGCGGCCCCAACGCCGGCAAGGAACTGGAGTTGTCCAAGGCGCTGACCACGATTGGCAAGCCTGGGGTGCAGGTCGCGGCGGTTACGCGACGCGCGGACGGCTACTACATCGTGCATGTCGGTGGCGACGGCGCGGGTCAGCGGCCGCTGGTCAACGGCAAACCAATCGATGCACAGGCCCGAAAGCTCAGCCACAACGATATCGTGGAGCTGGTCGGCACGCAGATGACGTTCCTGGTCGTCGGCTGACCCGCCGCGCGGGAACCGGTTTCGGGTCGACACGGTCTCATCTGCAGCAGGCCCACTCGCCGGCACGGAGAATCGCCCATGCGCTCGCACCTGATCGCCATCGTCCCCGCCTTCGCCCTGCTGTCCGGCCTGCCGCTCACGACGGCGGCCGCCGATTCGCAGCCGCAACCGGCGTCGGCAGCTGAGGTTGAATCGCCGACAGCCAAGCCGCAATCCCGCCACTGTCTGACCGAGACCGGCAGTCGGATTGCACGCAGTCCGGAGCAGCCCTGCATCGCCGCCCCCGGTCAGGTGCTGACCCGGGAGGAGCTCGACCGCAGCGGTGCGATCGACACCGCCGACGCAATCCGCAGGCAAGTTCCTGCCGTGCGTTAATAACGGCGCTCAACTCACTGATAGTTAAATATTTCTGTGTCGAGTGCCGCGATCCGTCATCAGTGATGTCGGAAACGCACGCGCTGGGTCAGGCCGCAGAACAGTTCGTAGGCCAGCGTGCCGGCGTACTCGGCGATTTCCTCGGCTGGCAGGCCCTCGCCCCATAGCAGGACCGGATCGCCGACCTGTGCGCCGGCTACACCCCTCAGATCGACGGTGATCATGTCCATCGATACCCGACCCGCCAGCAAGGCGCGTGCGCCACGGATCATCACCGGCGTGCCATCGCGGAAGGCGCGGTGCATGCCGTCGGCATAACCGACCGCCACCACCCCCACCGGCATCGAAGTTTCGCAGCGATAGCGTCGCCCGTAGCCCAGCGTCTCGCCGGCAGCGTACTGGCGAATCGCGATGATCCGACTTTCCAGCCGCATCGCCGGCCGCAGACCCAATGACGCCGCACTGCGGCCCGGCAGCGGCGAGCAGCCATAGAGTGCCAGTCCCGGCCGCACCCAGTCGACCCGCGCCTGCGGCCAGGCGATCAGGCCGGCGGAGTTGGCGATCGAGCGCGGACCCGGCACGCCCCGCAGCGCCGAATCGAAACGTCGGACCTGCTCGCGGGTGAACTCGTTCTCCGGCTCGTCGGCGCAGGCCAGATGCGTGATCCAGCCTTCCAGCTTCCAGCCCGGATGGCGCCGCAGCACCTCGCGTAACACCGGCACGTCGGCCAGCGGAAAGCCCAGCCGGTGCATGCCGGTATCGAGCTTGAACCACAGCGACAGCTGCGCACTGGCCGGCAACTGCTCCAACAGCGCGATCTGCCAGTGATCGTGCACCACGATCTGCAGGCGCTCGTATACCGCCAGTGCCGCCTCCTCGCTGGAGATCACACCTTCGAGTAACGCGATTGGCGCCTGTACATGTGCCTGTCGGAGTTCCATCGCCTCTTCGAGGCAGGCCACCGCCAGTGCATCGACGCCAGCCGCTTCCAGCGTACGCGCCACCGCAACCGCACCATGACCGTAGGCATCGGCCTTGACGGCAGCCATCACCCTGGAGCCGGGCGCCAACGCCCGCACCGCGCGCAGGTTGTGCCGGATCGCCGACAGATCGATCGTCGCCGTGACGCGCGGGATCATGCGTAGTCGTCGGTGTAGCCTTGCGCGAGATTGTCGAAGCGCGTGAACTCGCCGAGGAAGGCCGTTCTTACCGTGCCGAGCGGGCCGTTACGCTGCTTGGCGATGATGATCTCGGCCGTGCCCTTGTCCGGCGACTCCTTGTTGTAGACCTCGTCGCGATAGATGAACACCACGAGGTCGGCGTCCTGCTCAATACCGCCGGATTCGCGCAGGTCCGCCATGCGCGGACGCTTGTTGTCGCGTTGCTCGACGCCGCGGTTGAGCTGCGATAGTGCGATAACCGGAACTTCCAGTTCCTTGGCCAGCGACTTGAGGCTGCGCGAAATCTCCGAGATTTCGTTGGTGCGGTTGTCCTTGGTGCCCGGCACCTGCATCAGCTGGATGTAGTCCACCACGATCAGGCCGAGTCCATGCCGCTGCTTGATGCGGCGCGCGCGCGCGCGCAATTCCAGCGGCGACAGCGCGCCGGTCTCGTCGATATACAGCGGCGCTTCGCGGATCAGACCGCCCTGCGACACCAGGCGATCCCAGTCGCGATCTTCCAGGTCGCCGGTACGCAGCTTGCCCATCGGGATACGCGCGAACGACGACACCATACGCAACGCCAGCTGCTCAGCCGGCATTTCCATGCTGAACACCGCCGCTGGTTTCTTCTCGTACAGCGCGACATGCTCGGCGATGTTGAGCGCGAAACTGGTCTTGCCCATCGACGGACGGCCCGCCAGGATCAACAGGTCGCCCGGATGCAGGCCGCTGGTCTTCTGGTCGAAATCGGTGAAGCCGGTCGCCAAGCCGGCGAGCCCGCCCGGATTGGCGCGCAGGAACTCGATCTTGCGTTCAAGCCCGGTCATCAACTCGGGCATCGAGTGATAACTGGTCGTCGCGTGCTCGGCGCGCGAGCGAAGCGCGAACACGCGCTGCTCGGCCATGTCGAGCAGCTCGGCGTAATCGCGACCATCCGGACGGTAACCCAGATCGGCGATCTCGCCGCCGACGCCGACCAGGCTGCGCAGCACCGAGCGTTCGCGCACGATCTCGGCGTAGGCCATGACGTTGGCGGCGCTCGGCGTCTCGTTGGCCAGCAAGCCCAGATACGCCAGCCCGCCGGCCTCGTCGAGCTTGTTCTGCGCCTTGAGGTGCTCGGACAGCGTGATGAAATCACAGGGCCGGTTGGCGCCGATCAGCTCGCAGATCGCGCGATAGATCAGCTGGTGATCCGCGCGGTAGAAGTCCTCGGGCGATAGCCGGCTCGCCAGATCCATCCACTGGCGGTTATCGAGCATGAGCCCGCCCAGCACGGACTGCTCCGCTTCCATCGAATGCGGCGGCAGCTTGGGTTGTTGCTGGAGT
>DASWWX010000041.1:0-75116 GCA_036405815.1 Solimonas sp. | reverse complement strand
TTTTGCACCGCGATAGGGGGAGTGCCGGCTGCGAACGGGCACGCCCTTGCGCGTTATCGACCCACCAATGAGCGCGCGATCACTTCCTTCATGATCTCCGACGTGCCGCCGTAGATGCGCTGGATGCGCGCGTCGGCCCAGTAGCGCGAGATCGGGTATTCGGTCATGTAGCCGTAGCCGCCGAACAGCTGCAGGCAGGCGTCGGTGACGCGGCCTTCCATCTCGGTGGTGGCGAGCTTGATCATCGCGGCGGTCGGCACGTCGAGTTGGCCGTCGGCGTACTGCGCGTTGCACTTCTCGACGAAGGCGCGGTGTACCTCGATGTCGGTCTTGATCTTGGCGAGTTCGAAGCGCGTGTTCTGGAACGCGGCGATCGG
Source organism: Solimonas sp. (assembly GCA_036405815.1). Classification (GTDB taxonomy): domain Bacteria; phylum Pseudomonadota; class Gammaproteobacteria; order Nevskiales; family Nevskiaceae; genus Solimonas. The sequence goes on along the minus strand of DASWWX010000041.1, from coordinate 74,739 downwards.
CTGGCCGAAGGCTTTGCGCGTGGTCACGTATTCGATGGTCTTTTCCAGGGCGCCCTGCGCGTGGCCAACAGCGGAAACGGCGAGCACCAAGCGCTCGCGCGGCAGTTCGTCGATCAGGTGGCCGAAGCCGCCGCCGACGCGGCCGAGCACTTCGTCCTTGTGCACGCGCACGTTGTCGAAGAACAGTTCGGAGGTGTCGGCCGAATGCAGGCCGATCTTCTCCAGGTTGCGACCGCGCTTGAAGCCGGGGAGATTCGTCTCCACCGTGAACAGCGTGGTGCCCTTGCCGCCGGCCTTGGGATCGGTCTTGACCGCGAGCACGACGACGCCGGCGTTCTGACCGTTGGTGATGAAGGTCTTGGAGCCGTTGATGACGTAGTGGTCGCCGTCCAGCGTGGCGTTGGTCTTGATGCCCTGCAGGTCGGAGCCGGTGCCGGGTTCGGTCATGCCGATGGCGCCGATGCATTCGCCGGTGGCCATCTTCGGCAGGTACTTCTGCTTCTGCGCTTCGGTGCCCAGGTGCAGGATGTACGGCGCGGCGATGTCCGAGTGCACGGTGAGGTTGGACGCCAGCGCCAGGAAGCCCATGCGTGCGGCCTCCTCGACGACGACGCAGCAGAACTCGAACGGCGCGCCGATGCCGCCGTATTCCTCCGGCAGGTCCACGCATAGCAGGCCGGCTTCGCCCATCTTCAGGTACAGGTCCTTGGGCAGGATGCCGTCCTTCTCCCACTGTTCGTAATGGGGTTCGACGTTGTCCTTGAGGAAGCGAACGACGGTATCGCGGAACAGCGAGAGTTCTTCGGCGTTGACGGTCATGGCAGTGATTCGGTTGATCAGGAATTCGGTGAGAGTTAATCGCGGAAGCGCTGGGTCAGGTCGCCGTAGGCGTCGATGCGGCGATCGCGCAGGAAGGGCCACCAACGGCGCACGTTCTCGCTGCGCTGCAGATCGACATCGGCGAGCAGTACGTCGGCCTTCTCGCCGGCCTTGGCGATGAACTCGCCCTGCGGCCCGGCGATGAAGCTGTGGCCCCAGAACTGCGAGCCCGGCCACTGGCCGGTCGGATCATTTTCGAAGCCGACGCGGTTGGCGACCAGCACCGGCAGACCGTTGGCCACGGCGTGCGCGCGCTGGATCGTGACCCAGGCGTCGCGCTGGCGCGTGCGCTCGTCGTCGGCGTCCTGCGGATTCCAGCCGATCGCGGTCGGGTACAGCAGCAGGTCGGCGCCGGCCAGCGCCATCAGGCGCGCGCCTTCCGGATACCACTGGTCCCAGCAGACGAGAACACCGAGCTTGCCGACGCTGGTTTCGATGGGCGTGAAGCCCAGATCGCCGGGCGTGAAGTAGAACTTCTCGTAGTAGCCGGGATCGTCCGGGATGTGCATCTTGCGATACACGCCGGCGAGGCTGCCGTCCTTCTCCAGCACGACGGCCGTGTTGTGGTACAGGCCCGGCGCGCGGCGCTCGAACAGCGAGCCCACGATGACGACGCCGAGTTCCTTGGCCAGCGCGGCGAGCCACTCGGTGGACGGGCCGGGAATCGGCTCGGCGAGGTCGAACAGGTCGGTGGACTCGTGCTGGCAGAAGTACAGCGAGGTGTGCAGTTCCTGCAGCAGCACCAGCTTCGCACCGCCGGCCGCCGCCGCGCGGATGCCTTCCTCGGACATCTTCAGGTTGACGTCGCGCTCGCTCGTGCAGGGCTGCTGCACGATGCCGACACGCAGGGTCTTGCTCTTGCTCATGGTCACTCTCCTTACCGGGCCGCGCTCGGGATCTGCATCGTCACGCAATGCAGGCTGCCGTACTGCTGGATCAGCGCGCGGCAGTCGATGCCGATGACCTCGCGGCCGGGAAACGCGGGACGCAGGCGCTCGAGCGCGACGGGGTCGTTCACCGCATCGCGGTACGTCGGCACCAGCACGGCGCCGTTGAGAATCAGGAAATTCGGATAGCCCGCCGGCAGACGTTTTCCGTCCTCGTCGAACACCGCAGCGGGCAGCGGCAGCGGCACCAGCTTGTACGGCTTGCCGTCCGCGGTGCGCAGCGCTTTCAGCTCGGCTTCCATCGCTTTGAGGTCGTCGTAGTGAGCGTCCTCGCGGTCGTCGCAGGCCTGGTAGGCGATCGTGTTCGCGTTGCAGAAGCGCGCGATCGTGTCGATGTGGCCGTCCGTGTCGTCGCCGATCAGGTCGCCGTGCTGGAGCCACAGCACGCGGTCCAGGCCGAACCAGTGCTTGAGCTTGGCTTCGATCTGCGCCTTGTCGAATTGCGGATTGCGGGTCTTCGCCAGCAGGCAGCGTTCGGTGGTCAGCAGCGTGCCGAGGCCGTCGGATTCGATGCCGCCACCTTCGAGCACGAAGTCCAGCGATTCCACCGGTGCCGTCCAGGCCTTCTGCTCGGCGAGGCAGCGCGTGACCTGGTTGTCGAGCGTGGCGTCGAACTTGTCGCCCCAGCCGTTGAACACGAAGTCGAGGTGCACGGCGTGGCCGTTGCGGAATACCGTGATCGGGCCGTGATCGCGTGCCCAGACGTCGTTGGCGGGGACCGCGTGCAGCCGCAGACGGTCGGCGCGCGCGCCGGCGGCGATCAGCCGTGCGCGCAGGTCGTCGAGGTCGGGTCCGGTGGCGACGATCAGATCCTGGAAGCGGGTGATGGCGACGGCCAGCGCGACGAACACGCGCTCGACCGCGTCGAAGTGACGCGCGAAGTCGCCATCGGGCCGCGGCCAGGTGAGCTGGATCGCGGATTGCGGCGCCCATTCGGCGGGCAGGATCACGGAAGCGGCGGACATCGGGAACGCAGTCTCCTGGGGCCCGGATCGACGGGCGGTTCTGAAACGAATCGGGGCGCTTGCGCGCCCCGGATCGACCGTACTGCGAATTTTAATCGCAGTTCTGTTTCGATACCGCTCAGTATTGGGGTTCGAGCTGCTCGACGTTGCGCACCGGCGCCGGCTGGCCCTTGACCACGACGTCCACGACCTTGTCGCGCTCGAAGAATACCGAGAAGGCGGCGTAGTCCCAGCGCGTGATCGGCGGCTGCTTGGCGCTGCCGCCGCCCACCGGCGCGTACTGTTCGGCGGGTTGGCCGAACGCCCGCAATACCTGCGCCTGACTGGCGCCGCGCACGGGCTTGGCAACCGGCGCCTCAGCCGGCGCTTCGGCTGCCGATTCCGGCAGCACCAAGACATCCGCCCGCGCCGGTAGCGCCAGGCTCAGGCCGAGGAGGGCGAAGCAGAAGAAAGTCTTGCGCATAAAAAGACTTGGAGTCGAAACCTTGCGCGGCACTATACACCGACCCTATCGGCGTCAACAGCCGCGCCGCGCCGCGTGTCGCGGACCGCTTCTACGGCACCCGGGCCGGCTCGCGATCCGCCGTCGCCGACGGCACGTCATGCACCAGGTTCTCAATGGTCAGGCGGTGGTACTTGACCGCATAACGCACCGGCACCGTCGACAAGGCGGCGACGACGCGACGCTGTTCCTGATCGCTGTCCGCTTCGATCATCAGGAAGTGGCAGCCCTGCGGCGCCAATGCGAGCTGCTTCTCGCGCACCGGCAGGCTGGCGCCCAGCGACAGGAAGGGCAGGGCCTCATCAAGGTTCGTCTGGGCTTCGCGCGCCATGCTTTCGGCTGAAATGGCGACGATGCCTGCCGCGCTCACGCCGCTGGCGATGAGCGTGCGTTCAGCGCGCTTCGCATCATCGGCCTTGGGAAACGCGGCGACGATATGGCCGACCGGGTAGAACAGGCCGCCTTCCATAAAGCGATTGGCGTCGGCCTGCTGCTGGAGATGGCGCATGGCGTGCTCCTGAAAGGTCCGATTTCCATGATGACCCCCGGACCTGTCTGCGCTCTGAACCCGCATGCTGCGCTGTGCTGTAATGGCGCCCCATGCGGAATCCCTACGAACTCTACGCCGGGCTGCGCTATACGCGGGCCAAACGGCGCAACCATTTCATCTCCTTCATCTCGCTGGCGTCGATGTTCGGCATCGCCATCGGCGTCACGGCGCTGATCACCGTGCTGTCGGTGATGAACGGCTTCGAGCGCGAGTTGCGCACGCGCATTCTCGGCATGGCCTCGCACGCCAGCATTTCGGCGGTGCGCGGCGGGCTGTCGGACTGGCCTTCGGTGGCCGCCAATGCCAGCCGTCACATCGAGGTCAGCGGGGTGGCGCCGTACATCGAAGGCGAAGGCATGCTCAAGGTCGGCAGCGAGCTGTCCGGTACCTTGCTGCGCGGTGTGATCCCGTCGGAGGAAGTGAAGGTCTCCGATATCGGCACCCACATCGTCGCGGGCGACTTCGACGCGCTCGAGGCCGGGGCCTACCGCATCATCATCGGCTACGAGCTGGCGCAGGCGCTGGGTGCGGTGGTGGGCGACAAGGTGGACCTGATGATTCCGCAGGCCAGCGTGACGCCGGCGGGCGTGCTGCCGCGCTTCCGGCGTTTCGAGGTCGGCGGTGTGTTCAAGGTCGGCATGTACGAGTTTGATCGCGGCCTCGTGCTGATTCACCTCGCCGACGCGCAGGCGCTGTTGCGCATGGGCGATACCGTGACCGGCGTGCGTCTCAAGCTGCACGATCTGTTCGATGCGCCGCGCGTGTCGCGCGAGATTGCCGAGACGCTGCCCGGCCTGTTCTACGTGTCCGACTGGACGCGCAGCCACGCCAACTTCTTCCGTGCGGTGCGCACCGAGAAGATGGTGATGTTCATCATCCTGTCGCTGATCGTCGGCGTGGCGGCGTTCAACATCGTCTCGACGCTGGTGATGGTGGTACAGGACAAGCAGGCCGATATCGCGATCCTGCGCACGCTGGGTGCGACACCGCGATCGGTGATGGCGATCTTCATGGTTCAGGGGTCGATCATCGGCATTTTCGGCACGCTGGTCGGGGTCGGTGGGGGCGTGGCGCTGGCACTCAACGTCGAGACGCTGGTGCCCGTGCTGGAGCGCCTGATGGGGCAGCAGTTCCTGGCGCCGGACGTCTACTACATCAGCGATCTGCCGTCGGAGCTGAAATCCTCGGACGTGATCCGCATCAGCCTGCTCTCGTTGTCGTTGGGGCTGCTGTCGACGATCTATCCGGCCTTCCGCGCGTCGCGCATCCAGCCGGCGGAGGCCCTGCGCTATGAATAACCCGGGCAACGGGCCGATCCTCAAGGCCGTTGGGTTGTCGAAGACCTTCGACGACGGACGTCTCAACCTGCAGGTGCTGGACGCTGTCGATTTCGAGGTGCGCGCCGGTGAGCGCGTCGCCATCGTGGGCGCTTCGGGGTCGGGCAAATCGACGTTGCTGCATCTGCTGGGCGGACTCGATACGCCCACGCGCGGTGAAGTCTGGGTGGCCGGGCAGTCGACGGCGCGGATGTCCGAGGCGCAGCGCAGCGCACTGCGCAATCACGCCTTGGGCTTCGTCTATCAATTTCATCATTTGCTGCCCGAGTTCAGCGCGCTGGAGAACGTTGCGTTTCCGCTGCTGATCCGCCGCCAGTCGCGCAACGAGGCGTACGAGGCGGCGCGTGCGCTGCTGGATCGCGTCGGCCTCGGTCAGCGCCTGCAGCACAAGCCGGGTGAACTGTCGGGTGGTGAGCGCCAGCGTGCCGCCGTGGCACGCGCCCTGGTGACGCGGCCGGCCTGCGTGCTTGCCGACGAGCCGACCGGCAATCTCGATACCCGCACCGCCGGCAACGTCTTCGAGCTGATGCTGGAGCTGAATCGCGAACTGGGCACCAGCCTGGTCGTCGTGACGCATGACCTCGGGCTGGCCCGACGCATGGAGCGCATATGGACGCTGGATGGCGGCCGCTTGCGCGAGGCGCAGATCCCCGCACCCTGATCGTCTGCTTCACTGCGGGCGTGCTGCTGGTGCACGCCCTGCGGCATCTGCCGGCCTGGCCCTGGCTCGCGGTGCTGGCCCTCGCGGCGCTGCCGCCGTGGCGTGGGCGCGCCGCCGTCGCTGCGTTCGTGTGCGGCTTCCTGTTCATGATCTGGCACGCGCAGCACGCGCTGGCGCAGCGCTGGCCGGCGGCCCGACATGCCGAGGAACACTGGGTGCAGGGCGTTGTCGCGTCGCTGCCAGCGGCGCAACCCGCGCTCGACCGCGACGGCCAGGTCGACGAGCAGACCGTCAGCTGGCGCTTCCTGTTCGAACCCGACGACGAGGCGCGGGCCGCGGGACTGCCATCGCGACTGCGGGTCTCCTGGCATCGCAGCGAGGCCGACTTGCGCGGCGGCGCCTGCTGGCGCTTGAAGCTGCGCGTGCGCACGCCGCATGGCTCGCTCAATCCGGGCAGCTTCGACTACGAGGCCTGGCTGCTGCGGCAGGGCGTCGGCGCCACGGCCAGCGTGCGTGAGGGCGAGCCCTGCGCGACGCCAGCGGGGTATCCGGTGCTGAAGGCGCGACAGGCGCTGGTCTCGCATCTGCAGGAGACGCTAGGCGAGACGCCCGGCGCGGCCCTGCTGATCGCGCTGGCACTGGGCGATACCTCCGGGCTGCGTGCCGCCGACTGGAACGTGTTCCGTCTCACCGGCACGACGCACCTGGTGGCGATCTCCGGTTTCAACCTCGCGATCGTGGCCGGCTTTGCCTTCCTGTGGATGCGCTGGTTGTGGTCGGCCTGGCCGCGCCTGTGCCTGATCGTGCCGGCGCAGCGAGTGGCCTTGTTCGGATCGGCCCTGGTGGCGATCGTCTATGCCTTGCTCGCCGGCTTCGAGCCGCCCATCGCGCGGGCGCTGTTCATGCTGCTGGTGCTGACGATCGCGGCCGCAGTGCATCGACTCGACGAGCCGAGCCGCGCGCTGGCCTGGGCCTGGCTGCTGATCCTGCTGGTCGATCCGTTCGCGGTGCTCAGCCCCGGCCTGTGGCTGTCGTTCGGTGCGGTGGCGGCGATCTTCTATCTGAGTGTGGGCCGCTGGCGCGTGCCGACGGACTGGCGGCTGGCGGTGCGCCTGCAGCTGTTCCTCAGCCTCATTCTGGCGCCCCTGACGCTGTACTACTTTCACGGTTTTGCCTGGGCGTCGCCGCTGGTCAATCTGATTGCGGTGCCGGTGTTCGCGGTGCTGACGCCGCTGCTGTTGCTCGCGGTGCTGCTGTCGGCGTTGCCCGGACCGGGCGGCTGGGTGCTGATGCAGGTGGCGCACGGTCTTGCGCTGGCCCAGGACGGCCTGACTGCGCTGGCGACGACGCTGCCCCAGCCCTGGTGGCCGGGCAGTCCGCCGTTGGCGGCGCTGGCGCTGGCGGTGATCGGCAGCGTGCTGCTGTTCGCGCCGCGCGGGTTGCCGCTGCGCGCACTGGGCCTGCTGTGCTGGCTGCCGCTGTTCTTCCCCCCGCGTCCGGCGCCGCCCGGCGGGCTGGAACTGGCCGCGCTCGACGTGGGGCAGGGCTTGGCAGTGGTGGTGCACACCACGAATCACACGCTGCTGTTCGACACCGGGCCGGCGTTCGACGAGGGGTTCGATGCCGGCGAGTCGGTGGTGGCGCCGTACTTGCTGGGTCGCGGCATCCGCGACATCGACCTGCTGCTGGTGTCGCACGGCGACAACGACCACGCCGGCGGGGTTGCCGCCGTGCGGCGCCTGCTGCGGGTGAAACGCGAACTCGGCACGGACCAGGGCGAGCCCTGCCGTGACGGCCAGCGCTGGGAATGGGACGGCGTGCGTTTCGAACTGCTGCATCCGGACCGCGACCACTGGTCGAGCAACAACAGCTCCTGCGTGCTGCGCATCGACGGGGCGTTCTCGGTGCTGCTGCCGGGCGACGTCGAACGCGTCGCCGAGCGCCGGCTGGTGCGTGAACATGCCGACCACCTGCGGGCCGAGGTGTTGCTGACGCCGCATCACGGCAGTCGCAGCTCGTCCACCCCTTTGTTCGTCGATGCGGTGCAGCCGGCGGTGGTGATCCATACGGCGGGCTGGCGCAGCCACTACCGCCATCCGCGACCGGAGGTGGTGGACCGGTATGCCGAGATCGGCGCGCGTCAGTTCACCACGGGCGTCAGCGGCATGGTGCGAGTCTGGCGCGATGAGCGCGGCGTACTGCAGGTCGAAACCTGGCGTGAGCGCGCAGCGCGCTGGTGGAATGCCGCCGCGGCGCCATGAGTTTGCGCCATCACGCGTGGGGCCGGGTTTTCGCGATTGCCGGTGCCATAACGACGAAGCCCCGCGCGGGGCGGGGCTTCGGGAGTATCGCGAATCTCGATCAGAGCAGGGTCGGGTTCGGCGCGTCGCCGTAGACCTGCTTGGGATCGAAGGTCTTCTCATGCTCCTCGAAATTCAGCTCGCGCACGTCCGGGCCATCGCCGGTCGGGATCGAGCGGTAGAAGCAGGAGCGGTAACCGACGTGGCAGCTGGCATCGCCGGCCACCTGTACGCGGAGCCAGATTGCATCCTGATCGTCGTCGACGCGCAGTTCCACGACTTTCTGCACGAGACCTGAGGTCGCGCCCTTGTGCCACAGCACCTGGCGCGAACGCGACCAGTAATGCGCTTCGCCGGTGGCGATCGTGCGCTTCAGCGCCTCGGCGTTCATGTAGCCCAGCATCAGCACCTCGCCGGTGCCGGCGGCGGTGGTGACGCAGGCGATCAGGCCATGCTCATCGAACTTGGGCGCCAGTTCCCGGCCTTCTTCCACCTGTTCGATGGAGGTGCGGGGAAAGAAACGGATATCGAAGGGCTTCTGGGCGGACATGCGAGGCGGGGCTGCGTAGGACGGCGGAAGGCGCGGCTTTATACCACAAACCCCTAGTGGGGCCGAGCATTCATCTTTCCAGTGCCCGCGCAGGCCTGACGGCTGCGATCACGCGGGTTTCGTGGCGCTGAACGGCGCGCTCATGACGCCGTTCAGCGCATGAAGACCGGCGGACGGCGCTCGCGGTCGCGAGGCGACTGCGGCGGTTCGGCGGCCCGAGGGGGCGGATTGCGCTGCTGTCCGGCCTGCTGGCGTTGCCGCTCCTCGCGCTGCTGCCACGCCTGCGGCACGGTCGGCTTGTCCGGACGCCCTTGCTGAGGCGCGCGGCCTGGATCGCGCGGACGCTGGTGCGGCGGCTTCGACGGCTTGTCGCCGCGCGGCGGGTCGAATATCGCCGGCGGCTTGCCCGGCCGATCCGGACGCGGCTTGTGGCCGTGGTGATGGTCTGGACGATCGGGATACCGGGGGCGCTCGACCACGATTACGTCGCGCGGGCGCTGATAGTGGGGGCCCGAGTAGGCGCCGTAGCCGTAAGCCGGCCCGTAGTACCAGGGGTCGTACGTGTTGTAGTAGACGACGCCACTACTGCGATGGCCGTAGGGGTCCAGCGAAGAGCCGTAGTAGTTGCCGGGCGTGGTCACGCAGCCGCCAAGTAAAAGGGCGAGGGCAAGCAACAGAATTCGGGACGGATGGAGGCGCATGACCCGCACTTTGCGCCGCGGCGACTGAACCGGGTCTGAACCTGCGGCGGTCGGAGGTGGCGTTGGGGGATCGCGCGCGCGGCCGCTGCTATGGGCGACTATACCGAGCGGCTGATCGCGCCTTTGACTATACCGAGCGGCTGATCGCGCCTTTCATGACCCCCTCATAGGCGCGTACCTCGATGCTTCGGCCGGGACGTTGAGATTGCAGGCGTGCCAGCAGGTGCGCGGCGATGCACTCGACGGTGCTGTCGGTCTCGATCAGATCGCAGCGCGCGCGCGGCACCGACAGCTCGTAGCGCCCTTCCTGGCTGGTGTAGGCGAACTGACAATGCGCCTGGCTTTGCGCGACCAGATCGTCGCGCGTGCCCAGGTAGATATCGGTCCAGGCACTGGCCACTGCCGCTTCCAGCGCCGGATCGCGAGCGCCATCCACCCGAACCTCGACCCGCGAGCGATGGCCGTGGGCAATGCGCTGGCAGGCGCCCTGGTGCTTCTTCAGGCCGTGCACGTACTGATAGTGGGCGCCGTCGATGATCTCTTCGCGTAGCTGCAGGCGCAGTGCGCCGACATTGGAGGGCAGTTCCCGGCGCAGGCGCGGGATCAGGTAGCGCGCGACGGCGCCGGCATCGACCGCCGCGGCGTCGAGGCGGCAGACGGCGAGCATGGGCGAGCGGTGATGGTACGCGCCGACGGCGCTGTCGAAGCGCAGATCCACGGTGTCGCCGTCCTGCGTCCACGACAGCTGCGGCGCCAGACCCGGCACCAGCAGGCTGTGATCGACGCTGTCGTCGATCGCGCGCTTGAGCCGCTTCTTGACCGCGCCGAAGTCCAGCACCATCGACTGCTCGTCGAGCGCGCCGTCCAGTTCCAGATCGACGATCCAGGATTGGCCCAGCAGGCCACGGCCCACGTCCAGGTAGGCGCAATCGATGACAGTCAGATGCTCGACGAACAGACAGGACATGGGCGTGGACGGCGGAACGAGCGCGGATTTTAAGGTCAGCGGCGGGCTTGCTGTTAAAATCCCGCGCTTCCGAGAAGGGCCGATCCCGTCATGTCCGCTGTCGTTACCCGCTTTGCCCCGTCGCCGACCGGTTTTCTGCACATCGGTGGTGCGCGTACCGCTCTGTTTTCCTATCTGTACGCCAAGGGCCGGGACGGCAAGTTCCTGCTGCGTATCGAGGACACGGATCGCGAGCGCAGCACGCAGGAGGCGGTGGACGCCATCTTCGAGGGCATGAAATGGCTGGGTCTGGCCTCGGACTTTGCCGAGATCTACCAGACGCAGCGCTTCCCGCGTTACGCGGAAGTGATCCAGCAGATGCTGGCCGCCGGTACGGCCTATCACTGCTACTGCTCCAAGGAAGAGCTGGACCAGATGCGCGCCGAGCAGCAGGCGCGCAAGGAGCGCCCGCGCTATGACGGCCGCTGGCGCCCGGAAGCCGGCAAGACGCTGCCGCCAGTGCCGGCGGGCGTGAAACCGGTGGTGCGCTTCAAGAATCCGCAGGAGGGGCAGGTCGTGCTCCAGGATCTGATCAAGGGCGAGATCGTGTTCGACAGCGCCGAACTCGACGACCTGATCATCGCCCGCGGCGACGGCGTGCCGACCTATAACTTCTGCGTCGTCGTCGACGACATGGACATGGGCATCACCCACGTCATCCGCGGCGACGATCACGTCAACAACACCCCGCGCCAGATCAACATCCTCAAGGCCCTCGGCGCGACGCCGCCGCAGTACGCACACGTTTCGATGATTCTCGGCGCCGACGGCGCCAAGCTCTCCAAGCGGCACGGCGCGCTCGGCGTCATGGAATACCGCACGATGGGCTTCATGCCCGAGGCGCTGCTGAACTACCTGGTGCGCCTGGGCTGGTCCCACGGAGACCAGGAGCTGTTCACGCGCGAGGAGATGATGGCGAAGTTCGACTTCGACCACGTCTCCGCCGCGCCGGCGCGCTTCGACATGGAAAAGGCCTACTGGGTCAATCACCAGTACCTGAAGGCCGCCGATCCGGCGCTGGTGGCGCCTGAGTTCGACTGGCACCTGCGCCGCATCGGCGTCGATCCCGCGAACGGCCCGAGCCTGACTGCTGTGATCGAGCAGCAGCGCGAGCGCTGCCGCACGCTGGCCGAGATGGCGGACAAGTCGAAGTTCCTCTACGCCGATCTCGAGGGCTACAACGAGAAGGACGCGGCCAAGCATCTGAATGAGGACGGCGCCGTGCTGCTCGATGCGCTGGCGGCCGCGCTGTCGGCGCTGCCGGACTGGGATGCGCCGGCGCTGCACGCGGCGGTCAACGGTTTTGCGGAGGCGCGCGGTCTGGGTCTGGGCAAGGTGGCGCAGCCGATCCGCGTCGCGGTGGTCGGCATGGCGGTGTCGCCGCCGATCGACCAGACGCTGTTCCTGCTGGGACGCGAACGAACGCTCGCGCGGCTCAAGGCCGCCGTCAGCTTCGTGCGCAGCAAGTCCTAACGTCTATTTGCGGAACCGAACATGTCGATTGAAATCACCTTTCCGGACGGCAACAAGAAGTCGTTCGACGCGCCGGTCACCGGCCTTGCGATCGCGCAGGGTATCTCGCCAGGCCTGGCCAAGAAGGCCGCGCTCGTGCAGGTCAACGGCGAGCTGTGGGACCTGACGCGACCGATCGACCGCAATGCGTCGATCAGCATCGTCACCCGCGACAAGCCCGAGGCGCTGGAGACGATCCGCCACGACGCCGCGCACGTGCTGGCGCAGGCCGTGCAGGAACTCTTTCCGGGTACGCAGATCACGTTCGGACCGGCGACCGAGACCGGCTTCTACTACGACTTCGCGCGCGAGACGCCGTTCACCGAAGCCGATCTCGAAGCGATCGAGAACAAGATGCGCGAGATCGTGAAGCGCGATCTGCCGATCACGCGCGAGGTCTGGTCGCACGACGCGGCGGTCAAGCACTTCGAAGCGGCCGGCGAGACCTTCAAAGCCGAGTGGATTCGCGACGGCATCAAGGCCGACGAAGCGCTGACGATCTACAAGCAGGGCCCGAACTGGCTCGACATGTGCCTGGGTCCGCACCTGCCGTCCACCGGCAAGCTCGGCACGGCGTTCAAGCTGATCCGCGTCGGCGGTGTCTACTGGCGCGGCGATGCCAACAACGCGCAGCTGCAGCGCATCACCGGCGTGTGCTTCGCGACCGACGACGAGCTCAAGGCGTATCTCAAGCAGGTGGAGGAAGCGGAGAAGCGCGATCACCGCAAGCTCGCCAAGCAGCTCGACCTGTTCCACCAGCAGGAAGAAGCGCCAGGCATGGTGTTCTGGCACCCCAAGGGCTGGGCGATCTGGCAGGCGGTGGAACAGTACGTGCGCACGGTCTATCGCAAGGGCGGTTACCAGGAAGTGCGCGCGCCGCAAATCCTCGACGTGAGCCTATGGAAGAAGTCCGGGCACTGGGACAACTACCAGGAGAACATGTTCTTCACCGAGTCGGAGAAGCGCACCTACGCCGTCAAGCCGATGAACTGTCCGGGACACGTGCAGATCTACAACGCCGGCCTGCACAGCTATCGCGATCTGCCGATCCGCTACGCCGAGTTCGGCGGCTGCCATCGCAACGAACCCTCCGGCGCACTGCACGGCATCATGCGCGTGCGCGCCTTCACGCAGGACGACGGCCACATCTTCTGCACGGAAGCGCAGGTCGAGGGTGAGGTCACCGCGTTCCACCGGCAGGCGATGCAGGTCTACGCCGATTTCGGCTTCACCGATCTGGCGGTCAAGCTCGCGCTGCGGCCCGAAAAGCGCCTCGGCACTGACGATGCCTGGGATCGCGCCGAAAATGCCTTGCGCGCCGCACTGCGCGCGGCGGGCGTGGCCTGGGAGGAGATGCCGGGCGAGGGTGCGTTCTACGGTCCGAAGATCGAGTACCACCTGAAGGACTCGATCGGTCGCTCCTGGCAGGTCGGCACGATCCAGTACGACCCGATGATGCCGGAGCGGCTCGATGCTTCGTACATCGACGAACAGTCGCAGCGCGTGCGGCCGATCATGCTGCACCGCGCGATCGTGGGGTCGATGGAGCGCTTCATCGGCATCCTGATCGAGCATCACGCCGGCTCGCTGCCGTTCTGGCTGTCGCCGGTGCAGGGGGTGGTCGCGCCCATCGTCTCGGATGCCGACGGCTATGCGACCGAGGTCTGCGAGACGTTCAAGGATGCCGGCTTGCGGGTGCAGACCGACCTGCGCAACGAGAAGATCAACTACAAGATCCGTGAGCATGCGACGCAGAAAATTCCAGTGATCATTGTCGTCGGCCGCAAGGAAGCCGAGGAGCGTACGGTCACGCTGCGCTTCCGCGGTGAGGAACGGCAGGAAACCTTGCCTTTGGACGAAGCGGTTCGCCGTCTCGCGGCGCTGCGCTGAGCACGACGTGGTCATCCGTTTTGCCGTCGAGGTGCAAATGCTGAAGTGCCGTGGCGTCGTTGCGGGCCTGCTGCTGGGTCTGACGTTCGGCGTCAGTGGCGCCGAGCCGCAGTTGCAGGGCCGCTGGGTGCAGGGTGGCCTGATGCAGGGCCAGGTGCCGGCCGGCACCGAGGTCTGGTTCAACGACAAGCCATTGAGCGTGTCGGCCGAAGGTCGCTTCGTGCTGGGCCTGGCTTACGACGAAGGCGCCGCCGCGGAACTGCGGTTGCGGCAGGGCGGTACGGTCGAGCGCTACGAGTATCGCGTGGAAACGCGTCAGTACGACGAGCAGCGCATCTCGGGCCTGCCGCAGAAGATGGTGACGCCACCGGAGTCCGCGCTGAAGCAGATCGCGCTCGATAATCAGCGGGTCAGCGCTGCGCGTGGCCGGGACACGGCTGCAACGGACTACGCAGGTGGATTCATCTGGCCGGTGCCGGCGGTGGTCAGCGGCGTCTACGGCAGCCGTCGCATTCTCAATGGCGAGCCGAAGCAGCCGCATTTCGGCATCGATCTGGCGGCGCCCACCGGCACGCCGGTCAAGGCCAGCGCTGCCGGCGTCGTCAGCCTGGCGCGCAGCGATCTTTATTACACCGGCGGCACGGTGATTCTCGATCACGGCCAGGGCCTGTCGACCACCTATCTGCACCTGTCGGCGCTGGACGTGAAGGATGGCCAGCGTGTCGATGCGGGGCAGGTGATCGGCCGGGTCGGCGCCACCGGCCGCGCGACCGGCCCGCATCTGTGCTGGCGCGCCAACTGGTTCCAGACGCGTCTCGACGCCTCGCTACTGGTTGAGCCGGAACCGGCGCAAAAAGGCCAGAGCAAGCGTTAGCCGCATGCCCCGCGTCGGCTGACGACGACGGCGACGCTCAGCGCGCTAAGCACCTCAGCGGACGGCCGGCCCCCGATCGCCTTGGCGATCGACCATGAATGTCCGTGCTTGCACGTGATGGCCGGCAGTCACCGCACTCAGCCCGGCGGCCACTTCAGCGGGCGGCCGGCCCCCGATCGCCTTGGCGATCGACCATGAATGTCCGTGCTTGCACGTGATGGCCGGCAGTCACCGAGCTCAGCCCGGCGGCCACTTCAGCGGGCGGCCGGCAATCACGTGAACATGCAGATGAAACACCGACTGGCCGGCACCGGCGCCGTTGTTGATGGCGACGCGGAACGCTTCGCCGTAGCCGGCGTCCGTCGCCACCTTGTTGGCGATCAGCAGCAGATGGCCGAGCACGGCCTGGTCTTCGGCGGTGGCGTCGCACAGCCGCGGAATCGGTTTGCGCGGGACGACCAGCACGTGCAGCGGCGCGGTCGGATTGATGTCGTTGAAGGCGACGCAGTGCTCGTCTTCATGCACGAAGCTGGCGGGAATCTCGCGATCGCAGATCTTCTGGAACAGGGTCTTCGACATGGGCGGCTCGCTTCCGGAATCGGTCAGGGAATCGGTCGGTCAGTGTAGCGACTTGCTAGGATACGCCGGTCATGAATCTCGTCCCTGCATGAGCGCCACGCCTGATTCCGGCCGCAAGGCGGCCTGGCCCATCTATCGCCGCCTGCTCGGCTATTCGCTGCCGCACTGGAAGGTGATGTTATTGGCGTTCCTGGCGACCGCCGCTTTCGCGGCGTCGGAGGCCAGCTTCGCCGCGCTGATCAAACCGCTCCTGGACAAGGCCTTCGTCGAGCAGAACCAGGATTACATCCGCAGCCTGCCGCTGATCATCGTGGGCCTGTTCCTGCTGCGTGGCGTCACATCATTTGCGTCGATCTACGGCATGGCCTGGGTGGCGCGCCGCGTCGTGCACGACATGCGCCGCGTGCTGTTCGACAAGCTGCTGGGCCTGCCGGTGCGTTACTACGACCGCGTCAATTCCAGCCAGCTGATCGCGCGCATGAACTATCACGTCGAGCAGATCGCCGATGCCACGACGACCGTGCTGACCACTACGCTCAAGGATGGCCTCAGCGTGATGTTCTACATCGGGTTCATGTTCTGGCTGAACTGGAAGCTGACGTCGTTCGCGTTCGTGGTGTTGCCGCTGATCGCGCTGATCATCGGCTACGTCAGCCGTCGTTTCCGCCGCATCAGCACCCGCATCCAGCAGAGCGTCAGCAATGTGACCGAGGCCGTGGACGAGGCGGTGCATGGCCAGCGCGTGGTGAAGGTGTACAACGGCCAGGACTTCGTGCGCGATCGTTTTGCCGGCGTCAACGAGCAGAACCGCTGGCTGTCGATGAAGATCGTCGCCACGCGTGCCGGCAGCGGTGCGTTGATCCAGTTCATCGCCGCCTGGGCCGTGGCGGCGATCGTCTACTTCGCCACCCAGCCGAGCATGATCCAGGAGATGACGCCGGGCACGTTTGCGGCGTTCATGATGGCGATGCTGTCGCTGATGCAGCCGCTGAAGAGCATGGGTGGCGTCAACGAGCGTCTGCAGCGCGGCATCGCCGCTGGCGACGAGCTGTTCCAGATGCTGGACGAGGAGATCGAACCGGAAGACGGCAGCCGTCCGCTGCCGCGCGCCAGCGGTGCCATCGCGTTCGACGACGTGAGCTTCCGCTATCGCGACGATGTGTCGGCACTCAGTCACGTCAGTCTTCAGGTGTCGCCGGGGCAGACGGTGGCCTTCGTCGGCAAGTCTGGCAGCGGCAAGTCGACGCTGCTGTCGCTGCTGCCGCGCTTCTACGACGCCAGCGAGGGACGCATCCTGCTCGACGGCCACGACGTGCGTGAGTACCGCCTGCAGGATCTGCGACGGCAGGTCGCGCTGGTGGACCAGCAGGTACGACTGTTCAACACGACGGTCGCCGAGAACATCGCCTACGGTCTGCAGCCGCGGCCGGATGAGGCCGCGATTATCGGGGCAGCCAAGCGAGCGCATGCCTGGGAGTTCATCGAGAAGCTGCCGCAAGGGTTGCACACGCCGATCGGTCAGAACGGCCAGACCCTGTCCGGCGGGCAGCGTCAGCGGCTGGCGATTGCGCGTGCGCTGCTCAAGGACGCGCCGATCCTGATTCTCGACGAGGCGACGTCGGCGCTGGATACCGAATCCGAACGCGCGATCCAGCAGGGGCTCGAAGCCCTGGTCAAGGGTCGTACGACGCTGGTGATCGCGCACCGCCTGTCGACGATCCAGAACGCCGATCTGATCGTGGTGATGCAGGATGGCCGCGTGGCCGAGTCCGGCACGCACGACGACCTGTTGCGTCTCGGCGGGCTGTATGCGGCCTTGCATCGCATGCAGTTCGACTCGTCGGCGGACGGGGCGCCGTGAGCAACTGGCTGGAACGGCGCTGGTATCGGCCCGTGCCGCCGCCCGTGCTGTTGCAGCCACTGTCGCGCCTGTTCGGCCGCGTGGCGGCGGCGCGAGCGCAGCGATTGCGCGCCCGGTCGCACCGGGACGCGTTGCCGGTGCCGGTGATCGTCGTCGGCAATCTGACGGTCGGCGGGGCCGGCAAGACGCCGGTCACGATCTGGCTGGTCGAGCAGCTGCGTGCGCTCGGCTGGACGCCGGGCGTGATCAGCCGCGGCTACGGCGCTCGCGCACCGCGGTACCCGTATGCGGTACAGGCCGACAGCGATCCTGCTCATTGCGGCGATGAGCCGTTGTTGATCGTGCGCCGTACTGCCGCGCCGCTGGTGGTCGATCCGGATCGTCTGCGTGCGGCACGATTCCTCTGCGAGCACGCCGGCATCGACGTGATCGTGTCCGACGACGGCCTGCAGCACTACCGGCTGCCGCGGGATGCTGAAATCTGTGTGGTCGATGGCGCGCGCGGGCTGGGCAACGGCTGGCTGCTGCCGGCCGGTCCGTTGCGTGAGCCGCCGTCGCGCTTGCAGGCGGTCGACCTGGTCGTCGTCAACGGCGCAGGTTGGACAGCCCCTGATGCCGTGCGCAGCGTGGGCATGCGTCTGCAGCTTGGCGATGCCTGGCCGCTGGCCGGTGGCGTGCCGATGCCGCTGTTTCGCTGGCGCGGCAAGAAGGTGCACGCGGTCGCCGGCATCGGCAACCCACAGCGCTTCTTCGATGCGCTGGCGGCGGAGCAGATCGATGTTGTTCCGCATGCCTTCGCCGATCACCATGCGTTTCGGGCGTCGGACCTGTCGTTCGGTGACGACCTGCCGGTGCTGATGACCGAGAAGGATGCGATGAAGTGCCTGGCGTTTGCGCCGGCGACGGCTTGGGCGGTGCCGGCCACCGCTCAGTTGACGCCGGACGATGCCGGGCGTGTGCAAGAATTGCTGCAATCGTTGAAGGGTCGTCGTTAATGGACAAGAGATTGCTGGATATCCTCGTGTGCCCGGTCACCAAGGCGCCGCTGGAGTGGCGCGCCGAGCGCCAGGAGCTGTGGTGCAAGGCCTCGCGCCTGGCCTATCCGGTGCGTGACGGCATTCCGGTGATGCTCGAGGAAGAGGCGCGCGCGCTGACCGAGGAGGAGCTGGCGCCGTGAGCTTCAAGGTTGTGATCCCGGCGCGCCTGGGTTCGACGCGGTTGCCGCGCAAGGTGTTGCGCGAGCTTGCGGGCAAGCCGCTGGTTCAGCATGTGTGGGAGGCTGCGGGTCGGGCCGGTGCGGACGAGGTGGTGATCGCCACTGATTCCGATGAGGTGCATGCGGCCTGTCGCGCGTTTGGCGCCGACGTGCGCATGACGGCGGCCCATCATCAGTCCGGCACGGATCGCGCCGATGAAATCGCGCGCGCTGCGGGCTGGGATGCGCGCAGCATCGTCGTCAATCTGCAGGGCGACGAGCCGCTGATGCCGCCGGCACTGGTGCAACAGGTGGCGCGATTGCTGGCCGACGATGAGACGGCCGATCTGGCGTCGCTGTGCCATCCGCTGCACGCACTGGAAGACTGGCTCAATCCCAACGTGGTCAAGCTGGTGATGGACCGCGCCGGTTATGCGCTGTACTTCTCGCGCGCGCCGATCCCCTGGCGTCGCGACGGCTCGACCGCACAGTCACCGCAGTTGCCGGAAGGGCTCGCGTTCCGTCACATCGGTCTCTACGCGTATCGCGTGTCGGCGCTGTCGCGCTTCAGCGCGCTGGGCACCGCGCCGCTGGAGGACTGCGAGGCGCTGGAGCAATTGCGGGCGTTGTCCCATGGCTTGCGCATCCGCATGGGCGTGACCGACAACCCGCCGCCGCGTGGCGTGGATACCGAAGCCGACCTGCAGGCGGTCGCATCGATTCTCGGCGCGCGCTAGTTCGTCGGATGAGCGCGTCCGCATTAGGCGCGCGAGAAACAAGCCCTAACATGAAAAACGCCCCGTCTAGCGGGGCGTTTTGCTTGAAGTCAGCGCTTCTGGATCACGCCGGTTTCTGCTCGTCGCTGGCCGGCGTCTGCTTCGGCGCCTGACTGGCTGCGGCCTGCTCGAACAGGCGGAAGTAGTCGGCGGCCGGGGCGGTGGCGCGGAATTGCGGTCGTTCGGCGTCGTCGACGGCCTCGGTCGAAACCGGCGCTGCGGCGGCGACTTCGGTCGACGCAGCCGGCGCGGCTTCGGTGGCGGCTGGCGTCACGACTGCCGCCTCGATGGCTGGCGTTGCCGCCGGTGCTGCAGTTTCGGCGGTTGCCGTTGCCGTGTCGGAGACCGGCGCGTCTGCCGTCGCATCGACCACCGCCGTGGCGGCTGCAATCGGTTGCATCGGTGCGAACGCGTCGGGCAGGGACTCAGACACAGGTGCGACGGCGGCTTCGGCCGCGTCGGCAGTGTTGTCCCGCGCAGTCGACGTCGCCACGGCGACCGGCGTTTCCACCACGTCAGACGGCTCCTGCGGCAGCAGGCTGGCCTGGGTCGGCAGCGAGACCATCGGTGCGTCGTCGCCCGCGGCTTCGTCACCCGCGTCGATGTTGCCTTCAGCACCTGCAATGGCGCCGGCGGCAGCGGCGAGGTTGCGCTCGCCACGATCGCCACCGCGACCACGACCTCCACGGCGGCGGCGACGGCCACCCTCGCGCGCGCCCTCCGGGCGCGGTGCACCTTGCGCATCGGCCGGTGTTGCCGCGGCGTTTTCGTCGATCGCAGCGGCAGTCAGCGCCGTGTTGTCGGTATCGGCCGCAGCGGCAGACGCCTGCGGTGCGCGTTCCGGACGCGGCCCGTTGCTCTGACGCGGTGCGTTCGGATTGGCGTTGGCGTTGGCATTGCGCTGCTGTTGCGGCTGGCGGTCCTGCTGTCCGCCGCGCTCGTCGCGACGCGGTTGTTGCTGCTGTTGCGGGTTCTGGCGCGGCTGCTGCTGCCCGCCGCGCTCCTGGCGCTGCTGGTTGTTGTTCTGCCGCTGCTGACCCTGCTGAGCCCGGTCGCTACGGCCTTCGTTGCGGCCATCGCGACGGCCGTCGCGGTGGCCACGGCCGTCGCGTCGGCCATCACGGTCACGCGAATGGCGGTTGTCGCGATTGTCGCCACGACCCTTGGCCGGCGGTGGGAGTGCCGGGGCGGCCGGGCGCGGACCGAAGCCCAGCCAGCGCAACAGCTTGCTCCATACGCTCTCGCCCGCGACGACCTGCATGACCGGCGCCGGGGCAGGAGCGGGCACGGGCGCGCTCGGCGGCGGGGCGGTCGGCGTGATCTGCTTGACCGCCGGCTCGGGGATGCGCGCCACCGGCTGCGGCTTGGCGATCTCTTCCTGGGCCTGCGCGTCGAAGTTCTGTACCAGGGTGTAACTGGTCGCTGCGTTGTTGTCCTGCTGCAGATGATCCGCGCGGATGCGCTTGATCTCGTAATGCGGCGTGTGCAGCGTCGGATTCGGCACGATCGCAATGTGCACGCGGCAGCGCGCTTCGATCTCGCGGACTTTCAGGCGCTTTTCGTTGAGCAGGAAGGTGCCAACGTCGACCGGAACCTGCGCGACGACACGCCCGGTGCGCTCCTTCATCGCCTCTTCCTCGATCAAGCGCAGGATCGACAGCGAAACGCTTTCGACCGAGCGGATCTGGCCGCGGCCCTCGCAGCGCGGGCAGGCGATCTGCGTGTGCTCGCCCAGAGACGGACGCAGACGCTGGCGCGACAGTTCGAGCAAGCCGAAGCGCGACAGGCGACCGAGCTGGATGCGTGCACGGTCGACCTCGACCGCGGCTTCGAGACGCTTCTCGACCTCGCGCTGGTTCTTCGACGAATTCATGTCGATGAAGTCGATGACGATCAGGCCGCCGGCGTCGCGAAGACGCAGCTGGCGGGCGATCTCATCGGCCGCTTCGAGGTTGGTGTTGAGCGCGGTGTCCTCGATGTTGCCGCCGCCGGTGGCTTTGGCCGAGTTGATGTCGATCGCGGTCAGCGCTTCGGTCTGGTCGATGACGATCGAACCGCCCGACGGCAGGCGCACATGGCGCTCATGCGCCAGCTCGATCTGCGATTCGATCTGGAAGCGCGAGAACAGCGGCATCTCGTCGCGGTAGAGCTTGAGCTTGGGCAGATCGCCTGGCGAGGAGAACTGCAGCTGCTCGCGTGCCTGCTCGAAGATTTCGGGATTGTCGATGACCAGTTCGCCGATATCGGCGCGCAGGTAATCGCGCAGCGCGCGCATCACGATGTTGTTTTCGTGATAGATCAGGAACGGGGCCGCGCGCTTCTCGGCTTCGGCGACGATCGCATTCCAGTAGGCGATGCGCTGGTCGGCATCCCACTGCAGTTCCTCGACCGTGCGGCCGACGCCATTGGAGCGGATGATCACGCCCATGCCGTCCGGGATCTGCAGCTTGTCGAGCGCTTCCTTGGCCTCCTCACGCTCGTCGCCCTCGGCGCGGCGCGAGACGCCGCCGGCGCGCGGGTTGTTCGGCATCAGCACCAGATAGCGGCCGGCCAGCGAAATGAAGGTGGTGAGGGCGGCGCCCTTGTTGCCGCGTTCTTCCTTTTCGACCTGGACGATGATTTCCTGGCCTTCCTGCAGTTGCTCGCGCAGGTTGCCGCCGGAGCCACCGCGGAAATAGGACTTGGCGATTTCCTTGACCGGCAGGAAGCCGTGGCGCTCGCCGCCGTACTCGACGAAGCAAGCCTCCAGCGACGGTTCGACGCGGGTGATCTTGCCTTTGTAGATGTTGCCTTTCTTCTGCTCGCGCGAGGCGAGTTCGATATCAAGGTCGCTGAGCTTCTGCCCTTCGACGATGGCCACGCGCAGCTCTTCGCGCTGAGTGGCGTTGATCAAAATGCGTTTCATGTGTGAGTCCCGATGCGGCGTGAACCGCGCAGGCGGGGCAGTTTGTGATGACAGCAGGCATTGCTGGTCGTTCTGGTTGCCCGGCGCGCGGTAGCGCGGATTGTTGTTTAGATGCGTTCGTCAGGCGGGTGACGCCGTGGACGCGAACCTTAGGAGCGGATGCCGGCTGCTACAATTGAGCAGACTCTTTAGCCACTCTCAGAAGTTTTCCGTTAGCCGTTGATTCGGGAACGGAATTTCCTAGCGAAATCAACGGGCGCAATATTTTGACACAAGTTCGCCAAGAGGTGAAAAAAGTTGCGATAAGCGCCCGCGAAGACGGTCAGCGGATCGACAATTTCCTTCTAAAACAATTACCTGGCGTGCCGAAATCGGCTGTCTACCGCCTGCTGCGCTCGGGTCAGGTGCGGGTCAACGGCGGCCGCGCCAAGCCGGAACGCAAGCTGGCGGCCGGTGACGAGGTGCGCATTCCGCCGGTCCGGATCGCGGAAAAGGGCGAGACGGTCCGCCCGCCGGACGCGCTGATGAATCGCCTGCGCGCGGCGATCATTCACGAGGACGAGCACTACCTGGCCCTGTCCAAACCCGCCAACGTCGCGGCGCATGCCGGCAGCGGCGTGCCTTATGGCGTGATCGAGACGGTGCGCGCCTGGAATCGCTACGACTTCATCGAATTGGCACATCGCCTCGACCGCGATACCAGCGGCGTGCTGCTGCTGGCCAAGTCGCGACCGGCGCTGCTGCGCGCGCAGCGCGCGCTCAAGTACCACGAGGCCGAGAAGCGTTACTTCGCGCTGCTGGTCGGCAAATGGCGCGGTGAGGATCGCGATGTCGACGCCGCGCTGGTGCGCAGCCGGCTCGAAGGCGGCGAACGCCGCGTGCAGATCGACGAGGACGACGGCAAACCGTCGAAGTCGCGTTTCTCGCCGAAGGCGCGCTATCGCGATGCGACGCTGTGCGAGGTGCAGATTTTTTCCGGCCGCACGCACCAGATCCGCGTGCACGCGCTGGCGCTCGGCCACGCGGTGGCCGGCGACGAGAAATACGGCGAACGTCAGGCCAACAAGCCGCTGCGCGAGATGGGCCTGAAGCGCATGTTCCTGCACTCGCACTTCCTGATGCTGCCGGCGACGCCGGAATTTCCCAAGCTGATCCTCAACGCGCCCTTGACCGACGAGTTGCGCGAGGTCCTGGACCGTTTGCCGCGCGGCGGCCGCTGACCGGGCACGCATGGACCGCATCAAGCTGCTGATTTTCGACTGGGACGGCACGCTCGCCGACTCGGCGGCGCAGATCGTCGGCGCCATGCAGGGCGCCATTCGCGGCCTCGGCTTGCCGCCGCGCGAGGACGAGGCGATCCGTGACCTGATCGGCCTCGGTCTGAATGAGGGCTTGCATAAGCTCTATCCCGATCTGGAACTGGACGGCTTGCGCCGTCTGCTCGATGGCTACCGCGCCAAGTGGTTGGCCGAAGGGGCCGGGGAGGCGCCGTTGTTCGCCGGGGCACTGGCCGCAGTGCAAGGTCTGCAGGCCCAAGGGCTGCGTATCGCGATCGCCACCGGCAAGTCGCGGCGCGGCCTGGATCGCTCCCTGCGTCATCACGTCGATCTGAGCGCGCTGGTGATCAATTCACGCTGCGCTGACGAGACCGCCTCCAAGCCCGATCCGCGCATGCTGCGGGAATTGCTGATGGACGAGGGCCTGGCGCCGGAACAGGCGCTGATGATCGGCGACACCGAGTACGACGCCGCGATGGCGCACGCGATCGGCATGCCCGCCCTGGGTGTGGCTTGCGGCGTGCACGCGCCACAGCGAATGCGGGATGCCGGTGCGGCTGCAGTGATTGATGCGGTGCGCGATCTGCCGGACTGGCTGCTTCAGGGCAGGGCGTAGCCGGCCTGCGTCAGCAGGCGGCGCACCGCGATCAGCGGCAGGCCGATCAGGCCGGTCGGATCCTGGCTGTCGATGGCCTCGAACAGCGTGATGCCGTACCCCTCGCACTTGAAGCTGCCGGCGCAGTCCAGGGCTGGCTCGGTATCGACGTAGCGTTCGATCTCCGGAAGATCCAGGTCCCGGAAGCGCACCGTCGTGACGTCCAGGGCTTCGTGCCAGGCCTGTCTATCCCATAACGCGACACCGGTCAGGAAACGCACGCTGCGGCCGGCGGCGGCCTGCAGCTGCTGGATGGCGGCCTCGCGCGTGCCGGGTTTGCCGAAGATGCGGCCGTCGTCCAGGGCTGCGGCCTGGTCGGAACCCAGGACCCAGTGCGCCGGATGGCGCTCAGCCAGAGCCTGCGCCTTGTCGCGTGCCAGACGGCGGACCAGGGACTCGGCGTCCTCGCCGGGCCGGGGGGTTTCGTCGACCGCGCTGGCGGTGGCGGTGAACGGCAGCCGCAGCCGCGCCAGCAGTTCGGCGCGGTAGCGCGAGGCCGATGCCAGCAGCAGCGGACAGTCCGGTTTAATCATTGAAATTCTTTGACTTTCATGGGGCGCGTCACTATGATTCGCGCCCCTTGTCAGGGCAAGTTCGCAGAAGGTCGGTCATGGCAGTTCCGCAACGCGTAAAGGCGTCCGGCGCCGTCGCCCAATCGGCCCGCTACGAGGGTGCTTTGCCGGTATCGGCGTTGCCGCGATTGTGCGCGGCGCTGGTACGGGATGATGAGGTGGTGGAGGTGCATCTGCAGGTGTCGCGGGCCATGGGTCGCGTTGCCTTGCAGGGAACGCTGCAGGGCTCGTTGAGCCTGCAGTGCCGTCGTTGCGACAGGACATATGCGTGGCCGCTGCACAGCAGCGTGGACCTGCGTCTGGTCGATAGCGACGATGAGGAGCGGGCATTGCTGGAAAGTGCTGACCCTTATCGGGTCGAGGATGACCAGCTGCCGCTGCACGAGATGATCGAGGACGAGGTGCTGCTGGCGCTGCCAATGCTGCCGCGGTGCCCGACATGCGAAACTCTCGTTCAGGATTTACCGGCGCCGCAGGGTGCCGACGCGGTTCCGGAGCAACGCGAAAATCCTTTCGCGGCGCTCAAGGGACGGTTCAAACAGGATCAGTAGTCGTTTTTCGGGCTCAGAACCCGACGGAGTAGAGCAATGGCTGTTCAGGATTCCAAGAAGTCGCGCGCTTATCGCGGTCATCGCCACGCGCACTGGAAGCGCAAGGCCCAGGCCCCGGCGCTGTCCACCGATCCGACCTCGGGTGAGACGCACCGCCGTCATCACGTGACGGAAGACGGTTACTACCGCGGCAAGAAGGTCATCGACACGGCCGTCGCGGCCGACGAAGCGGCCGAGTAACACCCGACTTCGCTTCGACGGGCGCGCAATGGTCGCACCCGCCTCCACAAGCGTTGTCCTCGCCATCGATGCGATGAGCGGCGACCACGGCCTGGAAATGGCCGTGGGCGCTGCTCTTTTGGCGTTGGTGGAGCAGCCCGACCTCAGTCTTATCCTGGTTGGCGACGAGACGCAGCTGCGCGCCGCGCTGGACAAGCGCGGTCATATCGAGTCGGCGCGCCTGGCGATCCGCCACGCCAGCGAAGTGGTGGAGATGCACGAGGCGCCATCCAAGGCGCTGCGCGGCAAGAAAGACTCGTCGATGCGCGTGGCACTGAATCTGGTCAAGGACGGCCAGGCACAGGCAGCCGTGTCCGCCGGCAACACCGGCGCGCTGATGGCCACCGCCAAGTTCGTGCTCAAGACCCTGCCGGACATCGATCGGCCGGCGATCATCTCGGCGATCCCGTCGCTCAACGGCCACGTGCACATGCTCGATCTCGGCGCCAACGCTGAGTGCACCGCCGAGCAACTGCTGCAGTTCGCGGTGATGGGCTCGGCGCTGGTCACGGCGACGCTGGGCATCGAGCGGCCGCGCATCGGCCTGCTCAATATCGGCGAGGAAGAGATCAAGGGCAACGAGACCATCAAACAGGCGGCGTCGTTGCTGCAGGCGACCGGGCTGAACTACATCGGCTTCGTTGAGGGCGACGGCGTCTTCCTCAAGGATGTCGATGTGGTGGTCTGCGACGGCTTTGCCGGCAACATCGCGCTGAAGACCGGCGAGGGTGTCGCCAAGTTGATCAAGCATTTCATGCAGGAAGAATTCAAGCGCTCGCTGTTCACGCGGGCGGCCGCACTCGCCGCCATGCCGGCGCTCAAGGCGCTGAGTCGGCGCATGGACCCGCGCAACTACAACGGTGCCAGCTTTGTCGGCCTGAACGGTATCGTCATCAAGTCGCATGGCAGTGCCGACGCCCATGCCTTCGCCAACGCCATCGGCGTGGCGGTGCGTGAGGTGCGCAACGATGTGCCGGCGCGCATCAGCCGTCTGCTGGTCAGCGCGGCGCCAGCGGCGCCCTGAACGGCCAAAGCACTCGCGTCGTCAGCGTAGAAGGCCCTGCGCAATCAGGCTGACGCCCATCAGCAGCGTCAGGATTTCGTAGGCACGCTTGATGAAGCGATTGCCTTTCAGCAGGCCCAGGTGCGAGCCGAGATAGCCGCCAGCGAGTCCGCCGATCACCAGCGCGGCCATCCAATGCCAGGCCACCGGTCCGTAAAGCCCGGCGGTGACGGCGCCGACCGCATTCCAGACCAGGCCCACCATCAGCATGGTGTAGGCCACGGCCTGGCGGAAATCGCAGCCGTACCACAGCAGGAACAGCAGGGTTGCGAATATGCCGGGGCCGGACGGCACGATGCCGACCAGCCAGCCCACGCCGAAGGTGAGCAGGCTACCCAGCAGCAGGCCGTGACCCGAGCGGTTGCGAGGCAGGGACTGCATGCCCAGTTGGGGGCGCAGAATCGAGAAGATGCCGAGCCCGATGTTGACGGTCCCGAAGATGAGTTCGCCTTCGCGGTCCGGGATGCGCAGTGCGAGCTGCGTGCCGAAGACCACGCCAGGCAGGCCCAGTAGCGTGCACAGGCCGAGAAAGCGCCAGT
Source organism: Solimonas sp. (assembly GCA_036405815.1). Lineage (GTDB taxonomy): Bacteria > Pseudomonadota > Gammaproteobacteria > Nevskiales > Nevskiaceae > Solimonas. The sequence continues at coordinate 47,813 of DASWWX010000041.1, read as the reverse complement.
CCTGCGCGCCTTCACGCAGATGACGCGCGGTCGAACCGACGCCGAGCGCAACGACCGCGACCTTGTGCGTTGCCACCGCGCCGGCAAAGCCGAGGCCGAGCAGGATCAGCGCAGGGAACTGCAGCAGGCCGGCGCCGCCGCCGGCCAGTGCCGAGAAGAAGCTCGCGGCAAAGCCGACGACCAGCAGGATCGCCTGCTGCATCCAGTCCGCGTTCACTGTACGAGCTGGTTGAGATCGAAGATCGGCAGCAGGATCGCCAGCACGATCAGCTGCACGGTGAGTCCGGGCAGAAACGAGTCCAGTGGACTCGTTTCCCGGCGAACGCCCCCGGATGCGCGATAGCGCACGTACAAGGGGGTGCGATGGGTGGCACTCACTGCACGAGCTGGTTGAGATCGAAGATCGGCAGCAGGATCGCCAGCACGATCAGCAGCACGATGCCGCCCATCGCCAGGATCAGCACCGGTTCGAACACGCCCATCAGCGCAGCAACCAGGGTCTCCACTTCGCGTTCCTGGTTCTCGGCGGCGCGATCCAGCATTTCGTCGAGCGTGCCGGAGGATTCGCCGCTGGCGATCAGATGCACGGTAATCGGAGGAAACAGCTTGCTGGCGGCCAGCGAGCGACTGAGATTGGCGCCTTCTCGCACGCGGATCGCGGCGTTCTCAATCGCGTCCCGCATCGGCAGGTTGGTGACCACCTGCGTGCCGATACGCAGCGCTTCGAGGATCGGCACACCGCTGCCGAACAGGATGCCGAGCGTCCGCGTGAAGCGGCCGGTGTTGGCGCCACGCACCAGGCGGCCGACCAGCGGCAAGCGCAGGATCAGCGCATGCACGCGGCGCTTGAAGGCTTCGCCACGCATCAGGCGGGTGAACACGAACAGGCCCGCACCGAGCAGGGCCAGCAACACGATGCCGTAGTCGCGCAGGAAGTCCGAGGTGGCGATCAGGCCGCGCGTCAGCGGCGGCAGCGTCGCATCGATGCTGTCGAACACCTCGACGACCTGTGGTACGACGTAGGTCAGCAGCAGCATGACCACGCCGATCGCCACGAACGTGAGGATTGCCGGATAGAACGCGGCGAGCACGATCTTCTGTTGCATCGCCTGCCGGCGCTCGACGTACTCCGCCAGGCGTTCGAGGATGTAATCGAGCTTGCCCGACTGCTCGCCGGCCTCGACGGTGGCGCGGAACAGCGGCGGGAAGGCGTTGGGAAACTGGTTCAGCGAATGCGCCAGCGAGCTGCCCTCGATGACCCCGGCGCGCACGCCCAGCGCAATGCGCTTGACGCGCCGGCTCTCGCTTTGCTCTGAGACCGCAGTCAGCGCTTCGTCCAGTGGCAGGCCGGCGCGCGTCAGCGTCGCGAGCTGGCGCGTGAACAGCGACAACTCGGTGTGGCTGATGCCACTGCCGCCGCGGTTGAACAGGCCGCCACCGCCACCGGTGCGCGACTCCGCAACCTGGTTGACCTCCAGTGGCGTCAGGCCGCGATCGCGCAGCATCGCGCGCGCGTGGCGTGGCGTGTCGCCTTCGATCAGGCCTTTGGTCTGGCGGCCCCTGGCGTCGAGCGCGCTGTACTCGTACGCGGCCATGGCGACTTACTCTTCGATCGTCACGCGCAGCACGTCGCGCAGCGTGGTTTCGCCGGCGATGATCTTGTTGCGGCCGGCCTGCAGGATGCCGGGGCTCTGCGATCGCGCGTAGGCTTCCAGCGCTTGCTCGGAGGCATTGTCGTGGATCATCGATTCGAGCTTGCGGTCGACCTCGATGATCTCCTGGATGCCGGTGCGGCCCAGGAAGCCCATATGGCGGCACTGCGGGCAGCCGACGGCCTTGTACAGCGTCAGCGGTTTCGCCGGGTCGATGCCGAGCTGTTCTTTCTCCGCGGTGCCGGCTTCATACGGTGCCTTGCAGTGCTGGCACAGTTCGCGCACCAGCCGCTGCGCCATGAGGCCGACCAGCGACGAGGAAAGCTGGTACGGCTCCACGCCCATATCGCGCAGGCGCGTAACGGCGCCGACCGCGGTGTTGGTGTGCAGGGTCGACAGCACGAGGTGGCCGGTCTGCGAGGCTTGCACCGCGATCTGTGCGGTTTCCAGGTCGCGGATTTCGCCGACCATCACCACGTCAGGGTCCTGACGCAGGATCGCGCGCAGGCCGCGTGCAAAGGTCATCTCGACCTTGGTGTTGACCTGGGTCTGGCCGACGCCGTCGATGTAGTACTCGATCGGGTCCTCGACCGTCATGATGTTGCGCGAGCGGTCGTTGAGCACCGACAGCGCCGAGTACAGCGTCGTGGTTTTACCCGAGCCGGTGGGCCCGGTCACCAGCATGATGCCGTAGGGGCGGTGGATGATGCGCTTGAGGATCTCGATCTGCTGCTCGTCCAGGCCAAGCTGCTCCAGGTCGAGCTTGTCGGCCTGCTTATCGAGGATACGCATCACGACGCGTTCGCTGTTGACGCCTGTCGGGATCGTGGAGACGCGCACGTCGACCTTGCGGCCGCCGAAGGCGCGCGAGATGCGGCCGTCCTGCGGCAGGCGCTTCTCTGCGATGTCGAGCTTGGCCATGACCTTGATGCGCGACACCAGCCGCGGGGCCATGGCCTTGGGTGGCGACATGATCTCGCGCAGCACGCCGTCGACACGGAAGCGGATCTGCAAGCGGCTCTCGAAGCTCTCGACGTGAATGTCCGAGGCGTTCTCGCGGATCGCCTCGACCAGAAGCCCGTTGATGAACTTGATGACCGGTGCATCGTCGTCGGATTCGAGCAGGTCCTGGCTGTCCTGCAAGGCGAGGGCCAGCGCATCGAGATCGGTCTCCTCGGCGTCCAGACCCTGCATCAGGCTGGCGGTGGCCGCGGTCTGGCCTTCGTAGGTGCGTGACAGCAGGGCGTCGAATTCCTGCGGCGAGACGTTCTGCAGCCGCAGCGGGCGACCGACGAAGCGACGGGTTTCCTGCACGGCATCGATGGCCACGCCGGGGCGCGCAACAGCCAGCACATGGTCGCCGCGATCCTCGGTGACGATCAGGCCGTGGCGCTTGGCGAACGCGAACGGCGGTCGCCGGACAGGCTGCTCCATGGAATCGTTCAGTTCTGGCGTGGCGGCGGCAGCGCCACAGCCGGACGCGGCGGCGCCATGCCGGCGCGCGGCGGATTGGGCTCGGGCGCGGTGCGCTGCTGCTGCGGCTCCACATCGCGTGCCGGCACGCCGCCGTGCTCGCGCAGATACTCCTCGAAGGGCCTGAGCTGCGGCTTTTTGCCGCCGAGCAGCGGGACCGGCTTGTCGCTGCCGGCTTCGAGCTGTGCCTGACGCACGTTCTCGTACTTCTTGCGCGTGTAGTAGTCGCCTTCGAGCTGCTTGCGCAGGATCGAAGGGCGGATGAACAGCATCAGGTTGCGCTTGGTCTTCTGTACCGAGCGCGACGAGAACAGGTGACCGAGAATCGGAATGTCGCCCAGCAGCGGCACGCTTTGCTTCTGGTCGTTGACCTGGTCATCGATCAGGCCGCCAATGACCAGGATCTGGCCGTTCTCAACCGACACGACATTGGTCAGCGTGCGCTTGTTGGTGATCAGGTTGGCTGCGCCGGCGGTGCCGCTGGACAGGCTCGAGACTTCGAGATCGAGCTTGAGTTTGATGGTGTTGCCCTCACTGATCTGCGGCGTCACCGACAACGTCAGGCCGACGTCCTTGCGTTCGATGGTCTGGAAGGGATTGACCGAGCCGGTGGTCGTGCCGACCCCCGTATTCGAGAACTGGCCCGTCAGGAACGGCACTTCCTGGCCCGCCGAGAACTTGGCCTCCTCGTTGTCCATCGTGACGATGGTCGGCGTCGACAGCACGTTGGTATCGCCGTCGCCCTTCAGCGCCTTGAGCAGGATGCCGAAGCTGGTGCCGCTGTCGCCACCGCTGCGGCCGCCAATCAGATTGACCCCCTGCGAGATCGCCGACAGGGCCGCCTGCGGGTTGCCGGTGGTCGCCGCGGCGCTCAGGGCGCTGAGCGTCGACTGGTTCAGGATCGTCGCCGCGGCGATGCGATCCTCGTTGAACACGGCCCAGTCGATGCCGAGCTGGCTGGAGCGCTCCGAGCTGATTTCCGCGATCAAGCCCTCGACCAGTACCTGTGAGCGCTGGATGTCGAGCTGGGCGATGACGTCGCGGATCTGGCGCATTGCCTTGGGCGCGGCGGTGATGATCAGCGCGTTGGTGTCCTTGTCGGCCAGCACGCGAGCGGCGCCGCTGGCGCCGGCTGCCGACGGCGCGGCGGCCGGTGCGGCGCTGCCGGTGGCGGCACGCTGTTCGGCCTGGCCGACCTGCTGGGCATAGCCTTCGAGGATCGGCGCCAGGTTCTCGGCACTGGCATAACGCAGATAGACGACCTGGGTGGCGCCGTCATCGGTCAGTTCGATGTCGAGCTGCCGCACGATGGCGATCAGCTTGGAGCGCTCGGCCTTGTCGCCGCCCACGAGAATGCTGTTGCTGCGCTCGTCGGCGATGGCCGTGGCGGGTTTGCTGGTCGGATCGGCCTGCTTGTCCTGTTGCGTCAAGGAGGTGAGCACGCGCACGACCTCGCTGGCCGAGGCGTGCTGCAGACGCACGTTCTCGATATCGCGGTCGCCGGCCTGATCCATCTGCCGGATCAGATCGCCGAGACGGGCGACGTTGGAGGCGCGGTCAGAGATGATCAGCGTGTTGTTGGCCTGGTAGGCCGCGAGATGACCCCACTGCGGCACCATCGGACGCAGGATCGGCACCAGCTGCGAGGCGTTGATGTTCTGCAGCTGGTAAACGTGCGTGACGACCTCGTCCATCGGCAGACCGCGGCCGTCGCTGGCGTAGGAGCCGCCGTCCTGGCGTGCGTTGGTTTCCGGCACGATCTTGATCGTGTCGCCGGCCGGGATCGCGGCAAAGCCATTGACCTGCAGCACGGCGAGAAAGGTTTCGTACAGCCCTTCTTCGGTCATCGGAGAAGAAGAAATCACCGTGACCTTGCCCTTGACGCGGCCGTCGACGATGAAGTTTCGGCCGGTGACCTCGCTGACGGTGGCGATCAGCGTGCTGATCTCCGCGTCCTTGAGATTGAGCGTGATGTCGGCGCGCGCCGGCACCGCCAGCAGGGACGCCAACGCGACGGCCAGAGCCAGGGCGGGCTTGCGGAGTGTCATGTCAATTGAAGGAAAGAGTGATCGTTTGCGGTTGCCCGCCACGCTCGACCGTCAACGTGACGGAGCCGGCGCGGCTGAGATCCCCCAGCATCTGCAGGGCTTTCTGATTGTCGTCCAATTGTATGCCATTGACCGAAGTGACCAGATCGCCCGGCCGCAGGCCGGCGTCGGTGAAGGCCGCACGCTCACGGCCGGGGTAGATGCGGTAGCCGCGCAGCTGGCCGTTGACGTTGGCCGGTTGTACACGCACGAACTCGGCGGCCTTGGTCGGATCGGCCAGGATCTGTTCGCGGATCTGGCCCAGCATCGCGCTGGTGCCGGCGCTGCCGACGCTGTCGACCGGACGCGTGTCGACGGCGCGCGACGGGGCATCGCGGTTCAACCTCAGGGTTTCGAGCTGGCCGTTACGCGACAGGATCACCCGGTCCGGAAAGATCGCCTGCAGGTTGGCGCCGGAGACGATGTCGTCGCCGATCGCGTACGGCTTTTCCTCACCGTTGGAGCTGGCGATCAGGGCACGCGAGTCACGCTGGTTGCCCGAGAGGATGCCCAGCAGCGTCAGTGAAAGCCGCGTGTCGGGCGCTTCCTGCAGGTTGCCGGCGGGCGCGGCTTCCGGACGATACGCGCCGAACAACTGTGCGCCGGCGATGCGAGCCAGATCCGGCCCTCCGCGGTCGGCCTTGACCTCAGGTGCCACCGGCGCGGGTTGCCAGCGTGCGGCTTCCGGCACGGGGACCAGCGCCCAGACCAGCTGCGCCAGCAGCCAGGCGACAAGCATCGTCAGCCCGATCGTGGCCAGCGGCGGCAGGCTGCGGCCGTGGCGCTCGTAGAGCTGACCGAGGCGGTGGAGTGTCAGGGTGGTGGCCATCGGCCGGCATGATAACCCGTGGTCACGCCGGTGGGCGTAGGAGATCGAGTGGGGAAGTAACGCGACGTGGCAGGGGTGGCCGCGGCAACATTTGCCGCTGGATGGGGGCATTCAGTACCGTGGGCCTGCCCGAGGTGGATCGGGGGATATCGGGGGAGACCGCAGCGATGATGACAACGCGCACCATGATCCGGCTTGGCATCAGCGCGCTGGTGTTTACCGTCTTCCTGCTGCACGTGGCGCGTGTCGCGCCACTGCGGCTGCTGGATGTGGTGGAAGCCTTTACCTACGACGCGCGGGTGCAGCTGACCCTGCTGAAAACGCCCGATCCGCGCGTGGTCATCGTCGACCTCGATGAGCGCAGCATCGAGGCCGAAGGCTGGCCGATACGCCGCGACAAGCTGGCGCAACTGGTCAATAACCTGTTCGATCGCTACGGCGCGCGCGCACTGGGCTTCGACATCCTGTTCTCGGAGCCGGACGATCGAGCGGCTCGCGCCTGGACCGAGATCGCGGCCACCCAGCTGTCGGATGTGCCGGGTGTGGCGGAGCGCGATGCTGCGGTGCGCGCGCAACTCGATTATGACCGCCAGTTTGCCGAAGCCATCCGCAACCGGCCGGTGGTGCTGGGCTTTTTCTTCAAGCCCGGCGTTGCGGCCGGCGAGAGTGCGTCGATCGGCGCGCTGTGTGCGCCCTTGCTGGAGGCCAACGCCGCCAAGCTCTACGCAATCGATTTCGTATCCCCCGTGGGCGTCGGCGCCAATCTGCCGGTCCTGCAAGCCGCGACGCCGCACTGCGGCTTCTTCGAGAATCCCCTGGTCGATCACGACGGCGTATTCCGTCGGGTGCCGCTGATCCAGCAGTACCAGGGCGCGTTGTATCCCTCGCTGGCGCTGGCGCTGACCCGGCTGGCCCTGGACGGTGCGCCGGTGGGTCTGGAGTTTGAGCCGCCGGATCGCCGTACCTCACTGAATCTGGAGCGCCTGACCGTCGGCAACCTGTCGACACCAGTGGACGGCGAGGTCGCGGTCTATGTGCCCTATCGTGGCGACAACCGCACGTTTACCTATATCTCGGCGACCGATCTGATCCGCGGCACCGTGCCGGAGCCGGAGCGGCTCAAGGACGCGGTGGTGCTGATGGGAGCCTCGGCGGCCGGATTGCTCGATCTGCGCAGCACACCGGTGAACAAGGTGTTCGTGGGGGTCGAGGTTCACGCCAACATCGTCTCCGGCATGCTCGACGGCCGCATCCGTCAGAAGGCGCCGTACTACGACGGCATCGAGGTCGTGCTGCTGGCGGCGATCGCGCTGCTCCTGGCCTGGGCGTTCTCGAAGCTGTCCTCGCTGGCCAGCGCCGCGGTAGTGCTGGTGGCGGCGATGTTCGTGATCGCGCTCGGATTCGTGCTGTGGAGCGGCGCCAACTTCATCATGCCGATGGGCGTGCCGGTCGCGTTCACGTTCTGCCTGTTCATGGCGCATCTGCTGTACGGCTACTTCATCGAGTCGCGCAGCAAGCGCTCGATCTCCAAGCTGTTCGGGCAGTACGTGCCGCCGGAGCTGGTCGAGGAGATGGCCGAGCATCCCGAGTCGATTTCTATGGAGGGCGAGAGCCGCGAGATGTCGGTGCTGTTCTCGGACGTGCGCAACTTCACCAGCATTTCCGAGAAGCTGGACGCCAAGGAACTGTCGGCGATGATCAACGCCTTCCTGACCCAGCAGACCGCCGTGGTGCAGAGGCATCGCGGCACCATCGACAAGTACATCGGCGATCTGATCATGGCGTTCTGGGGCGCGCCGCTGCCGGACGCCGATCACGCGATGCACGCGGTGCTGACCGGCATGGACATGCAGCGCGCGATCCGCGAACTGGACCCGGAGTTCGAGCGTCGTGGCTGGCCCAAGCTGCACATCGGCGTCGGCATCAACAGCGGGCGCATGAACGTCGGCAACATGGGTTCCGAGTTCCGCATGGCCTATACCGTGATGGGCGACGCGGTGAACCTGGGGTCGCGCCTGGAGGGGCTGACCAAGGAGTACGGCATCGGCGTGCTGATCGGCGACAACACGCGCAACCTGTTGCCCTCGGATTGGGCGTTTCGCGAGGTGGATCGCGTCGTTGTCAAGGGCCGCACCGAGCCGGTGGCGATCTACGAGCCGATGGGGCCGAAGGATCAGCTCGATCCGGCGTTGCGTCAGGACCTGGCGCGGCATCGCGGCGCGATGCAGCTCTATCGCGCCCAGAAATGGGACGAGGCCGAGCTGGAATTCTTCAACCTGCAGCAGTCGGGCCGGCCGCACCGGATCTACGAGATCTTCATCGAACGCATCATGTTCCTGCGCGAGAACCCGCCGGGCCGCGACTGGGACGGCGCGTTCACGTTTACTCACAAGTGAGATCCAGCTGAACGGAGCGGTCGAACGTGTGGGGCGCCGATGAAATGTCGCCCCTTGCGTGACCGGCGGCAGCCCCCACTTGAGCGGGGTGACGGTAAACTGACGCCATGAGCCAAGAGGTACGACGCGATTCCGGTCAAGGGCTGGTGCTGGAAGAGGCCAAACCCAAGCTGCAGCCCCCGCCGCTGCACAAAGTGATCATGCTGAACGACGACTACACGCCGATGGAGTTTGTGGTCCAGGTCTTGCAGCAGTTTTTCCATCACAGCCGCGAAAAGGCGGTGCAGATCATGATGCAGGTGCATACCGCGGGCCGGGGTGTGGCCGGCGTCTTTCCGGCAGAAATTGCCGAGACCAAGACCGCCCAGGCCAATGCCTATGCGCGCAAGCACCAGCATCCCTTGTTGACGGTCATGGAGCAGGCGTAATGCCGACCCTGGTTCCCGGAGGCGCACATGTTGAGTGAGGAACTGCAGAAAGCCCTGGATGCCGCGTTCGTTTCCGCGCGGATGGAGGGCCACGAGTTGCTCACTGTCGAGCACCTGCTGCTGGCGCTGCTGTCGGACACCCACGTCGCCGAGGCGCTGAGCGCGGCCGGTGCCGATGCCGATCGTCTGGAACAGGCGCTCAAGGACTACATCCGCAATAACGTGCAGTCGATCAAGGATGCCGACAAGCACGAAGTACAGCCGACGCTGTCGTTCCAGCGTGTGCTGCAGCGCGCGATCTATCACGTGCAGGCCGCCGGCCGGAAGCAGGTCAGCACGCTGAACGTGCTGGTTGCGATCTTCTCCGAGAAGGATACGCATGCGGTCTACCTGCTCGGTGAGCAGGGCGTTTCGCGCCTGGACATCGTCAACTTCATCTCCCACGGCATCGCGCGCAATGGCGCCGCGCCGGAAAAACCGGCCGAGTCCGAGGAGCGGGGCGAGGAGGGTGCCGACAAGCAGGGCGCCAACCAGAGCCCGCTGGAACAGTTCACGGTCAACCTCAACGAGCGCGCCGCCGAGGGCAAGATCGATCCGCTGATCGGCCGTGACCTCGAGGTGGAGCGCGTGATGCAGACGCTGTGCCGCCGGCGCAAGAACAACCCGCTGCTGGTGGGCGAAGCCGGCGTCGGCAAGACCGCGATCGCGGAAGGGCTGGCCTGGCTGATCGTGGAAGGCAAGGTGCCGGAGCTGCTGCGCAATGCCGTCGTCTACAGCCTCGATCTCGGCTCGCTGATTGCCGGCACCAAGTATCGCGGCGACTTCGAAAAGCGCTTCAAGGGTGTGATCCAGGACCTGCAGAAGCGGCCGGGCGCGATCGTCTTCATCGACGAGATCCACATGATCATCGGCGCTGGCGCTGCCAGCGGCGGCGTCATGGACGCCTCCAATCTGCTCAAGCCACTGCTGGCCTCGGGCGAGATTCGCTGCATGGGGTCCACCACCTACCAGGAATTCCGCGGCATCTTCGAGAAGGATCGTGCGCTGGCGCGCCGTTTCCAGAAGATCGACGTCGGCGAACCCAGCGTCGACGACACGATCAAGATTCTCGAGGGCCTGCGGGCCCGTTTCGAGGAGCACCACGCGGTGCAGTTCACGCGCGGCGCGCTGCGCTCGGCGGTGGAACTGTCGTCGCGCCACATCACCGACCGTCACCTGCCGGACAAGGCGATCGACGTCATCGACGAGGCGGCGGCGCGGCTGCGCCTGCTGCCCGAGTCCAAGCGCCGCAAGACGGTGCAGGTTAAGGACATTGAGGAGACCGTGGCGCGCATCGCCCGAATCCCGCCCAAGAGTGTCTCGGCCAACGACCGCGACAAGCTGGCGACGCTGGAACGCGACCTCAAGCTGGTGATCTACGGCCAGGACAACGCGATCGAGCAGTTGACCTCCAGCATCAAGCTCGCGCGCTCCGGTCTTGGCAGCCCGGAAAAGCCGATCGGATCGTTCCTGCTGGCGGGCCCGACCGGCGTCGGCAAGACCGAAGTCACGCGGCAGCTCGCGCAGCTGCTGGGCATCGAGCTGGTTCGTTTCGATATGTCCGAATACATGGAGCGGCACACTGTGTCGCGCCTGATCGGCGCGCCGCCGGGTTACGTCGGATTCGACCAGGGCGGCCTGCTGACCGAGGCGGTGATCAAGCACCCGCATGCGGTCGTGCTGCTCGACGAGATCGAGAAGGCGCATCCGGATGTCTTCAACCTGCTGTTGCAGGTCATGGACCACGGTTCGCTGACGGACAACAACGGCCGCAAGGCCGATTTCCGCAACGTGATCCTGATCATGACCACGAACGCCGGCGCCGAGGAGTCCTCGCGTCGCTCGATGGGCCTGATCGAGCAGAACCATCACCCGGACGCGCTGGAAGTGATCCGCAAGATGTTCACGCCGGAGTTCCGCAATCGTCTGGATGCGATCGTCGCGTTTGCGCCACTGGGCCGCGCCGAGATCCTGCGCGTGGTCGACAAGTTCGTGCTGCAGCTTGAAGAGCAGCTCGCCGCCAAGAACGTGCAGCTTGAGGTCGACGAGACGGCACGTATGTGGATTGCCGATCGCGGCTACGACGTGCGCATGGGCGCGCGGCCGATGGCGCGTGTGATCCAGGAGCACCTCAAGCGTCCGCTGGCCGAGGAGTTGCTGTTCGGCAAGCTCGCCAACGGCGGCCGCGCGCATGTGATGCTGGGCGAGAACGACACGCTGGCTTTCGAGCTGGAAGGGCGCGAGAAGGTGACGCAGCTGGAGCCGTTGTAGGTCGCGATGCTATTGAACGAAAAAGCCCGCTTGAAGCGGGCTTTTTCGTTGGTGCTGGGTGCTGGGTGCTGGCGGCGGCGATGGCGGGGCTACGCGTTCGTGCTTGCGCCGAGGAAATCTACACGCTGACCGTGGAGATCAGTGGTTCAGGGGTGCTGCTGCCTCACCTCCTGATCGCGCCCCTCGCGACGCCGGATCCCCATGCTCCGCATGGGGCCCCTCCACGCTACTCGGGGCTTTACTTATCCCGGAACGTAATGCGCCCCTTGGTCAGATCGTAAGGGGTCAGTTCGACCTTGACCTTGTCGCCCGTGAGGATGCGGATGTAGTGCTTGCGCATGCGACCGGAGATGTGGGCGATGACCACGTGCCCGTTTTCGAGCTTCACGCGGAACGTCGTGTTGGGCAGCGTTTCCGCCACCACGCCGTTCATCTCGATGTGATCTTCCTTCGCCATACGCTCCAAGGGGTCCAAAAATAGGGCGCCATTATGGTTGCAGCCCCCTCCGGCATCAACCGGCGTGCGGCAACGGGGCCCAGCCGAGCAGTCCCAGCGCCTCCAGCGGCAGGAAGCGACGCTTGTAGTCCATCTTGCGGCTGCCGGGCACCCAGTAGCCGAGATAGACGTAGGACAGGCCTTGCTCGCGCGCCGCCTCGATCTGCCGCAGCACCGCGTACGTGCCGAGGCCGCGGGCATGAAGGTGGGGATCGAAGAAGGTGTAGACCGCCGACAGCGAGTGCGGCAGGTGATCGACGACCGCGACCGCGACCAGACGTCCGTGCAGGCGGAAGCACCAGTAGCGCGCATCGAGCCAGCGGCAGTCGAGGAAGCTGTGGAAGGCGCTGCGGTCGCTGGGGTCCATGCCGCCGCCGGGGTGGCGCTGCGCGAGATAGTCGCTGTACAGGCGATAGTGTTCGTCGTCGAGGCGGCGTTCGATCTGCAGGCTCAGATCGGCATTGCGGGCGAGGCAGCGGCGCTGGCTGCGATCCGGCGCGAAATGGGCTGTCGGCACGCGTACCGGCACACAGCGTGTGCAGCCGCGGCAGTGCGGACGGTAGGCGTGCTCGCCGCTGCGGCGGAAGCCCTGCGCCAGCAGGTATTCGTACTGGGTGTTGTCGAGCGGATGTTCCGGATCGATGAAGGCGCTGCGCGCGGTGCGTTGCGGCAGGTAGCCGCAGGCGTGCTCGGGGCTCAGGTACAGCCGGATCGGCTGTGGGCCACCCATGCTCATGCGAGGTGGTCCGGGAACGCCAACAGGTCGTCGTCGAAGCGCCAGGGCTGTGCGTGCTCCGGCCCCTGGACCGCGCGATGTAGCTGGCGCAGAAACGGCTCACGGTCGATCTCGACCGCCCCCAGGCTCAGCAGGTGCGCCGAGCTGACCTGGCAGTCGATCAGCTCGAACTGCCAGCGCCGCAACTGCTGGCACAGCCCGTACAGCGCCAGCTTGGAGGCGTCGTCGGCGCGCGAGAACATCGACTCGCCGAAGAACACCCGGCCTAGCGCAATGCCGTAGAGGCCGCCGATCAACTCGCCTCCTCGCCAGACCTCGACGCTGTGCGCCTTGCCGAGGCGGTGCAGGGCGCCGTAGGCGTTCTGCATGTCCGGCCCCAGCCAGGTGCCGCGGCTGCCGCGGCGCGCACCGGCGCAGGCCTCCAGGACGTCATCGAAGGCGCGGTCGAAGCTCAGGCTGTAGTCACGACGGCGCAGCGTCTTGGCGAAACTGCGGGAGACGTGGAAGCCCTCCGGCGCCAGCACGGTGCGCGGATTCGGGCACCACCACAGGATCGGCTCGTCCGGGTTGTACCAGGGGAAGATGCCCTGCGCGTAGGCGCGGAGCAGGCGCTGCGGCGCCAGATCGCCGCCGATCGCCAGCAGCCCGTTCGGATCGCGCATCGCCAGATGCACCGGCGGAAACGGCTGCTGCGGATTCCTGGGGTCCAGCCAATGCAGGCGGACGGGGCTGTCCATGCGCGACTCGGGCGGCGTGCGGATTCAGAGCATACGCCGCCGCGCGTGCCGGGCGAAGCGTGGCGATGACGTCTAGTGGAACGTCGGTGCGACCGCCGGCACGTCGCGCAGCGCCCACTGCACGACCGCGTCGTGCTCGAAGTGGGTGATCGGTTCGGCTTCGGACGGCGGGCCGGCTTCGCTCAGGCGGCCGTGGTCGTCGAAATGGATACGCGCGCCAGCAGTGCGGATGTTGATCTCGCCGCTGCCGGCCTTGCTGTCCATCGTCAGTTGCAGATAACGCAGGTTGCGGCCGGCGAACTCCGGCAGCCGATCGGTGCCGGACGCGATGAGCGTGGCTTGCTCCGCACTGAACTCGCGGATACCGCCTTCGGGGGTCAACAGAAAGTGCCGGACTTGCATAGCCTGTCTCCTCGAGTCGTGAATAGTCCTGAATCTTTAAGACCGGAAAACCTTATGAAGGTTTACGGCGTGTTTTCAAGGCCCATCCGTAATGGTCGGCGTGACGGCGGCATCCGCCGGATGAGCGGGGGCGCTTGGTTATACTCTGCCTCAACTCTTTGAGGTCGCCGCAGCGGCGGCTCGTCCCGATTTCCTTCACGCTCGTCTGCGCATGTTCAAAACCCGATCGCACGCCACGGATCAGTCGGCTGGACCCAGTTGGCTGGAGCGCCTGCCGCGCGAGGCGGCGATGCTGGCGTGCCTGGGATTGTCGCTGTTCCTGCTGGTGACGCTGATCAGCTTCAACCCCAACGATCCGGGTTGGTCGTCCTCGGGCAGCGGCGAGCCGGAGCGCAACCTGGCCGGTGCCGCCGGTGCCTGGATCGCCGATGTGCTGCTGTCGCTGTGCGGCTATGTCGCTTTCCTGCTGCCCTGGGCAGTGCTGCTGATCGGGGTGCGCATCTTCCGCAATGCCGAGCCGGAGCCCGGCATGCCGCGCGCGGTGCGTGTTGCGGCCTGGCTGGTGCTGCTGGCGGCGCTGGCCGCATTGTGCGCGCTGCATGTCGGGGCCTCGCCGAACTGGGCGCCGCAAGGCAGCGGCGGCATTGCCGGCCAGGCGCTGGCGCAGGGTCTGGTATCGGCGCTGAGCGGTTTCGGCGCGAGCCTGCTGCTGCTGACGCTGGCCGTGGCCTCGGCGCCGCTGGCGCTGACCTTCTCCTGGTTGGGCGTCATCGACCGCGTCGGTGGCTGGCTGTTGCGCGTGGGTCAGCAGCGCGCGGCGGCTGCGGCCGCGAAGTCTGCGCTGGCAACGACCGGCGGAACCGAGGAAACCGTGCAGGCCGATGTCGAAAAGACGACGGTGTCGGTTCTGCCGTTCCTGGCTGGTTCCATCGCGGGCGCTGAGCCCGCGCCCAAGGAGAAGGACAAGCGCAAGCGCAAGGCGCCGAGCCTGATGGGGACCGAGGAGGAACAGTTCGACCTGCTGCCAGCACCGATAGTGGCTGCGGCCGCTACAGCCCCGGCGCGCGAGAAGCCCGCACGCGCGCGCAAGAGCGCGGCGGTCGAAGTGCCCGAATTCGATGGCGATCCGCTGCCGCCCCCGTCGATGCTCGATCCGGCCCGACCGACCGGCCGGCAGTACACGCCGGAGGAGCTGGAGCGCCTGTCGCGAGAAGTCGAGCGTCACCTGGAATCGTTCGGGGTGCGCGCGCAGGTCGTCGCCGCAACGCCGGGTCCGGTCATCACGCGCTTCGAACTGCAACCGGCGCCGGGCGTGAAGGGTTCGCAGATCACCAACCTGTCGCGCGATCTGGCGCGTTCGCTGTCGGTGGCGAGTGTGCGTGTCATCGAGGTGATCGAGGGCAAGTCGGTCATCGGCCTGGAGATCCCGAACCAGAAGCGCGAGATGGTGATGCTGCGCGAGATCATCGAATCGACGGCCTACCGTCATTCGGCGTCGCCGCTGACGATCGCGCTGGGCAAGGACATCGCCGGGCATCCGGTGGCGGTGGACCTGGCCAAGACGCCGCATCTGCTGGTGGCCGGTACCACCGGCTCCGGTAAGTCGGTGGCGATCAACGCGATGATCCTGTCGATGCTGTTCAAGGCCACCGCCGAACAGGTGCGCTTCATCTTCATCGACCCGAAGATGCTGGAGCTGTCGGTTTACGAGGGCATACCGCACCTGCTGACGCCGGTGGTGACCGACATGAAGGATGCCGCCAACGCGCTGCGCTGGTGCGTCGCCGAGATGGAACGCCGCTACCGGCTGATGTCGGCGCTGGGCGTGCGCAATCTTGCCGGTCTTAACAAGAAGATCGTCGAGGCTGCCGAGAGCGGCGAACCGATCCGCGATCCGCTGGCCAAGGCGCCGGAGCTGTTCGACGAGGTGCCGGCGGCGGCGCCGGAAGTGCTGCAGCCGTTGCCGAATATCGTCGTCATCATCGACGAGCTGGCCGACATGATGATGGTGGTCGGCAAGAAGGTCGAAGAATTGATCGCACGCCTGGCGCAGAAGGCGCGCGCCGCCGGCGTGCATCTGATCGTCGCCACGCAACGCCCGAGCGTCGACGTCATCACCGGTCTGATCAAGGCCAATATTCCGTCACGCCTCGCGTTCCAGGTCGCGTCCCGTATCGACTCGCGCACGATCCTTGATGAGATGGGTGCCGAGACGCTGCTGGGGCACGGCGACGGTTTGTTCCGGCCGATCGGCGCCAGCCGCCTGGATCGCGTGCACGGCGCTTTCGTCGACGACCACGAAGTGCATAAGGTCGTCGCTTACCTCAAGCAGGTCGGTCAGCCGAACTACATCGAGGACATCTGCGCCGATGAGGCGCCGGCGGCCGGCGAGGGCGTGGCAGGTGGCGAGGACGTCGAGGCCGATCCGTTGTATGACCAGGCTGTGGCCTTGGTGCTGGAAACGCGCAAGGCCAGCGTGTCGTGGGTGCAGCGCCGTTTGAAGATCGGCTATAACCGCGCGGCGCGCATGGTCGAGCAGATGGAGGCTTCGGGCATCGTCGGGCCCAGCGGCCCGGGGGGCAACCGCGAGATTCTGGCGCCGGGCGGTCGCGGCGATTGAGCGGCGGCCAATTGCCGACCGCCGGTTCCACCTTTTCCGGTGATGCGCGGGCGCCTGTCGATTCAGAACCGATTCATGCCAAGCCGACACACTCGCCATCCCCGCCCGAACACGCTCGAATGATCATGCCGCGCCTCGCTACGATGCTCTTCCCGGTGCTGTTCACCCTGCTGCTGGCGCCGACCGCGCAAGCCGCCGGCGCAGATGCCGCCCTGCAGCGGTTCGTCGACGAGGTGCGCACGCTGTCGGCCCGATTCGAACAGGTGCAGACCGACGAGGACGGCGAGGTGCTCGCGCGTCGCGCCGGCACCTTCGAGCTGCAGCGGCCGGGTCGGTTTCGCTGGGCCTACGATGCGCCCTACGAACAGCTGATGATCTGCGACGGTCAGCGCATCTGGAACTACGAGCCGGATCTGGCGCAGGTAACGGTGCGTGATGCCGCCGAAGTGCTGAGCGGCACGCCGGCGGCCCTGCTGGCGCAGGGCGGCGGCGCGCTGGATCGCAATTTCATCATCGAATCCGGCAGCGCCGATCGCGGTGCCGACTTGGTGCGTCTGAAGCCGCGCTCGAACGATGCCGACTTCCGCCTGATCGAACTGTGGCTGGCCAAGGGCGTGCCGCAGCGCATGCGCTTCGTCGATGCGCTGGGCGGCAGCAGCGATATCCGTTTCAGCGCAGTGCGCACCGGGATCAGCCTGCCGGCCGAACGCTTCCGCTTCACGCCGCCGAAGGGCGCCGAAGTGATCGACGCCGGGGTCTCGCCTTGAACCCGCTCGCGGCGGGCGTGGCGCGAGGCGCGACCGCGGCGTGAGTACGCGCGGCGCGCACGCGGGTGAACCGCTGCGGCCGCTGGCCGAGCGCATGCGGCCGCGCACGCTCGACGAGGTGGCTGGGCAGGCGCACCTGCTGGCGCCGGGCGCGCCGCTGCGCAGCCTGCTGGAGGCCGGCAGCATTCCGTCGATGGTGTTCTGGGGTCCGCCCGGCGTCGGCAAGACCACGCTGGCGCGTCTGATCGCCACGCTCAGCTCGGCGCAGTTTCTGACGTTGTCCGCGGTGCTGGCGGGCGTCAAGGACATCCGCGAGGCGGTGGCGATGGCGCAGGCCGAAGCTGGCGGCCTCAATGCGCGCCGCACGGTGCTGTTCATCGACGAGGTGCATCGCTTCAACAAGGGCCAGCAGGATGCGCTGCTGCCGCATGTCGAGGACGGCACGCTGACGCTGATCGGCGCGACCACCGAGAACCCTTCCTTCGAGTTGAACGCGGCGCTGCTGTCGCGACTGCGCGTGTTCGTGCTGCGCTCACTGGACGGCGAGGCGATTCTGGCGCTGCTGCGGCGTGCGCTCTCTGACACGGAGCGCGGGCTGGGCGAATCCGCGGACTTTCTGCCCGAGGGCTGGCTGTTGCGCATCGCCGAGGCGGCCGACGGCGATGCGCGCCGCAGTCTGATCCTGCTGGAAACGGCGGTGGAGCTGGCGCGCGCGGAACAGCGCCGCGACGATGCCCTGCTGGAAAAGCTGATCGGGCGTGGACTGCGCCGCTTCGACAAGCAGGGCGAGAATTTCTACGATCAGATCTCGGCGCTGCACAAGTCCGTACGCGGCAGCGATCCGGACGCGGCGCTGTACTGGCTTTCGCGCATGCTCGACGGTGGCGTCGATCCGCGTTATGTCGCGCGCCGCGTCGTGCGCATGGCGGTCGAGGACATCGGCCTGGCCGATCCGCGCGCGCAGCGCATGTGTCTGGATGCCTGGGAAACCTATGAGCGGCTCGGCAGTCCGGAAGGTGAGCTGGCGATCGCGCAGGCGGTGCTGTACCTGGCGTGCGCGCCGAAGAGCAATGCTGCCTACGTCGCTTACAAGGCGGCGCGTGGCCTCGTCGAAGAGACCGGCACGCTGGAGGTGCCGATGCACCTGCGCAATGCGCCGACCAAGCTGATGAAGGATCTGGATTACGGCCGCGATTACCGCTACGAGCATGACGAGGCCGGGGCGTTGGCACCGGAGCAGCAGTTCTTTCCCGAGCGCCTGCAGGGCACGCAGTTCTATCAGCCGGTGTCGCGCGGGCTGGAGATCAAGATCGCGGAGAAGCTGGCGCAGCTGCGCGCAGCACGCGAGCAGGCGCGCAAGCCGCAATGAACGTCTGGCTCGCGGTCGCGTTGGGGGGCGCGCTGGGTTCGCTGATGCGCTATGCGGCGGGTCGTGCCGTGCTCTCGCTGCTGGGCGCCGCGTTTCCCTACGGCACGCTCGTCGTGAACGTGGCCGGCAGCTTCGTGGCCGGCCTGCTCTTCGTGCTGCTGTCGACCCGCTGGGCGGCGGGCGAGGGGCTCCGTGAGCTGTTGTTGATCGGGTTTCTCGGTGGCTTCACGACGTTCTCGGCGTTCTCGCTGGAGACGATGCGCCTGTTGGAAACGGGCAGCCCGCTGCTGGCGCTGGCGAACGTTGCCACCAACCTCGTATTGGGCGTGACGGCCTGTCTGCTCGGCCTGTGGCTGGGCCGCGCTCTACAATAGCGGCCCTTTTCCTTCTCACTCGGCGTTTCCCATGCTTGATCCCAAACTGCTGCGTGCGCAGCCGGACCTGGTGGCGCAGCAGCTCGCGCGCCGCGGCTTCGTGTTCGATCTGGCGCAGTTCCAGGCGCTGGAGTCGCGGCGCAAGCAGCTGCAGACCGAGACCGAGCAGCTGCAGGCCGAGCGCAATGCCGGCTCCAAGCGCATCGGTCAGGCCAAGGCCAAGGGCGAGGACGTGGCGCCGATCCTGGAGAGCATGGATGCGCTGAAGCGCCGACTTGCCGACAACGAGCAGGCGCTCACCAGCCTGCAGGCCGAGTTCGAGGCGCTGGCTTTGAACCTGCCGAACCTGCCGCACGCCAGCGTGCCGGACGGCAAGGACGAGCACGCGAATGTCGAGGTGCGCCGCTGGGGCACGCCGCGCGAGCAGGGCGCGCCCAAGGATCACGCCGATCTGGGCGAGGCGCTGGGGCTGATGGATTTCACCGCGGCGGCCAAGCTCACCGGTGCGCGCTTCACGGTGTTGCGCGGCGGCCTGGCACGCCTGCATCGCGCGCTCGCCCAGTTCATGCTCGACGTGCACACCGGCGAGCATGGCTACGAGGAGATGTACGTGCCGTACATCGTCAACGCCGACAGCCTGCGCGGCACCGGCCAGTTGCCGAAGTTCGGTGAAGACCTGTTCGCGCTGCAGGGTGAGCAGGACTGGCGCCTGATTCCAACCGCTGAGGTGCCGCTGACCAACCTGGTGCGCGACGAGATTCTCGCGGCCGAACAGCTGCCGAAGAAGTGGGTGGCGCACACGCCGTGCTTCCGCTCCGAAGCGGGCTCGGCCGGCCGCGACACGCGCGGCATGATCCGCCAGCACCAGTTCGACAAGGTCGAGCTGGTGCACATCGTCGAGCCGTCGAAGTCCTACGACGCGCTGGAGCAGCTGACTTCGCATGCCGAGGCGATCCTGAAGAAGCTGGAGCTGCCGTATCGCGTGCTGTCGCTATGCACCGGCGACATGGGGTTCGGCGCGGCCAAGACCTATGATCTGGAAGTCTGGATTCCGAGCCAGCAGCGCTATCGCGAGATTTCTTCGTGCTCGAACTGCGAGGATTTCCAGGCGCGGCGCATGCTGGCGCGCTACCGGCATCCGGAAACCAAGAAGACCGAACTGGTGCACACGCTCAACGGCTCGGGACTCGCCGTCGGGCGCACGCTGGTGGCGGTGCTGGAAAATTACCAGCAGGCCGATGGCCGCATCACGGTGCCGACGGTGTTGCGTCCGTACATGAACGGCGCCGAGGCGATCGGCTGACCGCCTCGACAGTCGTTGGTATCGAGTGACTGAAGCGGGCGACCTCAATCTGCGGGACGGCGAAGCTGGTCGTGTGGACGCCAGCACGCGTTACGGCTGAGGAGAGGCTCAGGCCGTCTCGCGGCGCCGGCGCAGGAATACCGGCAGCGTGTCGTCCAGTGCCGGCTGATAGGCCGTACTGAAGTCTTCGAACGCGCCCAGACAGAGCTGAGCATCCTGATCGGCGCGCAGCGCAAAGGCATTGATGCCGCTGCGCCACATGCCCGCCAACTGATCGCGCACCACGGCGGCGCCGCTGGCGCGGATCTCGCCGCGATAGTTGTGGCGCTCGCGCAGCAGGCGCGCCTGGCTGTAGGCACGGCCGTCGCCGAAGGCGGGGAAGCTCAGCACGATCAGCGGGCGATCCTGCAGTTCAGCGCCGACCGCCTCGACATCCAGCGTGTTCGGTATCTGCACGCCAACACGCAGGTCGCTGGCACGCAGCGCCGCCTGCTCGGCCTGCCAGCGCGTCCAGGACACAATGATCGTGCCGGTGGCCGGCAGCGGCGCATCGTCGGCGAGCGTGACGGCATCGTCGGCGACGACGACGCGATCGCGGATCAGTGCGCTCATGCCACTGCCTCCTTGGCGTAGAGGCGTGTCTTGAACGGTTCCATGCCGACGCGGCGATAGCATTCGAGCAGGGTTTCGTCCTCGCCCTCGCGCTGATCCAGGTAGACCTTGACGATGGTTTCCACGGCGTTGGCGATCTGGTCGCGGGCGAACGAGGGGCCGGTGCGATCGCCCAGGCTGGCGTCGTTCTCGGCGCTGCCGCCGAGCGTGACCTGGTACCACTCCTCACCCTTCTTGTCGACGCCGAGAATGCCGATGTGGCCGACGCTGTGGTGGCCGCAGCCGTTCATGCAACCGGACATCTTCAGCTTGATCTCGCCGATGTCGTAGAGATCGTCGAGGCGTTCGAAGCGGTCGCCGATTTCCTCGGCCACGCCGATCGAGCCGGCATTGGCCAGCGAACAGAAGTCCAGGCCCGGGCAGCAGATCATGTCGGTCAGCAGGCCGATGTTCGGCGTCGCCAAGCCCTGCGCGCGCAGCGCCTGCCAGACCGTGTGCACGTCCTTCTGCGCGACCTCGGCCAGCACCAGGTTCTGGTCGTGCGTGGCGCGGATTTCACCGAAGCTGTAGCGCTCGGCAAGATCGGCGACCAGATCCATCTGCGCGGCGGTGATGTCGCCCGGCGCGATGCCCGGCGCCTTCAGCGACACGAACACGATCTTGTAGCCCGGCACACGGTGCTCGGCGACGTTGCGCTTGGCGAAGGCGGCAAAGGCGCTGTCCTCGGCCAGTGCGCGCGCGTAGCCGGTGTCGGCAGCAGCATCGGCGGCATAGGGATGCTCGTCGAAGTGCGCGCGCATGCGCTCGATGTCCTGCGGCTGCAGCTTCAGCGGGCCGTCCTTGATCTTCGCCCATTCGGCCTCGACCAGTTCGGCGAACTTCTGCGCGCCGGTTTCCTTGACCAGGATCTTGATGCGGGCCTTGTAGATGTTGTCACGGCGGCCGAGGCGGTTGTACACGCGCAGGATCGCTTCGAAGTACGACAGCAGGTCGAGCTCCGGCAGGAACTCGCGAATCTTGACGCCGATGATCGGCGTGCGGCCGAGGCCGCCGCCGACGAATACCGAGTAGCCGAGGTCGCCGGCTTCGTTGCGCACGATGTGCGCGCCGATGTCGTGCACCAGCGTCGCGGCGCGGTCGCCGGTCGTCGCCGAGAAGGCGATCTTGAACTTGCGCGGCAGCCAGTTGAATTCCGGGTGGAACGTCGCCCACTGCCGCGTCAGCTCGCAGTAAGGGCGCGGATCGATCAGCTCGTCCTTGGCGACGCCCGCGAGGTGATCGCTGGTGATGTTGCGGATGCAGTTGCCGGAGGTCTGGATGGCGTGCATCTGCACGCTGGCCAGGTCGGCGAGGATGTCCGGCACGTCCTCCAGCTTCGGCCAGTTGAACTGGATGTTCTGGCGCGTCGTGAAGTGACCGTAATCCTTGTCGTAAGTGCGCGCGATGTGCGCCAGCATCCGGACCTGCTGGGCCGACAGCAGGCCGTAGGGCACGGAAATGCGCAGCATCGGCGCGAAACGCTGGATGTACAGGCCGTTGCGCAGGCGCAGGGCGCGGAATTCTTCGTCTGGCAGCTGGCCGGCGAGGAAGCGCCGGGTCTGGTCTCGGAACTGGGCGACGCGCTCGTCGACGAGTCGCTGGTCGTAGGCGTCGTAGCGGTACATGCGGGTCAGGGCTGCGGACGGGGCGCGAAGAGTAGCAGGCGGGGCGGGGCGCATAAAGCGCCGTTACGCCATGATCCAAGCTCAGAACTGCGCGCTATAAGCCTCAGCGCACCGGACCGGTCAGCGAGGGGAACATCGCTTCAGTACGTTTGCGACGCTCCTCGGTATCGGCGATTGCCGCGATCTCGTCGACGCGCTCGCGCTTGAGGTGCGGCGCGAACAGTTGCAGGAAGTCATACATGTAGCCGCGCAGGAACATGCTGCGGCGAAAACCGATGTGCGTGGTGCTGGCCTCGAACAGGTGATCGGCCGGCAGACAGACGAGGTCCTTGTCGGCGCGTTCGTCGTAAGCCATCGTCGCCGTGATGCCCACCCCCAGGCCCAGGCGCACGTAGGCCTTGATGACGTCGGCATCGACGGCGGTCAGCACCACGTCCGGCTTGAGGCCGCGGGCGGCGAAGGCCTGATCGAGCTTGGAACGGCCGGTGAAGCCGAAGGTGTAGGTCACGATCGGGTGCTCGGCGATCTGCTGCAGGCTCAATTTCTTGACCTTGGCGAGCGGGTGATCGGGTTTGACCAGCACGCAGCGGTTCCAGTGATAGCAGGGCAGCATGACCAGGCTGTCGAAGTGATGCATGGCCTCGGTTGCGATCGCGAAATCGGACTGACCCTCGGCCGCCATCTTGGCGATCTGTGGGGGCGAGCCCTGGTGCAGATGCAGCGAGACTTTCGGGTAATGCTTGCGAAACGGCTGGATCACCGGCGGCAGCGCGTAGCGTGCCTGCGTGTGCGTGGTGGCGATCGAAAGATCACCGCGATCCGAGTCGTGGAATTCGTCGGCGACACGACGGATGTTCTCGACCTCCGCCAATAGCCGCGACGTGCACTCGAGAATCCGCTGGCCCGCCGGCGTAATTTCCGAGAGGTGCTTGCCGTTGCGCACGAAGACATCGACGCCGAGTTCGTCCTCCAGCAGGCGGATCTGCTTGCTGACGCCGGGCTGCGACGTGAACAGGGCTTCGGCCGCGGCCGTCACGTTGAGGCCGCGCTGCGCGACCTCCTGGATGTAGTGCAACTGCCGCAGCTTCATGGCGAGGCTCGTTATGCTGTGAGGCTATAAAAGTAGCTTTATTTATTTCGATCGACAACGACTGAGGGCGCATGAGCTCATAGCCAAACCTGCTAAGGTGCGCCGCCTCAAATTCCCGCTGATCCCTATGGAAGCATTTGGATTCGTGCTCGCCGGCTTGATCGTCGGCATCGCCGTGGGTGCCACCGGTGTCGGTGGCGGCTCGCTGATGACCCCGATCCTCATTCTGTTCTACGGCATCAAGCCCAGCGTGGCGGTGGGCACGGACCTGCTGTACGCGAGCATCAGCAAGGCCTTTGGCGTCGTGCTGCACGGACGCAACGGCTCGGTGGACTGGAAGATCGTGGGCTGGATGTCGGCGGGTAGCTTGCCGGCCACCGGCCTGACCTTGATCGTCCTGCGCAACATCGAGCCGGGGCCTGGTGTCGACCAGACCATCCAGCTGGTACTGGCCGTGGCGATCATCGTCACCGCGAGCTTCGCGCTGCTGCAGGAGCCGCTGGCGCATCTGGCGCGCCGCAAGGGCATCGTCATGCCCGGCGGTGTACTGGCGCGGCTGCAGCGGCCTTTGACGGTGGCTGCCGGCGTGCTGATCGGTTGCCTCGTGACCATTTCGTCGGTGGGTGCCGGCGTGATCGGGATGATGGTGCTGCTGTTGCTGTATCCGCGCATCGAACCGATCAAGCTGGTCGGCTCCGATCTGGCGCATGCGGTGCTGATCACCGGTATCGCCGGTCTGGGTCATGCCGGCCTCGGCACGGTCGACTACCGGATGCTGGTGCTGCTGCTGTGCGGCGCGATGCCCGGGATCTGGATCGGGACACGCATCGGCTTCCGCCTGTCGCCGAAGCCGCTCAAGCGATTGGTGGCCGGCTTCCTCGTCTTCATCGGCGTGACGATGGTGGCCAAGGCCGTCGGCGCTGCGGGTTGAGTCGTGCGAAGCTGCGAGGCGATGGACGTCTCCTGGTCTCACTATCCCGTTTTCCTCCGCTTGCGCGGCGCGCGCGTGCTGCTCGTCGGCGGCGGCGAGGTGGCGGCGCGCAAGCTGCGTCTGCTGCGACGCGCGCAACCGCAGATCGACGTGGTGGCCGCGTCGCTCAACGAGGAGCTGCGACAAGCGGTCGACGAGGGGGTGGCGCGACATCTCGGCGCCCGCTTCGAATCGTCTCAGGTGCAGGGCTGCCGGCTGGTGGTCGCCGCCACCGACGACGCCGCACTCAACGCCGAAGTCGCCTTGGCTGCCGATACCGTCGGCGTGCCGGTCAATGTCGTCGACGACGCCGAGCTCAGCAGTTTCATCACGCCGGCGATCGTTGACCGCGCGCCGCTGCTGATTGCGATTTCCTCGGGCGGCGGCGCGCCGGTACTGGTGCGTCGTCTGCGCGAACGGATCGAGGCGCAGCTGCCGGCGGCCTACGGGCGCATCGCCGCGTTCATGGGGCGGCTGCGTGCGCGCGTTGCCGAGTCGGCGGTCGGTTCCGCGGGTGCGCGCCGGATCTGGGAGCGTTTTCTTGACGGATCCGGACCTGAGCAACTGCTGGCCGGCGACGACGCTGCGGCCCTCGCCGCATTGGATGCGGCACGGGCGCAGACGGCTGCGCCAGGCGAGGTGTATCTGGTCGGGGCCGGGCCCGGCGATCCGGATCTGCTGACGTTCCGTGCGCTGCGGCTGATGCAGCAGTGCGACGTCGTGCTCTACGACCGTCTCGTGTCAGCGCCGGTGCTGGAACTGGTGCGACGCGATGCGCAGCGGCTGTTCGTGGGCAAGGCCCGCAGCCAGCACGCGCTGCCCCAGGCCGAGATCAATGCCGAACTGGTGCGGCTGGCGCGCGAGGGCAAGCGCGTGCTGCGGCTCAAGGGAGGGGACCCCTTCATCTTCGGCCGCGGCGGCGAAGAGATCGAGACGCTGATGACGGAAGGCATCGCGTTCCAGGTCGTGCCCGGCATCACCGCCGCCAGCGGCTGCGCGGCCTACGCCGGCATTCCGTTGACGCATCGCGATTACGCGCAGTCGTGCCTGTTTGTCACCGGGCATGCGCGCGCCGACGGTACCTTGAACCTGCATTGGGACCAGCTCGCCCGCCGTGGTCAGACCGTGGTGTTTTACATGGGGCTGGTGACGCTGTCGCAGACCTGTGCTCAGCTGCAGGCGCATGGCTTGCCGGCTGACTGGCCTGCAGCGCTGATCGGCAGCGGCACGCTGCCAGAGCAGCAGGTCCTGGTGGGTGATCTGGGTAGCCTGCCCGCATTGGCGGCTGCCACGCCGCCCGCGGGCCCGAGCCTGCTGATCGTGGGGGAAGTGGTTCGCCTGCGGCAGCGCCTGAACTGGTTCCAGCCATCGATGGCGTGAGCAGCGCTCGCTCGATGTAAAGAATACTTGACACGTCGCTGTGACTCGCGCACGATGGTGTCAAGTTCGCTTTACAGTTTGAGACGACATGTTCGATCGCAGCTATTGGTTCTGGATGGGTGGCTGGAGCCTGGTGTTCCTGGGTCTGGTGCTGAGTCTGGACTTGCTGGCCGGACAGCTTGGCGCTCACGACCCGCGGCGCTGGCTGCTGATGGTGCCGGTGCTGGCCGTGACCGCCATCGGGCTGCGCCTGGAGCTGCGGCAGCTGCGGCGGCTCGATGAACTGCAGCGGCAGATGTACCTGGAAGCCGCGCTGACCGCCTTGATCGTGACGCTCGGCTACAGCAGCGCGGTGCTGGTGCTGGAGCGCTTCGCCGCGATGGCAGCACCTTCGCAGGCCTGGACGATGCTGGTGATCGGCGCGGCGTTCGTGGTCGGCCTGCTGCTGGCCCGGCGACGGTACCGCTGATGGACAACATCGTGCGCGATTGCCGCGCCGAGCAGGGCTGGACGCAGCAGGATCTCGCCGAGCGCCTCGGCGTCTCGCGTCAGACCGTGAACGCGATCGAGACCGGCAAGTACGACCCGAGCCTGCCGCTGGCCTTCAAGCTTGCCGCGCTGTTCCAGCGCCGCATCGAAGATCTGTTTTACCCGGGCGCCTGAGCCCGCTCATCTGGAGCTTTCCATGCACGATCTGATTTTCGCGGCACTCGTGGTATTCGGCGTCACCGGCGCGGTGTTCATGGAAGGGCTGCTGCGCCTGCTGGCGCCGGTCGTGCGCGACAGCCTGCGACGATCGTCGGCGCGCCGTCGCGGTGGCCCGCTAGCGCAGGACGCCTCTCTGGAGCAGCAGGTGGCGGCGCTGCAGGCGCGGTTAGAGCGGCTGGAAACGCAGTCGTCTCGTTGAACCGCCAGCGGTCTGCCCGTCTTGGCTCAGCCGGACTGACGTTGGCCCGCGCCGCGTTCGTCCAGATCCTTGGCGCGCAGGCGTTTCTGCACGGCGCGCAGGATGCCCGGTGTATCGAGCCCACACTGCGCCAGTAGTTCTTCCCGCGTGCCGTGCTCGATGAAGTGGTCGGGCAGGCCGAGATTGAGCACCGGCACCGTGTGGTGCTGCGCCACCAGCACCTCGTTGACACCGGAGCCGGCACCGCCAAGGCGGGCGTTGTCCTCGATCGTGACCAGCAGGTCGTTCTCGTTGGCCAGTTCCAGGATCAGCTCGGTATCCAGCGGCTTGACGAAGCGCATGTCGGCGACGACCGCGTCGAGAATCTCGGCGGCTTCCAGCGCCGGCTGCACCATCGTGCCGAAGGCGAGGAAGGCGACGCGCGGACGCCGGCGGCCGTGTGCCTCGCGCACGATGCGGCCCTTGCCGACGGCAATCGGCTTGAGGTCGCCGTCAACCGCGCGGCCCAGACCGTTGCCGCGCGGATAGCGCACAGCGCTGGGTTGCTTGAGCTCGAGGCCGGTGCTGAGCATGCGCCGGCATTCATGTTCGTCAGACGGTGCCATGACGACCAGATTCGGCACGCAGCGCAGATAGGACAGATCGAATACGCCGTGGTGCGTGGCGCCGTCGGCGCCGACCAGTCCGCCGCGGTCGATCGCGAACACGACCGGCAGATTCTGGATCGCGACGTCGTGCACCAGCTGGTCGTAACCGCGCTGCAGGAAGGTCGAATAGATCGCGCAGATCGGTTTCAGGCCTTCGCAGGCCAGGCCCGCGGCGAGCGTCACCGCGTGTTGCTCGGCGATGCCGACGTCGTAGTAGCGCTTCGGAAAGCGTTGCGAGAATTCGACGAGGCCCGAGCCCTCGCGCATCGCCGGGGTGATGCCGACGACCAGCGGATCGCGCGCCGCGGCTTCGCACAGCCAGTCGCCGAATACCTGGGTGTAGCTGGGCGTGCCGCCTGCCTTCTTCGGTGGGAAGGCGCCGGTGACGGGATCAAACTGGGTGACGCCGTGGTACTTGATCGGATCGGCTTCCGCCGGCTCGAAGCCCTTGCCCTTGGTGGTGACGACGTGCAGCAGTTGCGGGCCGCGCGCGTCCTTGAGGCGATCCAGCGTGCCGATCAACGCGTCGAGATCGTGGCCGTCGATCGGGCCGTGGTAGTTGAAGCCGAAGGTTTCGAACAGCGCGCCTGGATTCTCCAGGTGCGCTTCGTTGTGCTCTTCGTCGTTCTGCGGTTGCAGGCGCTGCGGCGTGTTGAGGCCGAGCTTCTTCAGCAGCCGCGCCGAGTGGTCGCGCAGGGCACCGACGTTCTCGGAGATCGACATGTCGTTATCGTTGTAGATGACGAGCAGGTCGAGGTTGAGATGGCCGGCGTGATTCAGCGCTTCGAAGGCCATGCCGGCGGTCATGCCGCCGTCGCCGATCACCGCGACGACGCGGCGTTGCTCGTTCTTGACGCGCACCGCAGCGGCCATGCCGGCGGCGGCGGAGATCGACGTCGAGGAGTGGCCGACACCGAAGGTGTCGTACTCGCTTTCGGCGCGATGACAGAACGGTGCCAGACCATTGAGGCGGCGGATCGTTTCCAATCGCGCGCGACGGCCGGTGAGAATCTTGTGCGGGTAGGCCTGGTGGCCGACGTCCCAGACCACGCGGTCGTGCGGTGTCTCGAAGCAGCGATGCAGGGCGATGCTCAGTTCCACCGTGCCGAGGTTGGCGGCGAAGTGGCCGCCAATGCGGCCCAGCGTCTCGATCAGGAAGCGGCGCAGTTCGACGGCCAGGTGCGGCAGATCGTCAGCAGCCAGTTTGCGCAGATCGGACGGCGTGTCGACGCGGCCCAACAGGGAATATCCGGGGATTTCGCTCATGTCGGAATTATGACGGACTCACTGCGCAGAATTGGTGCAATCCAGCCTTCGGAACGCGGTCATTATCGGGTCAATGCTGCGGCGCAGCAATCTAGTGCTGGCGGCCCTGGATGTGTCGCGCCAGCCACAGCAGCGGCTCGGCGTCGGCGCCGAAGGGCGCGAGCGCCGCGCGGGCCCCGTCGAATAGTTCGGTGGCGCGCAGCTTCGCGGCCGACAGCCCCATGACCGACGGGTACGTGGACTTGTGGCTGGCCTCGTCCTTGCCGACGGTCTTGCCGAGCGTGGCGCTGTTGGACTCGATATCGAGGATGTCGTCCTGGATCTGGAAGGCGAGGCCGATGCACTTGCCGTAGCGGTCCAGGGCGTCCAGATGGCCGCCGTCCAGCGGCGATTTCGCGTAGGCGGCCATGCGCAGGCAGGCACGGATCAGCGCGCCGGTCTTGTGGATGTGCAGGGCTTCGAGTTCGGGCAGCGTCAGTTGCTGATGGGTCGACGCCAGATCGACGGCCTGGCCGCCGACCATGCCACGGCTGCCCGCGGCCTCGGCCAGCACTTCAATCATCTTCAGGCGTTGTTCGGCGCGCAGATCCGACTGCTCGCCCTGCGCCAGCACCTGGAATGCCAAGGCCTGCAGACCATCGCCGACCAGGATGGCCAGCACCTCGTCGTAGGCCTTGTGGACCGTGGGCCGGCCGCGACGCAGGTCGTCGTCGTCCATCGCCGGCAGGTCGTCGTGGACCAGCGAATAGACGTGGATCAGTTCGACCGCGCTGGCCGGTGCATCCAGCGCGCGCGCCGGCAATCCCAGCACCTCGCCGGCGGCGTAGACCAGCAGCGGGCGCAGCCGCTTGCCGCCCTCGCTGGCGTAGCGCATCGCTTCATGCAGGCGCGCCGGGTATTGGTCGGCGGGCGGCAGCCAGCGCGAGAGGTGATCCTGCAGGCGCTGTCGATAGGTCTCGATGCGCGATTCGAAGCCGGTGGCGCTCATCAGGCCTCGGGATCTGCCGGCTTGTCGAGCAGGTTCTTGACCTTGAGTTCGGCGCTGTCGAGGGCCTGGCGGCAATGGCGGGTCAGGTCGGTGCCGCGTTCGAACAGTTTCAGCGACTCCTCCAGTCGCAGCTCGCCGGCTTCCAGGCGCCGCACGATGTCTTCGAGCTCGGTCATCGCCTCCTCGAAGCGTCCGACCGGATCGGCTTCGGAGGTTTCCGCTTTACGGGCCATGATGCGGTCCTTGGAGTGACGAAATGTAGAATAATGTTGCCATCGGCGACGGAAACTCGGCATTCCGGACCGCAAACCGGCGCAGTTTAGCCCGGTTGCCCGGTCCGGAGCCTTTCCGTTAAGGTCGCCGCGCTCTTAAACGACCCCTCTCATGGCAGCCGCAAGCAATTACAGCGCCGAAGCAATCGAAGTTCTGCAGGGCCTGGACCCGGTGCGCAAGCGCCCGGGCATGTACACCGAGACCAGCCGCCCCAACCACCTGGCCCAGGAAGTCATCGACAACGCGGTGGACGAGGCTTTGGCCGGGCACTGCGATGCAGTGACCGTGACCGTCCACGAGGACGGCTCGCTGGAAGTGGCCGACAACGGCCGTGGCATGCCGGTGGACGTGCATCCGGTGCACAAGGTCACCGGTGTCGAACTGATCCTGACCAAGCTGCATTCGGGCGCCAAGTTCTCCAACAAGCAGTACCAGTTCTCTGGCGGCCTGCACGGCGTTGGCGTGTCCGTCGTCAACGCGCTGTCGACCAAGCTGGAAGTGCGCGTCTGCCGCGGCGGCGCCGAGTACCAGATCGAGTTCAAGGACGGCGAGCGGTCCAAGCCGCTGAAGGAGATCGGCACGGTGCCGAAGAACCGCACCGGCACGACCGTGCGTTTCTGGGCCGACCCCAAGTACTTCGACAGCCCCAAGTTCTCGATCCCGCGTCTGAAGCAGGTGCTGCGCGCCAAGGCGGTGCTGTGCCCCAACCTGAAGGTCACGCTCAAGGACCAGATCAACAAGGAAGAGGTGGTCTGGCAGTACGAGAACGGCCTGCCGGATTACCTGAAGGACGCGCTGCAGGGCGCCGAGACGCTGCCGGCCGAGCCTTTCATCGGCCAGTTCAAGGCGGCGCGTGAAGAGGCCGAGTGGGCGCTGGTCTGGATCAACCAGGATGCACCTGGATTTGGGGGTCGCGTCGAGCCCGTCGCCGAGAGCTACGTCAACCTGATTCCGACTGCGCAGGGCGGTACGCACGTCAATGGACTGCGCACCGGCCTGACCGAGGCGATCCGCGAGTTCTGCGAGTTCCGCAACCTGCTGCCGCGCGGTCTCAAGCTGACGCCGGAAGACGTGTGGCAGAACTGCGCCTACGTGCTCAGCGTGAAGATGCAGGACCCGCAGTTCGCCGGACAGACCAAGGAGCGCTTGTCGTCGCGCGAGACCGCGGCCTTCGTGCAGGGCGTGGTCCACGACTCCTTCAGCCTGTGGCTGAACCAGCACACCGAGGCCGGCGAGCAGATCGCGCAGCTGGTCATCGCCAACGCCAACGCGCGCCTCAAGCTCGCCAAGCAGGTGGTGCGCAAGAAGGTGACCAGCGGTCCGGCGCTGCCGGGCAAGCTCGCCGACTGCGTGTCCTCCGATCCGGCGATCACTGAACTGTTCCTGGTCGAAGGCGATTCGGCCGGTGGAAGCGCCAAGCAGGCGCGCGATCGCGAGTACCAGGCGATCATGCCGCTGCGCGGCAAGATTCTGAACACCTGGGAAGTCGATTCCAACGAAGCCCTGGGCTCGCAGGAAATCCACGACATCTCCGTGGCGATCGGCGTCGATCCCGGCAGTGCGGACATCTCCACGCTGCGCTACGGCAAGATCTGCGTGCTCGCCGACGCCGACTCCGACGGCTTGCACATCGCGACCCTGCTGTGCGCGCTGTTCCTGAAGCACTACCGCCCGCTGGTCGAGGCCGGCAACGTGTACATCGCGATGCCGCCGCTGTTCCGCATCGACGCCGGCAAGCAGGTCTACTACGCGCTCGACGAGGCGGAGAAGCAGGGCGTGCTCGACCGCCTCAGCGCGGAAGGCAACAAGTCGAAGATCCAGGTCACGCGCTTCAAGGGCCTGGGCGAGATGAACCCGCTGCAACTGCGCGAGACCACGATGTCGCGCGATACGCGTCGCCTCGTGCAACTGGGCCTGGACGAAACCCCGGCCGAGCAGGTGATGGACATGCTGCTGGCGAAGAAGCGCGCCGGCGATAGAAAGGATTGGCTCGAGCGCGAAGGCAATCGCGCGGAAGTCTGAGATAGAACATGACGGATCTGATCGAAACCGAACGCCTGCCGCTGCGCGTCTTTGCGGAAAAGGCCTACCTCGACTACTCGATGTACGTGGTGCTGGACCGCGCGCTGCCCAACATCGCCGACGGCCTCAAGCCGGTGCAGCGCCGCATCATCTACGCGATGTCCGAACTCGGACTGAGCGCGGGCCAGAAGCATAAGAAGTCGGCGCGCACCGTCGGTGACGTGATCGGCAAGTTCCACCCGCACGGTGACTCGGCTTGCTACGAAGCCATGGTCACGATGGCGCAGCCGTTCAACTATCGCTATCCGCTGGTCGATGGCCAGGGCAATTGGGGTTCGCCGGACGACCCGAAGTCGTTCGCGGCGATGCGCTACACCGAGTCGCGGCTGACGCCGTACGCGGCGACCTTGCTGGGTGAGCTGGAGCAGGGCACGGTCGAGTGGGCGCCGAACTTCGACGGCACGCTCGACGAGCCGCGCCTGCTGCCGGCACGCCTGCCGAACATCCTGGTCAATGGCACCACCGGCATCGCGGTCGGCATGGCCACCGACATCCCGCCGCACAACCTGCGCGAGCTGGTGCAGGCCTGTCTGCATCTGCTCAAGCATCCGAACGCGCACGTCGAGAAGCTCTGCGAGTTCGTGCCGGGTCCGGACTTCCCGACGTCCTGCGAGATCGTCTCCGAGCCGCACGACCTGCTGAAGATCTACCAGACCGGCAACGGCCAGGTGCGCGCCCGCGCACGCTGGGAGCGCGACGAGGACGGCAACGTCATCGTCACGCACCTGCCGTTCCAGGTGTCGCCGGCCAAGGTGCTGGAGCAGATCGCCGACCAGATGCGTGCGAAGAAGCTGCCGCTGGTCGAGGATCTGCGCGACGAATCCGATCACGAGAATCCGACGCGCCTGGTCATCGTGCCGCGCTCCAACCGCGTCGACACCGATGCGCTGATGGCGCACCTGTTTGCGACGACGGACCTCGAGCGCAGCTACCGCGTCAATCTCAACATGATCGGCCTCGACGGCCGGCCCAAGGTCAAGAACCTCAAGGACATCCTCAACGAGTGGCTGCAGTACCGCTTCGAGACGGTGACGAAGCGACTCAATCACCGGCTGAACAAGGTCAACGAGCGCCTGCACCTGCTCGAAGGCCTGCTGATCGCCTACCTGAACATCGACGAGGTCATTCACATCATCCGCACCGCGGACGATCCGAAGGCCAAGCTGATGACGGCCTTCGCGCTGACGGAAGTCCAGGCCGACTACATCCTCGACCTCAAGCTGCGTCACCTGCAGAAGATCGAGGAGATCAAGATCAAGGGCGAGCAGGCCGAACTCGCGGCCGAGCGCGCCAAGCTCGAAGAACTGCTCGGCGACGACGACAAGCTGAAGAAGCTGATCGGCGAGGAGCTGAAGGAAGACGCCAAGAAGTACGGCGACGAGCGCCGCTGCCCGATCAACGCGCGCCCGCCGGCCGCCGCGCTGGAAGCCACCGAGATCATCCCGGCCGAACCGGTCACCGTCGTGCTGTCGAAGGCCGGCTGGATCCGTGCCGGCAAGGGCCACGAGCTCGACCCGACCACGCTCAGCTACAAGGCTGGCGACGAGTACCTCACGGCGGTGCAGGGCAAGACCAACCAGCTGCTGGTGCTGCTCGACCATCGCGGTCGCAGCTACACGCTGAACCCGCGCGAGCTGCCGTCGGCGCGTTCGCAGGGCGAGCCGGTGACGACCAAGCTCGACATCCAGGACGGCGGCCGCATCGTCGGCCTGATGATGGGCGATGCGGGCGAGACGCTGGTGCTCGGCAGCGACGAGGGCTATGGGTTCATCGCCAAATTGGGCGACCTGGAATCCAACCGCCGCGTCGGCAAGGCCGTGGTCTCGGTGGCCGATGGCGCCAGCGTGCTGCCGCCGGTGCGCACCTTCAACCCGGGGCAGGACCGCTACGCGCTGGCCACCGCCGAAGGCCGCCTGCTGGTGTTCCCGCTCTCGGAACTGCCGGAACTGGCCAAGGGCAAGGGCAACAAGCTGATCGCGCTCAAGGGCGAAGACCGCATTCTGGCCACCACCGTGCTGCCGGCCGGCGCCAGCCTGACGCTGGTCTGCGGCAAGCGCACGCTGACACTCAAGCCGTCCGATCTCGAGGGTTACGGCGGTGCCCGTGCCAGCCGCGGTAGCCACCTGCCGCGCGGCTTCCAGCGTGTCGATAGCATGCAGGCCGAGGGCGGGAAACCTTCCGCTTGAGTTTGCGGTCCCAGTCCCCAGATAGTGATGTCGGATACCCCATAGAGGCAGTCCTTTCATGCGTGCGTTTTTCTATCTCGCCCTGACCAATATCGCCGTGATCGCGGTGCTGACCTTGATCACGACCCTGCTCGGCATCGGTGGCGGCCAGCAGGTGCCGCTGATCGTGATGGCGGCGATCATGGGCTTCGTCGGTTCCTTCATTTCGCTGGCGATGTCCAAGTGGTCGGCCAAGCGCATGACCGGCGCGCAGGTCATCACTCAGCCCAAGAACTCGGCCGAAATGTGGCTGATGCAGACCGTCGAGCGTCAGGCACGGGCGGCTGGCATCGGCATGCCGGAGGTCGCGGTCTACGACGCGCCGGAGCCGAATGCCTTTGCCACCGGCATGAACAAGAACAACGCGCTGGTCGCCGTGTCCACCGGCCTGCTGCGGCACATGAAGCAGGACGAGGTCGAGGCCGTACTCGGCCACGAGATCGGCCACGTCGCCAACGGCGACATGGTGTCGATGGCGCTGATCCAGGGCGTGCTCAATACCTTCGTGATCTACCTGTCGCGCGTGATCGGGGCGGTCGTCGACCAGGCGCTGTTCAAGCGTGATGGCAGCTCCGGCAGCGGTCCGGGCTACTTCCTGACGGTGATCGTGCTGCAGATCGTGCTGGGCTTCCTGGCGCAGATGGTTGCCGCCTGGTTCTCGCGCCACCGCGAGTTCCGCGCCGATGCGGCGGGTGCCCATCTGGCCGGTCGTCGCAAGATGATCGCTGCGCTCGAGCGCCTCAAGGCGGCTCATGGCCAATCGACGTTGCCGGAGCAGATGTCGGCTTTCGGCATCAGCGGCGGCGTTGCCAAGCTGTTCTCGACCCATCCGCCGCTGGAGCTGCGCATCGAGCGTCTGCAGCAGAGCGGTGTGGTGCAGTAACGCGCTTTCCGAGTCACAAAAAAGGCGGCCGTCGGGCCGCCTTTTTTGTTTCGTTACCGCGCGTGCTCAGCGTCCGACTTCAGCCGACAGCAGCACCACTTCCGGCTCCTGCACGTGGTAGCCCTGGATGAAATTGACGCCCATCTGCCACAGCCGCGCCATGACGTTGGCGTCCTCGACGTGAGAGACGATCACCTTGATGCGCTTGTTCTTGGCGACTTCCATCAAGGTCGTCATCTTCTTCTGCATGTCCTTGTCGTTGAAGTTTTTGGTGAAGTTGTAGTGGAACTTCACGAACTGCATCGGCAGATGTTCCATCATCTGCTCGGAGTTGGTGCCGGTGCCAAAATGTTCGATCGCGATCTGGGCGCCGGCATCGCTGAGTGCCTTGGTGATCAGTTTGGCCTTGCGGATGTGCTTCTCGATGATGCCTTCCTGCATCTGGAACACGACTTCGCCGGGCTTCAGGGCGCGGGCCTTGAGCTGCTCCTGCAGCCAGGGAATGAAGGCTTCGGCGTCCTTGAGAGTGTCTTCGGAGAGCTTGACGAACAGGCTTGAAGCTTCCTGCGCGCTATCGCGCTTGGCCTGCACGCGCAGCGCGCGCGCAGTGACCCAGCGGTCAATCGCGATCATCAGGCCATGCTTTTCGGCTGAGCGGATGAACTCGGAGGCATGCAGCTCCTTGCCGTCCTCGTCGATGACGCGCACCAGCACATCGAAATGCTGACGGGTGTCGCCTTCCAGGCTGGCGATGGACTGATAGGCCAGCTTGAGTCGCCCGTCCTCGATTGCTTTCTTGACCAGCGCCGCGATGCGGCCCTCCTCGCGCTCGATCTGCGAGCTCTTGGCGGTCGGCCCCAGATTGGCGAACTGCTTGCCGCCCTTGGTCGAGAGCTTGCGGGCTTCACGCACCAGCTCCGAGGTGATGGTGCTGGCCTGCTCGCTGCCGTTGTAAGGATAAGCCGTGACCGTCAGCGGCAGATGCGCTTCATGGCTGGCGGTGCTGAAGATCTGCTTGGGCGCTTCTGCAACCAGTGTTTCCCCGAATTTGGAGACCTCCTGGGATTCAGGGCGGGCGATCAGCAGCGCCAGCTCTGAACTGGAAAAGCGGAAGACCTGCTCGCCCGGCAACAGCTTGCTGCGAACCCACTCCATGAGCGCATCGACTGCCTGTTCCGCGTCATGCAGGCCGAGCCGATCCTCGGCGCCGCCGAAGTTGTCGATGGCGAGAATCAGTGCGGCGCGATGCGCCTTCTGCTGGCTGGCACCGGCGATCGAGGC
The DNA here is from genome assembly GCA_036405815.1 of Solimonas sp. Taxonomy (GTDB): domain Bacteria; phylum Pseudomonadota; class Gammaproteobacteria; order Nevskiales; family Nevskiaceae; genus Solimonas. Next base: position 11,566 of record DASWWX010000041.1, on the reverse strand, counting down.
GGCCAGCGCCTCGAAGTACGCAATACGGCCATGGGCGGCGGGGGCGCCCGGTGCGGTCACGGCCGTGGCTGCGCTGCTGCTGGCTTCTGAGCGAATCAGCATTTCCACCAGCGGTTCGCCGTCGGCTTCGCTGACGGTCAGGCGCGCGTTGATGCTGACGCGGCGACCGTCGCGATGCATCAGGCAGCATTCCAGGGGCTTTCCGTCCTGTTTGCCCTTGAGCAGCAGCTTCAGATACTCCTTGACCTTGGGGGTATGGTCCTGCGCCACCACGTCCATTAGCGGGAGGCCGTTCAGCTCGTCGACATCGTCGTACCCGAGCAGGTTGGCGAACGATGGATTCACGCCCGAGAGAATGCCCTCCTGGATGTGCGCGACGGCATCGTTGGTATCGGTCAGCAACTGCTGGTGGCGGGACTCGAAACCCTCCAGGCGTTTCCGGGTCGAGCGCAGTTCGCGTAGGTGGCGATGGTTGGTGAACTCGCGCAGCAGCACCAGTTCGAGATGGCGCAGGTGACGCAGGTCTTCGTAGGAGACGTGATCCACCGCGCCGGCGGCCAGCGCCGCCACGGTGTCTTCGGCGGCAAAGCGCGTGCTCAGCAGCACCACCGGCAGGTCAGGCGCGAGATGCCGGCACAAATCGATCGTGTCCTTCAGCGGCGCTTGTTGCAGGTTGTCGGCGCACAGCAGCAGGTCGGGTGCGCCACGGCGCAGCGCTTCCTCGGTGTCTTCGAGATCGGTGACCCAGGCGCAGCGGATCGGATGGCCGGCATTGCGCAGATAACTTTCGATGCGCTTGGCGATGCTCTCGGATTCGGCGATCACCAGGACGACACTGCTGGCGGCGCTAGGCGTCGCGGCGGGCGGACTGGCGGTCTGGGCGTTGGCTACCATGCGATCCATGTTTTTGACGTGGCGCCCGGCTCTTCACGAACCAGGCGCGGTATCAGGTATCCGGGCAGGCGGGCGCTCAACTCGCGCATCAGCGAGGTCGCTTCGGCGTCATCGACCAGAAAATGCGCGGCGCCGGCCACCCGGTCCAGCAAGTGTAGATAGTACGGAAGGATGCCGCATTCCAACAGCTTTTCCGATAGATCGGCCAGCGCAGCCGACGAATCGTTGATGCGGCGCAGCAGCACGGCCTGGTTCAGCAGGGTGATGCCGCGTTCGCGCAGCGGCCGGATGGCGTCCCGGACCCGCTCGTCCAGTTCGTTGGCATGATTGGCGTGCAGCACGAAGACCTTTTGCAGTCGGCTGGCATCCAGCCAGTCGAGCAGCCGTTCATCGACGCGGGACGGCAGCACAATCGGTTGTCGCGTATGCAGCCGCAGGCGCCGGACATGCGCGATCGCGTCGAGGCCCCGTGCGAACTCGGCGAGTTTGTCATCGGACAGGGACAGCGGGTCGCCGCCGGACAGGATCACCTCCTCGATGGAAGGGTCCGCAGCGATCGTCTCCAGCGCCTGGCGCCAGTGATCGCGCGCCCCGAGTTGCTCGCCGTAGGGGAAATGCCGACGGAAGCAGTAACGGCAGTGCACGGCGCAGGCGCCGGTGGCGATGACCAGGGCGCGGCCGTGGTATTTGTGGATCAGGCCGCCGCCGCGCAGCTTGTGCAGATCGCCGACCGCGTCCAGGACGAAACCGGGCGCGTCCTCTTGTTCGAGCGCCGCCGGCCACACCTGCAGGAACAGGGGGTCTTCGGGATCGCCGGGTCGCATGCGCGCGACGTAGCTGCGCGGCACCCGCAATGGGAAGCCGCGCAGGCGGTTGGCCGCCAGCGCCGGCAGGGCCGGGAGGCCCAGGGCGGCGAGCAGTTCTTCGGGACGGCTGTAGGCCTCGCGCAGTTCGTGCTGCCACTGGGGCGCCTGCTGTCGCGGTGCGGAGGCTTTCGGTATCATGCCGGCCGCAATTCTGGCCGCCCGACCGCATGGCGGCAACCCGCAATCACCAGAGAGTCTCATGGCATCCGTCAGCACGAACGAAATGAAGGCCGGTACCAAGCTGCTGATCGACGGCGATCCGTACTCGGTCATCGACAACGAGTACCGCAAGCCGGGCAAGGGCCAGGCCACCAACACGATCAAGATCCGCAACCTCAAGACCGGCCGTGTACTCGATCGCACGCTGAAGTCCGGCGACACGCTGGAGGCGGCGGACGTCGAAGACAAGGACATGCAGTACCTGTACAACGACGGCGAATTCTGGACGTTCATGGACCCGAAGTCCTTTGAACAGATTCAGGCCGGCAAGGAAGCGATGGCCGAGTCTGCGCAGTGGCTGAAGGGTGAGGAGACCGTGCGCGTCACGCTGTGGAACGAGGTGCCGCTGATCGTTTACGCGCCGAATACGGTCGAACTGGCTATCGTCGAGACCGATCCGGGCCTGAAGGGCGACACCGCCACCGGTGGCAGCAAGCCAGCCAAGCTGGAGACGGGCGCCATCGTCAAGGTGCCGCTGTTCATCCAGCAGGGCGAGAAGATCAAGGTCGATACCCGCACTGGCGAGTATCTGAACCGCGCCGGCAAGTAAGCTGACCATCGTCACGCTCAAGGCCGCCTTCGGGCGGCCTTATGCTTTATCCCCAATGGAAAGCTGGAAGCCGACCGCCACTAACGAAACCTTGCGCGCGCGCGCGGCGCTGTACGGTGCGGTGCGCGCGTTCTTTGCGCAGCGCGGTGTGCTGGAAGTCGAAACACCGATCCTGTCGCGGCACGCCACGGTAGACCGGCATATCGAGAGCTTCTCTACTGCAAGTGGATCGTGGCTGCAGACGTCGCCGGAGTTTGCGATGAAGCGTCTGCTCGCCGCCGGCAGTGGGCCGATCTACCAGGTCGCGCGCGTGTTCCGGCTCGAGGAGCAGGGGCGGCATCACAACCCCGAGTTCACGATGCTGGAGTGGTACCGACCGGGCTTCGATCACCACGCGCTGATGAGCGAGATCGATGCCTTGCTGGCCGCCTGCGGCATGGACGGCATGCCCTGCGAGCGTCTGAGCTACGCGCAGGCGTTCGAGCGTCATGCCGGCTTCGATCCGCATGCGCTGGATGCGGCTTCATTACGAGCGCGCCTGCAATCGGCCGATATCGCGGAGCCGATCGGGGTGACCCCGGCAGAAGCGGCCGACCGCGATTTCTGGCTGGACCTGTGGATGTCCTACCGGGTCGGCCCGCAACTCGGTGGTGAACGACCGACCTTCGTCTACGATTTTCCCGCGTCGCAGGCGGCGCTGTCGTGTATCCGCGCGGGCAATCCACCGCTGGCCGAGCGGTTCGAGCTGTTCTGGCGCGGGCTCGAACTGGCCAACGGCTTTCACGAGTTGACCGACGCCGGCGAACAGGCGCGTCGCTTCCAGGCGGATCAGGCCTGGCGCCAGGCCCGTCATCGCGTGGTGCCGCCGTACGATCGCGAGCTGATCGCGGCGCTGCAGGCCGGCCTGCCGGACTGCGCAGGGGTTGCGCTGGGTCTGGACCGGCTGCTGATGCTGTTGCAGGGGCTCGACTCGCTGGCTGCCACGCTGACGTTTCCCGCCGATCGCGCCTAAGCGCGCAGCAGGTCCCAGGCGAAGCGCGCCAGCAGCGCGCAGACCACGACGATGAACAGTGCGCGCACAAAGCCGCTGCCTTTGCGGATCGCCAGCGTGGTGCCGGTCAGGCTACCGGCGACGTTGAACAGGGCCATGGGTATCGCGATCTCGTAGCGCACGTGATCGGTAGTGACGAAATAGGCCAGTGCGGCGAGGTTGGTGACGACGTTGACCAGCTTGGCCGAGGCGGATGCCGCGAGAAAGCTGAAACCGAACAGCCCGACGAAGGCGAAGATCAGGAACGAGCCGGTACCGGGGCCGAAGATGCCGTCGTAAAAACCAATGGCGCTGCCGGTGGCGATACCCGTCCACAACTCGCTGCGGCGACTCAGGCGCGGCGCATGCAGTGCGCCCAGATCCTTTTTCCACAGGGTATAGGCCAGCACCGCGAGCAGCAGTCCGAACACCAGTGGGCGAAACCAGTCGATCGGCAGCTGCGCCGCGGTACGTGCACCGAGAAAGCCGAAGATCAGTGCGGCGACCGCCGTGGGCCAGGTGGCGCGCCATTCCACCGGCACGCGGCGCAGGTATTGCCAGGCCGCCGCGCCGGTACCCCAGACGCTGGCGAACTTGTTGGTGCCCAGCAACGTGGCCGGTGCGGTTTCCGGCAGCAGCACGAACAGCGCTGGAATCTGCACCAGGCCGCCCCCGCCGACCACGGCGTCGATGAAGCCGGCCAGAAAAGCGAAGGTGCACAGCGCCGCGATCAGCACCAGCAGGTCGGGCGTGAGTTCCATGATGCAGCGGGGCTCAGGCGTCGCTGCTCATGCGCTGCCGGTCAGCGCAGCAGCCCGAGCTTGCGCCGGGTTTGCTTCGGCAGGCGTGCGGCGACGAGTTCGTAGGGCTGCCGGATCATCCGCGACAGCCATGCGGCGCCGTGGCGTTGCGGTTCGATGGTGCTGACCCGGTGGTAGCGCGCCGCAGACGGGGCCGGTGCCAGGCCCGGCTGATCGGTCAAGGCGAGAAACGGGTCGTCCGGCACCTTGAAGCTGAAGCGACCGCAGTCGCGGCCGCGCAGGCCGTAGACCGCGAACATCTTGCCGGCGACCGAAGCCGCCAGGTCGTCCTGCCATGTGACGTCGTGGGCGACGCCGGGCCAGGGCGCGGTCCGCTTGCGAAAGCCGGCCTCGTTCAAACGGCACTCACAGCAGCGAGGCAACCGCCGAGGGCAGGGGATAGCGCTTGCCGGACAACAGCTTGTTCAGCAGCAGGGTCAGCCAGGCACGCGAGCTGGAGAAGCCGTGCAGCTTGATGAACACCTTGTCGCCTTCGCGCAGGATCTCGTAGCGCTCGAGCGTGGCGCTGACCGTGTCGCGCTCGCCCTTGAGCTTGGCGAGCACGGTCAGGCGGTTCTGCTCGGTATCGACCGAGCAGTCCATCACCTCGCCGTATTCGCCGAACTTGTCGTTGACATAGGCCCTCAACGCCGCGGCGATGGCGCTGTTCTTCACGGATTTCGCGACGCGTCCCAGCATCGTGTTCGCCTCAGTATCGGATGAGGCTCACAGTATGTCGGAAGCGAAGGCCGCGAGTCTCGATCGTTCGCCGCGCGCCAGCGTCACGTGACCGCCGTGCGGCCAACCTTGGAAGCGATCGACGACGTAAGTCAGGCCTGATGTGGTTTCGGTGAGATAGGGCGTGTCGATCTGGCCGAGGTTGCCGAGACAGATCATCTTCGAGCCAGGACCAACGCGCGTGATCAGCGTCTTCATCTGCTTGGCGGTCAGGTTCTGGGCCTCGTCGATGATGATGTAGCGATTCAGGAACGTACGGCCGCGCATGAAGTTCAGGGAGCGGATCTTGATGCGCTTGGCGAGCAGGTCGTTGGTCGCCGCGCGCTCCCAGTCGCCAGCGTTGCTGTTCTGCGTCAGCACTTCGAGGTTGTCCATCAATGCGCCCATCCACGGCGTCATCTTTTCCTCTTCCGTGCCGGGCAGGAAGCCGATGTCCTCGCCCAGCGGTACGGTGACGCGCGTCATGATGATTTCGCGATAGCGCTGCTCGTCCATCGTCTGCGCCAGGCCGGCGGCCAGCGTCAGCAGCGTCTTGCCGGTGCCGGCGGTGCCGAGCACGGTGACGAAGTCGATATCCGGGTCGAGCAGCAGGTTGAGGGCGAAGTTCTGCTCGCGATTCTTGGCGTGCACCCCCCAGACGCCGGCCTTCCCGGCCCGGTAGTCGCGGACCACCCGCATCTCCGCGGTCGTGCCCTCGATGCGGCTGACGACCAGCTCCAGCCCGCGTTCGTCATCGTCGTCGGGAATGTAGAGAAACTGGTTGGCATGCCACTCCTTCACCAGCGGCCCCTTGATGCGGTAGCTGGCACGGCCACGACTGTCCTGCCAGCTCTCCATGCGCTCGCCGTGCGTGCTCCAGAAATCGACGGGCAGCTCCTTGTAGCCGGAGTACAGCAAGTCGAGATCGTCGAGAACGCGATCGTTGGCGTAATCGTCGGTGTTGACGCCGACGATGGCTGCCTTGATGCGCAGGTTGATGTCCTTGCTGACCAGGGTGACGCGACGGCCGGGGTTGCGGTTCTGCACCTCCAGCGCGTTGATCAGGATGCTGTTGTCCGGCTTGTTGCCGGGCATCAGGCCGGGCAGCGTGGCGTCGGCAGGCCGCGTCTGGAAGTACAGCTTTCCGGTCGCCGGCTCGCCGCTCTTGCCGTTGCCCTTGCCGTTGAGCGGGCCATGCGTACCGGGCAGGGTCAGGCCCTTCTCGATCTGCGCGTGGTTCTTGTCCTGCATCAGCTCGTCGAGAAACCGGCTGACCTGACGTGCGTTGCGGGCGACTTCGCTGGTGCCTTTCTTGGCGGCATCCAGTTCTTCCAGCACGACCATCGGGATGTAGAGGTCGTGTTCTTCGAAGCGGAAAATCGAGGAGGGGTCGTGGAGAAGGACGTTGGTGTCGAGTACGAAAATCTTGCGCTTGCTCATGGATCAGGTACGAGGAGCCCCTGGCCGGCGGCGTGATGCCGTGGCCTTCGTGCGAAATGGAAGGGGACAGCGGCCTTGCCCTGCGTCGAAGGCTGGATGCAGCGGCCGGCTGTTGCGGTGCGTACTAATGACGGCTTGTAGCGGGCGGGCGGCGTATGACGGTTTGATGAAGCGTGCGCGGAGTGCGCGACTTCGATTTCAGCCTAGCCCAGCCGAGGGTCCGCGAAAAGGGATACCCGCGCGCGCGAATTCGCGCTATGGTTTCAAGCCGCACCGCATTGTGTCGACCGCCGGTGCGCTACGAACTCTCCGCAGGCGAAAACGCTCTACAGCGCCTTCACCGCCTCCAGTACCGCAGCGGCGTGACCTTTCACCTTCACGCCACGCCATTCGCTGCGCAGGATGCCCTTGGCATCGAACAGGAAGGTGCTGCGATCCACGCCCAGATACTTGCGGCCGTACAGGCTCTTCTCGCGGATCACGTCGAACGCCTGGCAGGCGCGCTCATCCTGATCGGAGAGCAGTGAAAATTTGAAGCCCTGCTTGGCGCAGAAGTTGTCGTGCGACTTCACGCTGTCGCGCGAAATGCCGAGCACGACCGCGCCGGCCTTCGAGAACTTCGGCAGTAGCGCATTGAAGTCCTGCCCCTCCAGCGTGCAGCCGGGCGTGCTGTCCTTCGGGTAGAAGTAGATCACCAGCGCCTGGCCCTTGAACGAGCGCAGCGCGATCGCTTGATCGCCGGAGGCGGGCAGGGTGAGGTCGGGAATCTTGTCGCCGGGCTTGAGGCTCATGAGCGCTCCGATTGAAACGCGTGGCCGCCGCGGGTCGACGGCTGCAGCGGATCAGGTCTTGATGGGGTCAAGCATGCCGTCGGCATTGAGGTCGTCGCACAGATCCATGAACGACTCGCGCAGCGCCTGCGGATGCTGATTCACCGGCACGTGCAGCACCATCTGCACGTTGGCCATGTCGGCGCCGGTGTAGGTCGATTGGTATTTCTGCGTCGAGATCTCAACGACCTCGACATCTTGATGCTGGAAGAATTCCAGGATGTTGACCAGGAGGTTCGGGTCCTGCGGCGCGATGACCTCGGCGGCGTAGGGGCGGAACTCCGGATTGATCGCGCGCGGTTCGCAGCGCTCGAAGCGCACCTGCAGGTCCAGTTTTTCGGCGATGCCAGGCATCGCGGTTTCCAGACGGCCGAGCGTGCTCCAGTTACCGGAGACCAGCAAGTTGGCGACCAGGCGGTCACCGATCGGGGCGATACGGCAGTCCTCGACCTCGCCGCCGCGCTCGCGGATCGCCTTGAACAACTCCAGCGGCACGTTGCCCTTGGGCTTGCCGATAACGGAGAGGGTCAGCAGATTGTCGTTCTGGGCCATTGCAGGTGGGTTCAGCAAAGTCCGCTATTTTAGGATCAATCGCCCGCGAAGTAACCCCGCGGCGCCGGCGCCGTCGAGTGCGCGGTCATGCTGGCCCGCGGGGCTGCGGCTATACTTGCCGCCCTCTTTCCCGACGCGTTTCCCATCGCATGATCAAGGGCAGCATCGTTGCCATCGTCACGCCCATGTTCCCGGACGGTGCCGTGGACTGGGACAGTCTTGCTGCGCTCGTCGAATGGCATATCGCCGAGGGCACTGACGGCATCGTCGCCGTCGGCACCACCGGCGAGTCGGCGACGCTGGATGTCGAGGAACATATCGACGTCATCCGCCGCGTGGTCAAGCTGGCGAAGAAGCGCGTGCCGGTGATCGCGGGTACGGGTGCCAACTCGACGTCCGAGGCGATCGAGCTGACGCGCGCGGCCAAGGAAGCCGGTGCCGATGCCGCGCTGCTGGTGACGCCGTACTACAACAAGCCGCCGCAGGAAGGCCTGTATCGCCACTACAAGGCGATCGCCGAGGCGGTGGACATCCCGGTCATTCTCTACAACGTGCCCGGCCGCACCGGTGTGGATTTGCTGCCGGCGACGGTCGCGCGTCTGGCGCAGCTCAAGAACATCGTCGGTCTGAAGGAAGCCAAGGGCGAGATTTCGCGCATCCAGGAGCTGCTCGCGCTGGACCTGCCGCGCGATTTCGCACTGTATTCCGGCGACGACGCTACCGCCTGCGAGTCGATCCTGCTCGGCTGCCATGGCGACATCTCGGTCACCGCCAACGTCGCGCCGCGCAAGATGCACGAGATGTGCGCCGCCGCGCTGGCCGGCAACGCCAAGCAGGCGCAGAAGATCGATGCGGAACTTCAGCCGTTGCACAAGCATCTGTTCTGCGAACCCAATCCGATTCCGGTGAAGTGGGCGCTGAACGAGATGAACCGGATTCCCGCCGGACTGCGCCTGCCGCTGGTGGCGCTGGATGGAACCCATTTCGATACCGTGCGCGGTGCGTTGCGCGCCGCTGGAGCGATCTGATGCTGCTGCGTTTTGCCGTTCTCGCCGCCGTGCTCGGCTTGGCCGCCTGCGGGTCCAACCGACACTGCCAGGGTGATCATCCCTACCAGCGGGCCCAGACCCTGCCGCCGCCAGCGCCGATCGAGGGCCTGAAGTGGCCGGAATCGCCGTCGGCGCTGCGAATTCCGCCAGCCCCGGCGCAGGCGGCGACGCCGTATGCCTATCAGGATGGCGATGCCGGTCTCCAGTGTCTGGACGTGCCGCCGCGCATGCCGCCGGAACCCGCCGCCGCGCCGGCTGCCAGCGCTGCCGACAAGCCGGCCAACAAGTAGTCGCCGAGTCGCTATAATTCGCGCCCCGCGGCGCAGCTGCGGTCCCGGAGAGATGTCCGAGTGGTTGAAGGAGCACGCCTGGAAAGCGTGTATACGGTCTCAAGCCGTATCGAGGGTTCGAATCCCTCTCTCTCCGCCAGATTCCCGCCATTTCCGATTGGATATGGCGCCAGTAGACAAAGGCCCGCTTTACGCGGGCCTTTTGTTTGCGATCAGGCCGGGGCCATCATAGTGGTGTGTGAGTGCCGATTTGCGCCGCCCGTCAGCGCTGCGTCGCGTAGAGCGGCAGTTGCAGTTCGATTTGCCAGCAAGGACCGCCCGGTGCGGTGACGACGAGCGCAGCCCCCAAGGTCTGGGCTCGACCGCTCAGCGTGTTGAGTCCGCGGCGTGCGATGGGAGGCGCCGTGGTCTCGATGACGCCGTTGTTCTCGATCCGGATCGACAGGGTGCTGGCATCGCAACCGATGTCGATGCGGAGCCGGTCGGGCCGCGCATGTCGAAGCGCATTGGCTGCGCCCTCGCGCAGTACACGTGCGATGAACAGGGCACGGTGGGGATCCAGTGGCGGCATGGGCAGGCCGGTTTCAGGCTGGCGCCAGTCCAGCGCGACCTCACGCGACTCGCAGCGCTCACCGATTTCCGCGCGGCACATGCCGAGCAGGTCTTCCAGCCGTTCGCCGTTGGAGCCGAGACTTTGGATCACCAGCCTCAGCTCGTCGAGGATGTCCCGAACCCGTTGCTGGGTGTCTGCCTCGGTCGCGTGTAGCAATTCGAGCAATCGGGCGCCGACGTCGTCGTGCAGATCGCGCGCCACGCGCAGGCGTTCGCGTTCGACGCCGATGTCCACCGCACGGCGGTAACTCAGCAGGCGTTCAGTAACGAGGTGGACGGTTTGCGCGATCTCGATGTCGCGCGCATTGAACAGTCGCCGTCCGCCGTCGCAACCGGTGAGGCGCAAGCTGCGGTCATCGTCCAGGCCCGGCACGTCCAGCATCAGGCCGTTGTCGGCGATCTGCGCGGTTTCACGTTGTGCGGGCCCGCGCGCGATGTCGAGGGGGCGGAACAGCCGTGCGAGCGTGTCGCGCCACAACGAGTGCGGTGTTGCGTCATCAGTGGCGACGACCGCCTGCAACAGCTGCGGCAGCGCTGCGACGCCGGAGACCCCGTCGGCACGATTGAGGATGCGCTGGCGAATCGGGAAGTGCAGCCAGCCCGCCGCGGCCAAGGCCAGCGCCAGCGCCAGCGGCGTATCGAGCCGTGTCAGGGCGATCAGCGCGAACGAAACTCCGGCGAACACGACGCCGCTGGCGAGCACGCTCCAGGCATTCAGCCACCAGCGGTCGAGCTGGAACAGCCGATAACGGGCGATGCCGAAGGCCAGCCCAGCATAGATCGTCAGGAACAGTCCGAAGGCATAGGCCTGCAGCGCGCCGGTGTCGACGCCGAACAGGGCCGGTACGAAGACGAGTGCGAGGAACGCGCTGCTGCCGGAAAACCAGGCCAGCAGAAACCACTGCAGCGCCGCGCGCTCCAGCGGGCGCCTGCGGGTGTGGCGCCATTGGCGGATTGCCAGCGCGATGGTCGCCGTGAAACCGGCGAGGATCGGGAGCCGCAGACCGATATCGAAGTCCGGTAGCCATTGCAGGGCGCTGGCAGCGGCGATGGCGAGATAGAGAACGATGAGGATCGCGCCGGGGTCGCGCGGCCCCAGGCGCAACGGGTAGTGCCACAGCGTCGCGACGAACGCCGCGCAGAACAGCAGCGAGCCGGTGCCGTTGAGCGCGTGCAGCACCCGGAACAGCGATCCCGGCAAGGCCAGCTCGCGGCTGCTGTAGATCGCCGCCGCGACCGCGCTGAGCAGCAGGCCGACGCCCGTGATCGCCAGATACCGGGCCGCGGGATCGGTGCGGCGGAAGGTCCAGACGCCGACGCCGATCAGCAGGCCGGTGCTGCCGACCAATACTTGGAACCAGAACAGCAACGGCACCTGCTCCAGCGGACGCGCAGCGGCAGGCTCGACCTGATAGCGCTGGCCTTGCGCATCGATCAAGGTGATCGATGGCTGCGCCAGCAACGCGGCCAGTTGTTGTTGCCGGCGCAAAAAATCGCGGAAGGCGATGCGGTCGGGATGGCTGGTATCGGGTTCCGGCGTCAGGTCACCGGCGTGCAGCACCAAGCTGCGGTCGGCTGCCAGTGCGGTCAATCGCGTGCCGACGGGCACGCCCGTTGCGGGGCCGCGGGCCGCTACGACGCGCAGGCCATCGCCATCGACCGCCAGCTGCAGGCCGAGCCAAGGCTGACGCAGCAGGCACAGCACCGCCAGCGTGGA
>DASWWX010000040.1:0-98700 GCA_036405815.1 Solimonas sp. | reverse complement strand
CGTAGCGCAGCATTGCGGCTGGCGTGATGAGGGCAGCTTCCGCCGCGCCTTCGTGCGGCATACGGGCATGACACCCACGGCCTATCGTGCATGGATAGGGAGACGAGGCGGAATGGACGGGTAGAGACGTACGCTAAACGTCTGCTTTGTGCTGATTGCGGTCAGCCTCTCCTTTCCAGGTTGGCCAGCACCCTATGGAACACTCTCAGACGACCATCAAGGCCCTCTGCCGCACGGAAATCGTCGCTGTTAGTTCCCCCGGCGTCGCCCGCTGTTCCTTTTTCAGCGAATGTGTGCCGAGCGCGTAAACCATCCGCTACAGTGCCGCCCATCGTGATCGAACGTGGAGCGGTACATGGCGCTTGAACATTTCGACGTGCTGGTGGTGGGCGCGGGTCTGTCCGGCATCAGCGCCGGCTATCACCTGCAGAAGCATTGCCCGGGCCATCGTTACGCGATTCTCGAAGCGCGCGAGACGCTCGGTGGCACCTGGGACCTGTTCCGCTATCCGGGCATCCGTTCGGATTCGGACATGTACACGTTGGGCTATTCGTTCCGGCCGTGGACCGATCCGAAGTCGATCGCTGATGGCCCGTCGATCCTGCGCTATGTGCGCGATACCGCGCGCGACTACGGCATCGACCAGAAGATTCGCTATCAGCATCGCGTGAAGCGTGCGGCCTGGTCGTCGGCCGATGCGCGCTGGACCGTCGACATCGAGCGCGGCCCCCAGCGTGAACCGGTGCAGCTCAGCTGCAACTTCCTCTACATGTGCAGCGGCTACTACAGCTATGAAGGCGGTTACACGCCGGAGTTCGCGGGTCGTGAGCGCTTCCAGGGCCGCGTGGTGCATCCGCAGCAGTGGACGCCGGATATCGACTACGCCGGCAAGCGCGTGATCGTGATCGGCAGCGGCGCCACCGCGGTGACGCTGGTGCCGGAGATGGCCAAGACCGCCGCGCAGGTGACGATGCTGCAACGCTCGCCCACCTACATCCTGTCGCTGCCGGATCGCGATCCGATCGCCAACGGGCTGCGCCGCGCGCTGCCGGACAAGCTCGCCTATGCGATCACGCGCTGGAAGAACGTGCTGCTGGGCATGCTGTTCTTCCAGCTGTGCCGCCGCGCGCCGGGGTTCATCCGCAATCTGCTGATCGGCGGTGTGCGCCGCGCGTTGGGGCCGGGCTACAACGTGAAGCAGGATTTCGTGCCCAGCTACAAGCCCTGGGACCAGCGCCTGTGCCTGGTGCCGAACGGCGATCTGTTCGACAGCATCCGCAGCGGCCGCGCCGATGTGGTTACCGATCACATCGATACCTTCACCGAGCGCGGCATCCGCCTGAAGTCCGGCCGCGAGCTGGCGGCGGATCTGGTGGTGACTGCCACGGGCCTCAACCTGGTAGCCCTCGGCGGCATGTCGATCGCGGTGGACGGCCAGGAGGTCGATCTGTCGAAGACGCTCAACTACAAGGGCATGATGTGCAGCGGGGTGCCGAATCTCGCGGTGGCGCTGGGCTACACCAATGCCTCGTGGACGCTGAAGTGCGACCTGACCAGCGAGTACGTGTGCCGCCTGCTGAATTACATGCATGAGCACGGCTATCGCCAGTGCACGCCGCGCAACGACGATCCGACCATCACCGAACTGCCGCTGATCGACTTCTCGTCGAGCTACGTGCTGCGCGCGATCGAGAGTTTCCCCAAGCAGGGTTCGCGCGCGCCCTGGCGCTTGTACCAGAACTACCTGATCGATCTGCTGACGCTGCGCCACGGCAAGCTGGAAGACGGCGCGATGCACTTCTCGCGGCCGCCCGCCAAGCGCGCCTGAAACCGACGGGTATCGCGCCGCGCGCTACTGCCTTGAACCGCGCGATGACCGCATCGTGCCCGGCGGCACGATCATCATCGATGACGACCTGCCCCTCATCGGTTGCCGGAAGGCGGTGGATGAATGCCGCCAGGCAAACGGTATCGACGCGCCGCGGGTGACGATGGACGCCGACTCGGAAGCCTGGCGCCGCAAGCCCCGGTAGCGAACCGCGCGGCCTGCGGCGCCCAGCGGTGAAAGTCGTTTACTTCGCCCAGTCCTTGTAGAACGGTGGCAGATCGTCCGGCACGGTGGCCGTGAAGTTCGGCGCGCGCTTTTCCAGGAACGAGGCCACGCCTTCCTTGCCGTCCTTGCGGCTGGCGTAGAACATCGCCAGCGAGTCGACCTTGTGCGCCGCCAGCGGATGCGGCTGCGCGGCGTTGCGGTACAGCATCTGCCGCGTCAGCGCGACCGCGACCGGCGAGCGGTTCTCCACGAACTTGCGCGCGAGCTTCTGCGCCTCCGGCAGCAGCTGGTCCGGCGGCAGCACGGCTTTGACGAGACCGCCGCGCTTGGCCTCCTCGGCGTCGAGGATGTCGGCGCCGTAGCACCACTCCAGCGCCTGCGAGATGCCGACGATGCGCGGCAGGAACCAGGACGAGCAGGCCTCCGGCACGATGCCGATCTTGCCGAACACGAACCCGATGCGTGCTTTCTCCGACGCCAGGCGCACGTCCATCGCCAGCGTCATCGTCGCGCCGATGCCGACGGCCGGGCCGTTGATCGCGGCGATGACCGGCTTGGCGCAGTTGTAGATCGCCAGCGTGACGCGGCCGCCGGTATCGCGCACGCCGGCGTGGATCGCCGGGTCGTTCAGGCGTTCGTCCATGTCGCGCAGCGACGGCTGCAGGGTTTCATCCAGGCCGAAGACGTTGCCGGCGCGGGTCAGGTCCATGCCCGCGCAGAACGCGCGACCGGCGCCGGTGACGACGATGGCGCGTACGGCGTCGTCGACGCTGGCGCGCTGGAACGCCGCTTCCAGCTCGTTGGCCATCTCCACCGTGAAGGAATTGAGCTGCTCCGGGCGATTCAGCGTCAGCGTGAGGATGCCGTCGGTAACGGTCCAATCCAGCGTGTTGTAGGTCATGGCGGTTTCTTCAGCAGGATGAGGAGGTGGCGCGGTGCGTCACTGGCTCGGGATTCTAGCGGCCTTGCGTGGCGCCCATGGAGCCCAGAGCCCGTGGATGCCTGGGCCGCAGCGGTGCGCAGGGCTGCGATATGCTGCGCGCCGTTCCGGGGAGAGCATCATGCGTCGATCGAGAATCCTGGCGGCCGCGTCTGCGGCGCTGTTGTTGTCGGCTTGCGGCAGCTCCGACGAGGCCAACGGTCGTTCGCCACCTGCGACCGGCACGCTCACGTTCAAGGCCGAAACCGTGTTGCCGCCGGGTCAGTCCGGTTTCTGGAACACGGTGGGTCAGGCGCAGGGCCTGCTGACCGGCGATCCCGCCGACTTCGGCGCGCATGTGGACGACCAGCGTGCGCTGTACTGGCGCTTTGACGCCAAGCCGGGTGTGCTCGGCACCAAGCCCGGTACGCCGGAGACGCCGAAGGATGGCGTCGAGATCTACCGCGACGATTACGGTGTGCCGATCGTGCATGCGCAGACCGTGCGCGATATCTGGTTCGGTGTCGGCTATGCGGTGGCGCAGGATCGCCTGTTCCTGATGGACGCGGTGCGGCGCATGGGCGCCGGCACGTTCGCGGAACTCACCGGCTGCGGCGGTGTGCCCGGTGATATCCAGCAGCGCACACTGGCGTACAGCGACGCCGAGTACGCACAGATGTTCGAGCGCCTGTCGCCAGATGCGAAGGATGCGGTGCTCGGCTATGTGGACGGCGCCAACGCCTGGCGCCAGCAGGCAATCACCAATCCGCTGAACCTGCCGGCCGAGTACGTGCTGCTGACGACGATTCCGGCCGAGTTCACGGTCAAGGACGTGCTCGCCGCCGGCGTCTACATCACGCGCTTCGTCGCCAGCGAAGGCGGCAACGAGTTCCTGAACGTGCGCATGCTCAAGGCGCTGGAAGGCGCCTATGGTTCGCGTGCGGCGGCACTGGATGCGTTCCAGGATCTGGTCTGGCTCGACGATCCGAAGGCGGTGACGACGGTCCCCACGGGCGTCGGCTCGTTCTCCAATCATCCGCAGCCGGCGGCGGGTCGCGAGGCGGTGTTCCGCGAGCTGGCCGAGTGGTCGATGAACCTGCCGGAGACGCTGTGGAAGGGCGAGGGCACGGGTCATGCGGCGACGCCGTTCCCCTGCGATCTGACGGCGCTGCCGGGTCCGCTCGGCGGCGGGGGCGGCCTCGGCGCGGGCGAGGTGGTGTCGCCCAAGCCCAAGGCCTCGGCCTCGGCGATCAAGACGGCGACGAAGCAGCCGGCGGCGGCGCGCGAAACGCGTGAAACGCGCGAGGTGGCGGCGCGGCGCATCGTGCGCGAGGTGCAGCAGGCGCTGATCGAATTCCGTCATCACCTGCACGGCGGCAGTTTTGCGATGGCGCTGGCCGGCAGCCGCACGCGCGACGGCGGCGGCCTGCTGATCTCGGCGCCGCAGCTCGGTTACGGCTATCCGTTGCTGCTGGTCGAGTACGAGATTCACGGCGCCGGTTACGCCGCGCGCGGTTCCTCGGTGCCGATCCTGCCGGTGGTGGGCATCGGTTACAGCGAGCACGTCGCCTGGGGCCTGACGACCGGCTACAGCAAGACCATCGACAGCTACATCGAGACGATCTGCTCGACGGCCCAGCAGAACGCCGGCACCTGCACGCGCAACCAGTATTTCCACGACGGTGCGTGGAAGGACATGGATTGCCGCAGCGAGCGCGTGCCGTATCGCGCCGCGACGCAGGGCATTCCGGCGGGTCCGGCGATCCTCGGCGTCACCACTGAGATCTGCCGCACCCTGCATGGCCCCATCGTGGCTCGCGATGCGACGGCGGGTCTGGCGCGCAGCGTGCAGTACGCGATGTTCGGCCGCGAGATCGAGACCATCGAAAGCATCCGCGAGTGGAATCGCGCCCAGACGATGGACGCGTTCCGCGAGGCCGCGCTCACTGCGACCTGGAACGAGAACGTCACCGTCGCCACGCGCGATGGCCAGATCGGCTACTTCCATTCCGGCCTGCATCTGCGCCGCCATGCCGAAACCGATCAGCGTCTGCCGACGCCGGGTGATGGCTCGCGCGATCCGGATGGGCTGCTGACGCCGGCCGAAGTGCCGCAGGTGTTGAATCCGGCGCAGGGCTATCTCGGCAACTGGAACAACAAGCCTGCGCACGGCTGGCTCGACGGCGAGGGCCTGGGTTCGACCTCGCGGCCCGGCGGCGCCGGCCAGCGCGTGACCAATCTGCTCGATACGCTGGCCACGCGCAGCGACTGGACCTATGCCGATCTGAAGGAGATCGACCGTATCGCCGGTACTCGCGATCCGCGTGCGCGCCAGTACCGGCCGCTGCTGGCGGCGGTGCGCGCCTCGGCGGGTGCGGACCTGAGCGAGCTGCAGCGCGCCGCGCTGGATCGCGTGCTCGCCTGGGACGGCAGTCACTACGGACCGAATATCGCGATCGACGACGAGGTCGCAACCGATGGTCCCGAGGCGACGATCTTCGGCGAACTGGTGCAGGCGTTGCGCGACGAGCTATTCGGCGATCTGCGCACGGCGGTCATCGACGCCGACGCGACGCTGACCGTCTACAGCCGGCTGGCCGGCGTCGGCAGTCATGTCTTCGATCAGTCGGTGATGGACAACCTGGTGGTGCGCGCGCTCGATCCGTCCAGCTCGGGCCTGCCGCCGCTGCGTCGCGACTATCTGGGCGGCCGTGATCGCGATGTCGTCGTGATCGCGGCGCTCGACGTGGCGCTGCAGCGCCTCGCTACGCAGTACAACGGCGGCACTGCGCTGACCGCGGCCACGCTCGATACCGCGCGGCGCGTGCATCCGCGCAGCCAGATCTGCTCGCTGTCCGGTGTGGTCGGACCGGGCTCGGACACGATTCCCGGGACGTCCTGCGTGACGATGCCGTACCAGGATCGCGGGTCCTGGGTGCACCGCGTCGGTTGGGAAGCGCCCTGAGCCGCCACGCGCAGCGGGCCTTTCGCGAGGGGTTCAGCGCGCGTCGGCAATCGACCGCGCGCGCCACACCGGTTGCAGGCGTGAGGGACCGCGCGCGCGGTCCAGCGCCAGCACCAGCGCCAGGCAGCCGGCACCGGACAGCAACACGCTGAGCGTGAACAGCGGCGCATAGCCGGCGAGGTCGGCGACGATGCCGGCGCTCATCGACGCCAGGCCCTGGGCGACGACCAGCGCGCAGGCCAGCAACGTGTAATCGGTGCTGGCATGGACCGGATCGCTGGCGTCCATCATCAGCGTGAACAACGCCACCACCGCCATGCCGCCGAGCACGTGTTCGGCGATGCAGGCCGCGGCGATCAGGTTGTGGCCGCCGTGACCGTAGGCGGAGAGCGCGTACAGCGCGAGGCTCAGCGTCTGCAGCAGGCCGCTCCACAGCAGCGCCTGCCGCCGGCCATAGGTGAACGCGAGCCAGCCGCCGAGCGCGGCACCGAGCAGCGCCGCGGCCGAGCCGAACGTGCCCTTGACCACCGCGATCGTCTCCTTGGTCATGCCGGCGTCGCGCATGTAGGGGCCGACCAGCGAGGCGCCCATCGAGTCGCCGAACTTGTAGAAGCAGATCAGTCCGATGAACAGCGGGATGCCGGGCTGGCGCAGGGGCGCGACCCAGCCGGCGGCGAGCCGCGCGCCGCCGATGGGGATCGCGACCGGTGTGCGCGGCGGCTCGCGCAGCATCAGCACCGCCGGCACGGTCAGCGCCAGCAGCAGCGCCATGCCGAGGAACATCGCGGTGCTGCCGCTTTTGGCGAACACCCACAGCAGCAGGCCGCCGCCGAGGATCATGCCGATGCGATAGGCGCCGGCCTGGATGCCGTTGCCGAGACCGCGCTCCTGCGGGGTCAGCACGTTGACCGCGAGGCCGTCGGTGGCGATGTCCTGTGTCGCCGCGATCAGGTTGAAGAAGAACAAGGCGACGAACAGCACCCAGACGGCGGCGCCGAGGTCGATGGTCGCCAGCAGCAGGGCGCCGGCCACCGCGGCGAGTTGCAGCGGCAGCAGCCAGGCGCGGCGCGTGCCCCAGGCGTCGACGTACGGCGCCCACAGGAACTTCAGCGCCCACGGCAGGAACAGGAAGCTGGTGACGCCGATCGCGGTCAGCGAATAGCCCAGATCACGCAACAGCACCGGCAGTGCCTGCGTGAAGAAGCCGAAGGGCAGGCCCTGGGCCAGATACAGGCTGCTCAGCAGCCAGATCTTCTGTGCGCGACTCATGACCCGGACTTCGCGGTGTACGCCGTGGCGTCGGCTGTCGTGGCGTCGGCTGTCGTGGCGTCGGTCAGCGCGGCGGTGTCGCGGTCGGTTCGGGCGTCGGCGGCTGTTCGCCTTCGTGATCCGGGCGCGACAGGCCGGCGGTGATGACGAAACGCATCGCCGCTTCGAAATCCATGTCCAGCGGCGTCAGGTAACGGCGCGGCAGCATCAGCGTGTAGCCGCCGATCTGGTAGCTCATCGGCAGGTACACCGCGACCTCGTCGTCGGCGCTCCCCAGTCCGGCTTCGACCAGGTTCTCGATCGTGACAAAGCCGACCAGCCGGATCGGCATGTTCGGCAGCTGCACCATGACCACCTGGCTGAAGCGGCGGCCGCTCTTGTTGGTGAGCATGCCGGTAAGGTCGCGCACCGCGCCGTACACGGTCTTGACCAGCGGAATGCGGTTGAGCGCATCTTCCAGCCAGTTGAGGAACTGGCGCATGAACACGCCCTGCAGGCCGAGGCCCACGAGGAAGATCAACAGGATCGCCAGCAGCAGACCCATGCCCGGCAGATACAGCGAGCCCGGCAGCAGCACGCTGAGCAGACCGCCGAGCACCGATTCGGCCGCCTGGATCAGCCACATGATCACGGCCACCGTGATCAGGATCGGCAGGATCGCCAGCAGGCCGGTCAGAAAGGTGCCGGTGAGCTTGCGCAGGTTGCGGCGCAGCGTTGCGTTGAATCGGATCGGGCTCATGCGCAATTCCAGGTGAAACGGCCGATGGCCGGGCTCTCCAGGACGATGGTATCGCCGGCTTGCAGCGGACCGACGCCGGCCGGCGTGCCGGTGTAGACCACATCGTCCGGTTCCAGGCTCCAGGTCTGCGACAGGATATGGATCTGGCGCGCGACGCTGTACAGCATGTCGCGGGTGCGGCCGTGCTGACGCAGCACGCCGTTGACGTGGCAGGTGAACTCCAGTGCCTGCAGATCCTGCTCCAGGAACGGACGCACGTCGCCCATCGGCGCGGCGCCGTCGAAGGCCTTGGCCAGTTCCCAGGGCTTGCCGGCTTTCTTCAGCTGCGTCTGCAGATCGCGCAGCGTCAGGTCCAGGCCCAGCGTGATGCCGGCGACGCAGTCCAGCGCCTCGTCCAGCGCGATGTCCGCGCCGCCACCGGTGAGCGACACCACCAGTTCGGCTTCGTGATGGATCGCCCCGCGACCGCGCGGCAGCACGATCGGCTGACCTTCCTCGACGATGCACGACGCCGGCTTGAGGAACACCACGCAGTCTGCGTCCGCCGGCGCGCCACTCGTGGCTGCCGACGGCGCGCCGGGGCTCAGATGGGCCAGCTCCTGAACGTGCTCGGCGTAGTTCTTGCCGATGCAGAAGATGCGGTTGACGGGCATGCGCGAGAGTCGGGGGGGTGTTTCTCCCATTATGGTGCAGCGTTCCCGTTCTCGCCGGGCACTTGCGCAAAACCGCTCACGTACTCGGCGACGATGCGCAGATACTGATCCAGCGGCAGCGCGTAGGGATTCTGGTCGAGCAGCGGCAGCAGCAGGGCTTCGCGGGCGCGATTGAATTCCTGAACGATCAGGGTGTCGGCCAGCGGATCGGCGCGCAGCTGCGGTGGCTTGCGGTGATGCGTGGCCTGCTCGTAGTCGTAGGCGATGCCGATCGCCGTGGGTTCGTCCCAGCGGCGCGCCAGCACTTCGATGCCCTTGGGCACGCCGTCGGCGCTGAAGCCGGCGGGCACGACCACTGAGGGGCCTTGCGTGGTGGAGCCGAAATCGCAGGTGCGCGGACTCGAACCGGGGCGGATCAGCAGCGCGTCGAGGCGCACGTGACGGCCGTCGGGTAGCGGGTAGGCATCCATCCGATGTTCGACGTAGTCGCGGGTGTCGATGTGCTGTTGCAGCAGCGCTGCGGCGGGCGGCACGGTCGAGTCGCTGGCGGCGGAGGCGGCGATGGCGGCCAGCGCCACCGGGCTGATCAGGCCGGTTTCGAGAATGCCGTCGCCGAGGCTGCAGGTGTTGTCGCCGGGGTTGAGCATCGTCAGGCAGCGGCGCGGTGCGGCGTGGCCATTCTCGGCCTCGAACAGGCGGAAGTGCTCGTTCCACTCGTAGTGCATCGCCGAGGCGGCCACCGAGATGAAATCGGGGAACTCGACGTCGTAAACCTCGGCGCCCATCGCGCGCATCTGCGCGATCGCCGCTTCGATCAAGGCGAGGTGTTCGCCGCTGCCGGCCGCATCGCGCTCGCCGAAACGGCGCACGAAGCCGAGCTTGCGGCCCTTGAGGCCGTAGGCGCCGCGGTCGAGGAACTGCGTGTAGTCGGCCGGCCGCTCGGCGTACTGCGCGTGGTGGTAGTCGAGCGTCTTGGCGTCGCGCGGATCGGCGCCGGCCATCGCGTTCAGCGTCAGCACCGCGTCGCGCAGCGTGCGCGCCATCGGTCCCGGTGCATCGCGCGAGTGGGTCAGCGGGAAGATGCCGTGCTGCGAGACCAGGCCGACGCTCGGGCGGATGCCGGCCAGGCCGTTCACGGACGACGGATAGCGGATCGACATGCAGGTATCAGTGCCGGTGCCGACCGCGGCGAAGTTGGCGGCGATCGCCGCGCCGCTGCCGGAGCTGGAGCCGCCGGGCGATTGCGCGGTGTCGTAGGGATTCTGCGTCTGCGGCCCGCGACCGCTGCTGCCCATCACGCTGAAGGCGAACTCGTCCTGGTTGACCTTGCCCAGGATCAGCGCGCCGGCGCGGCGCAGGCCGGCGACCGCGTGCGCATCGACATCGGCCTGATGCCCGAGCATCGAGTACGAGCCCGAGGTGGCGGGGTGGTCGTACGTCTCGTAGTTGTCCTTGAGCAGCACCGGCACGCAGTGCAGCGGTCGTGTGCCAAGGCCTTCCTGCGCGTAGAGGGCGTCGAGCGCTTCGGCCTGCGCCCGCGCCGCCGGATTGATGCGCAGCACCGCGCGGATCGGCAGGCCGCCCGACTGCGGCATGTTGTCGATCGCGGCGATGCGTGCCGTGTACAGCTCGTACAGCGTCACGCAGCTCAGCGCGCGGCCGTCGGCCAGCGCCTGCAAGCCGGCAAACCCGGCGTGCAGGTCGGCGATCGTCGCTTCTTCCAGCACGAACGTTTTCGGTTCCGGCGGTGGCGGCGGGGGTTCGACCGGCGGCGGCGTGGGCGAGGAGCCGCCGCAGGCACTGAGCACCAGGAGTGCGAATAGGTACAGCGCGAACGATCGACGAGGCGAGGCGGAGCGGGGCATGTGGCTGGCCGGTGGACTGCCACGGGTTCAAGCACGCGTCATGCCATGACGGGCATGCGATGACGCAGCAGGCTGCGATGGCGAGCGGTAGCGACCGTGACCCGCCGTAACGAGAACGGCCACCCGAAGGTGGCCGTTCTCGAACTCGCGGCGGTGCCGGGGACTCCGGCGCGCCGTAGAACGTGCGTCAGATGCGCTCTTCGATACCGAAGGCGGCGAAGCCCTTCTTTTTGAAGTTCTCACGGAACGCGTCGCGCAGCTTGGTGGCCGTGGCGTCGTAGTCCGCCTTGTCGGCCCAGGTGTTGCGCGGGTTGAGGATGGTGCTGTCGACGCCCGGGCAGGACTTGGGAATCGTGAGGTTCAGGATCGGCAGCTTCTCGGTCTCGACGTGGTCGAGCTGGCCGTCGAGCGCGGCGTTGAGCAGCGCGCGCGTGACCTTGAGGCTCATGCGCTTGCCGACGCCGTACTTGCCGCCGCTCCAGCCGGTGTTGAGCAGGATGCAGCGCGTCTTGTGCTGGGTCATCTTCTCGGCCAGCAGCTTGGCGTAGACGCTGGGCTTGTGCGCCATGAACGGACCGCCGAAGCAGGCCGAGAACGTCGGCGCCGGCTCGGTCACGCCGACTTCGGTGCCGGCCACGCGCGCGGTGAAGCCGGAGACGAAGTGGTACATCACGTCCTTGGCGTCGAGCAGCGACACCGGCGGCAGCACGCCGTAGGCGTCCGCGGTCAGCAGCACGATGGTCTGCGGATGCGGACCCTGGGCGTTCGGCATCACGTTCGGCACCACGTCCAGCGGGTAGCTGAAGCGGGTGTTCTCGGCGATCGAACCGTCGTTGAGGTCCAGTTCGTCCGGGTGGCACTCTTCCATCTTCTTGCCCGGCAGCGGCGGCACGTTCTCGATGATGGTGCCGGCCTTGCTCAGCGCTTCGGCGATCACCGGCTCGGCCTGCTTGTCGAGGTTGATCAGCTTGGCGTAGCAGCCGTCTTCGAGGTTGCACAGGCCGTTGTCGGACCAGATGGTCTCGTCGTCACCGATCAGGCGGCGCGAGGCGTCGGCCGACAGCGTGGTCTTGCCGGTGCCGGAGAGACCGAACAGGATCGCGGCGTCGCCGCTCTTGCCGACGTTGGCCGAGCAGTGCATCGACAGGCGGCCCTGCTTGGGCAGCAGGTAGTTGCCGACGGTGAAGATGGTCTTCTTGTTGACGCCGCAGTAGTCGGCGCGGCCGGCCACGAGGCAGATCTGGTTCTTGGTGTCGATGATCACCGCGGCTTCGGCGCGGGAGCCGTCACGTGCCGGCTCGCAGACGAAGCTGGGCACGTTGAGCATGGTCCAGCGGCGCGCGTCCACATCCTTCACGCCCGGCAGATCCTTCGGGAACATGTTGTGGCAGAACATCGCGTGCGTCGCGTATTCGCCGACGAAGCGGTAGGGCACGGCGAAGTCCGGATCGGAACCCATGAACAGGTCCTTCACGTACAGGTTCGCCTTCTTGTCGTTCAGGTGCTGAACGACGCGCTTGAGCAGGGCTTCGTACTGGGTCGGGTCGTAGGGGCTGAGATCGGCCTTGAACCAGAGCTCGTCGGCCACTTCCGGCCATTTCACGGCGTAGGTGTCCTTGGTGCGGCGGCCGGTGCAGTCCGGATCGGTGTAATAGACCAGCGGACCGTTGACGCCGAGCTTGGTCGGGAACGCTTTCTGCTCGTTGGACGGGCCGTCACGACGGACGCGGCCCTTGTCGTTGGCGATGGCCTCGTGGAAGAGCTCGGCCTTGGACAGTCCGTACTTGTACGTGACGGTTTTGAGCCCAAGGAGTTTTTCGAGATCGGCCTGGAAGGTCATGCGTTCCTCAGTCGGGAATTGAAAAAGATGGCGGGAATTCGGGTCAGCAGCCGCAGGGGCCGCTTAGGGGCTGCAAATGGTAAGGACGGGGGCGGTCCGGCGCAAGCAAACCGCGCCTATCGGCGGCATAGGTTTTGTTGTGCTGTCACGGACTTGCGTAGCCTGCGCCCATGAAAAACCCCGGCATTGGCCGGGGTTTGGGAGGCATCGTTGAGACTCAGGCCATGTGCCCGTCGGGCAGCTTGAAGCCGGAAACCGACTCGCGCAGCTTTTCCGACAGCGTGTTGAGCTCGCCGACCGCCTGCGCGGTCTGGTTGGCCGAACCCGAGGTCTGCACCGCGATGTCCCGGATGACCTGCATCGTGCCGGCGATCTTGGTGGCCTCGGCCGACTGGTTGCGTGCCGAGGAGGAAATCTCGGTGATGAGCCGTGCCAGTTCCTGCGAGGAGCCTTCGATCTTGTTCAGGGCCTGACCGGCTTCTTCGGCGCTCTTGGCGCCGGTCACCACGTTCTGCGTCGAGCGCTCCATCGAGACGATGGCTTCGTTGGTGTCGGCCTGAATCGTCTTGACCAGGTTTTCGATCTGGCGCGTGGCGTTGGCGGCGCGTTCGGCGAGTCGCTGGACTTCGTCGGCAACCACCGCGAAGCCGCGGCCCGATTCGCCGGCCATCGCCGCCTGGATCGAGGCGTTGAGCGCCAGCGTGTTGGTCTGTTCGGCGATGTCGTTGATGAACTCGATGATGTTGCCGATTTCCTGGGACGATTCGCCGAGGCGCTTGATGCGCTTGGAGGTGTCCTGGATCTGCTCACGCAGTGCGGTCATGCCCATGATCGAGCGGTTCACGGTCTCGGCGCCGTTGTGGGCGATCTGCACCGAGGACTGCGCCTGCAGCGCCAGCTTCTCGGCGCTGGCGGCCACCTGCTGCATCGAGTTGGACGTGGCGGCGATCGTATTGGTCACCGCGGTGATTTCCTTGGCCTGACGCTCCGAAGCCTCGTTCATCCGCAGCGCGCTCTGCTGCGTGTTCGAGGCGGCGTTGGCAATCTCCACCGAGGTGCTGGTGATCGTGCCGACCAGATTACGCATGTTCTGCACGGTGTAGTTGATCGAGTCCGCGATCGCGCCGGTGAAGTCCTCGGTCACGGTCACGTCCACGGTCAGGTCGCCGTCCGCGAGGTTCGTGATTTCGTCGAGCAGCGACAGAATCGCCTGCTGCTGCTTGGCGTCGCGATCCTCGGCGGTGCGGATACGCGTGCGCTGGCCGATCTCGTACTGGAACACGAACACGAACAGCAGGATCACCGCGACGATGATCATGCCGACCAGCACCAGCGGCAGCGCCTCCTGACGATTGCGCGTGTCGATCAGGCGCTGCTCCAGCGCCTTGGCGGTGGCGATGACGTTGGTGGCACCACCTTGCAGCTGACCGGCGGCGCTCTGCAGCTGGTCGATGACGGCGGCGTCGGCCAGCAACTGCTCGCGAGCCTGCAGCACCGCGCTGAACTTCTCGCCGGCATTGCGTGCCAGGCCGGCCACGGCAGGGTCGGCGAGCAGGGTGTCGTTGGTTTCGGCGAAGACGTTGATGCGTCGCGACAGCTCGGCGATGGTGGCGGCGGCGTCGCGGCCGTTGGCCAGCACGTCGTCGGCGGCCGAGGACACGCGCTCGACGCGCGCAAGCTGGCCGATCGCCGGATTCCGGCCGCCGCGGCTGCCCAGCCGCTCGGCGATCTGTTCGTAGGCGCTGAACAGGTCGTCGCCGCCGGCGTCATCGTGAATGCTGCTGATGATCGTGGCGATCGCCGCTTCGGCGCGGTTGTAGGCGGTTTCACCCTCGATGATGGTCTGCAGGGTCTGCTGCAGCTGCTTCCAGGCCGCGTCGACTGCAGCGACCTCGTCCTGCACGGCGCCGGGCGCCGCGTCGATGCCCGCGTCGCTGTCGCCTTGCGCCAGTGCGGTGACGTTGGCGGTGAAATCCTCCGCGCGCGCGCTCAGGGTCAGGAAGTCGGGCTTCACGCCACGCGTGGCTTCTTCGCCGAGTTCGACGATTTCACCGACGTCCGTCGACAACAGACGGGCCAGGTCGACCCACGCATCGTCGCGGCTCTCGACGCGCTGGATGTAGAGGAAGCCCAGTACCGCCGCGGCGAGTAGGAAGATCGCGACAAACAGCAACGCGAATTCGCGGCGCCGGCCGCTTGCTTTCTTTTCAGCCATGTTTCCCCCGAAACGCTACCGGCTCAACCGCCGAGCACGGCCTTGATCTTGCCGAGCAGGTCGGCTTCCTTCACGGGCTTGATCAGGTACTCGCGTGCACCCTGGCGCAGGGCCCAGACCCGATCGGTTTCCTGGTTCTTGCTGCTGACGACGATGACCGGGATGTGCGCGGTCGCCGGATCCTTGGACAGCGAGCGCGTGGCCTGAAAGCCGTTCACGCCCGGCATCACCACGTCCATGATCACCACTTCGGGCTTCTCGACCTTGACGCGTTCGAGCGCCTCCTGGCCGGACGTGGACTCGACCACCGTGTGGCCCGCCTTCAGCAGGATGTTCTTGAGGTTCTGCACATCCGTGGGCGAATCGTCCACGATCATGACGCGGGCCATAGTCTCTCCTTCTCGCGGTCCTGGCGGACCGTCTCCCATATGCTTGAAGGCACTATATACCAAGGCCATCCGGCGCTCGGCAAAAAAGGTCGCCCGCTGCGACGCTCAGTCGGCGGCGAAGACCTCAAGCCCGGCGTGCAGGCAGCGCGTGACACGGCCCTGCAGGCGGCGACCGGCAAACGGCGTGTTGCGGCCGGCGCTGCGCAGCCGCTCGGGATGCAGCAGCCATTCGGCGTCGGCATCGACCAGCACAAGGTGAGCGGCAGCCCCCTTGGCGAGGCGGCCACCGTCGACGCTGGCGATGCGCGCCGGACCCAGGCTCAGGCGTTGCGCGGCCTGCAGCGGCGTCAGCACGCCGTCGCGGACCAGCGCCAGCGTCAGCGGCAGCAGCGTCTCCAGCGCCGAGGCGCCGGGTTCGGTCAGCGGGAACGGATTGATCTTGGCATCAGCCTCATGCGGCTGGTGATCCGAGCAGATCGCGCCGATCACGCCCTTGCGCACGGCGGCACGCAGCGCGTCGCGGTCTTCGGCGGCGCGCAGCGGTGGAATCAGGTGGCAGCGTGCGTCGAAGCCGTCGACATCGTCCGCGGTCAGGAACAACTGGTGCGCGGCGACGTCGGCCGTGACCGGCAGGCCGCGCTTCTGGGCCGACTCGACCAGGCCGGCGCCGCGCGCGGTCGAGAGCCGGCAGAAGTGCACGGCGGCACCGGTGTCTTCGACCAGGGTGATCCAGGTGCGGATCGCAGCGACCTCGGCCGCGGACGGGATCGGCGACAGGCCCAGGCGCGTGGCGACCGGTCCTTCGTGCGCGCAGCCGCCAGCGGCGAGCACGCCGTCCTGCGCGAACACGTGCGTGGTCAGCTTGAGGCCGCGCGCGTAATCCAGCGCGCGACGTGCGATCAGCGCATCGCGCAGCGGCACCAGACCGTTGCTGAGGCCGATCGCGCCGGCGGTCTTCAGCGCCGAAAGCTCGGCCAGCGCCTCGCCCTGCAGGCCGCGCGTCAGCGCGCCGAGCAGGTGCACGTCCAGCCCGCCGGCGCCACGAGCGATGCGTTGCAGGCGCATCAGCATCGCCGGGGTGTCGACCACCGGCTGCGTATCCGGCGGGATCAGCACGGCGGTGATGCCGCCGGCCTGCGCCGCCGCAGTTTCGCTGGCGAAATTCGCCTTGTGGGTCTGCCCCGGTTCGCGGAAGCGCGCGCACAGATCGACCAGTCCCGGCATCAGCCACTGGCCGTTGGCTTCCAGCGTGCGGGCGTAGCGACCGGCTGGACGTTCCTTGCCGACATGATCGATGCGACCGTCGCGGATGCCGAGGTTGGCGGTGCCGTCGAGGCCACTGGCGGGGTCGAGCACGCGGGCGCCGACGATCAACAGCGAGCCGTCACCGGGTTCCGTCGCGGGCTTGCGGCGGGCGGCGGCAGACCAGTCGGGCGCGGTCTCGCGCGGCTTGCGGCTCATGCGCGGCTCCGCTTGCGCCCGGCCTTGGCCGGCTCGCCGAGAATCATCGCCATCACTGCCATGCGCACGGCGATGCCGTGCTGCACCTGCTCCAGGATCACCGAGCGCGGACCATAGGCGACATCGCCTTCGATCTCGACGCCACGGTTGATCGGGCCGGGGTGCATGACGATCGCGTCCGGCTTGAGCCGCGCCAGGCGCGCGCGCGTCAGGCCGAAGTCGCGGTGGAACTCGCCCATCGACGGCAGGAAGGCGCCCAGCATGCGTTCCTTCTGCAGGCGCAGCAGGATGACCACATCGGCGCCATCGAGGCCGGCGTCCAGTTCGTTGTAGACCTTGACGCCCATCGCTTCGATGCCGGCCGGCACCAGGGTCGGCGGCGCGACCACGCGGATCTCCTGGGTGCCGAGCGTGCGCAGTCCGTGGATGTCGGAGCGTGCGACGCGCGAGTGCAGCACGTCGCCGACGATCGCCACGGTTAGATGCTTGAAGCAGTCGCTGGCCGACTTGCCGCCTTCGCCCTTGTAGCGGCGGATCGTGAACAGGTCGAGCAGGCCCTGCGTGGGGTGCGCATGGCGGCCGTCGCCGGCGTTGAGGATCGCCACGCCCGGTGCGGCGTGCTCGGCGAAGAAGTGGGCGGCGCCGGAGCTTTCGTGGCGCACCACGAACATGTCGGCCTGCATCGCTTCCAGCGTCTTGAGCGTGTCGAACAGCGTCTCGCCCTTGGAAGTGCTGGACGCCGCCATCTGCAGATTCAATACGTCGGCGGACAGGCGCTTGGCAGCGAGTTCGAAGGTGGTGCGCGTGCGCGTGCTCGGTTCGAAGAACAGGTTGACGACCGTGCGACCGGAGAGCAGATCCAGTTTCTTGTCCGGACCGCGCAGTCGGCGTTCCAGGTCTTCGGCGGTATCGAGGATATCCAGCAGCAATTCGCGGGGCAGGCCCTCCAGCGTCAGCAGGTGGCGGAGGCGGCCGCGGGCGTCGACTTGGAGTTGGGAGGCCATGCTGGGCCGGTATTGTCGCCCAGCATCCGGCAGTTTGAAAGTTTTGCGTGACCGTGGATCGCTATTGAGACAGCCACTGCTCGAGAATTACACGCGCCGCTTCGCCGTCGCGGTCGCCCTTGCGCACACGCCGTGCCATGCGGCCGCTGGCGCGCGCCTCGCGCAGGACGTCGTCGGCAGCACGCGAGCTGTAGCGCTCGTCGCATTCGTGGATCGGGAGCTGGTAGCGCTCGGCGAGCTGGCGCGAGAAGCGTCGCGCTTCCACCGTGATCGGCTGGTCGCCGCCGGCCTCGTCCAGCGGCAGGCCCAGCACCAGCGCGGCCGGGCGCCATTCCCGCAGCAGCCGATCGAGCGCGTTCCAGTCGCCCGTGGCCACCGCCGACAAGGCACGGGCCGTGCGCGTCAGATCGTCGCCGACCGCCGTGCCGATGCGGCGGCTGCCGTAGTCGAAGGCGAGATAGGTGGAAGGCTGGCTCATGGCGCGCAGTGTCGGCTTTCCATGCGGTTTTCGCCAAGAGTTCAGAACGGATTCAGCGGCGATGGCGGAGGGTCGGGACTTCTTTTTCAGCGAGCCCCGGCGGTGATGTCATGCAAGCGATCCGTATTGCGACGGCCGATATGCGCACGGCGTTGCTGGTTCTGACCTGTCTGTTCGCCGGTTTGCTGCCCCCCTCAGTGTGGGCAGCGGATGGCGGCCCGGTCGGCACCTGGAAAACGGTGGACGACAAGACCGGAAAGGAGAAGGCGCTGATCGAAATCCGTGAGCGGAGTGGAGTGCTGCACGGCCGCATCGTGCATCTGTTCGATCCGTCCAAGCCGAATCCGCTCTGCGAAAAATGCGAGGGCGAGCGCCGCGATCAGCCGATCCGTGGCCTGGAGGTGTTGTGGGGCCTGAAGCCCGACGGCGATCACTGGAGCGGTGGCCAGATTCTCGATCCGGAGGAAGGGCAGATCTACAAGGCCAGCCTGCGGCTGGCTGACGGCGGCGAAGCCCTGGAGGTGCGGGGCTACATCGGCGTCTCCCTGCTGGGCCGCACGCAGACCTGGGTGCGCTATACCGCGGCCGGCGCGGGTCGCCGCGCCAACGGCGAGCAACCGTGACCGTCGCGCGCGCGGCGGGGCTTGCGCTGGTGCTGCTGGCGATCGGCGCGGTGCCGCCGTCGCGCGCCGAGGTTGGTGGTGACCTGGTGGCGCAGGCCGGCTGGTTCTTCATCTCGCCGCAGGCTTCGAGCACGCCGCTGCGCACGCAGCTGGCGCCGAGCCTGGTTGGCAATCTGCTGGGTATCCGGCCGGACTTCACGTCGCCCGGCACCTCCGCGGACGTCAGCGACTCCAATACACCGGCGCTGACGCTGTCCTACTTCCTGACCGACCACCTCGTCATCAAGGCCGAAGGCGGTCTGCCGGCGGAATTCGAGCTCAGCGGTGAGGGCGAGGTGCGGCCGACCGGACCGGCGGGCCTGCTGCTGGGGATCGACCTCGGCGACCCGGCCAACCAGCCGCTGGCGACGGCCAAGCAATGGAGTCCGGCAGTGCTGCTGCAGCTCTATTTCCGCGATCCGTCGGTGCGACTGCGCCCCTATCTCGGCATCGGCGGCACCTACACCTGGTTTACGGATGTCGAACTCAACTCGGCGTTTCGTGACGACATCAACCGCAACTTCGGTGCGCCGCTGGCGCTGGCCGCCGGCAAGCCGGGGCCGACGCGAGTGGAGGGCAAGGCGTCGCCGTCGTGGGCGCCGATCTTCAACGCCGGTCTGTCGATCGGACTGAGCGAACGCTGGAGCGCGTCGGTGTCGCTGTCGAAGATCCTGTTGAAGACCCGCTCGACCATCGATCTGTACGCCGACGACGGCACGCGTCTGGCGCGTAGTTACACGGATCTGGATCTCGATCCGCTGGTGGCGTCCGTGATTCTTTCCTACCGCCTGACCGACAACTGAGGCGGCAATCCGCCCGGGCTTTCAGGCGTGGCCGGCGCTGCCGGTCAGCTGCGTGACGTCGACACCCAGCAGGCGCGTGGCGGCCTGCCAGCGGTCGCGCACCGGAATCTGGAACAGCACGCTGGCGCTGATCGGCGTGTTGAGCCAGGAGTTGTGCAGGATTTCCGATTCGAGCTGGCCTGCGCCCCAGCCGGCGTAGCCGAGCACGACGAAGTAATGCTCGGGCCCTTCACCCTTGCCGATCGCGCGCAGGATGTCGCGCGAGGTGGTGATGTACAGATCCTCGGCCAGCTGCAGGCTCGACTCCCAGCCGCCGGGACGGCGGTGGATGACGAAGCCGCGTTCCGGCTGCACCGGCCCGCCCCAGTAGACGATGGCGTCCTCGTCGAGCGCACCGTGTTCCAGGCCCATCTGCTCCATCATCTCGCCGAGCTTGAGTTCGGTCGGCTTGTTGATGACCAGGCCGATCGCGCCAGCGTCGTTGTGTTCGCACAGCAACGAGACGGTGTGACTGAAGTTGTCGTCGTCCAGCCCCGGCATCGCCACCAGGAACTGGTTCTTGAGGAAGGCGCCGTCGCTCATGGGTCCAGTATCGGCCTCTGCGGCGGCGGCGACAAGCGCGCCAACCGTCGCAGAATCGCATCGGCGATCGCGCCGGTGACGAGCCCGAACACCAGTGCCGCGGTCATCAGCAGCGGCAGCAGCGTCAGCAGGCCGCTGTGCGGCACGAACACCAGGTAAGCGAGCGCGAACTGACCGGCCATGTGCGCGAGCGCCGCGCACAGCGACAGTCCCAGTGCCGAAAGCTGCAGCGACGGCAACCTGCGCGCGCTCAGGCGGTTCCACTGCCAGCACAGGCCGAGCGCGGCCAGACTGGCAGCGGCACCGGTCAGCGACAGCCAGAAGCCGGGCGCGAGGAAGCTACCCACCAGCAGACTACCGGCGACGATTCGCAGCGCCGCTACCCATAGCGCCAAACGCCAGCCGTGGCGCAGCAGCACGATCAAGGTGATCGCGTTGGCCAGCCCGGGTTTGACGCCGGGG
This sequence comes from Solimonas sp., assembly GCA_036405815.1. Taxonomy (GTDB): domain Bacteria; phylum Pseudomonadota; class Gammaproteobacteria; order Nevskiales; family Nevskiaceae; genus Solimonas. The sequence goes on along the minus strand of DASWWX010000040.1, from coordinate 78,341 downwards.
ATCGGCGATGGAAAACCGGCTTCCAGCACATGGATCACGATCGCCAGTGCCGCAAATCCGGCGACGAGGCGATCTTCGGCGGTCGCCGCCATCGGCTCAGTGGCTGAGCGCATCGGGAACGTCTCCCTGGCCTTGGCCGCCGAGGCGCAGGCTGATGCGGTTGGGCAGGCAGGCGGCGGCATCGCCAGCGTGACGCAGCCAGCCGCGATGCACGCAGACCTGGTTGCGGCACGGCGCCTGACGGAAGCGCACCTGCCCATCGCGGATTTCGATCGTGCTGTCGCCGAGGTGTCCGCTTACGGTCAGGCTGCGGGCCTGCGACAAGGGATAGCGACCCGCGAGTTCGCCGTCCCGACGAATCTCCACGGTGCCGGCGTCCACCGCAGGTTGCCAATGCTGTGCGTACAACGCGCCGATCAGCGCCGCCGCCAGCGCGATCGCGACGGCATCGCCGCGCGTCATGGCGCGACCGTGGCCGCGATGCCGTCGGCGTAGCGCAGGCGCGCCGCCAGCCGCGGCGTGGCGTGCACGCGGCCGTCGTCGGTCACCACCATCACGCGGTCCAGCCCCAGCCTTCCGACGAGGCTGCGCCAGTGCTGCGGCCCGGCGATGAACAGAGCGGTGCTCGCCGCATCCGCCAGCGCGGCGTTGTCGGCGACCACGGTGACGGCCTGCAGCCCGCGCGCCGGTTCGCCGCTGAACGGATCGATCAGATGGTGATAACGGCGGCCCTCGAATTCGAACCCGCGTTCGTAGTCGCCGCTGGTGACGACGGCCTCGTCGCCATCGATCTCCAGCGTCGCCAGCAGTTGCGAGCCTGCGTCCGGACGCGGATGGCGGATGCCGATGCGCCAGGCGCGATCGCCACGCCGGCCGGCCGCCCGCAGATTGCCGCCGGCGTTGACGATGACGTGGGCGAAACCGGCATCGCGCAGCCTCGCCACGACGCGATCCACGGCATCGCCCTTGGCGATCGCGCCGAAATCGAAGTGCACGCCGGGCGCCGGACCATAGGTGGTTGCCGCCGCATCCAGCGCGGGCGCGGCGTGCAGGTCGGCGAGCGCGGCAGCGCGCGCGGCGGGCGGCGGGGGTTGGCTGCGGAAATGTCGCTCGTCATCGAAACCCCACAGCGCGATCAGGCGGCCAATGCGCACGTCGAATCGACCCTCACTACGCTGCCCGTAAAGTGCGGCGCGCGCGAACAGCGGGCGCAGAGGCTGCGGAATCGTCACCGCTTTCCCGGCGGCCAGCGTCTGGTTGAGTGCGGCCAGCGCGCCGTCGCCCCAGGCGGACCAGTCGCGCTCGTCGTCGCGCAGTTGGGCTTGTGCGGCATCGAGCGCGCGTTCGACCTCGGCATCGGTCTGATTTGTATCCCGATAGACCGAGATCGACATCAGCGTGCTCATGGCGATGAATTCGCGCTCTGCGAGCCGCGGGTCCGGGCCGGCGCGTGGCCGCAGCGCCAGTCCGACGAATAACAACACCAGCACCCCGCCGGTCAGCAGGTATCGACCGAACGGACGCAATCGCGATGGCGATGGCGAGGTGAAAGCGGAGGCACCAACAGTCATCGCGCGATTGTAGAGCGCTGCGCCGCTACTGCCGCCTGCGCGCGCGGCAGTTCCGTGGCTACGCTGCGGTGTTGAGCCGGCCCTCAAGCGCATCGATCAGCGCGCCGCCGATATCGGTGCCGTAAGCCGCATCGATTTCACGTGCGCAGGTGGGCGACGTGACGTTGATCTCGGTGAGCCGATCGCCGATCACGTCGAGCCCGACGAACAGCAGCCCGCGTCGTTTCAATTCCGGTCCGACTGCAGCGGCGATGCGGCGATCGCCGTCGCTCAGCGGCTGCGGTACGCCGCTGCCGCCGGCGGCGAGATTGCCGCGCGTTTCGCCGGCCTGCGGCACGCGCGCCAGGCAATAGGGGATCGGCTCGCCATCGACGACCAGCACGCGCTTGTCGCCGTCCTTGATCGCCGGCAGATACTTTTGCGCGACGATCGTGCGGCGACCCATGTCGGTGAGCTGCTCGATCACCGCGCCGAGATTCAGGCCATCACTGCCGACGCGGAACACGCCCATGCCGCCCATGCCGTCGACCGGCTTGTAGATCACGTCGCGGTGTTCGGCGTGGAATGCGCGCAGGGTCGCCGGCTCGCGCGAGAACAGCGTCGGCGGCGTCAGCGTCGGGAACCAGGCGGTGAACATCTTCTCGTTGCAGTCGCGTAACGAGGCCGGCCGGTTGGCGACCAGCGCGCCCTGGACTTCCGCGCGTTCCAGGATGTAGGTCGCGGTGACGTATTCGAGATCGAACGGCGGATCCTTGCGCATCAGGATCGCATCGAGTTCGCCCAGGCGGATCGTCTGCGACTCGCCGAGTTCGAACCAGCGCTGCTTGTCGTCGAAGACCGTCACCGGCCGTACGCGGCCCATGGCGATGCCGTTTCGCAGCCACAGATCCTGCATTTCGAGATAACGCAGCTGCCAGCCGCGTTGCTGCGCGGCCAGCATCAGCGCCAGCGTTGTGTCCTTGTAGGGCTTGATGGACCCGATGGGGTCCATCACCACGCCGAGCGTGCGCGCCATGTCAGGCCGCAGCCTTGCCGGCGTGCATCTCCGCGACGACCGCGATCTCGCGCGCGGCGGCCAGCGCCGCGAGGCGCGCGACAACGCCGTAGGCGTAGAAGCGGTTGGGGCGCTCGTCCGGCCCGCAGCTCAGGTCGGGCGCGCTGCACGCTTCCTCGAACGCCAAGGGTTCGAAGCGCATGCCCGGTGCATTCAGATTTTCCTGGTTGCCGCGCTGCGAGTTGAGACGATAGAAGCCGCCGACCACGAAGCGGTCGATCATGTAGACCACCGGTTCGGCCGTGGCCTGATCTTCACCGAGCTTCTCGAACGTGTAGACGCCTTCCTGGATGATCGCGCCGGTGACGCCGCGGCCTTCCTTGGCGCTGCTCATGTGCGAGCGCGACTTGCGGTTCATGTTGCGGATGTCGTCGACGCTGCGGGCCGTCATCACGCCCATGCCGTAGGTGCCGGCATCGGACTTGACGATGACGAACGGCTCATCAGAGATGCCGTACTCCTTGTACTTGGCGCCGATGTCCGACAGCAGCAGTTCGACGTTGGCTTCCAGGCACTCCTGGCCTTCGCGGGTCAGGAAGTTGATCTGGCCGCAGTTGCGGAACAAGGGATCGACGAACCAGGGGTCGATGCCGAGCAGGTCGCCGAACTCCTTGGCGACTTCGCGATAGAAGCCGAAGTGGTTGGACTTCTGGCGCAGGTGCCAGCCTAGATCCGGCGGCGGGATCACGTCCTGCGAGAGGCCCTTGAGCAGATCCGGCACACCGGCCGACAGGTCGTTGTTGAGCAGGATCGCGCAGGGGGTGTAGTCGCCGACGTGGATGCGGTCGCCGCTGCGCTGGATCGGTTCCAGCAGCAGCTTGCGACCGGAAATCTCCAAGGTCAGCTCGGTCGGCTCATGAATCTCGGGGATCAGCGTGCCGATGCGCACCTTGTAACCCGCCTTCTGGATCAGGCCGAACAGCGTGGCCACGTTCTCCAGGTAGAACTTGTTGCGGGTGTGGTTCTCCGGCACCAGCAGCACACCGCAGGCACTGGGGCAGACGCGCTGCAAGGCGGTCTGCAGGGCCTGCACGCACAGCGGCTCGAACGACGGGCTCAGATTGTTGAAGCCGCCGGGGAACAGGTTGGTGTCCACCGGCGCCAGCTTGAAGCCGGCGTTGCGCAGGTCCACCGAGCTGTAGACCGGCGGCGGCGTACGTCCCCATTGCCCGCGGAACCAGGCTTCGATATCCGGTGCCCGGGCCAGCAGGGTCGATTCGAGCTGCAACAGGGGGCCGGTCTGCGCCGTGACGAGGCGCGGAACCGGCAGGTGCGAAAGGGAGGCGTTCATGGCAGTCATGGTAGCGCTTGGCGCAAGCGGCAGGTTCCTATCGGGGCGGATAGGCAGTGTTCAAGGACTGTGCTAAAAACCTGCTGTAATCAAAGACACAACGACGTCTTTTCAAGGGAGGGGTGAGTGTCCACGCAGCCGACCAATCCGGCCAAGGTCATGGTCATTGACGACAGCCAGACCATCCGCCGCACCGCGGAAACGCTGCTGGCGCGCGAGGGCTATCAGGTGATCACGGCCCAGGACGGCTTCGAGGCGCTGGCCAAGATCGCCGATCACGCCCCCGACCTGATCTTCATCGACATCATGATGCCGCGCCTGGATGGCTATCAGGCCTGCGCGTTGATCAAGGGCAACCCTCGCTTCTCACAGACACCGGTCATCATGCTGTCGTCCAAGGACGGGTTGTTCGACCGTGCCCGCGGCCGCATCGTCGGCTCCGACGAGTACCTGACCAAACCGTTCACCCGCGACGAACTCCTCGGAACCGTGCGCGCGCATATCCGCAAATAGGCCTCGAATCCATGAGCGCCGAACTGCGAGCGTTGCGACAGGACCCTTTTGCGCTGCTGTTGCTGCTGGAGGATCGTCTCCGGGCGGCGCGCCTCGACGTCACCGTCGGTCAGGCCCAGGCCTGGACCGGCCTTGGTTTCCGTATTGCCGACCGCTGGCTGGCGGCGCCGCGCGAGGACATCCGCGAAGTCATTCCGGTGCCGCGCAGCACGCGTGTGCCGAACGCGCAGCCCTGGCTGGCGGGCGTCGCCAACGTGCGCGGCGAGCTGCTGACGCTGATTGACCTGACCGCGTTTCTTGGCCTGCCGCCGCCCGAGGTCGCACGTGCGCGGCGCGTGCTGGTGCTGAACTCCAAGCAGACGCCGGCCGGATTCATCGTCGACGAAGTGGCGGGCTACCGTCAGTTCGCGCCGGGCGAGCAGCGCAACGAGATGCGCACCGAGGCGCAGCCGTTCACTCCATATCTGTTGGGGGCCTTCGTTCGTGAAGGTCAGCCCTGGCTGGCGTTCAGTCTGCATCGGCTGGTCGCCAGTGAATCCTTCCGGGCCGCCGCACAATGAACGCCAGTCTCCGACCGCAGTTGGCCAATGGCTTGCACTGGGTGCGTGGCGAGCTCGAGCAGAGCATCACGCGCGCGCGCAGCCTGATCGAGCAGTACATCGAGAACGACGCCGAGCCACTGCCGTTGCAGCAGGCCTACGTCGAGCTGCACACGGTGCGCGGTACCAGCGCGATGATTCAGTGCCATGGCGCGGCGGCGCTGGCCGAGGAAATGAAGTCCGCGCTGCACGACCTGACGCACAAGCGCATCGCCGAACCCGAAGCGCTGTACGCGGCGCTGCTGGCGGGCACGATCCAGCTCAACGATTACCTGCTGGCGTTGTCCGACGGTGCCGACGACTGCGTGCTGGTGCTGCAGCCGGCGATCAACGAGTTGCGGCTGACGCGCAGCCAGCCGGTGCTGACCGAGGCCGAGCTGTTCACGCAGCAGATGCTGGCGCTCGGCGTCCAGTTGCCGCTGCCGGAAGACCATTCCGGTCTGCAGGGGGCCGCGCAGCAGCAGGCGCGCAAGCTGTTGCCGTTGTTCCAGGCCTCGCTGCTGGCCTGGATCCGCAATGCGCAGGATGCGCGCACCGGCCTGGGGCGCATCGGCAAGATTGCCGAACACATCGCCCAGCAGGCGCAGACCGTTCCCGTTCATCAGCTGTGGCGCGTGATGGCGGCGATGGTCGAATCGCTGCTCGGCAACACGCTGGAAGATTCGATCGACTTGAAGCGTCTGGTCGGCCGCAGCGGTGCGCAGCTCAAGCTGCTGGCCGAACAGGGCGAGGATGCGGCAACCGCCGGCGGTGCGTTGGAGCTGAGCCTGCAGTTGCTGTTCCTGATCGCGCGTTCGCGCGCGCAGGGGCCGCGTGCGCTGGCGCTGCGACGCGGATTCCAGCTCAACATCTATCTGCCGAGCCAGGCGCAGGTTGAGGAAAACCGTCGCAAGATCCACGGCCCGAGCACGTCGCTGCTGGCGCGCGTTTCCGAGGAAATCCGCAGCGAGTTCGCCAAGGTCAAGGATCGCATCGACCTGGCGGTTCGCACCGGCGGCGCCGGTGCCGATTTCAGCGATACCCGCGACAGCCTCAAGCGCATTTCCGACACACTGGCCGCGCTCGGCCTGACCGTTCTGCAGCGCGTGGTCGCCAATCAGGCGGCGGCGCTGGAAACGGCCGGTGAGGCGTCCGGCGCCGGTGTGTGGATGGAGATCGCAACCTCGATCCTGCGCGTCGAGAACAGCCTGGAGAACGCGCTGTACTTCCAGCTGCGGCGTCCGCGCGATGTCGATCAGCGCGACGAGCTGGAGGTCAAGGTGCCGGCCTCGCGCGATCTGTCCGACGGCATGAGCGCGCTGTACCGCGAGTCGCTGGTCAATCTTGCGCGCGTCAAGGCGGCAGTCGATGCCTATATCAAGTCCGGCGTTGCCACCGAGTTGCCGGACAGCGTGCTGTTGCTCGACGAAATCGCCTCCGGTTTCGACATCCTCGGCAGTACGCGTGCGGGCTCGCTGTTGCGCCAATTGCGTGGCTTCCTGTCCGGCGCGTCGTTTCCGACGCTGCGGGAGTCGCACGAGCGAGCCGATCGTTTTGCCGACACCGTGGCCTGTGTCGAGTACTACGTCGAAGCGGCGCGCGATCAGCTGCCCTCGGCAGACGGAATTCTCGACGATCTGGCGCGTTACCTCGATCAGCTGATCGGCGATAGCGCCACCGCCGCGCATGCCGACGCCTTCTCGCTGGCCGACTTCGATCTGCCACTTGAGCCGGGCCAAGCACCGGCACCCGCCGGTGAGTCCGCGCCCCCGACCGCGACACCTGCCACGCCGGCACCGCCTGCGGTGGTCGCGGCCGGCGACGACGATCCTGAAATCCGCGAGATCTTCCTGGAGGAGGCCGGCGAAGTGCTGGCTGCACTCGAAGGCGCGCTGCCGTCGTGGACCCGCGACCCGCAGAACCGCGACGCGATGGTCACGATCCGCCGCGCCTTCCACACCCTGAAGGGCAGCGGCCGTACGGTGGGTGCGCGCGATATCGGCGAGTTCGGCTGGGGCCTGGAGAGCATGCTCAACCGCTGCCTCGACGGCTCGATCGCCAGCTCGGCCGGCGTGGTGACGACGGTCTCGGATGCCGTCGCACAGCTGCCGGCGCTGATCGAGGCGTTCCGCGACCGCAAGCCGGCGCCGCCGGCGATTGCCGAACTGATGGCGCGTGCGCGCGAGTACAGCGAAGGTCGCGATCCGGCTGCCGCCGCCGAGCCGGACATGGTGGCGATCTTCCGCGAGGACGCGCAGGAAAAGATCGCGATGATCGGCGCCTGGCTCGCGCACCTGGATCGCGCGCTGCCGGAGCAGCGTACCGATGCCGAGATCAAGCGTGCGTTCCACACGCTGCGCGGCGCGGCGCGCGTCGTCGACGCGTCGGCGGTGGCCGAGCTGGCCAGCGCCGCCGAAACCTATCTGGATGCGCTCGACGAAGCGCATGCGCCGATCAACGTCGCCGGCCTCGGGCTGCTCGATGAGGTGGCGACGACGCTGGCGCAATGGATCGAGGCCGTGGGCACGCGCTCGGCGCAGGCGCAGGACCCGTCACTGCTGGTGGGGCGCTTCCAGGATTTGCAGGCGCATCTGCCGTCGATCGTCGGCAACAACGGTGTCGATCGCGAGCTGGTCGAGATCTTCTGCGCCGAGGCTTTCGACCTCGTGCAGCGCATGGAGGAGACGCTGCGCGGCTGGATGCAGACGCCGGACAACCATCGCGCGCCGCAGGACCTCAAGATCATCTATCACACCCTCAAGGGCGCCGCGCTGATGGCCGAGTGCCCGGCGATCGGCAACGTCGCCCGCGCGCTGCACGAGCGCATGGACGAATGCATCCTGTCCGGCGCAGTGCCGGATGCGGCGGCGTTCGCCGAACTGAACCAGATCAGCGAGATCCTGTATCAGCAACTCGATGCGTTCCGCGAGGGGCGCTTGAGCGGCGAGGGCGAGGAGTTGGTGGCGCGTGTGAAGGCCCTGCGATGGTCGTCGCCCGCCGCATCATCCCTCGCGTCGCCTGCCGCCACGTCGTCGGCCGAAATGCCGCCGCCGGTGGCACCGATCGAAGTCGTGGAGATGCCGCCGGTGGCGGCCGACGCCGCGCCGACGCCGATCGCGCTCGACGAAGCGCCGATCGAAATTCCGCCGGTGTCGATGGAAGCGCTGTCGGACCCGCTCGCGCTCGAAACAGCGCCGATCGAGATGCCGGCCGTGGAAATGCCGCCGGTTGAAATCCCGCCGGTGGCGATGGAAGCGTCCATCGACGAACTGTCCCTCGATCTGAACGACCCATTCGCCGATACGCCCGCTGCCGTTGCGAACGAAGCCCCGGCACCCGCGGTGACGGACATGCCGGCGTCGATGGCGTTGGCTGCCGAACTGGCGCCGACGTTCGAGGCGCCAACCGAGATGCCGCCGGTGGCCGAGGCCGCCGATGATCCGGAGATGCTGGCGATTTTCATCGCCGAAGCCGAAGAGCTGCTTGAAAGTCTGGATCAGAGCTTGTCGGCGCTGGAGCGCGACCCGCACAACCGGCGTGCCTCGCAGGAACTGCTGCGCGTACTGCATACGCTGAAAGGCAGCGCACGCGTGGCTGGCATGACGCAGATCGGCGACGTCGTGCACGGCATGGAGTCGCAGATCGAGGCCGTGGAGCGTGGCCGTGCGCTGGCCGACAGCGCGTTCTTCTCGCGACTGCAGAACGCCAACGACGGCCTGCATCTGGCGCTGGACGATCTCAAGCGTGGCGTGATTCCGGATGTCGGCGCGCTGGTCGAGGAGCTTTCGACGTCGCCGTCTGCAGCCTCGGACGCGGCGTCTGCTTCGGCGCGATCCGAGATGCCGGCGCCGATCTTCATTCCAACACCGACCCCCGCAGCGCCTGCCTACAGCGCGCCGGCGGCGGCGCTGGATGCCGATCTGGTGGAGGTATTTACCGGCGAAGCTGTCGAGCTGATGGATCAGCTGGAGCAGGCGCTGGCCAACTGGCAGCTCGCGCCGGCGGATCTCGCGCCTTCGCAGGACATGCAGCGTGCGTTGCATACGCTCAAGGGCGGGGCGCGCATGAGTGGTCTGGTCGCGATGGGCGATGCCGCGCACGACCTGGAAACGCTGCTGAGCCGCATCGATCTGGCCGGCAAGGCGGATGCCGCAGCGCTGCAACCGGTCGCCGCGGCCGTCGTCGGCCTGCGAGCGATGACCGATCGGCTCGAACGGCGCGATTACGCCGCCGCGGCTGATGCTGCCCCGGTGGATGCGTCGTCGGCACCTGAGGCATCGCCGCCGCTCGAACCTGTGGGCGCCGACGATGCCGGAGGCGTCGCGTTGCCGGAGGAACAGGCGGTGTCCGAAGAGACAGCGCCGTCCGGCATCTGGGGCGCCGATCTGTTCTGGCGCCCGGCCGAGGAAAGCGAACACCTGATCGCGTTGCGCCGCGAAACCGCGCGCGTGCCGGTCGAGGCGCTGGATCGCATGCTCAACGAAGCCGGCGAAATCTCGATCTACCGTTCGCGTCTGGAAGAGCACAACAGTGCGACGCAGACGCAGCTCGATGAAATGGCGCAGGCCATTCAGCGTATCCGCGAGCAGATGCGTCAGATGCAGTCGGAAACCGACGCGCAGATCGCGGCGCGTGGCCTGATCCAGTCGGAAGGCTCGGATCGCTACGCCGGCGAGTTCGATCCGCTGGAAATGGACCGCTACACGCGTATGCAGGAGCTGTCGCGCGCGCTGAACGAATCGATCAGCGACTTGGCGGCCGTGCACGCGTCAATGGACGAGCTGACCAGCGAAGCCGTGACGATCCTGCTGCAGCAGGGGCGCATCAATACCGAAATCCAGCAAGGCATGATGCGCACGCTGATGGTGCCGTTCTCGCGCCAGGCGGCGCGACTGCAGCGCGTCGTGCAGCAGACGTCGCTGGAGAACGGCAAGCGGGCTGAAGTGCAGTTCAGCGGCATCGAGGCCGAGCTGGACCGCAACGTGCTGGAACGCATGACCGCGCCGCTGGAGCATCTGCTGCGCAATGCCGTCGTGCACGGCATCGAGATGCCGGACGCGCGCAGTTTCGCCGGCAAGGACCCGGTCGGTCGCATCACCGTGTCGCTGTGGCGCGAGGGCACGCAGCTGTTCATCGAGTTGCGCGACGACGGTCGCGGCCTGGATTTCCACGCGATCCGCGAAACCGCGATCCGTCGCGGTCTGATGCCGGCCGACGCGCAGGTCAGCGACGAAGAAGCGGCGCAGTTCATCTTCATGCCGGGCTTCTCGACCGCCAAGCAGCTGACGCAGGACGCCGGTCGCGGCGTCGGCATGGACGTGGTCGCGGCCGAGGTCAAGCAGCTCGGCGGTACGCTGGAACTGGCGTCGGAACCGGGCAAGGGCGCGCGCTTCCTGGTGCGCCTGCCGCTGACACTGGCGCTGTCGCAGGCGCTGCTGATCGGCGTCGGCCACGAGCAGTACGCGGTGCCGCTGGGCAGCATCGAGGGCATCGCCCGCATTCCGAGCGAGGATCTCGATCGCCTGTACGCCTCCGACGGCGCCGATTTCCGCTATGGCGATCGCGAGTACCGCGTGCGCTCGCTCGGCGAGTTCATCGGCGTGCCGCGCGATGCGGCCTCCGAGCCCAAGACGCTGAACGCGATCCTGGTGCGCCTGCCGGAAGGTCTCGGCGCCGGCGAGCGTCGCATCGCGATGGTCGTGGATGCGCTGATCGGCAACCGCGAGGTCGTGTCGAAGACGCTGGGGCCGCAGGTCAGTGCGATCCCGGGTGTCACCGGCGGCACGATCCTGGCCGACGGTCGCGTGGTCCTGATTCTCGACGTGGCGGCGCTGGCGCAGGACCGCACACGCCGCGCGCTGCGCTCGCTGGTCGGTACCGGTGCGGCGGTCGAAGACACCACGACCGTGCAGAACAATCTGGTCATGGTGGTCGACGACTCGATCACGATCCGTCGCGTCACCGAGCGCCTGCTGCTCAAGCATGGTTATCGCGTCGTCACCGCCAAGGACGGTCTGGATGCGATGGCGCAGCTGCAGACCGAGTCGCCCGCTGCGATTCTGCTGGACATCGAGATGCCGCGCGCCGACGGTTTCGAGGTGGCCACGTTCGTGCGCAACTCGCAGCGTATTGCTGCGACGCCGATCATCATGATCACCTCGCGATCCGGCGAGAAGCATCGCGAACGCGCGCGCAGCATCGGCGTCAACCGCTATCTGATCAAACCGTATCTCGAAGACCAGCTGATGGAAGAACTGCGCAGCGTGCTCGGGCGTGACGAGGAGGCGGGCGCATGAGCGAGCGCGAGCAGCTGTATGCGGTGCTGATTGCGGTCCATCAGGACACGTTGCTGCTGCCCAACACCGCGGTGGCCGAAGTGCTGGCGCGCGATGCGCTGCAGGGCGCCGACGCCGGTGCGCCGTCGTGGCTGGCCGGCCACTGCGACTGGAGCAACCGCCGTGTGCCGGTGGTGCGCTTCGAGCATCTCAACGGCGCCTCGCCGCCCGCCGATCCGCGCCGCGAGCGCCTGGTCGTGCTCAACTCTCTGGGGCGGCATCTGCCCAGCGGGCAGCTGGCGATCGTTGCGCACGGCTATCCGCACCTGGTGACGCTGAACCGCTCGGCGCTGCGCAATGTGCCGCTGCGCGAGTCGGACCGCGACGACCTGGTGCTGTCGCGCGTGCGCATCGCCAATCAGGAGGCGCTGATCCCGAGCCTCGAGCAGATCGAGGCGGAGATCGCACGCGCACAGTTGATCGTCTGAGACGGATGACTGCGCTCGTCGAAACCGATCTGGACCGGCTGCTGGCATCTTTCTACAGCGCCGCGTTCGAGCTGGACTGGACGGCATTCCGGCCACGCGCGCTGGAAATGCTGTGCGAGGCCAGTGGTGCCGCCGGTGCAGCCTGGCTCACCCGCGCCACCAACGATCTGCCGGGCGAGTACGCGCAGTGGCCCCAGGAGGCGGGGTTCGAGCCGGACGCCGTGCGCGCCATGCGTTTCGAAAGCGGTGCGCGCGAACGTGAACTGCAGGACCTTCCGCCCGCGCTCGGCGGTTATCGACGGGCGCTGGCGCTGTCGATCGCACATCGCGGCAGTTCGCTGCACAGCGTGCTCCTGCTGACCTGGTCGGCGGCCGGGCATCCGGATACCGAATGGCTGCGGCGCGCGGCAGGTCATCTCGTGCAGGCCGGCACCCTGGCGCTGTCGCAGCTGGTGCAGCGTGACGAGTGGTTGCAGGCCTTGGGCCGGCCCTCGCGTGGTTGCGCAGCACTGGTCGATGCGCGCGGTGCGGTCTACGTCTCGAGCCGGCGCTTTCGAGAGTTGATCGGTGCGCAGTACGGCGACGCCGAGTTTTCATCCTTGCCGTTCTCATTGCCGGCCGACGCGTTCGGCGAGGGCAGCGGCGACTTTGCCGATCGCGGGCTGCACTTCCGCCTGACGCGCGAGGGGCGTCTGATGCTGGTGCACGTGCGACGACCGCATCCGCTCGACGGATTGTCGCCGCGCGAGCAGGAGATTGCGCGGGGATTGGCGCAGGGCAAGACCTTCAAGAGCGTGGCGCGCGAGTACGGCATCGCCATCAGCACGGTCGCGAATCACGCCTCTCGCATCTATCGCAAGCTGGGCCTGTATCGGCGCGAGGATCTGGTCGGCCTGCTGCGCAAGCCCAACGCCGGTCAGGCTTGAGCGGCGCGGGGTGCGCCTGCTGCTCGCTCGTCGAGCACGCACCTCTCCACGCGTAATGCCGATTGTCGGCAGCGTCAGCGTATAAGAGTCGCCTTCGATGTCAGAACATGCTCCCGTAGAGGAGCCGGAGGAACACGATGAGGGGATCTGCCTGGGTGCGCGCCGCTGCGGCGCTGGCCTGCTGTGTATCGATGTCGGCGGCCGCGATTCCGGAAGGGCCGGCACATCCGTCCGCCGACTGGACGCAGCGCGAGCTGACCAATTACGCGCGCACGCTCGAAGGCCCGCTGGAGCAGGTCGGCAACCCGGTGTTCCTGGCGCGCCTGCAACTGCAGAGCGCCGCCAATCTCGCGCAATGGGTACAGCGCAGTGTCGGCGATCCCTCCTGGCTGCTGTTGAATGCGCCGGTGTTGCCGCTGTGTGCGACCTGGGCCGAACAATGCGCCGGCGATCCGTTCCGTTATCCGGGCGTCGATCCGTTCTACGACAGCGAAGTGGATATCGAGCCGGTCGTGTTCTACGACGAAGGCTGCGCGCGCCTGTCCGGTCGTTTGTGGCGGCCGCGCGGTGCCGCCGCGAGACTGCCCGGTGTCATCATCGAAACCGGCTCAATCCAGGCGCCCGAAACCCTGTACTGGTGGATGGCACAGGCGCTGGTGCGCCAGGGTTACCAGGTGATGACCTTCGACGTGCGCGGCCAGGGGCGCTCGGACCTGCAGACGCCGGGCGGGGAGCAGGGCAGCAATTTCAACAGTGCGGTGTTCTGGGAGGGCCTGGTCAATGTCGTCGACTTCTTCCGGTCGACCCCGGTGGCGCCGTATCCGCATAACCTGAGCTGCGCCGGCACGCGGCCGACAGCGGTCACGCCGTTCAATCCGTACCACGCGCAACTCGATCTGGAGCGCCTGGGACTCGCCGGCCATTCGCTGGGCGCCTCCGGGGTGTCGATCGTGCAGTCCTACGGTGCGCCGGGTGCGCCGCCCTGGCCGGGCCTGCTCGACGCGAACAATCCGGTCGACGTCATCGTCGCCTGGGACAGCCTCGGCGGCGGCAACAACGTGGTGCCGCGCGTGCCGGCGATGGGTCATACCTCTGAATACGGCATCGCCGGGCTGGCGTTCACGTCGCCGCCCGATCCGGAGGATCACAAGCGTGGTTATGCCAAGTGGGTCGATGCTGGCCTGCCGGTGTTCCAGCTGACGATCCAGGGCAGCACGCATTTCGAGTGGAGCCTGATCCCGACATTCCCGTCGACGTCCTGGTGCCCCGATACCTCCACCGGCCAGTGCACCGGCGGTTGGGGCCGGCCGATGGCCGAGCACTACTCGCTGGCCTGGTTCGACCGCTGGCTCAAGCGGCCCGGCGAGGCGGGTTACGACGATGCCGACGCGCGCCTGCTGGCAGATGCCGACTGGCACGAGCGTTACAGCTTCTACTTCCGCTCGGCGCGCAGCTTCCCGACGCGCAGCGGCGCGCGCGCGGTCTGCACGGACATCCGTGAGGGCTGTGCCCCGGTCGATACCGGTGGTGGCAGCGGCGGCGGCGCTCTGGGTTACGGCACGCTGATGAGCCTGCTGCTGCTTGCGGGTCTGCGACGGCGGCGTTGATGCCGGTGCCGGGATCGCTGCGCGCTGCGTCGCGGCGGCGGGTCCGGCATGCTTCCTGCACCCACCATTCTGGGCCCGTTCCTGCGGCCCGGTCCGACGGAATCGCGCATGGACGTGCTCAAGGTCTTCGGCTTGTTCGTCGTCACCGCACTGGCGGAAATCGTCGGCTGCTACCTGCCGTACCTGTGGCTGCGCGAAGGCCGCAGCGCCTGGTTGCTGGTGCCCGCGGCGCTGAGCCTGGCCCTGTTCGCCTGGTTGTTGACCCTCCACCCGCAGGCCGCCGGACGCGTCTACGCGGCCTACGGCGGCGTCTACGTCGGCGTGGCGCTGCTGTGGCTGTGGGCGGTGGATGCGGTGCGCCCGACCGCCACCGACCTGATCGGCGCTGCCGTCTGCCTGCTCGGCATGGCGATCATCCTGTTTGGACCTCGGCCGGCGGCGTGAGGGATGGCATCGCAAGCGATGCTGAGGCGCGGCTTAGGCGCGATTTACCACTGTCGATGTCTGTCATCGTCCGGCAATGACGCGATAATCCCGCTTTCCTCAGGCTGCGCGGCCTGCCGCGTTCCCCCACGGTGCCTCCCATGAAGATGATGACCCGATACGTTCCGATTGCCCTGCTTTCTCTCGTTCTGGCGGCCTGCGGTGGCGGCGGCGGGGGCGGAGAGGGTGGCGGCAGTGGCAAGGGCCGCGTGTACAAGATCGAGCCTGGCCCCAACGCAACGCGCGACATGATCGCGGCCAGCGTCAGCGTCGGCCCCAAGGACGTCATCGAGTTCGGCTGCGGCTACTTCGATTTCACCTCCGGCCTGCTGCTGCAGAACACCGAAGAGATCACGCTGCGCGGCTGCGGCAAGGACAAGACCGTGCTGTCGTTCCGCGGCAGCGAGAGCGCCGAAGGCCTGCTCGCGATCAATGTGCGCGGCCTGGTCGTCGAGGACCTGACGGTGCTCGACTCGCCGGGCGATGCGATCAAGCTCAAGGGCGTCGATCACGGCACGCTGCGCCGCGTGCGCACGATCTGGTCCGGTGCGCGCAAGATGGCAAACGAGGACACCATCACCGCCGAGAACTTCGCGCAGAAGCTCAACGTGGCCTGCACCGCGCCGCCGCGTACCGAAGGCGCGGCCTCGCCGGACTACACGCCGAGCCGCAGCACCGGCCGATACGGCATCTACCCGGTGGAGTCGCAGAACATCCTGGTGGAGGAATCCGAGTCGATCGGTGCCTCCGACGCCGGCATCTACGTCGGCCAGACCAACAACGCGATCATCCGCAAGAGCCGCGCGGCCTACAACGTGATGGGCTTCGAGATCGAGAACGTGCAGGGCGGCGAGTACGACGGCAACGTCGCCGAGTGCAACACGGGCGGCTTCCTGATCTATGACCTGGATGCGCTGACGCAGTACGGCGACCGGTCGCGGATGTTCAACAACATCTCGCGCAACAACAACTCGTACAACTTCAACTCCGGTGGTTTCGTCGGCAACGTGCCGCGCGGCTCGGGCTTCATCACGCTGGCCTACGACAACATCGAGGTCTTCAACAACGAGTTCTCGGACAACGACACGGCCGGCATGATCATCACCACCTATCAGCTGGTGGATCCGGGTCTGGCCGACAAGAAGATCGACGGCTACAGCGAAGGCGTGCACATCCATAACAACCTGTTCCGCAACAACGGCAGCCGCCTGCCGCCGCCGGACCTGGCCAAGATCATCTCCAGCGGTGGCAGTGACGTCGCCAGCGCCCTGCCGATGCTGATCGGCCTCAAGAACGTGGCCAGCCTCGGCACCTACGGCGGTGCGCACATCGCCTGGGACGGCCTGCTCGACGACCTCGACCGGGAATGCCCGTATCCGGTGGACCAGAACGGCCAGCCGGTGCCGAAGGACGCGCGCGGCAAGCCGATCCACACCAACGAGCATCCGAATCCCTCCTGTCACTACAACGCCTACAAGTTCGACGACGGCGGCGAGCGCATCAAGCCCGAATGGTTCATGTGCATTCACGACAACGACATGTCGGCGGACAGCACCGCTTACATGAACTTCCACGGTGCCCAGGGCCTTGAACTCCTCGACTTCGTCGGCAATCCGGGTGCGGAAACGCTGCTGGCGGTGGTCGCTGGCCTGCCGGGCCTGCGCGCCGACAAGGACATCAGCGTGCATGACTGCCCGACCCGTTACGGCAAGCAGCTGGCACCGTTGGCCCCGGTCGTGATTCCGCGCTTCGTGCCGAGCGGCAACGCCGCCGCGGTGCCGACGGCGGAGGAGATTGCGCGCCTGTGCGGCACCGCCGTCTCCGGCACCGCAATCAACAGCGCGGCGCTGGATGTGAACTGCCCGACGCTCGATCAGTACCACCTGTTCGCCGACGCGCAGGACCCGCGCAGTCTGCCGAACGGCGGCGGCGTGCCGTACGCGCTGAACTCCAAGCTGTTCACCGACCACGCCGCCAAGTACCGCGTCGTGTTCCTGCCGTCCGGCGAGAAGGCGATCTACAAGAGTGCCGAGGTCGACGGCGTCAACGCGGCGATCCAGTTTCCGGTCGGCACCGTCATCGCCAAGACCTTCGCGTTCACGGATCAGACGGCCAACACCGAGACAGCCATCGAGACGCGCCTGCTGATCAAGCGCCGTGGCGCCAACGGCCAGGTCCGCTGGGACGGCCTGCCGTATATCTGGGAAACCGCGGCCGACGGCAAGCGCGTTGCGCGCCTGTCGCTGGGCGGCGGTCAGGCGTCCGCGAGCTGGGATTTCAACGATGTCGATTCGGGTGCGGCGGTGAAGGGCAGCACCACCAGCTATGCGATCCCGCATGCGAACCAGTGCATCACCTGCCATGCCAACGACGATGCCGAGGCCGGCTCCGCGCCGATCGGACCGAAGGTTCGCCATTTGAACCGTCCGTATCGCAGTGAATCGGCCATGGCCAGCGGGCAGGCGCTGCATCCGGTGTTCGGCGTCAACCAGATCCAGTACTGGTGCAACAACGGCCTGATGGTCGGGTGCCCGACCGATCTGGGCGTCGATCCGAGCACACAGGTTGCGACCAAGCTCGAACGCGTGCCGGTGTTCAACAAGCCGGGCGACTCGGGTCATCCGGCCAATTCCGCGGCCGATCTGGAATCGCGCGTGCGCGCGTATCTCGAGATCAACTGCCAGCACTGCCACAACCCGCGCGGCGCCGCGTCCAACACGGGTCTGTACTTGGATACGGTGCGAGCGGTGGATACCAGCTACGGCATCTGCAAGGGCGTGACCGCGGCCGGCGGTACCGGTACCGGCGGTCGCGACTACGACATCCATCCGGGCAATGCCGGTAACTCGGTGATTCCGTTCCGCATGGGCACCAACGATGTGACCGCGCGCATGCCGCCGATCGCCCGCAGCGTCACGCACGACGAAGCCGTGGCGCTGGTGGAGGAGTGGATCAACACGGTGGTCAACGAGAGCTACCCGGGTGCCGAAGCCTGCACCGGCGGCGGTGGCGGCTTCCTCGGCGGCCTGCTGGGTTCGCTGCTGCCGTAACGCAGCGATCGCGATGCGACGAACGGCCCGGTTCTCCGGGCCGTTTTTCGTTGCGCGTCCCCACCGATCGCGAAGTGAGTCAGCGCAGTAGCGTCAGCGCCCAGCCCAACGCGGCGCAGATCAGCAGTACGCGAATCAGGCCCACGTGGAAACGCAACATCGCCAGGATCGCGCCGGCGCCCAGTAGCAGCGCCGCCAGATCGAGCGATGTCCAATCCGGCGCCGGCAAGCGCAACGGCCCCGCCCGCCAGGTGGCGACGTCGCGGAACAATACGTGCAACGCAAACCAGATCGACAGGTTCAGGATCACGCCGACCACGGCGGCAGTGATGCCGGATAGCGCTGCAGCGAGGCCGCGATGGCCGCGCAGCCGCTCGATATAGGGTGCGCCGAGAAAAATCCACAGGAAGCAGGGCACGAAGGTGACCCAGGTGGACAGCGTGGCGCCGAACAGGCCTGCCGTCAGCGGCGACAGGGCGCCGGGATCGCGATAGGCACCGAGAAAGCCGACGTAGGTCAGCACCAGGATCAGGGGGCCTGGCGTGGTTTCGGCCAGCGCCAGACCCTGCATCATCTCGCCGGTCGATAGCCAGCCGTAGCGCTCCACGGCCTGCTGCGTCATGTAGGCCAGCACCGCGTAGGCACCGCCGAAGGTCACGACGGCCATCTTGCTGAAGAACAGGGCCTCCTCGGTGTAGACGTGCTGCAGGCCCAGCATCAGGATCAGCAGCAGGACCGGCAGGCCCCACAGCGCGGCGCCGGCCCACAGCACCCGCAGCGTCCACGGCGTTCCCGGAAGGCTCGCCTCCGGAACCGGCTCGGCGATCCCAGCGCCCGCGTCGGCGCCGGTTACTGTCGCCGCGCCACCACGCGCCAGCAGCCAGCCACACAGGCCGGCGCCCAACACGATCAGGGGAAACGGTACGCCGAAGGCGAAGATCGCAACGAATGCCAGGCCGGCCAGCCCCCACAGCGCGCGGCTCTTCAACGCCTTGCGGCCGACGCGGAGCACCGCCTCGACCACGATCGCCAGGGTCGCCGTCTGCAGACCGAACAGCAGGCCCTGCACCCCATCGAGCTCGCCATAGCGGACGTAGACGATCGCGATGGCGGTCATCAACAGGAAACCGGGCAGCACGAACAGGGTGCCGGCGACGATGCCGCCCCAGGTCCGATGCAGCAGCCAGCCGATGTAAGTGGCCAGCTGCTGCGCCTCCGGGCCCGGCAGCAACATGCAGTAGTTCAGCGCGTGCAGGAAGCGCGCCTCCGAGATCCAGCGCTTTTCCTCGACCAGCAGTCGATGCATCAGGGCGATCTGGCCGGCCGGACCGCCGAAGCTGATCCAGCCGATCTGCCACCACACGCGCAGCGCATCGGCGAAGGCTACGGTCGGCGGTTGCGGCGACGTCATGAGGGCGGGGTGAGATGGGGGGGCGGGTGCGCGACAATAGCGGCCATGAACGACTCATCGCTACCGCCTGACCAGGATCTCGGCTTCGGCATCACCTGCATCGATACGCTGCAGGAGCGTCCCGGGCTGGCCTGCTGCTACCTGATTCAGCGCGGACAGGACTACGCTTTCGTCGAGGCCGGCACCGCGCATGGCGTGCCGCGCCTGCTGGCATTGCTGGAGGCCCGCGGCATTGCCCGCGAGCGTGTCCGCTATGTGATCCCGACGCATGTGCACCTCGATCACGCCGGCGGCGTTGGCGTGCTGATGCGCGCGCTGCCGGCGGCGATGCTGGTTGCGCATCCGCGTGGCGCGCGTCACCTGATCGATCCTTCCAAGCTGATCGCCGGCGCCAGCGCGGTCTACGGCGAGGCAGCCCTGCAGCGGATGTATGGCGAGATCGCACCGGTGCCGGAATCGCGTGTGACCGTTGCCGGCGACGACCATCGGCTGCCGTTGGGCGACGGCGAACTGCGGTTCATCGATACGCCCGGCCATGCGCGCCATCACTTCAGCATCTGGGATGCCGAGAGCCGCGGGTTCTTCACCGGCGATACGTTCGGCCTCAGCTATCGTGACTTCGACGGTCCCGAAGGTCCGTTCCTGTTCCCGACCACGACGCCGGTGCAGTTCGAACCGGACGCCTGGATGCAGACGCTGGATCGATATCTGTCCATGCGGCCGCAGCGCATGTTCCTGACCCATTACAGCGCCGTCGAGAACGTCCCCAAGCTCGCTGCCGACCTGCGCGCGGGCATCGAGCGCTACGTCGCGATCGGTGAGCGGCTCAAGGCCGTGCCGCAGCGGCACGAGGCGCTGCGCGAAGCTTTGACGCAGGACGCCCTGGACGTGCTGCGCGCGCAGCGCAATCCGATCGACGAGGCCAAGGCGCGCGAGCTGCTGTCCTTCGACATGGAACTCAACGCGCAGGGTCTCGGCGTCTGGCTGGATCGACCGGCGGCGTGAGGTCGCAGATGCGGCCTTGGTGTGCCGACGATTCCGCTGCTGCGTGACGAGGCCCGCAAGGTTCCGCGTGTTGCGGACAATCGATGCCGGGCAAGTTGCCGCCGGGCTCGTGACGGGTTGCGGTCGGCGACGCTCTGCGTGATCGGCGGCGGGCTGCTTCGACCTCGCCGCGAGCGCGCAGCAGGGTTTGCCTGAGTGGTCGTCGGGCTGGCCCTGAGCCGGGCCACCGCGAGTCGGTCGCTGCGCGCCGCACGTCTGGCAACGACGCGGTGCTCGCCTGCCGGTCCTTAGCCTGAGACGCTCAAATCCAGACAAGAGCGATCGCGGTGCCGCGCATCCTTCAGTCCGCCGGGTATCGGGAGTTGTTGCGGTGTATCGGAACCGCGGTTCTGATCGGTGTCCTGTGCTGGCTCTGCATCGTGCTGACCCGCGAGTCCGGACGCATTGCATCGATCTGGTTGGCCAACGGGGTGCTCGCGGGCCTGATGCTGTCGGAGCAAACGAAGGCCTGGCCGGCGCTGCTGATCTCCGGCTTTGCGGGCAATGTCCTTGCGGCATTGATCGCCGGTGACAATGTGCCTGTGGCTATCAGCCTGAGCTTTTGCAATACCCTCGAGGTCATGCTGGCGGCCTGGCCGCTGCGCCACCTCCTCGGCGCTGATGCCGACATCAGTGATGCCAGGGGGCTCGCTATCTTCGGATGCTTCGGCGTGCTGCTGGCGCCGGCAGTGGGCGGCACGGTTGCCAGCGTCGCCCTGCACCAAGCAACCGGGGTATCGGTTTGGGAGGTCTTCTCGGTCTGGTATCCGGCCGATGCACTGGGTGTGGCGATCGTCATGCCGGCGACCCTGGCAATGCAGCGGAGCGTGCGAGGAGGGGAGTTGCGTCAAATGACGCGGCGCGGCCTGCTGGCGCCGGCGCTGCTGGTGGCCGTGGCGCTCGGCGCGTTCCTTCAGAACCAGTATCCGCTGCTTTTCATCGTTTTTCCGCCGATGCTGCTGATGGTGATGCAGTATCGGCATGGCGGCGCGGTGGCGGGGCTGTCGATGCTGGCCGCCATTGCGATTCCATCGACCGTATTCGGGTTCGGACCGTTCTCGCTGATGAACATGTCCGAAAGCCACGAGCGGATTCTGTTGCTTCAGGTCTTCCTGGCCGTCGTGGCGATGACCGTCCTGCCGATGGCTACGGTGCTAACGGAGCGAGATCGGATGGCCGATCATCTGGCGAAGAGTGAGCGTGATCTAAAGTCGGTGGCGGACAATATTCCGGCGCTGATCACCTATGTCGATTCACAGCAGCGATATCGTTTTGCGAACGCGGAAGCGGAACATGTGTTTGGCGCGGGCCAAGCGCCATTGATAGGACGGACCGTGCGGGAGGTTCGTGGTGAGTCGATCTACTCGACCATCGAGCCCTACGTGAAGAGGGTCCTGGGCGGCGAGGCGGTGCGCTTCGAAACCAGCCAAGCGGTGGATGGACGCCATCGCCATTATCTTTCGAACTACGTGCCCGACGTCGCGGATGACGGGACAGTACGCGGCTTCTACGCGATGAAGTTCGATATCACGGAGCAGAAACAGACCGAAAGAAAGCTCGAAGAACTGACCCGCCGCGACGCGCTCTCAGGGCTGGCGAACCGGCGCGAGTTCAACGAGCAGCTCCCCCGTGCGCTCGACCGGGCCCGCCGCTCTGAGGCCGGTGTCGCCCTGCTGTTTATCGATATCGACCACTTCAAGTCGATCAATGACCGGCACGGGCATGCTATGGGCGATGCGGTGATCCGGGAGGTTGCAGCGCGCTTGCAGCGCTGCGTCCGCACAAACGATATCGTCGCCCGTTTTGCCGGCGACGAGTTCATCATCCTTCTCGAGAGTCTGCGCAACTGCATGGAAGCGCAGTTCGTGGCGCGGAAGGTGGTGGCAGCGGTGGCCAAGGAAATCATCCTGGGAGAAGCCGCGCTGACTCCCAGTGCCAGCGTCGGCATTGCCTATGTCGAGGGTGGCGACATGCAACCGGCCGATTTGCTGGCCAGCGCCGATGCAGCCTTGTACCAGGCCAAGTCGGCGGGTCGTTCCACCTGGCGAATGTCGCCGGAGGCCAGGGGTCAAGCTTTGACGGCCACTACCCGCATCGTGCCGCGATCGCTGTAGTCACCGCCGTACAGTCGGCGTCGCAGCGACCGGCTGTTTAGCATCGCTGCGCTCTGCATTCGCCAACAAAAAAGGGGCCCGCAGACGCGGGCCCCTCAGCCGCTACCGGATTGGCCTGCGCTTCAGGACGGCAGCGGCATGTCGGCATAGGCTTCCGCCGACATCTCGGCGTAGTCGCCGCGGGTCAGCGTCGCCTTCGGCGACAGCGTGGCCTGACCGTTCTGGATCGTGGCCTTGAGGATGCCGAGGTTCAGCGCTTCCTGGATGTGGCCACGCAGCTGGGCGTCGACCTGGTCGGCGTCGACCACCGGCACGGCGTTGCCGTCGGCGTCCGGCGCGGTCAGCGCCGCATCGCCGTGCGCCAGCGCCGCGGCCTCGCGGCCCAGCGCCTGCACCAGCGCATACGCCGCCTGCTCGCGCGTCACCAGCGCGCTCGCGTCGAAGCGGTTGCCTTCGATCGGCAGCAGCGGCAGCGCGGTGGTGGAGCGGCTGAAGATCAGCTGGCCGCTGCGCGTCAGCGCATCCGCCGCCGCCTTCAGGTGCTTGGCGGTGAGGTCGGTGAAGCGCGAGGAACCGTCGTGCGGACGCGTCTGGCGCACGCCCCAGCTCATCAGGTACTCGGCGAACTGGCCACGGGTCAGCTTCGCATCCGGCTGGAAGCCGCTGGCGAGGCCGTCCATCAGGCGCTTCTGCACGGCGAGTTCGATATAGCCGCGCTGCGGGTGGCCGACAGTGTCGTCGAGCCCGACCACCTTGCCGGTCTTGACCTGCAGTACGCGCACGTCCACCGAGGCGGGGCCGGCGACACCGTTGGTCAGGCCCAGCGGATCGAGCGTGACGCCGACCAGACCGCCGATGCCGGACACCGACACCGTCCAGGTGCCAGGCATGCCGGGGGCGGTGGTGCCGACGTTGCTGCCGAGAACGGGCAGGGCGATGCTCGAGCCATAGCGCTTGCCGGTCGGGTCGGTCAGCACGACCGCACAGGTGCAAAGGTTGCCGAGCGGCTGGCTCCAGGCGGCGGCGACCAGCGAGATGTCGGCGCCGACTTCGAAGCTTTCGCCGTCGTTGGCGCCGACCGGCGCGAAGCTGACGGTCTTGGTCTCTTCCGCGCTTTCGCCGAGCGGCAGGGCGGCGTAGAAGCCGCGCTGCGAGAAGTTGAGGCTGCCGTAGTCGTCACGCAGCTGCAGCGCCACGGCCAATGCGGCTTCGACGTTGGCAAAGCCTGCGCCGACTTCCCAGCTGGCGTAGCCGGGCATGTTGGTGGCGGTCTTCTTGAACAGCGGCTTGATCTCGCGCCAGGTCAGCGCCGGATTGGCTTCGAGCAGCAGCGCGGTCAGGCCGGCCAGATGCGGGGCCGCCATGCTGGTGCCGGTCTTGTGCGTGTAGAACGGCAGCTGTGCCAGCGGGATATCGCCCAGTTCGATGTCGCCGCTGGTGTCCAGCGGGGCAAACGGATCGACGGCGATGGCGCGAGCGGCGATGTAATCAGTGCCGGGCGTTACCACGGTCGGACGGTCCTCGACGACGAAGACCTCGCCGTCGATCTCGACCTGATACACCTCGTTGGCGATGCTGCCGCGCGAGGAGCTGGGGGCCAGCACGCCGCTCTTCTGGCCGTTGGCGGCGGTGATGACCCACGGCGCCTTCTTGAAGTTGCCGGTGATCGTGCCCTGACCCGAGCCGGAGTTGCCGGCCGAGAACACGACGATGATGCCGCGGTCGGCCAGCGCCTTGGTGGCGATATTGGTCGGATCGTCCGGGTCGAAACAGGTGCCGACGTCGCCGGTATTGCCGAACGAGTTGGTGACCACGCGCAGGTTGTACTCCGGATGCTCGTCCAGGATCTTCAGCGCGTAGTCGAAGCCGCCGAGCGTGTCGAGCACCAGCACCGCGGCGCCGGAGCCGTAGCCGATCAGGTTGGCACCGCGAGCCACGCCGGCGAACTTGCCGTCCGAGGCGGCGCCGGAGCCGGCGGCGATGCCGGCGACGTGCGTGCCGTGCGAGCCGAGCAGGTCGGTATTGGGAAAGTTCTCGATCGGCGTGAACGGGAAGCTTTCATCGTAATCGTCGCCGTCGAGCACCAGGCTGGTGACGGTGCCGGCCAGCTGACGCAGGTTGGTGTGGCCGAGCGCGTTCTGGATCACCTTGCTGCCATAGGGCAGATCGAGGTGCGTGGCATCGATGCCCGAATCGTTGACCAGAATCGAGACGCCCTTGCCGGTGATCGGTTCGCCGCTGGCGTTATGCAGCTCCGGTGCCGCGTAGGCCTGGTCGACCGAGGTCAGGTAGCGCGCAACGTCGTCCTCGTAGGACAGCGGCGCGTTCCAGCGCACGGAGCGCACCCCCGGCAGGGCCTTCAGCGCTTCGATCTGGTCGCGCGTCGCCAGCATGCCGGCGATCGGCAGCTTGGACAGCCGCAGGCCCTCGAGGCCCAGCCCCTTGAGCAGATCGACCTTGCTCTTGGCCAGCGGGCCGTTGCCGTCGAAGCTGACGATCACTTCCATCAGTTCGGCCGGCGCCAGCGCGGCGATGCGCGCCTCGGTGACGGCGGCGGCTGACGTGCAGCTCGCGGTCGTCGTGGGCGGCGGGGGCGGGACGCCACCACCGGCACCGCCAGCACCGCCGGCGCCATTCGGGGCCGTGCTGCTGCCGCAGGCGGCGATCAGGAAGGACAGGCCGAAAACAAGCCCGCGGGCGCGCGGTCCGCGACGGTGCAACTGGTGCATGGTGATTCCCCTGACAGCTGTGTTTGCGCCGGCGGGATGTCGGCCGGTCGTTGATCGTTTGGCACGCAGAAAGCGCGCCAGTCGATGCGAAATCAGCTTTCGCGAGCCGATTCTATCGGGCTTCACCGCCAGGGAAAGACAGGAAAACCCCTACGTGCGCGGCGTCTCGCGCATCAGCAGACGGCAGACCGCCGGCAGCAGCAGCACCGCGCCGAGCATGTTGGCGGTGAACATGAATACCAGCAGCTGGCCCATGTCGCGCTGAAACTGCAGGTCCGAGAACAGCCAGGCGGCAACGCCGCCGGCCAGGCACAGGCCGGTGAAAACCACCGCCTTGCCAGTCTGGCGCAGCGTGGCGAGATAGGCGTCGCGCAGTTTCAGGCCCTCGCGCACCTTGTCCTGCAGCACGTCATAGATGTAGATGCCGTAGTCCACGCCGATGCCGACGGCCAGCGTGACCACCGGCAGCGTCGCCACCTTGAGGCCGATGCCGAACGCCGCCATCAGCGCGTTGGCGAAGATGGAGACCATGAACAGCGGCAGGCAGATGGCCGCCAGCGCGGTGCCGGAGCGGTAGGAGATCAGCAGCAGCGAGCCGATCACCGCGTAGACCCACAGTACGGCGGGCAGCTCCTTCTCATGCACGACCGCATTCGTCGCACCCATGACGCCGACGTTGCCGGACGCGAGCGCGAAGTGCAGCGGGCAGGGGGTGGTGCGCTCTGCGCGTTCGGCGGCCAGCGCGTCGATCCGTTCGCGCAGGGCCTGGACTGCCGGCCGTTCGGCGATCGCCTCCTCCGACAGCCCCTGGCCGCGCAGGGTCGTTTTCAGGTCTTCGCTCTGCGTGCGTGCCAGGCCCCAGGCGCGACGCCGCGGCAGGTCGTCGGCGCAGGCCTGCGGATCGGCCTGCGGATGCTGCGCGTAGAACTCCTCGGCGTTGCTGCGATTGAAGGCCTCGACGGCACCGGCGATGTGGTCGATGGTGGTCGCGCGATGGTCTGCGGTGAACACGAACACCGGCATCGCGCTGCAATCGACGTTGAGCAGGCCCGTGGAGGTTTCCACGCCTTTGGTCGACAGCACCAGGCCATCGTGATTGCGCGGAATCACCTCGAACTTCGGGTTCACTTCCCACAGGCCGGAATAGATGCGCCGTGCCAGCGGCGCGAGGCTGCGGGCCGAGGACACGCCCTGCGTGTTCTGCATGTGCCAGGTAAAGCGGTCGAGCTGTTCGAGCGCGTCGTGCTCGATGCAGGCCCAGGGCCAGGCTTCGGCGACGACCTTGAGCACATCGGTGCCGATCGCGAAGTGGGCGGTGATCGCATCGACGTCGCGGTTGTAGCGCGAGTCCGGCCGCAGCTCCGGCACCCCGGCCTGGGCGTCGCCGACGATGCGCCGGTCCTGCAGCCACCAGGAGCCGGCCAGCACCAGCAGCGACAGCAGCAGCAGCGCGATCGCGACGGGGCGTTCGGTGATGACGGCGAGTTTCTGCCACAGCGGGTCCAGGGCGGCAGCACTGCGCGCGCGTCGTTCCTGGAAGTCGCGCACGTCGTCCAGCCGCAGCCGCGACAGCCAGATCGGCATCATCAGCTTGTTGGTGACGATCACCGCGAGCATGCCGAAGCAGGCGTTGAACGACATCTCGCGGATGCTGCCGATCGGCACGAGTTGCAGCGTCAGGAAGCCGGCGACGTTGGTGAGCAGCGCGATCGTGCCCGGCACGAACAGGCGTCGGAACGTCGCGCGCGAGGCCTCGAAGCTGCTGTCGCCCTGGGCGATGCGATCGGCCCAGGTGTTGACGTACTGCACGCCGTGCGAGGTCGACACCGCCAGCACCAGGAACGGCACCAGGATCGCGAACGGATCCAGGCCGAAGCCGAAGGTCTTGAGCAGACCGAACTCCCACACCACCGCGACCAGCGAGCAGGCCAGCGGCAGCCAGGCCAGGCGCAGGCTGCCGAGATAGCCCCACAGCGCCAGCATCGTCGCCAGTACGGTCAGCAGGAAGAACAGCCCGACTTCCAGGGCGGCGTCGGTGACGTCGCCGACCACGGTGGCGAAGCCGATGATGTGCACCGACAGGCCCGGCAGATACTGGGGATTGGGCTCGGCGGCGGTGGTCCACTGCCAACCGTGGTAGCGGCGCAGCAGCGGCTCGGCGCCGGGCTCGGCGGGCTGCCGCACTTCGACACCGAACAGCCAGTCGCGCCAGGTCGGCGCGCGATACAGCGTCGCCACGGTTTCGTCCTGCGCGAACGGCGCGTCGGCGGCTTTCAGCTTCAGCGGCCAGCGCGTCGGCGAGGTCAGACGGCCACGCACGTTGTTTTCCAGGCTGTGTGCGACGTGCAGATAGTCGGTGCGCGCGCGCGTGACCGGGCTGCGTTCCAGCACCTCGGCGAACACCATCGCGCCGCGCTGGTCGCTGCTGACCAGGCGGCCGATGACGCCTGCCTTGCCGACGTTCTCGCGGATCTGCGCGAACATCGCTTCCGACGGCGCGTAGTGCGCCGGGATCACGTCCCCGGCCGCGAAGCCGCCGTCGACGACCTCGATGTAGCGCACGTTGCGCGTGAAGATCGAAGACACGCGGGCGCGGTCCATGCCGTCGATGAAGAACACCTCGCCGGTGGCGGTGCGCAGGGCATCGAGGAATTCGGCGTTATAGATGTCACCGCTGTCCTGCATCAGCGCCACCAGCGTGGTGTTGGCGCCCCCGAACTCGGCTCGGTACTGCTCGAACACCTGCATGTAGGGATGGTCGGCCGGCACGGTCTTGTCGAATCCGGCGTCCGGTCTGATGCCGGCGGCCTGCCAGGCAAACAACGCAGTGGCCAGCGCCAGCAGCAGCGTGGTCAGACGCCGGCCGCCGGGGGTGTAGATCAGCGGCTCGATCCGGCTCAGCAGGGTGTCGGCAGTCAGTTTCATATCGTTTTTGGGTCTGTTTTCAGGCCGTTGCCGTCAGCTCCGGCTGCCAGCATAGCCAGCAGGCCGGCCAGCGGTACCTGCATTCGGATGAAACGTGACCGGGTTCGCGCGCCGCGCCGCGCCGACCGCCCTGGCGGCAACGGGTGTCGCTAAGCTGGCGGTCGCTGAAGGGGACGCCGGAACCCGGGTGTTACCCGGTAGTAAATTGAGCCCTCCGCGGCGCCCCGATCGCCGCTGGTCGGCCAGTTCCGTTACTTTAGCGTCCGGGGCCGGGGGGCCCAGACGCCGAGCCGCATAGTGCCATCATGAAAATGAAATGGGCTGCAGATCCGTTGCGCGCGATCCTGGGGCGGGAAGAGCCCGTCGCGACGCCGGTGGTTGAGGCTGAGAGCGAGACCCGCAGCGCGGCGCCGGCGCCTCGCACCGAGGAACGCCTCGCGCTCCATACCTGGCACAACACGCTGGCCGTCTGCGGTCCGACGGCCACGGTCGACAATCTCCATCAGGTGTTGACGCGCACGCAGCCGCTGCCGTGGCGCGCTGCCGAGGAAGTCGAGCGCGAGGTCGTGCATCTGGCGATGCGCCGGTCTGGCCGCCGTATCGAGGCGCTGACGCTCGAAGACGTGCTGCAGTCCTGCGAAGAGGTCGAGGCGCGGCATTTGATCGACAACGCCACGCTTGAGCGCCATTTCCGCAATCTGTGGCACACGTCCGCCGCCTACTGCAAGCAGTACATGCGCGGTTTGCTGGCGCGCAAACCGGGCGACCATCACGCGGCCGCCGCCGGCCGTGCGCCGGCCGCGTCGTCGAGCGGACTGTTCCGCGAAGGCTTCTCGCTGACGCGCGTGGTGCTGCCGCCGTTTCGCGTGTTGCAGGGTTCCTACCGCTACGCCGGTCGTACCTGGTGTCAGCGGACCTGGGGCACGCCGGAAGATGCGCGCCTGACCGACATGCGCTCGGAGGCTATCGTCGGCAGTCAGCGCCTGATGATCTACGAGTTCGAGACCGTCGAGAATGCGCCGCTGGGCGCGCTCAGCCGCCTGATCGAGCGTCACCCGGTGCTGGCGATCGCCTGCGTGTCGGTGGACGGTGATAGCGGTCAGCGTTTGCGTATCAACGGCGGGCGCGGTCAGGCCGTGGACGTCGCCGAATTGAGCGTTGTGCAGCTGTCCGGCGGCGCCATCAGCGTGTCTCACCAGCGCGAGGCGACGCAGCTCGCCCGCGATGCCGTGCTGGCGCCGGTGATCGGTGCCATGCCGCTTGCTGCGCCGCGCGCCGCAGCGGCGGCCCGCGCGCGCTGAATCACGCGCGTCATCGGCCGTCCGCGAGATTCACGAGGACGACGGCGTCGTTCGCGGCATCCGTTCCCCGCGTGCGCTAACGGTGCCCGAGGGAGCCAGGATCGCTACGGATAGAACGGCCAGATTCGCGGGATCAGCAGCACGCTGACCGCGCCGAGCAGCAGGTTCATCGGCAGCCCCACCTTGATGAAATCGGTGAAGCGGTAGCCACCCGGGCCCGCCACCATCAGGTTGGTCTGGTAGCCCAGCGGCGTGGAGAAGCAGGCCGACGCCGCCATCATCACCGCGATCAGGAATGGCATCGGGCTGACGCCCAGCGTCTGTGCTGCAGCCATGCAGATCGGATACATCAGCACGGCCGCGGCGTTGTTGGTGATCATCTCCGTCAGCAGCACCGTCATCGCGTAGGCCAGCGCGAGTACCAGCCAGGGATGATCGCCAGGCAGCGTCAGCAGGGTCTGCGCGATGGCCGCGGCGGCGCCGGTCACCTCCAGGGCCTTGCCGAGCGCGAACGAACAGGCAATGACCAGCAGCACCTGGGTATCGAGGCTGCGCCGCGCGTTGGCGAAGCTGGCGCAGCCGAACGCCAGTGTGGCGGCAGCGCCCAGCAGCGCCGCGGTGATCATCTCCAGCCAGCCCATCGTCGCCGATAGCACCACGGCGCCGAGGATGGCCCAGGCGCGCAGCGCCTTGTCGAACCGCGGCAGCTCCGAATTGGCCACATCGCTGACGAGCAGGAAGTCGGGCGAATGACGATGGCGCTCCACCCATACCGGACGCGCCTCCAGCAGCAGGGTGTCGGCAGCCTTGAGCACCACGTCGCCGAGCCCGCCGCGCAGGCGCTGACCATCGCGCGCCACCGCGATCACCGCCGCGCCGTAATAGGTGTGGAAACGGCTGTCGCGCAAGGTGCGGTTGATCAGCGGGCAACGCGGCGAGATGACGACCTCGACCAGCTTGCGCTCCGGTGCCTGACGCAGGATCGCAGCGGTGTCGGTATCCACCGCTGCTTTCAGGCCGCGGATCCGTTGCAGCTCCACGACCGCACCAATATCGCCGGCGAACACCAGCCGGTCATCGGCGAGCAGGCGCTCGCTGGAGTTGACCGCCGGCACGATGCGGCCTTCGCGCTCGATCTCGACCAGGAACAGCGAGCCGAGGTGGCGCAGGCCCGCTTCCTGGATCGTTTTGCCGACCAGTGCGCCGCCGGCTTCGACCTGCATCTCGACCGTGTACTCGCGTGGATTCTCGAACGCGCTCCCGCCGCTCTTGCGGTCCGGCAGCAGCCGGCGGCCGATCGTCATCAGATACAGCATGCCGGCCAGCGCGCAGGGAATGCCGATCCAGGCGATCTCGAACATGCCGAGCCCGGGATTGCCGGCGCCGGTCCACAGGCCGTTGACGACCAGGTTGGTCGAGGTGCCGATGAGTGTGCAGGTGCCGCCGAAAATGGCTGCGTAGCTCAGCGGAATCAGCAGCTTCGACGGCGGCAGGCCGTTGCGCTTGCTCCAGGTCAGGATGGCCGGCAGGAAGGTGGCGACCACCGGCGTATTGTTGATGAAGGACGACAGCGTGACGGTCGGCAGCATCACCTTGAACTGGGCGGTGGCGAGGTTGCGCGGTCGCCCGAGCAGGCGCTGCACCACCAGATCGATCGCACCGGTGTCGCGCAGACCCGCAGCAACCACATACATCGCGGCGACGGTGATCATGCCCTCGTTGGAGAAACCGGCGAGCGCCTGTTTGGGGTCGAGTACGCCGATCGCCAGCAGCGTCAGCATCGCCAGCATCAGCACCAGCTCCGGCGCGAGCTTCTCGCTGATGAGCAGTGCCAGCGTCCCGATCAGGACGCCAATCGTGATCCACGCGTGCAGGTCCATGCCCGTAGTGGTAGGGAGGTGAAAAGGCCGCGAACCATAGCAGGTCGCCGCCTACCCACCCAGCCCCCGCAGGCGCAGCTTCAGGCGGCGGGTGCGCGGGCCAGTCGCTGATGGGTTTCGCGGTAGGGGCGGCGGCCCGCCGCCAGCAGCGCGACGGCGCTGATGCAGGCGAAGCTGCCCACCACGATCAGCGACCAGCGCAGCGCCGCGTCGTCGCCGAACACGCGATCCGTGACCAGCGCGACCGCCGTGGGCCCGATGCCGAGACCCACCAGATTGACGATGAACAGGTAGACCGCCGAGGCCTGGCCGCGCATGCGGTCCGGCACGATCTCCTGGATCGCCGCTGGTGCGGCACCGAACGGCATGCCGAGGCAGAAGATCGCCGGGGTCATCGCGACGGCCGCGAGTGCCCCCGTCGGCATCCAGACGTAGATCGCACCGCTGGCCATCGCACCGACGGCGGCCCAGATGCCCACGCGCAGTGCTGCGTCGCTGTGGCCCTCGCGCAGCCAGCGGTCGGTGAGACGACCGCCGAAGACGATGCCGGCACAGCCGAACACCATGACCAGCAGGCCATAGATGATGCCCACCTGGCCCGGCTGCCAGCCGTAGGTGCGCACGAAGAATTCCGGCATCCAGGCGGCACTGCCGTAGGAGCAGAACGCGATCATCGCAAAGCCCAGGTTGTGGCAGACCACCGTGCGCCGGTTGCGCCACAGGTAGGCCAGCACCTCGCGCAGCGGCACCACCTGCGCACCGCCGATGTTCTGTCGTGCCGGTTCCTTCACCCACAGGAAGGCGAGGCTGAAGATCACACCGGCGATACCGAGCACGAAGAACACGGTCTGCCAGGGCCGCGTCTCGCCGACCAGCGGCAGGATCACCGCTTCGCGGCCGCTGATGAACTGGATCACCAGGCCGCCCAGCAGGAACGCGATGCCGGAGCCGAGGTAGATGCCCATCGAGTAGACGCTGATCGCGGTCGCGCGCTTGGCCGGTGGGAAGTAGTCCGCGATCATCGAATAGGCCGCCGGCGACAGCGCGGCCTCACCGACACCGACGCCGACGCGATACAGGAACAGTTGCCAGTAGTGGCGCGCGGTGCCGCACATCGCCGTCATCACGCTCCAGAACACGATGCCGGCGCCGATCAGGCCGCGGCGACTGCGGCTGTCGGCAATGCGGCCGAGCGGAATGCCGAGAATCGTGTAGAAGATCGCGAACGAGAAGCCCATCAGCAGACTCATCTGCGTGTCGCTGATGCCGAGGTCGCGCCGCACCGGGCCGACCAGCAGGCTCAGGATCTGCCGGTCGATGAACGAGAACACGTAGGCGACCATCAGGATCGCCACGACGAACCAGGCGTAGGCCAGTGACGGCTCGCCGGACGTGCCGGTGGCCGGTGTCGATGTTGCGGACATGCGGTTTCTCCTCTGCCGTTGTCCTGCGTTTCATGACCGCGCGCCGCGTCGAGGCGGCGCGCGGGTACTGCACTCGAATCAGTCGGTGTTCACCTTCAGCACCAGCTTGCCGACGTTCTCACCCTTGAACAGCTTGAGCAAGGTCTCCGGGAAGGTTTCCAGTCCAACCGCGATGTCCTCGCGCGTCTTCATCCTGCCTTCGCGCAACCAGCCGCCCATCGCCTGCATCGCCTCGCCGTAGCGCGCGGCCCAGTCGAATACGACCATGCCCTTCATGCTGGCGCGGTTGACCAGCAGCGACATGTAGTTGCTCGGGCCTTTGACCGGCGTCGAGTTGTTGTACTGCGAGATCGCACCGCAGATGACGATGCGCGCGTGCATCGCCAGCTGCGTCAGCACGATGTCGAGAATCTCGCCGCCGACGTTGTCGAAGTAGACGTCCACGCCTTTCGGGCAGTGTTGCTTCAGGCCTTTCTTGACGTCGTCGTGCTTGTAGTCGATGCAGGCGTCGAAGCCGAGTTCCTCGACGACGTAGCGGCACTTGTCGGCGCCGCCGGCGATGCCGACCACGCGGCAGCCCTTGATCTTCGCGATCTGGCCGACGATCTGGCCGACCGCGCCGGCCGCGCCGGAGACGACGACGGTTTCGCCTTCCTTGGGCTGGCCGACTTCGAGCAGGCCGAAGTAGGCGGTCATGCCCGGCATGCCGAGCGTGCCGAGATACACCGGCAGCGGCGCCAGCTTGGGATCGACCTTGTTGCAGCCCTTGCCGTCGGAGACGGCGTAGTCCTGCACGCCGAACAGGCCGACGACGTGATCGCCGACCGCGTACTTCGGATGCTTGGATGCCAGCACCTTGCCGACCGCGCCGGCGCGCATGACCTCGCCGATGCCGACCGGCGGCACGTAGGACTTGCCCTCGTTCATCCAGCCACGCATCGCCGGATCGAGCGACAGGTACTCGTTCTTGACCAGGAACTGGCCGTCGCCGGGCTCCGGCAGCGCGGTCTCGACGTATTCGAAATCGGCGCGCTTGACCATGCCCTGCGGACGCTGCGCAAGCTTGAACTGACGGTTCTTCGTGCTCATGACGGATTACCTCGACGAACGGCTGCTGGCGAAGGCGGCCATCGCCTCCTTGGAAACGTAGCGCGACAGCTCCAGCTTGCCGATCGCGTTGCGATGGACCTCATCCGGACCGTCGGCCAGGCGCAGCGTGCGCGCCTGCGCGTAGGCGTAGGACAGGCCGAAGTCGTCGGTGACGCCGCCGCCGCCATGCGCCTGGATCGCCCAGTCGATGACCTGGCAGGCCATCGTCGGCGCCGCGACCTTGATCATCGCGATCTCCTTGGCGGCGACCTTGTTGCCGACCGTGTCCATCTTGTGCGCGGCATTGAGCGTCAGGAAGCGCGCGGAGTCGATGGCGATGCGTGCCTCGGCGATGCGCTCCAGCGTCACCGTCTGCGCGGCCACCGGCTTGCCGAAGGCCACGCGCGACAGCGTGCGCTGGCACATCTTCTCCAGCGCGCGCTCGGCCAGGCCGATCAGGCGCATGCAGTGGTGGATGCGGCCGGGGCCGAGGCGGCCCTGCGCGATCTCGAAGCCGCGGCCTTCGCCGAGCAGCATGTTGGAGGCCGGCACGCGCACGTTGTCGAACACGATCTCGGCATGGCCGTGCGGGGCGTCGTCATAGCCGAACACCGGCAGGTGGCGCAGGATCTTCACGCCCGGTGTGTCGCGCGGCACGAGGATCATCGACTGCTGGCTGTGGCGGCTCGCTTCCGGGTTGGTCTTGCCCATGAAGATGAAGATCTTGCAGCGCGGATCATTGGCGCCGGAGGACCACCACTTGCGGCCGTTGATGACGTACTCGTCGCCGTCGCGCTTGATCGAGCTGCTGATGTTGGTGGCATCCGACGAGGCGACTTCCGGTTCCGTCATCGCGAAGCACGAGCGGATCTTGCCGTCCAGCAGCGGTGCCAGCCACTGACGCTTGTGCTCCTCGGTGCCGTAGCGCGCGAGCACTTCCATGTTGCCGGTGTCGGGCGCCGAGCAGTTGAACACTTCCGGCGACCACATCACGCGGCCCATGACCTCGCACAGCGGCGCGTATTCGAGATTGGTCAGGCCGGCGCCGTGCTCGGACTCCGGCAGGAACAGGTTCCACAACCCCGCGGCCTTGGCCTTGTCCTTCAGCGTTTCGATGATCTGCGTCGGCTGCCAGCGATCGCCCTCGGCGACCTCCTGCAGGAAGCGGTGCTCGTTCGGATAGACGTGCTCGTCCATGAAGGCGTTCAGGCGCTTCAGGAGGTCCTGGGTTTTCGGGTTCGGTTCAAAGCTCATGCGATTTCTCGGTGACGGGCGCGGTTAACCGCGCGCCAGGATTTTCTGGACCTGCTGCCAGCCCAGCTCGGCCAGCGGGCCGGCGGCGCGGCCCATCGCCTCGGCCTGCGCGCTGGCGGCGGTGCCGGCCTTCACGCGACCCATGATCCCCTGCAGGATCGCGCCCAGGCGGAACAGGTTGTAGGCCATGTAGAAGTCCCAATGGCTGGGATCGATCGGCGCGCGGCCGGTGCGCTGGCAGTACGCGTTCACGTGTTCTTCCTCGGTCGGGATGCCGAGTTCGGCGAGCTTGGCGCCGCCGAGACCACGGAACACGCCCTTGGGAATCTTCCAGGTCATGCAGTGGTAGGAGAAATCGGCGAGTGGATGCCCCAGCGTCGACAGCTCCCAGTCCAGCACCGCGAGGACGCGCGGCTCGGTCGGGTGGAAGATCATGTTGTCGAGGCGGTAGTCGCCGTGCACGATCGAGGTCTCGTCGCCGGGCGGGATGTTGGCCGGCAGCCATTCGATCAGCTTCTCGAAGGCCGCGATCTTCTCCGTCTCCGAGGCGCGGTACTGCTTGCTCCAGCGGTCGATCTGGCGCGCGAAGTAGTTGCCGGGTTTGCCGTAGTCGCCGAGACCGATCGCTTCGTAGCGGACCTTGTGCAGCGCGGCGATGACGCGGTTCATCTCCTCGAAGATCGCGCGGCGCTGCGCCGGTTGATAGTCGGGCAGGGTCGGGTCCCACATCACGCGGCCCTCGACGCAGTCCATCACATAGAACGCGGTACCGATGATCGAGTCGTCCTCGCACAGGCAATAGGTCCTGGCGACCGGCACGTCGGTCTGCGCCAGCGCGGTGATGACGCGGTACTCACGGTCCACCGCGTGCGCGGACGCCAGCAGCTTGCCCGGCGGCTTGCGCCGCAGCACGTAACTTTTCTTCGGCGTGATCAGCTTGTAGGTCGGGTTGGACTGGCCACCCTTGAACTGCTGCACGGTCAGCGGGCCTTCGAAGCCCTCGACCTGCTGCGCCAGGTAATGCGCCAGCATGGCTTCGTCGAAGCGGTGCTTCTCCTTGACCTCGGTGGTGCCGGTGAACTGCTGCTCCTGCATGCCGCCTCCGTGGAATGTTCTGCGCACCGGCGGCGGAATCGCGAGGACTCGGACGCGCCCGCGGTCTCGCGAGGGTTTGCCGGCAGCTTAGGCCGCTCACTAGACTGCGGCAAATGAATAGCCCGGATCGGGGACCATCAGCGCCGTGCATATCCGCCGGATCGACCTGAACCTGTTCGTCGTGTTCGACGCCATCTATACGGAAGGCGGGATCACGCGTGCCAGCGAGAAGCTGAACCTGACGCAGCCGGCGATCAGCCATGCGCTGGCGCGGCTGCGCGAACGCTTCGGCGATCCCTTGTTCGAGCGTGAAGGGCGCGCGATGGTGCCGACGCCGATGGCGCGCAATCTGGTCGGCCCGGTGCGGCGTTCGCTGCGCGAACTGGAGATTCTGCTCGGCGACATCGACCGCTTTGATCCGGCGAGCACCGAGCGTCGCTTTACGCTCGGCGTTCGCGATGTGCTGGAAGCGACGCTGCTGCCCCCGCTGATGCAGGCGGTCGCAGCCCAGGCGCCGCGGGTCGAGGTCGCGGCGGTGCGTCCGGACCGCCGTCAGCTCGAAGCCGAACTGGCGGCCGGCACGCTGGACGTGGCGATCGACATCCTGCTGCCGCTGTCCGATGCGATCGCGCGCCAACCGCTGGAGCTGGATCGCCTGGTGGTGCTGGCGCGCGCCGATCACCCGCAGATCAAGCGCACGCTGGATCTGGAGACCTACCTGCGCCTGGATCACGTGCTGGTCAGCTCGCGACGCAGCGGCCTGGGCATCGAGGATATGGAGTTGTCTCGTCTCGGGCGCAACCGGCGCGTGCGCCTGCGCTGCCAGCATTACTTCGCCGCTTGCCGCGTCGTCGCGCAGACCGATCTGCTGCTGACGATGCCGGAACGTTACGCGCGCATTGCAAACCAACAGTTCGGCAACCGCATCCTACCGCTGCCGCTGGACATTCCCGGCCTGGATGCGTATCTGTACTGGCATACCAACGTCGAGAACGAACCCGCCAACCGCTGGTTGCGCGACCGCATACTCGAAACCATCCGGGGCGCCGCCGGTCGAAAGCGGCAGCGCTGACGGGCCGCGCTGGCGCGGCAGCGATTGCCGCCGCCGCATTCCGCCGCGACAGTGCGCGGCTCGCTAAACCAAATGAAAGAGGAGACAGGGGTGAGTCAGAACCGAGGAGATCTCGTCGGCTTGGGCGATGTGTTGCGCGGCATGCTGAGCACGCTGCCGGATACCGTCACCGTCAACCGCGGCCTGTTCAATCTGCTCACGCTCAAGCCGCACAAGCTCAATTCCATCGGCCTGCTGCTGCAACGGCATGCCGAGCGGACGCCGCAGGCCACGGCGCTGCTGTTCGAAGGCCGCCGCTGGAGCTACGCCGAACTGAACGCCTGGGCCAACCGCATCGCCTCGGTGCTGAAGGCGCAGGGCGTGCGCAGCGGCGATGCAGTGGCGATCCTGATGGAGAATCGTCCTGAGGTGCTGGCCTGCGTCGCGGCCACGGTCAAGCTCGGCGCGATCGCCGGCATGCTCAATCACCAGCAGCGCGGCGACGTTCTGGCGCACAGCATCCGCTTGACCAAGGCCAAGCTCGTCATCGCGGGTGACGAATGCCTCGAGGCGCTGCACAGCAGCGGCTTTCATCCGGGCGAGGATCGCAACCATCGTTATCTGTGGGTGGGCGAGGGCGCCGGTGCGGTGCCTGAAGGGTTCCTGGATCTCGCAGCCCTGTCGGCAAGCGCGCCGGTCGGCAATCCGCCGGAGACGGCCAAGATCCAGTTGCGTCAGCCGTGCTTCTACATCTTCACCTCCGGAACCACCGGACTGCCGAAGGCGTCGGTGATGACGCATTACCGCTGGCTGCGCGGCATGGCCGGCCTCGGCCAGATGGCGCTGCGCATCCACAGCGACGACGTGCTGTATTGCGCGCTGCCGCTGTATCATAACAACGCGCTGACGGTGTCCTGGGGTTCGGCGATGAGTGCCGGCGCGGCGCTGGCGCTGGGCCGCAAGTTCAGCGCTTCGCGCTTCTGGGATGAGATCCGTCGTTACGACGCCACCGCGTTCTGCTACATCGGCGAGCTGTGCCGCTATCTGCTCAATCAGCCGGCCAAAAACACGGATCGCCAGCATCGCGTGCGCCTGATCGTCGGCAATGGCCTGCGCCCGGAGATCTGGGATGAGTTCCAGCAACGCTTTGGTATCGCGCGCATCAGCGAGTTCTACGGTGCCAGCGAGTCCAATCTCGCGTTCGCCAACGGCTTCGACATCGCGCGCACTGCCGGCTTCTGTCCGCTGCCGTTTGCGGTCGTCGAGTTCGACGCCGAAGCCGAGGCGCCGCGTCGTGGCAGCGGTGGCTTCATGCGCAAGGTGGTCAAGGGCGATGTCGGCCTGCTGATCAACGAGGTCACCGACAAGTCGCCGTTCGACGGCTACACCGATGAGAAGGCGAGCCAGGCCAAGCTGCTGCGCAACGTCTTCAAGAAGGGCGACGTCTGGTTCAACACCGGCGATCTGGTGCGCGATCAGGGTATGCGCCATATCCAGTTCGCCGATCGCGTCGGCGATACCTTCCGCTGGAAGGGCGAGAACGTGGCGACGACGGAAGTCGAAGCGGCATTGAACCGTTTCGCCGGCGTCGAACAGGCCTGCGTCTACGGTGTGCAGGTGCCAGGCACCGACGGCCGCGCCGGCATGGCGGCGCTGACGATGGCCGCAGGCACGATGCTCGATGGTGCGGCGCTGGCGCAGCATCTGTGCGCGCAACTGCCGGCGTACGCGGTGCCGCTGTTCCTGCGGCTGCGCGAAGAGCAGGAGACCACCTCGACCTTCAAGTTCCGCAAGGTCGAGCTCAAGCGGGAAGCCTTCGATCCGGCGCAGGTGAGCGAGCCCTTGTTTGTGCTGCTGGATCGCGCGCGCGGTTACGAGCCGTTGACGCTGCCCGTCCACCGGCGTCTGCTGGGTCAGGAGCTGCGCCTATAGTCTGATCAAGGTGCCTCGCTCTCGATTGCAGCGAGTGATTGACCGGGCGGCCGGACGAAGTAGCGGCGCGGCCAAGTTTTTCCGCGTAATGACCCGGCAATCTTGACGTGTCCCGAAAGCCCGTCTGCGCGTGGAGGCGCGAAGGCCGTGAACGTCAATATCAAGATCGAACGTACGCTGGATGTGCCGGCGCCCATCAACCAGGTCCGCGGCTTGCTCGACGACCTCGAAGGCACGATCCGCCGCTTCCCGAAGCTGCGCAAGCTGTCGAAGGTCGGCAACAACGCTTACGTCTGGGAGATGTCGCCGATCGGCTCCAAGGCCGCCGGCATCTCGCACGAGGTCAGCTATGGCGCGCAGTACACGGTCGATGCCAAGCGCGGCGAACTGTCCTGGACGCCGCTGCCGAAGAAGGGCAACGCCACGATCGAAGGCCGCTTCCGTCTGATCGAGCAGGGTGCGCAGACGCGCCTGAGCTTCGATGTGCGGGGAGAGCTGCGCGATGTGCCGGTGCCGCTGATGTATCGCCTGCTGGCGCCGCCGTTCATCCAGGGCAAGTTCACGCGCCTGGTCGATATCTTCCTGGAAGAAACCCGCGACGCCTTGGTCGCCGGCAAGCACTGATACACAAGATCCGGGCGCCGGCTGCGGCGCGACCGGGCTCACCACGGAGGCAGGGATGAGCTTCTTCAACAACGCGATGGGACTGGGTCTTCGCGCGATCAATCGCTTCGCTGGCTTGCCGCTGGTCGATCGGTTGCGGCTGCGCAAGCCGGCCGAGAAGGTGCTCTATCACGGCAGCCGCGCCGGCTTCCGTGCCGCCTCCGCTGCGGCGCGCGCCTTCAAGGCAACCTCGACGCTGGGCCGCCCGGCACGACTCAAGACCGGCGAGGCTCGCGGCCTGTTCGACCTGACGCCAAGCGATGAGCAGCAGATGCTGCGCGAGGCCGCGCAGAATTTCGCGCAGGAACAGCTGCGCACCGCGGCGCATGCCGCCGATGCGGCGAGCCAGGCGCCGGAGGCGCTGCTGGCACAGGCCGCCGAACTTGGCTTCACGCAATTCGGGATTCCCGAGGAACTGGGCGGCGTCGGCAGCGAGCGTTCGACGGTCGCCAACGTGCTGGTGGCCGAAGCGCTGGCG
This sequence comes from Solimonas sp., assembly GCA_036405815.1. Classification (GTDB taxonomy): domain Bacteria; phylum Pseudomonadota; class Gammaproteobacteria; order Nevskiales; family Nevskiaceae; genus Solimonas. The sequence goes on along the minus strand of DASWWX010000040.1, from coordinate 38,115 downwards.
CAGGGCGACATGGGCCTGGCGGTCGCGTGCCTCGCGCCTTCAGCCGTCAGTACCGCGCTGGTGCTGTGGGGCGATGCGCAGCAGCAGGCGCAATACCTGCCGGCCTTCGTCGGCGACAGGCCGCCGGTGGCCGCACTGGCGATCATGGAGCCGCGTCCGCTGTTCGATGCGCTGAGCCTGCAGACCACGGCGCGCCGCGACGGCAACGATTACGTGCTCGATGGCGTCAAGGCGCTGGTGCCGCGTGCGGCACAGGCCGAACTGTTCATCGTCGCCGCGCAGACCGAGAATGGCCCGGCGCTGTTCGTCGTCGAATCCGGCGATGCGGCGCTGACGATCGAAGCCGATCCGGGCATGGGCCTGCGTGCCGCCGCCCTGGGGCGCCTGCACCTGAAGAACCTGCGGGTGCCGGCGTCGGCACTGCTGGCGCAGGGCAGTGCCGAGGTCTATGCCGAGTGTCTCGCGCTGTCGCGGCTGGGCTGGTGTGCGCTGGCGGTGGGCACCGCGCAGGCCGCACTCGATTACCTGATTCCCTACGTCAACGATCGCGTCGCCTTCGGTGAGCCGATCAGCCATCGCCAGTCGGTGGCGTTCGCGATCGCCAACATCGCGACCGAACTCGACGGCATGCGCCTGACCACCTGGCGCGCCGCCTCGCGTGCCGAGCAGGGTCTGGATTTCATGCGCGAGACAGCGATCGCGCGCCGGCTCTGCGCCGACAAGGGCGCGGTCATTGGGGCCGACGCGGTACAGCTGCTCGGCGGTCACGGCTTTACCACCGAATACCCGGTGGAGCGCTGGTATCGCGACCTGCGCGCCGCAGGCCTCATGGAAGGCGCGGTGCTGGTCTGAGGAACAGACGATGATCCATCTCGAAATTCCCAGGAAATTCGGCCCGCTGGTCGCGCAGGCGCAGCAGGTCGCGCGCGAGATCTTCCGTCCGAACTCGCGCAAGTACGATCGCGCCGAGCATGCGTATCCGAAGGAGCTCGACATGCTGGCCGCGCTGATGGACGGCATGAACGCCGCCGGCAGCGGCGAGGGTGCCGGTGCCGCCGGTGTGCGCCGCGACGCGGTCAAGGACCAAGGCAATCGCAACAGCAGCAATCTCTCCACCGTGCTCGGCGTCATGGAGCTGTGCTGGGGCGATGTCGGACTGCTACTGTCGATGCCGCGCCAGGGCCTCGGCAATTCCGCGATCGCCTCGGTTGCCAACGACGAGCAACTTAAGCGCTTCGAGGGAAAATGGGCGGCGATGGCGATCACCGAGCCGCACTGCGGTTCGGATTCGGCGGCGATCCGCACGACCGCGCGCTTGGACGGCGATCACTATGTCCTTAACGGCGAGAAGATCTACGTCACCAGTGGCGCACGTGCCGACCTCGTCGTGGTCTGGGCAACGCTGGACCGCAACGCCGGCCGCGCCGCGATCAAGTCCTTCGTGGTCGAGAAGGGCACGCCGGGTTTCGACCTCGTGCGTCTCGAACACAAGCTCGGCATCCGTGCTTCCGATACCGCCGCGTTCATGCTCAAGGACGTGCGCGTGCCCAAGGAAAACCTGCTGGGCGATCCGACCGTCAACGTCGAGAAAGGCTTTGCCGGGGTGATGCAGACCTTCGACAACACGCGCCCACTGGTCGCCGGCATGGCCGTGGGCCTGACGCGCGCCTGCCTGGACGAGACGCGCAACGCGCTGAAGGACGCGGGCGTCGAGATCGATTACGCGCGCCCGGCGCTGACGCAGCATGCGGCGGCGGCGGAATTGCTGCGCATGGAGGCCGACTACGAGGCGGCGCGTCTGCTGACGCTGCAGGCGGCGTGGATGGCGGACAACCGCAAGCCGAACTCGCTGCAGGCGAGCATGGCCAAGGCCAAGGCCGGACGTACCTGCGTGGACGTGGCGCTGCGCTGCGTCGAACTGTGCGGCGCCGTCGGCTATAGCGAGACGCACCTGCTGGAGAAGTGGGCGCGCGACTCGAAGATTCTCGACATCTTCGAAGGCACGCAGCAGATCCAGCTGCTGATCATCGCGCGCCGCTTGCTGGGCAAGACGTCGGCGGAGTTGAAGTAGCGGCGGTATCGCGTAAAGGGTTCGAGGAAGCACGAAGGTGAACGCGGTGCGGACGTAGAACGCGACGCCCAAAGCGCTTCCGGCTCTTACGTGGCGACCCTCGCGCTCTTTGCGCGAGCGGACCTCGCCATCAGCCCTCGAACTGCCGCTGCGCGAAGTCCGGCGCCGTCTTCTCGATGTTGGCCTTCACCGCGATGCGCTGGTTGCGGCTGTTGAGCAGCTTGAACTGGTAACGGCGCTCGCGCTTCAACGCGGCGTTCTCGCTGACCAGCCAGTTGCGCTGATACAGCGTTTTGCCCAGCGATACGGCATCCGGCGATTTGCCGGCGATCTCGCGTGCCAGTTCCTGCGCACGTGCCAGCGGATCATCCGCGACTTCAGTGACCAGGTTGTAGGCGCGCGCTTCGGTGCCGCTGAGGATGCGGCCGGTCATGGTCAGCAGCTTGGCCTGGTCGATCGGCATCAGTTCGCGCAGCGTGACCGTGCCCGACATGTCCGGGATCAAGCCCCACTTCACTTCCATGATCGACAGCTTCGCATCCGGCGTCGCGATGCGGATGTCGGCGCCGAGCGCGATCTGGATGCCGCCGCCGAAGCAGCTGCCGTGGATCGCGGCGATCACCGGCACCGGTAGATCGCGCCAGCACAGGCCGACTTCCTGGAAGATGTTGCGGCGCTTGATGCCGAACGTCGCGAAGTCCTGGGCGAACTTCGGCAGGCTGGAGAACGCGGATTTCACGTCCAGACCGGCGCAGAAGGAGGGGCCTTCGCCACGCAGGATCACGGCACGGACGTCCTTGCGCTTGCGCAGCGCCTTGGCCGTGTTCTCGATCGCATGGAACATCGGCAGATCGAGGCCGTTGTGCTTTTCCGGGCGGTTCAACGTTACTGTCGCTACGGCGCCATCAAGCTGCAGTTGCACGCGGTCGCTCATAGAGATTCCCTCCGGACATGAAAATGGGGCGGCGAAGAGTCTCCGCCGCCCCGTTATTAGAGTGCAAGCCTTCAGCGGCTGCGTGCCTTGCGCTTCAGGTTGGACGGATCGAAGTACGAATCCGGGAAGTTGGCCTCGAAGTTGGTAATCGCATCTTCGTTGGACAGCGCCGTGACGAAGTAGCGATTGGCCTGGAGGTCGACGATGACTTCCGGAATGCCGGTCGTGGTCGGGATGAACGGTGCGGTGAGCAGGTGGGCTTCCTGCAGCTTCCACAGCGTGCCGCGACCGTCGTAGCAGTCCACCGCGGCAATCGACCAGGAGTCTTCATCCACGTAGAAGGTGCGGCGCGCGAAGTTGTGACGCGTGCCCGGCTTGAGCGTCGCGTCGACGACCCAGACGCGGTGCAGCTCGAAGCGCGTCAGCTCGGTGTTGACGTGGTGCGGCTTGAGAATGTCCTTGTACTTCACCTTCGGCGAGTTGATCTGGTAGGAGTTGTACGGAATGAAGATTTCCTTGCGGCCCACCAGCTTCCAGGTGTAACGGTCCAGCGCACCGTTGAAGACGTCGATCTGATCGTTGTATTGCTCGTTGTCGGTCCCGATCGACGGGTTGTCGTAGCCCACCTCGGGTGCGCGGTTCACGCGGGCCAGGCCCGGCGAGAAGATCCAGGCGGCGCGGCCGCCGGAGGACTGGTCGGCGGTTTCGTGCACCAGCGTAATCTGGCCGGCGACGCGCGGCGGTGACAGCACTTCCTGCAGGTAATAGGCGATCAGCTTCTGCGTGTTCGAGTCGCCCGGTTCCTTGAGGTTGGCGTACTTGAACTTCACGTCCTCGGTGATCTTGGTGATGATGTAGCTGCCGTCCGAGCGGACGATCGCCTGGTTGTTGAAGCGCGTGGCCGCCGAGCCGCGGAACTTGAGCTTGTGGTTCCAGATCACCTCGGCGCCGCTCTTGGGGATCGGGAACGGGAAGCCGAGCTTGGCGTCCTTGACCGAATCCGTGCCTTCCAGGCGGGCGGTGGTCGCATTCTTGATGGTCGCGTCCTCGATCTCCTTGGGCCAGAACGCGGTGCGCACCGATTTGAAGACCTGCATCTTGTAGGTCGGATACTTCTGCAGCATCGCCTTGTGCCCTTCGGTGAGCTTGTCGGCGTACTTGGCCATGTTGGCCTTGTTGATCTCGAAGACCGGCTTGAGCATGTCCTCGGAGAGCGTGCCGCGGAACTGTGCTTCCAGCTTGTCCGGGTCCGCCTTGCGCATCTGCTCCAGCTTGGCGCGCGTGAACTTCTTGGTCTCTTCGGGGAAGTTCTTCTCGCCGGTGTATTCCGGGATCGTGCCGCTGGCGTTGGCGGCGCGGATGGCGCCGACCGGTGTCAGTTCCTTGCCGAGCTTGGCGGCTTCGGCGGCAGAGACGGCGGCCAGACCGGGTACTGCCGACAGGCCCAGGACGAGCGCGCCTGCGGCGCACAGGATGCGGTGGGACATGCTGCTCTCCTCTTGTAATGACGTGGACCGTCGCCGTCGTGGGGCAGGGCGGACGATGCCGGGCCAGTATGCCAGAGGGGTCCGGATCGGCGATGGCTCGACCGGGTACGGGCCATGGCGCGCCGGTCAATCCGGCGGTGTCGCCGGCACTGCGGCGATGTCAGTCCCGGGTGCGCGCGGCGCGCTTGCGCTCGCGGTACTGCACCGGGGTAACGCCGGACCAGCGCTTGAACGCGCGATAAAAGGTGCTGGGCTCGGAGAAGCCGGTCAGATAGACGATGTTCTCGATCGGTTCTTCGGTGGTCGCCAGCAGCTTGCGCGCCAGCGCGTAGCGGAAGTCGGCGAGCAACTGGCTGAAGCTGGTGCCGGCGCGCGTCAGCTCGAAGCGCAGACGCCGTGGCGACATGCCGAGCTCGTGCGCGACATCGTCCAGCTCCAGCTGCTCCAGCTCCAGCTTCTGCGAGAACAAGGCGCGGATGCGGTCGATCAGGTCGTCGCGCTTGATCGCCGACAGCCGCTTTTCCGCGACCTCCTCGTGCAGCTTGAGCAGGTCCGGATCGCCGTGCGGCGAGCGGTAGGCGGCGACTTCGGCGTCGAACCACAGCTCGTTGCGCGGGCACTCGAACGTCACCGGACAACCGAAGATGCGTTCGTACTCCTCCAGCGACGCGCGCTGTGTCCAGCGCAGGCGCAGCTTCTGCGGGGCATAACGGTTTTCGGTGAGGTTGCGCACGAGCTGGATCAGCTCGTAGATCACGCAGATCTCGGTGTGGCGCGACTGCGGCGCATCGACCGTCGTGCTGTTGACCAGGATGCACAGGCCGTCCGGCAATTCATCGAAGCGCACATCCAGTGCGTCACTGAGCAGGCGCTGGTACTTGATCGCGCGGCGCGCGCCTTCCCCCAGCGTCGGGCTGCTGAACATCAGGTACTCGAGCACCTCGCCGCGATAGGGCGGCAGATGCGGGCACAGGTGCAGGCCGATCTCGGGATCGCCGGTGAAGGCTTCCAGCGTCTTCCAGAAGAACGCCTGCATCTGGTGCGGCGTGCGCAGTTCGCGCAGCGGCAGTTTCTCGGCGTCATAACCCAGGCGCTCGTACAGGGCATTGACGTCCAGTCCGGCGGCGACCATGCCGCGGTGGACGATCTGGAGCATCTGGCCGGAATCGCGCATGGTTTTATCAGTATCTGGACTGGCACTGGCGCCCAGGGGGTCTGGCGCTCCGATCTTGCGTGGGCTGCGCCGATTCCTTAGTTTGCCGCAAGCGAAGGCCACTGCGACAGTGGCCGATGTCAGAACTATAAGCGTAAGCGGCAGGGGTGTGCGATGAGAGGACGGCTGCGAGGAGCGGGCCTGATAGGCCTGATGATGTGCGGGCAGGCGACCGCGCTGGACTGGGAATGGGCCGGGGCCAGCTTCACGCTGAACAATCGCGCCAGCGTCGGCGCCGCCATCCGCATGCAGGACATCGACTACGACCTGGTCGGCAAGCTCAACGTGCCGGGTCAGGAGCGGCTGTGTCAGCCCGACGACTGCCTGTCGCTGAACCTGGACCCCGCGCCCAACCAGCGCCTGGTCAATGCCCGCGGTGCCTTCAGCGGCGTCAACGCCGACAACGGCAACCTCAACTACGACAAGCACGACCTTGTCGCTGCCACCACCAAGCTGGTGTCGGATCTGAGCGTCAATTACGGCGATTGGCTGGTGCGCATCCGCGGCATGGCCTACTACGATCCGGCCAACGTCGATTTCGACGAAACGCATAACTACACGCTGTATCAGCCGCGGCGCACGAAGCGCGCCCGCGATATCGAGGAGCGCTATGCGTCGGGCGTGGAACTGTACGACGCCTTTGTGCAGTACTCGTTCGATATCGACGACACGCGGCAGGGCACGTTCTCGGTCGGTAACCAGATCGTGCGCTGGGGTGAGAGCACGCTGGTGCAGCTCAACAGCCTCGCCGAGATCAATCCGCCGAATGCCAACCGGCTGCGGATGCCGGGCTCGGAGATCAACGAGGTGTTCCAGGCCGTGCCGCTGGCGCTGCTGTCGGTGGACGTTGTCGAAGGGGTATCGGCGGAGCTGCTGTATCAGCTGGCCTGGGTCGGCGTGGAGCCGGATGCCACCGGCAGCTTCTTCTCGGACACCGACCTGATCGGCGGCGGCCGTTACGCGCAGGTGTCGCTGGGCCAGTTCGGCGAGGATCCGGATCGGCGCTATCACGCGGCACCGGTTCTGGGTTATCTGACCAGCACAACGACGACGATCTATCCGGAGGAAGTCGATCCGCGCGACGGCGGCCAGTACGGCGCGCGCCTCAACTACTACGCCGACTGGCTCAACGGCGGCACCGAGTTGGGTTTCTACTTCCTGAACTATCACTCGCGGCTGCCCAACGCGAACATCATCGCTGCCGACGAATCCTGCGCGCGCGATGCCGGAAACCTGGCCGAGGCCTATCTAAGCTGCAACGGCTTCAACGGCGATCCGGGTCTGCCCAAGATCAACCCGCTCGCGGATCGCGGCGAGCCGCTGCCGGTGGATACGGTGCGCGCGCAGCTGATCTACCCCGAAGACATCCAGATGTTCGGGCTCAGTTTCAACACCAACATCGGCGATTGGTCGCTGGCCGGCGAATACTCGTATCGTCCGAACCTGCCGCTGCAGATCCACATCCCCGACATCATCTTCGCCGGCCTGCAGCCGGCGTTCCCCGCCAACCAGATCGACGGCGATCTGACGGGGGGGGCTCTGCCGGCCTTGCTCGATGGTCTGGCGGCGCTGGGTGTGGACCTCAACCAGCTCGGCGGGCTCGGCGGTTTTCCCGGCCTTGGCGATCTGCTGACGGCGACGTTCCCGGCGGCTCGCGTCGGCGTGCCGAGCTATGTCGTCGACTACCGCGGCTACGGGCGCGTCGAAGCCAACCAGGTGATTCCGGGCTATGAGCGCCTCAAGGTGGGCCAGCTCGACCTGACCGCGATCAAGGCGATTCGCGAGAATCCGCTGGGCGCCGACCAGATCCTGGTGATCCTGGAAGCCGGCATGACGCAGGTCTACAACATGCCGGACCGCAGCCGCCTGCAGTTCGAAGGCAACTACGTCAACAACACCAGCTACGCGCCCGGCGCCGATGGCACCGGCCAGCCGGACGGCCAGCCCGATCCGCGCACCCTGGTGCCGACACAGCAGCGCAAGGGCTTCGCCGACGATTTCGCCTGGGGCGTGCGTGCGCTGATCCGCAGCGAGTACAACAACCTGCTGTTCGACTGGAGCTTCAAGCCGCAGCTGATCGTGGCCTGGGACATCGAGGGCATCGCGCCGTTCCCGATGCAGAATTTCGTCGAGGGCCGTGTCGAGATCGTCGCCGGCACGGACATCAACTTCACGCAGGCCCTGACGGGGCGGGTGCTCTATCAATGGTTCACCGGTGCCGGCGATCTGAATACCCGCCGCGACCGCGACAATCTGGCGCTCAGCCTCAGCTACTCGTTCTGATCCGCCATCGCGGCAACCGCCGCGGTGGCTGGCTTCTCCGGTCGTGATGCCCAATCCGGCGCCGGCGGCGCGCGTCGATTGAGCGCGATTTACTGCCGATGTGCCTGATGGCGTCGCGACCGCGGCGCGGGCGGGACTGCTAGCATCGACCCCGGGATTCCGGGGAGCTTTCTCGATGTCGAACACACGCCGCGACGTGCTCAAGGCCGCAGTCGGTGCCGCCAGTCTTGCTGCCCTGCCGGGCGTTGCCGGGGCGCAGGCGAATCGCGAATGGCGCAACTGGTCCGGCAGTCAGGTCTCGCAACCGCGCAGCCTGCAGTTTCCGCGCAGCGAATCCGATCTGGTGCGTGCGCTGCGCAGCGCCACCGGTACCGTGCGCGTGACCGGGGCGGGGCATTCCTTCAGTGCGCTGTGCACCACGGACGACACGTTGTTCTCGCTGGACAACATGAGCGGCCTGGTCGATCACGACGCCGAAGCGCTGACCGCGACGGTCTGGGCTGGCACGCGGCTGCGCGATCTGGGCGAGCCGTTGTGGAATGTCGGCCAGGCCCTGATCAACCAGGGCGATGTCGATCCGCAGTCGGTCGGCGGCGCCTGCGGGACCAGCACGCACGGCACTGGACTGGGCCTGGGATCGTTCTCGTCGGTGATGCAGGGGATCCGTCTGGTCACGCCGCGCGGCGAGATCGTCGAGGCCAATCCGGTCTACGACAGCGACATCTACCAGGCCGCGCGCACCTCGCTGGGTGCGCTCGGTATTGCCAGCCAGATCCGCCTGCAGAACCGCAAGGCCTACTCGCTGCATCAGCGCGAGTACGTCGAGCCGCTGGAGTCGGTGCTGAAGAATTTCGATGCATCGATCAAGAAGCATCGCCACTATGAGTTCTGGGCGTTCTTCGAGTCCGACGCCGCGCTGGTCAAGTCGCTGGACGAAACCGACGCGCCGCCGAGCAAGCCGCCGCTGCTCGATCTGCCGGTGGACCCGCTGCTGTGGCTGGCCGCGGAACTCGCGCACGCGTTCCCGTCGATCGACGGCAATGTGCAGCGCACGATCACCACGCTGTTTCCTGCCAGCGAGCGCATCGACCGCTCGTACAAGATCTTTCCGAGCCCGCGCAAAGTCCGGTTCAACGAGATGGAGTACGAGGTGCCGATGGCGCAGGGCCCGGACTGCCTGCGCGAGATTCTGGAGACGGTACGCCAGAAAAACCTGAACACGCTGTTCCCGGTGGAGTATCGCGTCGTCGCGGCTGACGATGCCTGGCTGTCGCCGTTCTACGGTCGCGACTCGGCGTCCATCTCCATCCATCAGTATCACGAGATCGACTACCAGCCGCTGTTCTCGCTGGTGGAGCCGATCTTCTGGAAGTACGGCGGCCGGCCGCACTGGGGCAAGCTGCATACGCTGAAGGCCAAACAGCTCGAAACGCTGTACCCGCGCTGGGACGACTGGCAGCGCGTGCGTCGCCGGCTCGACCCTGATGGCCGCATGCTCAATGCGCATCTGCGCGCGGTGCTGGAGCCGGCGTCGTGAAGCGTCGCGGCTTCCTGGCGGCTGCCGGCGTGGCCGCGGCGGGCGCGGCGCTGGCTTGGCTGCGACCCGGCGACGAGGGCGCGCCGTACGACGACTACTTCCGAGCGCTCAACGAGGAGCTGCGTCGCAACGGTCTGGCGCAGCCCAGCCTGCTGCTGGATCTGGACCTTCTCGATCGCAACATCGATCGCCTGCGGGCGTCGATCCGCGCGCCCAAGCATTACCGCGTCGTCGCCAAGTCGCTGCCGAGCCTGCCGCTGCTCGATTACGTCATGAAGCGTGCCGACACCAACCGGCTGATGGCCTTCCATCGTCCGTTTCTCGGCATCGAGGCGCAGGCCTTTGCCGGCAGCGACATCCTGCTGGGCAAGCCGATGCCGGCGGCTGCCGCCGCGTTGTTCTACCGCGAGCATCGCGGCGCCTTCGATCCCGCGCGGCAACTGCAGTGGCTGCTCGATACGCCGCAGCGCCTGCGCGAGTACCTGGAATTGGCGCAGGGCCAGAACCTACGGCTGCGCATCAACATCGAGATCGACGTCGGCCTGCATCGTGGGGGCGTCGGCGACACCGAAACCCTGAAGGCGATGCTGGACCTGATCGCCGCGCATCCGCAGCAGCTGCAATACGCCGGCTTCATGGGTTACGACCCGCACGTGGTCAAGCTGCCGCGACTGCTCGGCTCGCGCGAATCGCTGTTCGCGAAAGTGCAGGAGATCTATCGTGGCCATGTCGATACCGTGCGCCGTGACTACGCCGCGTTGTGGTCGGACGAGGTCACGCTCAACGGCGCCGGCAGCCCGACGTTCCGGCTCTACGAGAACGACGAGTTGCTTAATGACCTGGCCGCCGGGTCCGGTCTGGTGAAACCCACCGATTTCGATCTCGACACGCTGGACGGCTTCGAGCCGGCGCTGTTCATCGCCACCCCGATTCTCAAGGCCGGCGACGGCGTGCGGCTGCCGGGCCTGGAAGGCTTGTCGTCGACGCTCGGCGCCTGGAATCCGAACTGGCAGCGCAGCTATTTCCTCTACGGAGGGCACTGGATGGCGCGTTACGAATCGCCGCGCGGTCTGCGCCCGAACGCGATCTACGGCTACAGCTCCAACCAGGAAATGGCCAACGGATCGGCCAATACCGGGCTGGCGGTTGACGATCACGCCTTCCTGCGACCGACCCAGAGCGAGGCGCTGATGCTGCAGTTCGGCGATCTGCTGGTATTGCGTCAGGGCCGCATCGTCGAACGCTGGCCGGTGCTGAATCAGGGCACGGCCTGATCCTTGCCCGGCATCGTCGCCCGCCCGCTTGCACCGTGCCGGGGCGTCGATGCGAGCGCCGAGTGCGCGGGCCCGGTGCAAGGGTCGGGTGCGGGGTTCCCTGCGAGTTCGCGCTGTCGCGGTGTCGGGCCCTGAGTCGTCAGGGCGTTTTCCCGCTGGCGGCGCGACCGCGGCTTCGGCGATCATGCGCGCATGTCGTCCCTGCGCCTGCGTCTCTCCCCCCGACGCGCGCCGCTGGATGTCGAGGATGAAGTCGATCTCGATGTCGCGTCGCGTCCCGAATCCGCCCTGATCGTCCGTCTGCGGGCGTCGTTCGAGTTTCTGCGGCGGCTGTTCGATCTGGAATTCCGCGAACTGCTGATCCCGCGCATGCTGCCGACGTTGTATCTGCTCGGCATCGCTGCCAGCGGTTACGCCGTCGTCGCATTCGCGCTCGACGGCTTTGCGCAGTCGGCGGTGGTTGGCCTGCTGCGTCTGCTGCTGATCGGTCCGGTCGCGTTCCTGGTGATGGTGACCCTGCTGCGTTTCGCGCTGGAACTGTGCATTGCCATCTTCCGCATCGCGCTGCACGTCAACGAACTCGCCGGCCACGCCGAGGACATCGCCGACGGCATTCCGCGCATCAGTTTCTGGAAGCCGCGCAAGAAGCGTTGAACTCGCCCTGCGCTGACGCCGGGTCTCAGGCCAGCGAGGCGCCGCGCTCCTGCAGCAGTTCGCGCAGCACCGACCGATGGCAGTGCGTCTCATCCTCGCAATAGCAGCCGACCGAGAAGTCGGCCTGCTGTGAGAGGGCCGCCAGCAGATCGAGCAATCGCGCATTGTCTGGCGCCGCCATCTCGGCGCGGTACCGCTTCACGAACGTATTCCAGGCCTTGGCGTCGGTTGCCGTGCGCGCCTGTTTGACCAGCGCCTCGCTGGGGGCGAGCTGCGGCAGCCAGCGGTCGTAGTAGTCGAGCCTGCTGAAATCCGATCTGGCGATTCCCCGCGGTGGGCGGCGCACGGTGCCCAGGCGCAGCCCCTCACCGGGCGCCCGCGGACTGCCGAGCCGGACGATATGAATGCTCATGCCACTGGCGCCTCAGAAAGCGGGACGTCAGCCAGCGGCCTGATTTGCCAGCGTCTCGTCCCAGAACGCGGCTTCGATCTTGTGGCCGTCCAGGTCGCGCACGAAGCAACCGTAATAGGGCTCGCCATAGTGCGGTCGTGGCCCGGGAGCGCCATCGGCCTGGGCGCCGGCCTTCAGCGCTGCGTCCCAGAACGCGTCCACCTGCGCGCGGCTGGCGGCGCCGAAGCCGACGTGCGTGCCGTTGCCGACGCTGGCAGGACGGCCATCGTGCGGCACTTGCACCCAGAATTCGGGATAGGCGCGGCCGTAGGCGACGGCACCCGGATGTTCCAGCACGCGGCCGATCCCGAGCGCGCCGAGCACCGCGTCGTAGAACGCCACCGCTCGCCGGTGGTCGGCGACCCCGATCGAGACATGCGACAGGATGCTGGGGTTTTCGCTGCTGGACATGGGTAGCTCCCAGGAACGGAGAGGGTGGGTGGGGGCACTGTAGAGAAGCGCTACCGGCCGCGGCCAGCAGGTTACACCGGCCCATCCGCAAGACTTTGATCGGATTCGATTCACCGCACAGACGCTACCCGCGTCCGATTTGGGCCAATGCCGCAGCGACAGCGTCAGGCGCAGAATCCGCCCCGTCTTGGTTCAAACCACAGGAATTGCCCATGCCGGCCTACAAAGCCCCCCTGCGCGACGTGCGCTTCCTCATCAACGAAGTCTTCGACTACCCCAGCCACTACGCCGGTCTGGTCAACGGCAAGGACGCGGACCCGGACACGGTTTCCGCCGTGCTCGAAGAGTGCGCCAAGTTCTGCGAGGAAGTGCTCTCGCCGATCAACCTGCCGGGTGACGAAGAGGGTTGCCACTTCAACAACGGCGATGTGAAAACGCCGAAGGGTTTCAAGGAAGCCTACGCGCAGTTCGTCGCCGGCGGCTGGCAGGGTTTGTCGCACCCGCAGGAGTTCGGCGGCCAGGGCATGCCGATGTCGATGGGCCTGTTCAAGTCCGAGATGATGGGCACGGCCAACTGGTCTTTCACGATGTACCCGGGCCTGAGCCTCGGTGCGATGAACACGGTGATGCAGTACGCCACGCCAGAACAGAAGGCGCTGTACATGCCGCCGCTGGTCGAAGGCCGCTGGACCGGCACGATGTGCCTCACCGAGCCGCAGTGCGGCACCGACCTCGGACAGGTCAAGACCAAGGCCGAGCCGCAGCCGGACGGCACCTACAAGCTCACCGGCACCAAGATCTTCATCTCCGCCGGCGAGCACGACCTCACCGAGAACATCATCCACATCGTGCTCGCGCGCCTGCCGGACGCGCCGCCGGGCACGCGCGGCATCTCGCTGTTCATCGTGCCCAAGGTGCTGGTCAACGCCGACGGCTCGCTGGGCGAGCGCAACCCGGTCGTCTGCGCGTCCATCGAACACAAGATGGGCATCAAGGCCAGCGCCACCGCCGTGCTGAACTTCGATGGCGCCACCGGCTACATGATTGCCGAGCCCAACAAGGGCCTGGAAGCGATGTTCACGTTCATGAACACCGCGCGCATCGGCACCGCGCTGCAGGGCGTCTGCCACGCCGAGCTGTCGTTCCAGGGCGCGCTGGCCTATGCCAAGGACCGCCGCTCGATGCGCGCGCTGCGCGGCAAGCAGGAGCCGGACAAGGTTGCCGACGCGATCATCCACCACGCCGACGTGCGCCGCATGCTGCTGACGCAGAAGGCCGTCGCCGAAGGCGGCCGCGCGATGATCTACTTCGCCGCGCAGTACGCCGACCACATGGTCAACGGCATCCTCGAAGGCGACCAGGAAAAGTACAAGCTCTGGGACGACAAGCTCGGCTTCTTCACGCCGATTCTCAAGGGCTTCCTCACCGAACTGGGCCTGGAGTCCGCCAACCTCGGCATGCAGGTGTTCGGCGGTCACGGCTACATCAAGGAGCACGGCATGGAGCAGATCGCGCGCGACGCGCGCATCAGCACGCTCTATGAAGGCACCACCGGCATCCAGGCGCTGGACCTGCTCGGCCGCAAGGTGCTGCTCGGCACGCGCGGCAAGGTGGTGCGCGAGTTCACCGGCCAGATCGCCAAGTTCGCGATGGAGCACATGGCCAACGCCAAGCTGCGCAGCTACTCCACGGCGCTGGCCAAGTACGCCGCCGAGTGGAACGTGTTGACGATGCGCGTGATGCTGATGGCGCGCAAGGATCGCGAAGCGGTCAGCGCCGCGAGCCATCACTTCCTGATGTACTCGGGCTACGTGATGATGGCCTACTTCTGGGCGGTGCAGGCCGCGGTGGCGAGCAAGCGGCTCGCGCAGGGCGGCAACGAGAAGCCGGAGTTTTACAAGGCCAAGATCGCCACGGCCAAGTTCTACTTCGACCATTTGCTGCCGCGCGCCAAGGGCCACGCGACTTCGATGATCAAGCCGAGCAAGTCGCTGACCAAGCTGCCGATCGAGAGCTTCGTGTTCGATTGATCGAACGCTTTTCCCGGCAGACATGAAAAAGGCGCCTTGCGGCGCCTTTTTCGTTTGCGGCGAGATGTCGCTTACTTGCCCGTGATGCGCGGGCCGAAGTTGTAGCGCAGGCCGACTTCGACGCGGTCGTCATCGCCGCCCTGCAGCGCGGCCTGGATGTCGACTTCGGGCGAGATCGCGTACAGACCGGCCAGACGCAGCGAGGTGTCCGAGCTGTCGAAGACATCGACATAGCGGATTTCCGGGTTCATCTCGAGCTTCGGCATTGGCTGCCAGCGCAGGCCGGCGCGCAGACCGTAGCCGGAGTCGTCAGCGACGCCGGCATCGACGTGCTCGAAGGTCGCGCCGAGGTTGAGGTCGATGGCGTTGTTCAGCGGCGTGTGGAACAGCACGCCGGCCGTCACCTGATCCAGATCACCGACATCCGAGTACTCGCCGATCAGCGCGAAGTTGTCGGCGATGCTGCCGGAGCCGGCGATGCGGAAGCCGGAATCGTCTTGCGGACCGTAGTCGCGGTTCAGGTAACCGCCTTCGATGTAGGTGTAGTTGTGGGCGAAGGCCGAAAGGGGCAGCAGCAGCGCGGCAACGGTCAGGGCTTTTCCGGTGGTTTTCATTAAAAGGTCTCCAGTGGTTGAGGGCGTGTCGCGATCTGACGCGAGTGCGCCGCCGCAAACACGACGCTTCATACGACTCGTGCATGAAGCGTCGTGTTTAAGGCGGCGTCAGATTGCCGCCGGACGCCTGAACTGGTTCTGAACTCGCGATGCTCAATGTCGCGGGCGCAAGATCCACGCGAGCCACGCCATCAGGGCGACCGGTCCCCAGATGCCGAGCAACTCGATGGCGATGTGTCGCGTCGGATTGCCGAAGGTCGAATACTCATAGAGGTGATGCAGCGCGTGCAGCGACGAGAACAGCAGCGCGATCATCGTCAGCGGAAACGCGAAGGCGGGGCGCAGTGCAGCCCATGCCAGGGCCGCGCCGATCGTCAGATACGCAGTGCCGACGTCGGTGACGAAGTGCGCGTTGTACAGCGCCGCGCGTTCGGGGTTGGCAATGCACAGATACCACTGCTGCGGAAACAGCACGATCAGCAGACCGTTGCCGAGCGACGTGCCGGCGAGGAACAGCAACAGCAGCTTGTGCGAGGCGGGCATCGGCAACTCCGGTGCTGACATGCGGCAAGGCTAGGGGATTGTCGAGGCGCGCGACATGACTTCCGAGGTCATTGCGGGCGAATGCCGAATCCGCTGCGCGTTCAGGGCGATCGCGACGAGCGCCAGGCCTGCGCCTGCGCGGCGGCGAGCGCGACCAGGTCGTCCTGCGCGAGCGAGACGTCGGCCAGGTGCAGCCCCCAGCCGGTGCCGCCGAAGAACTCGCCGGGATAGTCGTCCGCACGCGGATCGTCCGGATCGACGGCGATGCGCACCTGCAGATAGCTGGCGCCGGTGGCGTCATCGACCACGCACTCGCCGGTGAGCTGTCCCGGCACGGCGAAGAACGGCGTATCGAGTGCGCGGTTCGCGGCGCGGTCGGCGTAGGGGCCGCCGCTGCCGCGCGGGATCAGCAGCAACTGGAACACCGGCGGCAGCCGGAACGGCAGCTGCGCGGCCAGCGGCGCGGCACCGCCGGCGAGCGCTGCCGGATGGTTGCACAGCGCCTGCGTTGCCGGATCGCCGGTGACGCCGAAGCGCGGCGCATCGAGCTGCGGATCGCCTTCGCGATAGCTGGCGTAGCTGACGACGCAGCCGTGCTGCGCGGCATGACGGCAGGCCGGTGTGCGCGCGAAGCTGCCGCCGACATCGGCGCCGAGCGGCACCGCCACCGTGCTGCCGAGCAGATGCGCGGCGACCAGGCGCGCGTGCAGCGTCGGCCGCGGTTCGATCTCCTCGGCGATCAATCGGCGCAGCAGCGACGCGCCTTGCGAGTGGCCGATCAACAACACACCGCGACCCTGATTCTCGTGCGCGATGTAGTGCCGGAACGCATCGAGCACGTCCGCGTAGGCGACCTCCCCCGAGTTCGGGCCCAGCTCGAAGGGCAGGGCGCGACCGGCGACGACGTTGACTGCCAGCAGCGTCAGCGTGCGCTGGCGGTAGAGGGGCGCAAACACGCGGCAGGTCTGGCCGTAGCGCGCTGCCTGCATGATCGTGGTCTGGATTTCCTGCGGGCCGGCGCGGAAGTCCGAGTTGTAGGCCGCATCGGCGCTGGCGGTCGGGTAGACGTAGAAGCAGTCGATGGCCGCGTCGGTTGCGGCCTGGAACGGCAGCGGTGTCGCCTTGCCGTCTGCGTCCACGGCGGTCGTGCGCAGATCGGCGTTGCAGACATTGTCCTGGCCGCTCAGCGCCGGGTGACAGAGCCAGCGCGCGGTGTTGGCATAGATCGCGCTGTCGTAACCGGGGTAGGGATGCTCGTTATCGGCGTCGATCGAGGGCGGCACGGCGGGCGGTGCGGACGGCGGCATGACGACGGGCGCGGTCGCCACCTCGTCGCTGCCGCAGGCGGTGAGCCACAGCATCGCCGACAAGATGCCGGCCCCCATGCACGCGCGTCGACGCGCCATTGTTAACGCGATCATTCCCCGTTCTCCTCCCTGCAACGGGCGACGGTCTGGGCCGTCGACCCGGTGGTCATGCTTGCGAGTGGCGGCTTACTGGCAACGGGCCTTCTGCATCGCCTCGGCAATCTCGCGCAGCTGCGCAGTGAAGGCCTCGTTCTGCTGGGCGCCGTGCGGGCGCCGCAGGCGCTCCTCGATGTCGCCCTGCTCGCGCTGCAGCGCGTCGCAGTCCGAGCCGTAATCGCGCGGGGCCGCCTTCTTGCCGATCGAACTCGCGGGCGCCGCCGATTTGATCGGCAGATCGTCCGAGGCGGCGTCCATCGACTGGACCGAGCCCGGCTCCATGCCGGGATCTGCGGGCGTGTAGGGCTCGTCGTCACCGAAATACGTGGTCGTCTGTTTGACGCCGGGCGTGATCGCGCCATTGGCCGCCGTCACCGCCTCAGCCTCGCGGTACTCGATGAACTTGGAATAACCGACCAGGGCCAGCGCCGCGACGCTGCCGATGACCACGATCCACAGCAGTGGATCGCCGGAGGATTCGGCCTTGGGTTTGCGGCGCGGGCGATGGGGAGGGTTCATGGCGCGAGGGCGATCGGAACGGAAGGAAGGCGCAGCTTAGGGGTTTCGGCGCCGGCACCCAAGCGGGATGCCGGCACCGACGCCAATCCGATCAGAGCGTCGCCGCCAGCCGCGACCCCTGGTTGATCGCGCGCTTGGCATCGAGTTCGGAGGCGACGTCCGCCCCGCCGATGAGGTGCACGCTGGCGCCGGCAGCCTGTAGCGGCGCCTGCAGCTCGCGCAGCGGCTCCTGGCCGGTGCAGAGCACGATGGTGTCGACTTCCAGCAACGTCGCGTTCTCGCGTTTCTCGCCGTAGCTGATCAGGAGGCCGCGTTCGTCGATGCTCTCGTAGTTGACGCCGCCGATCATCTCGACCTGCTTCATCTTGAGCTGTGCACGGTGAATCCAGCCGGTGGTCTTGCCCAGGCGCTTGCCGAGCGATTCGGCCTTGCGTTGCAGCAGCGTGACCTTGCGGGCGGGCGGGGTGATCTGCGGCTTGGTGAGGCCGCTGCGCGCCTGCTGCGGATCGGCGACGCCCCATTCCTTATTCCAGGCGTCGAGGTCCAGTGTCGGCGAGTGGCCGTCATGCACGAGGTATTCGGAGACGTCGAAGCCGATGCCGCCGGCGCCGATTACCGCCACGCGCTGACCGACCGGCTTCTTGTGCAGCAGTACGTCGATGTAGCTCAGCACCTTGCCGGTCTTTTCCTGTTCGGCCTGGCCCGGAATCTTCGGGTTGCGCGGCGCAACGCCGGTGGCGAGCAGGATGTCGTCGTATTTGCCGTCGATCAGGAAGGCGGCGTCAACGCGCGTGCCGAGATGGGCGTGAACGCCGGTGGTTTCGAGCTTCTTGCGGAAGTAGCGAATCGTCTCGTGGAACTCTTCCTTGCCGGGAATCTGCTTGGCCATGTTGAATTGGCCGCCGATGTCGGACGCGGCGTCGAACAGATCGACGTGATGACCGCGTTCGGCGAGCACGGTGGAGGCGGCCAGACCCGCAGGGCCAGCGCCCACCACGGCGATGCGCTTCTTCTGCGCGGCGGGCGTGTAATTCAACTCCGTCTCATGACAGGCGCGCGGGTTGACCAGGCAGCTCGCGGTCTTGTTGGAGAACGTGTGGTCGAGGCAGGCCTGGTTGCAGGCGATGCAGGTATTGATCTCATCGGCACGGCCTTGCGCGGCTTTCTTGACGAAGTCGGCATCGGCCAGCAGCGGGCGTGCCATCGAGATCATGTCGGCCTGGCCGGACGCAAGGATCTGCTCGGCGACCTTGGGATCGTTGATGCGATTGGTGGTACAGACCGGGATCGACACCTCGGACTTGAGCTTCTGCGTGACCCAGGCGAAGGCGCCGCGCGGCACCGAGGTGGCGATGGTCGGCACACGCGCCTCGTGCCAGCCGATGCCGCTGTTGATGATCGTGGCGCCGGCCTTCTCGATCGCCTTGGCGAGCTGCACGACTTCTTCCCAGGTCTGGCCGTTGGGGATCAGGTCGAGGATCGACAGGCGGTAGATGATGATGAAGTCCTTGCCGACCGCTTCGCGCATGCGCGAGACGATCTCCACCGGCAGGCGCATGCGGTTTTCCCAGCTGCCGCCCCATTCGTCGTCGCGCTTGTTGACGTGGCTGACGAGGAACTGGTTGATGAAGTAGCCCTCGGAGCCCATCACCTCGACGCCGTCGTAGCCGCCTTCGCGCGCGAGCTTGGCGCAGCGCACGTAGGCCTTGATCTGGCGTTCGACGCCGCGGCTGGAAAGTTCACGCGGCGCGAACGGCGTGATCGGCGATTTGACGCGCGAGGCGGAGACCGAGATCGGCGTGTAGCCGTAGCGGCCGGCGTGCAGGATCTGCAGCGCGATCTTGCCGCCCTCCGCATGCACCGCGTCGGTGACCTGGCGGTGCGTGCGCGCACCGGCGCTGCTGGTGAGCTTGGAGGCGAACGGGAACAGCCAGCCCTCGATATTCGGTGAGAAGCCGCCGGTGACCATCAGGCCAACGTCACCGCGCGCGCGTTCGGCGAAGTACGCGGCGAGGCGCGGGAAGTTCTTGGCGCGGTCTTCGAGGCCGGTGTGCATCGAGCCCATCAGCACGCGGTTCTTCAGCGTGGTGAAGCCGAGATCGAGCGGTTGCAGCAGGTGAGGGTAGGGGCTGGCCAAGGAAGGTCTCCTGGAAGGCTGGCGAATAGGAATGGAGGAGATGGTAGCGGGACCGGCGTGGCGTGTGGCTCAGGCGGTCTGGCGTTCGGCGCGCAGGGCCGCGGTCAGCGCTTCCTGCGTTTCGTGCCAGCGCAGCACGTAGTCCGGCAGCGGCGGCGATTCGGTCGGGTGTCCGGCTTTTTCCAGTACCACCGCCGGCGGCACCTTGCCGCGCGAACTGAGGAACAGGTAGCGCACCAGCACCGTGGCGTAGACCTGGTCGTGGCGCACGAAGCGGTGCTCGCAGAACAGCCACTTCTCGTTCCAGCCGTGCAGGCGCGTGTGCAGCTCATAACGGCGGAAGGGCTTGAGCGAGCGGCTGAAGCGCGCGTTGGAATCGCCGGCCACCGCACGCCAGCCATGCCGCAGCGCGCGGCGCCACAGGTTGGAGCGCAGACCCCAGTCGAGCCGGCCCATGTCGGCCGCCGAGAAATAGCGGCCGTTATTCATGTGGAAATTGAAGTCGATCTCGCCTGGCGTCACGCGCAGCGTCAGCCGGCTGGTGTCGAACAGGCCGACCCGGCAGCGCCAGCGGAACGTCAGCAGCACGTAAAGCGTGCGCCAGAAGCCAACCATGGGAATCTCGACGGGGAACTACCTGCGATCCTAGAACCCGCATGGCTGCGAACCATTGGCGCTAGCGACAGCGCCCGCCGCGCACCGCCGTTGCGGACGGGCGGCCTGGCGCGGCCAGTAACCGGCCCGGTGCGATGTGTCAATGCCGTTATGCTCGGGTCTTCAGGGGAAGAGGGGGTAACACCATGCCGACTCCGGCCAGCGTGCGCAGCGGGCGTTTCAGTTTCGGGCCTTACGAACTCGGTTACGAGGTCTACGGCGAGAGCGGCATCCCCTGCGTGCTGGTGCACGGCATCCTGCTGGACTCGCTGATGAACCGCGATCTGGCGCTGCGCTTCGCCGCAGCGGGTTATCAGGTCGCGTTGCTGGACCTGCTCGGCCATGGCCACAGCTCGCGGCCGACCGATCCCAAGCTGTACCGCACCGAGTTCTTTGCCGATCAGTTGCTGGCGCTGATGGACCATCTGGGATGGGAAAAGGCCCTGATCGGTGGCGTCTCGCTGGGCTGCATCACCTCGTTGACGGTGGCGGCGCGCGCACCGCAGCGCGTGCTGGGTCTGTACCTGGAAATGCCGGTCATGGAGTGGTCGGCCCCCTGGGCCGCCGTCATCCTGGCGCCGATGCTGGCGATCACGCGCTTCGGCCGTCCGCTGTACACGCCGTTCGCACGCTGGCTGTCGCGCCGCAAGCGGCCGTCGTTCGGTCCGGCGGCCAGCGCAATGAACGCGCTGTCCAACAATCCCAAGACGATCACCGCGATCCTGCACGGCACGCTGGTGGGGCCGATCGTGCCGCCGATTGCCGCGCGACGCGCGCTGCAGATGCCGGCGCTGGTCATCGGCCACGTCGGCGACAAGCTGCATCACAACCTCGACGCGGCGGGCCTGGCCAAGCAACTGCCGAACGCACGTCTGCTCGATGCGCGCTCGATTCTGGAACTGCGGCTGCGGCCGGCGCGGCTGTGGCCCGAGATCGAGCGCTTTCTGCTCGACGTCGCGGCAACGCAACAGTCTGAACCCGCGACGCGCCGGGCGAGTCCGCGCAAGGCGCGTGCATCGTCGGGATCGCGTCGGTCCTAGCGGGGCGGCGGCGCCCGCGCGCGGCTCAGGCGGGTGTGGGCACCATCAGTTGCCATAGCGCCGCGCGCAGGTCTGGCCGCGCCTGACCGGCCTGCAACTCCTCGGCGGCGACGGCCTGCACCGTGACACGCAGCAGCGCCGCGGCCGCGCGCGCGTTCGGCATGCCCATCGCACTCAGTTCCGAGAACAGCAGGTGCACGAAGCCGCGATTGCGGCGTTCGAGATCGTCGTCAATGTCGGGATCGCGCCGGGCGCCGCGAATCAGCCGCCGAATCGGCACCCGTGTCAGGCAGACGTCCCAGAAATGTTCGACCGCGACCTGCAGGCGGGAGCGGCCAGGCTGCATGCCGTCGATTGCCGTTGCGATCAATCCGGCGAGCGTTTCGAGATGGCGCGCATGCAGGGCAACCGCAAGGGCTTCGGCATCGGCCCAGTGACGCCGCAGGGTCTCGGCATCGCTGCCGGAGAACGGCGCCACCGCCGCCGGGGTGAGTGCCTCCAATCGCGAGTCGCTCAAGCCGATGAGGCGGTCGAGTAGGCGGTTGAGGGCGTCGGCGTCCATTGCGGTTCTGATCGGTGGGTTGAGCGGCGGTGCGGATCAGCGCTCACTTTACCGACAAGCGGGCTCTGGATGCGGGTAGCCGGTACGCGCCCGCGCGCGTCCGACGGGCGGCGCGATGTGCCCTGCGAGCGGGCTACCTCTGATGCGGCCGCTGCCGTCATAAAGGACGTGGGCGCACTCAACGCCCGAATCGCGTCAGAGGGGTGGTGTCATGCAAACACGTCAAGGTCTGGGATCGGTGCGCGGCTATCGCAGCCGGCGGGTGTTGATGCGCGGTGCGGTGCGCCTGCGCGCGCTGGCGATGATGGTGTTCTACGGTTGTCTCGGCCTGGCCGGCGTGATCCTGTGGCTGCTGGTGCAGATGCCGATCAGCGGCCGCTGGAAGGAAAGCCTGGTGGTGGCGATGGCCGGCTGTCTCGGTCTGTTCGCGATGGGCTGGCAGATGTTGCGCCCGGAGCGTGCCGGCGCCCTGCGCTGAGCCGCGCAGATTCGCCGCGCAGGTTTCAGTGCATCGAGGTGCGTGCGGCCGGGGCCGTACGTGGACGCAGGGCGCCGCGTAACGCGGCCAGCTCAGCGGCAGCGGTTGCAGATCGTGGCGAGCAGCTTGCCGGCGGCGATCAGGTGCGTGCCGAGCACGGCCTTGCCGGTGACCAGGATCGAGGCGGCGATGTCGCGGTCCGGATCGGCCCAGCCGAGGATGTTCATGAAGCCGAGGTGACCGTAGGCGTTGTGCGTCATCGGCCCGTACAGGCCCGCCGGCTTGGCGCCGAGCATCATGCCCTCGCTGTAGCGCATCGGAATCATCAGCGTGCGGTCGAAGGTGATGCGGCCGACCGGGCGTACCGCGCGTTCCACCGTCTCCGGTTTCAGCAACTGATGCTTACCCCAGGCGCCGCGGTCCAGCAGCATCTGGAAGAAGCGCGACAGCTCTTCGGCGTTGGCAAACAGATTGCCGGCCGGAATCACGCCGTCATAGAACGCCGGGCTGTTTGAGGCCTCGACCACCGTATCCACCGGCGCCATCAGCGCGCGTTCCAGCATCTGTGCAATCGGGAAGCGCACCGGCGTGCCGGCGACGTAGTTCAGCGCCACCTGCTCGCGCTGCGCAGCCGGCAGGCCGTAGGTGAAGTGGCGCAGGCCCATCGGCTGGCGGAAGCGCGTATCCAGGTATTGCTGGATCGACTGGCCGGTCACGCGCTGCAGCACCTCGGCGAGGATGAAGCCGCCGGTGATCGCGTGATAGGCCATCTGCCGGCCGCGCTTGACCGGCGAACGGCAGATGCGGCCGATGACATCGTCCCAGTCCAGCAGCAACTCGGCGCGGCGCAGCTCGCGCGACACGTTGATCGTGGGAAAGCCGCCGCGATGCGCCAGCACGTCGGCGAGCGTGGTGTCGCGCGTGCCGTCGGTGCAGAACGCCGGCAGGTAGTGGCTGACGCGGCGGTCCAGATCGACGCCGCCTTCTTCCGCCAGCTTGTGGATCAGGATCGCGGTCACGGCCTTGGACGCCGAGAACAGGCAGACCGGCGTGTCCAGCGTCAGCGCCGATTTCGGCGTGCTGGGGCCATCCTGCGGGCCGTTGCCGCGCGCGTGGCCGATGGTGCGGTTGAGGATGATCTGGCCATGCCGGCGGATGCAGACCGCGATGCCGGGATGCGCCTGGCTGCGATAGAGGTTCTCGACGTCGGCCCAGATTTCGGCGACGGCGCGCGGCGACAGGCCGCCATCGGCCGCCTTGGCCTCGCCCGCGCGGTCGATCTGCGTGACCGACGGCAGATCGCGCGGCACGCGCACCTTGTAATTGCGCAGCCAGCCGGCCTGCTGCAGCTTGCGGATCACCATCGACGCTCCCCGGGAATGCAGTGACGCCGCGGTCTGAGTCGTTCTGATGCGCTGCCGCGGGCGGGCGCTAGAGTACCGCCGCCGGCTCGGGTGCGGAAGCGAGCGTCTGCTGGCGCTTGCGGCGCAGGTACAGCAGCACCGGCAGCGAGGTGTCGAGTACCAGCTCGACGATGCGCGCGATCGGGATATCGGGATGCGAGACCCACCACGCCGCGATCGCCTCGCCCGAGGCGACCATCGCATGCGACAGCGGTTCGGCCTCGCGCCGACCTTCTTCGGTGGGGTTGCCGAGCGCCTCGGAGATGTTGATGCAGCCGTTGGCGATGACGCGCTCGCGGAAGTAGCGCACGCGCTGCGCCGCCGGCCCGTCGAGGCTCAGCGCTTCCTTGTACATGACCATCCACAGATCGCGGTAGCGGTCGATGAAGCTGAGCAGGCCGATGGCGACGTTCTCGATGCGTTCGATCGGATCGGGCTGCTGCATGATCAGGCCGAGGCCGTCGATCATGTGCTGGCCGGTGCGGTCGATGATCGCCAAATACAGGCCGTCCTTGGACTCGAAGTAGCGGTACAGCATCGGCTTGCTGATGCCCGCGCGCTTCGCGATCTCGTCCATCGACGTGGCGTGATAGCCGTGCTGCGCGAATACCCGCGCGCCGACCAGCAGCATCTGCTCCATGCGTTCGGCGCGCGGCACCTTGCGGGTGCCGACGCGGGGTTTGGCGCGCGTCGTCGCGCGCGGCGCGGTCTTTTTCGCGGTTCGTTTCTTTACGGTCGCCATTCATCCCTGTCCGGCGCCTGGGGGTGAACGGATTATGGAGCGCCGCCTCGTCGGCAAGCGAGGGGTATTTTTTGCTCAGGCGCGAAAAGCCCCGGCGCGCATCGCGGGCCGGGGCTGTGGGTCGCCCCTGCGGTGCATCAGAAGCGGTAGGTCACCGCGCCGGTCAGGGTGCCGCGGTTGCCATAGAAACAGTCGCCGCGCTGCAGGCAGCTGGTGACGTAGGTCTCGTCTTCGAGATTGGTGGCGTTGAGGGCGACGCGCCAGGCTTCCCAGTCATAGGCGACCATCGCGTCGAACAGCATCGTCACCGGGATGCGCAGCGTGCCGCCGTCGTCGGTGGTCGAGCCCAGGTAGCGCGCGCCGGCGCCGAACTCGAAGCGGTTCCAGCGGTAGCGGCCCCACAGCGACGCGATGTGGCGCGGCTGCACGGCGAAGTACTGGCGGCGCTTCTCGAGGTCGATGTAGGTGTAGCTGGCGGTCAGGTCCAGCGCGCCGACGCGCGTGATCGCCTCCAGTTCCACGCCCTGGGATTCCACGCTCGTCACGGCCGGCGTGAAGTCGGTCAGGTCGTAGAAGACGCGATTGTTCTCCTTGAGCTGGTAGGCGGTCGCGGTCAGCAGGGTCTCGCCGCCGTCGGGTTGGTACTTCAGGCCGATCTCCAGCTGTTCGCCGCGCATCGGCTCGAACACATCCCCGGTGTCGGGGTTCACATCCACGTTCGGCTGGAAGGACTCCGAATAGCTCACGTAAGGCGCGAGGCCGAAGGCGGTCTGATACATCAGGCCGGCGCGGCCGGTGGTGGCGCGCTCCCTGGCGGTGTCGCTGCCCCGCGGCTGCACGCGGCTTTCGTCATGACGCAGGCCCAGCACCGCGATCCAGTTCTGGCCGAACTTGATCTGATCCTGCGCATAGACGCCGACGAAGCGCGAACGCGTGACGTTCGGGTCGCCGAATTCCGGCGTCTCCACCGGCGTGCCGTAGACCGGATCGAACAGATCGAACGGCGTATCGAGATAACCGTAGCCGGCGCGGCTGCGGTAGCGCGTGTCCACATAATCCAGCCCCAGCAGCAGGTGATGATCGACGGCGCCGGTGGCGAAGCGCGCCTGCGCCTGGTGATCGGCGTTGAAGTCCTGCTGATCGCGCAGCTCGGCGTAGACGTACCGCGCCACCGTGCGGTTGCTGTCGTCGAGGAACGGGTTGGCCGGATTGCTGAACACGTCCGGATAGATCGAGTAGTACGGATTGTCGTTGTCGGCGTAGCGCAGGTTCTGGTGCAGCGACCACACATCGGACAGCGTCCACTGCAGCAGCGAGGTGGCGGCGTACTTGGTCGCCTCGAAGCGGTCGAAGCTCGCCTCGCCGGTGTAGCGGTTCACCGGAATCTGGCCGTTCGGGTTGGGCAGGATCGTGCCGGAATGCGGCAGGAAGCTGATCGCGTTGCGGCTGTCGTCGCGCTGGTAGGTGGCGAGCAGCGTCCACTCCAGCGTGTCGGACGGTTTCCAGGTCAGCGAGGGCGACAGCAGTTCGCGGTCGTAGAACGCGGAGTCCACCTGCGAGTCCGAGCGCTGCAGCACGCCGACCACGCGGTACAGCCACTCGCCGTCCTCGGTCAGCGGGCCGGTGCTGTCGGCCTGCACGCGGCGGCGGTTGTAGCGGCCGTATTCGACGCCGACCTCGCGCGCGGCTTCCGCCTGCGGGCGCTTGCTGACCAGGCTGACGATACCGGCGCTGGGCCCCTGGCCGTAGAGCACCGAGGCCGGGCCACGCAGCAGTTCCACCCGCTCCAGCGCATAGGTGTCCGGGCGCGTGACGTTGTAGTAGTTGAACTGGTCGCGCAGGCCGTCGAGCACGCTCTGGAACTCCGTGCCGCGCAGGATCGCCGAATCGGTGCGGTTGTCGAGACCGTAGGCATCCGCCATCACGCCGGCGGAATAGCGCAGCGCGTCCTGCAGGGTCTGTGCGCCGCGGTCGCGCAGCAGATCGGCGGTGATGACCGAGACCGAGGCCGGTGTCTCGATGATCGGCGTGCCGGTCTTGGTGGCGGTGCCGGCGTCGGTGGCCAGATACGGCAGCACGACGGGTGCCTCGGCGGTGACTTCCAGCGGCGCGAGCTGGGTCGGCGCATCGCCGTCTTCACTGCTCGCCGATGCGGGTTCGGCGGTCTGCGCCAGGGCGGGAGCGCTGGCCAACAGCATCAACACGAGAGCCGGCACGCGGCTCGTCCATCCGTTCATCACGACAACTCCTGCGACTGCGTTGCACGGGTTGTCGGCGGCACAGGCCGGCCGTCACCCGGTGCGGGTGGGGCGCGGCTGGCGGGCGGCTGGCTGCGGGGGATTAGGGTGCCGGATCAGCCGGCGGCGGCTTCGATGCTGCGCGTGCGACGCCGCGAGGGGGGTGTTCGCGGTGGCGCTGCTGGCGGACGCTGCAGCAGCCGCGTCCAGAACGCGAGCGTTGCCAGCGTGACCAGGACCCAGGCTGCGAGGAACAGGCTTACCGTGAGCGGAACCTCCGGCCACAGCGTGTGGCCGTTGACGGTGGCGCCGTAACGCTGAATCTCCTTCCAGCCGCCGGCCGCCGACGCCACCAGCACGGCCAGCGACACCAGCACGGCGGCGGCCGTGCCCGGCCAATGCGCGCGCTGTCGCGAGCGGGCCTCGCGCGCCAGCCGCTGTGCGTGCAGCCAGGCGCCGGTGAGACACAGGCCGGACAGCAGCAGGCCGAACACGAACCAGATCGACTGGCTGATGAGCCCGCCGAAGTCGCCGAAGTGCAGAGGGTCCACCGTATCGACCCAGCGTTGCAGCAGGCCGAGATTGGACGCCGACTGATTGAAGACGATGTCGCCGCCGACCGGGTCCAGGAACAGCTTGTTGGCGCGGTCGCGCACCAGCACGTGCCCGGCCTGCCCACTGAACAGCACCGCCTGCGTGCTGTCGCTGTAGCCGAAGCTGATGCTGTGCACATCCAGATCCGGCCTGAACGCAGCGGCGCGCTCGGCGAGCCGATCCAGCGGCAGGCGCTCGGCGCCGGCCGGCACGCGCCATTCCGGTGACGGCGGATAGACGAACTGCGCATCCGCCAGATCGATGCTGGCCTGTTCGATCAGATACCAGATGCCGGTGAGCGCGATCAGCAGTCCGAACCACAGGCTCCACAGTCCGCCGAGCTTGTGCAGCTCGCTCCAGGCGGTGCGCAGGCTGCGGCCCAGGCGCAGACGGAAGAAGCGTGTCCACCAGCGCTTGTAGAACCACAGCGGCGCCAGCGTCGAGATCAGCAGCAGGAGGCCGAAGGCGCAGACCAGGTAGGTGCTGATCGGGTAGGGCAGGAACAGGCCCATGTGCAAGCTGCGGAAGAAGCGCTGCACGTTGAAGAACGTGCTGTGCCCCTGAAACTCTGCCGTGACCGGATGCAGGTAGAGCCGCAGGCGCTGCGCCTGCGGGGTCTTCACGACCACTTCGGCGGCGAAGCGCGCGTGCCGCGGCGCATGCATCCATTCGATCTGCGCGTCCGGATGGGTCTGCTGCACGGTGGCCTGCAACTGGCCCCAGCTCGCGCGCGGCGTATCGGTGGCGATGGCGCCGACACGCTGCGCCGGGTTCAACAGCCAGTCGATCTCATGCGAGACGGTCGCGACGGTTCCGCTCCAGCAGATCACGAACAGCAGCAGACCGGCGACGACGCCGATCCAGCTGTGCACGCGGAACCAGTCGCGACCTTTCATCGCAGGCTCAGAACGTCACCGCCACGCTCAGCTCCATCGAGCGCGGTGCGCGCGCCTGGAAGGTGCTGTTGTAGCCGTCGTAGATGCGCTCGTCGGTGAGATTGCGGCCGTTGAGCCGCGCCTCGAACGCTGCGCCGCGATAGATCAGGCCGGCGTCGTAGCGCGTGTACGAGGGCAGGCGCACGTCGGCCGCCGTGAGATCGCCGGCCGGATCGTTCGGCAGGCCGGACTCGCGGTCGCCGGCATAGGCCACGCCCGCGGTCACGCTCCAGCGTTCCAGACCCAGCGCGGTGAGGTCGACGCGGTTGAACAGGCTCGCCGAATGCCGCGGCACGCCCTGGCGACGGTCGCCGACCGGCAGGCGGTTGTCCTCGGTGACCTCGGCATCGAGCCAGCTGTAGCTGGCGACGATCTGCCAATCCCGCATCAGGCGGCCGATCGCTTCGAGTTCAAGCCCGCGCGCCCGCTGTTCGCCCACCGCGATGTTGAAGTCGGGATTGTCCGGATCGGTGGTGAGGATGTTCTGGCGCGTGTACTCGAACAGCGCGGCGTTCAAGGTCAGCGCCGGCAGTGGCTCGAACTTCACGCCGACTTCGTACTGCTCGCCGCGTTCGGGATCGAAGCGGCTGCCGTTGGCGTCGCGGCCGCTGCTGGGCCGGAACGAGTGGCCCCAGCTCGCGTAGTAAGCGATCGGCGTGGACGGCTGGTAGATCAGCCCCAGGCGCGGCGAGAGTTGATCGTCGGTCTGGCGACTGGCGACGCTGCCGTCGGTGCGTTCCTGCGTCACCGTCTCCAGTTCGTCGTAGCGCAGCCCGAGCATGAGCTTGACGCCGCCGCCCATCGCGATCAGGTCCTGCAGATAGAGCGCCTGCGTGTTGAACTCGCTGTCCACGCCCGGAAACGGCACGGTCAGCTCGCCGGACTGCTGACCTGGATACTGCGGATCGAAAATGTTGATCGGCGAGTACGGCGCCACGTTGAAGATATAGCCCGTGGTCTGGCGGCTCAGCTCCAGCCCGGCGAGCCACTGGTGGCCGAACGTGCCGGTCGCGAACTCGCCCGAAAGCTCGGTCTGCGAGCTGCGCTCGCGCTGGTACTCGTCCACGGCACGCACGCGGCGCGACAGCTCCTGCGTCTCGGCGTTGTAGCTCAGCGGCTGCACCGTGGTGTCGTCGCTGCGCACGTTGTGCAGGAACAGCGCCTGGCGCAGTTGCAGGCCGTTGCCGAAGCGATGGGTTAGCTCCGCGCGCGCCAGCCGGCGCGTCAGTTCGCCGCCGGCACCGGCGGGATTGCCCGGATCGCCGAGCTGGGTTTCCAGCGGAATCTTGAAGAAGTCCGGATGGCGTAGGAAGTACGGCTCGCGGCCGGGGCGCTCGATGTCCTGGTTCAGCAGTTCCACGTCGAGCTGCGTATTGGCGCCGATATCCCAGCTGAGATACGGACTGACGAACAGGCTCTGCTGGCGCGTCTGCTCGACGAAGTTGCCATCCTTGTCCGCCGACGCGGTCAGGCGGTAACGCAGGCTCTTGTCGGCGTTGAGCGGGCCGGTGGAATCGATCGCGGTCATCAGGTGATCGAAACTGCCGACGCTGGCCTCGATGCGGTTGTGCTGTTCGGGCAGCGGGCGCTTGCTGACGATGTTGACCAGGCCCGATAGCGCGCCGTTGCCGCCGGACAGCACCGAGGCCGGACCCTTCAGGAACTCGATGCGCTCGATGTTGATCGCGGCCTGCGGCGTGTTGAAGCCGTTTTCACGAAAGCCGTTGTAGCTGCTCGCGCCGCCGGCGGTGTTGAAGCCGCGCACGAAGAAGCTGATTGCATACGGATTGCCCTGGACCGCCTCGCGGTCCACGCCGGCAACGTAGTCGGCCAGTTCGTCGAGCTGGCGCGGCGCCAGGTCGCGGATCAGCGCTTCGTTGAGCACCGTCACCGACTGCGGAATATCGCGCAGCGGCAGATCACCCTTGGCGCCGGCGGCAGCGCGATCCGGCGCATAACCAATCTCGCGCGAGCCGGTGACCGTAATCGGTTCGAGCTGCACGGCCTGGCCGTCGGCGGTATCGGATTCGGCGGGCGCGGGTGTTTCCTGCGCGTGGGCGGTGAGGCTCAACATCATCAGCACCGGCAGTGACAGCCGGCGATCACGGGCACGCATGTTCAACTCCTGTAGCGGTGAGGAACGCGGCTGGCTCGTGGCTTGCTGCGGTAGAAGGTTGGGGATTGCGCCGGATGACGCGCCGGCGCGCGCCTGCATCAGTGGCCCGAGGGCGACGCCTCCACGCTCGGTGGTGAGCGCGAGAACCAGAGCGCCAGCGTCCAGCCGCCGGCGGTCACGCCGCCGATCCAGATCAGGAACGCCGGCCACTGGCCGATCAGGCAGAGTGCCACGCCGGGCAGCAGCGTGAGCGTCGCCAACCAGCGGCGCTCGGCCGGCGTCGCCGTGGCCAGGCGCGAGCGCAGGCTGCGCAGGCGCTTGGGATCGCGCAGGGCGATGCGCAGCAGCGGCGTAAAGCTCAGCGCCAGCGTCAGTGCGGCATACAGATTCGTGTTCATGCGCGGTGCGCCTCGTCGGCGTCGTCCAGGTCCGCGTCGTCCTGCGGCCCCGCGGTCGGTGCCGTGCGCGTGACGCGGCGCAGGCTCCACAGGCACAGCGCGCCACCCAGCGCGAGCGCCAAGTCCATCGCCAGTACGGTATGCAGGCCGTGGGTGAACGCGCTGGCCCAGCCGATGCCCTCGCAGAGCAGGCGCAGCAGCGGCAGGCCGATCAGGCCGATGCCGGTGGCGCCGAGCAACAGGCGCTTGATCGTTTCCAGAGAGGCCAGGCGCCAGGACAGCGCGGCGGCAACCGCGGCCGTGGCCATGAACACACTCATCATCGCCACGTTCACATCCGCGCCCAGCGTGCGCGCCGGAAAGTAGCCGTAGGCCGCAGCGGTCAGCGCCAGCGGCAGGCCATAGCCGACCCAGTGCGTGGCGCGCGCCAGATGCTCCCAGGCCGGTTGCTCGCGGCGGCGCTGCGTCCACAGCAGCAGGCCGGTGATCGTCACGTAAGCGCCGGCAAAGCCGAGTGCGAACCACACCGCCTTGGAGAACACGCCGGCAAAATTGCCGAAGTGCAGCGGCGCCATCAGCTCGAACAGCTTGCCGCCGGCCGAAGGCACCAGCCCGAGGTTGGGCTTGGCGTAGCGGAACTGGCCGTCCGCGCCGCCGTAGACGTAGCTGGGGCCGAACAGCTCGCCATCGCGGTAGTTCACGAACATCGTCACCAGCGCGTCGGCACGGCCCCAATGGGCCACCTGCACGAACGACAGTTCCGCGCCGCTGCGCGCGCGCACGTCGGCGATCATCGCGTCCAGGTTCGCCATCGTCGCCGGCGTCTTGTCCTCGGCCGGCGGATTGCCAATGACGGTTTCGATCATCTTCTCCTGGTCGCCGCCGAAGGCGACCATCGCCATCGCCGGGATGCCGAAGGCGCCGCCGAAGCTGAAGTAGCTACCGGTGAAGGCGAGGATGAAGGCGAACGGCAGGTTCCAGGTGCCGGCGATCACGTGCGTGTCGCGCGCGGTCAGTAGCTTGTCGCCGCGGCGACGCAGCGTGAACAGTTCGCGGATCAGGTGACGATGAATCACGAAGCCGGTCACCGCCGCCACCAGCATCGCCAGGCCCAGCACGCCGGTCAGCAGCAGGCCCCAGGGGTTCCGCAGGTGCAGGCGCACGTGCAGGTCCACCATGAAATGCGCCAGCGCGTTGGCCTTGTCGCCGGCCTCGATCTCCTCGCCGGTGCCCTCGCGCCGCTCGATCATGTTGCCCGTGCGCGGATCGAACTCGGCGGCCACGCCGCGATCGCGCGGCTTGCCGTTCTCGTCGGTCTCGTGCTTGTGGAAGAACACGTAGAGCCGGTCGCCGGCGCGCGGGAAAAAGAACATCTCCTCGTGGAACTGCGGGTCTACCGTCTCCGCGAGCCCGCGGATCATCGCATCCGTGCCGGCGGGGAAGGGATCGCGCACGTCCGTGGAGAGCGGCGCCGACCAGTCCCCGATCTCCTCGGAGAATACGGATGCCACGCCGGTGAGAATCACCGCGTACAGCAGCAGCCCGAGAAAGACCGCCGACCAGCCATGGATGGCGAGCAGCGTCTTGGTGCGTTCCTGCGAGAGCTTGATCATGCGCCGGTCCTCGAGGCGAGCAGATGGGCGGCGATCATCGCCACGTGGAGCAGGCTCAGCCCGCCGATCACCGCGTACGCGCGGCCGAGACGGCGATCCAGGCAGGCATAGAAGAAGAAGGCTGCCCAGATCGCCGGGAACAGCACGATCGGCAGCACGATGTTGTCGATCTGCGCCGGCCCCTTCGGCAGCCACAGCGCCCCACCGGACATCACCAGCGCCGCGCAGATAAAGACCAGCGGCCCGGCCAGCACCACCCGCCACCAGAAGGCGCGGCGCGAGGGCGGGGCAGGTTCAACGGGGGTGGCAACGGCGGAAGAGGACACGGCGGACTCGCAGGGCAAGGCGCCGGCATTTTAGATGAGAAGGATTCTCGTTAACAAGGTGGGTGGCTTGGCCGCTCCCGGTGCGGGTGACTGCGTCACATCAGGAGTAGTTTGTGCGGCATAACACCAGTTTGCGGTCGCAACTGATTGTCCGAATGGACAGTGGTGGATTTGCGGCCGCCGAGTTAGCGTTTGGAAACGCGTGATAAATCCAATTAGGTGGCTAGGGGAGACCATCGTGATTCCAAGCTTCAATCAGTCAGGTGTTTTGCCGCCGTTCTTGCCTCAGGTGGGGCCAACCGTATCAAGCTCAATGGCGCCTTACCCGACCAATCTCTTGGAGATTGCGCAAATGTTCTGCAACTCGGCGGAGCGTCGAGATATTCTCCTAGGCCTGATTGACTATCGGGACAACCTGCGCGCTGCAGGAATAACGCAGGGTTTTCAATGGGTCGCAGGCAGCTTCCTCGAGGATTGTGAGAGTCAACGCCAGCGTGCTCCTAAAGACATTGACATCGTCACCTTTGCTAGGCGGCCCAGCTTGGCGCAGTCGCAGCAGGATTGGGCAGCGTTCTACGGAGCTAATCCACATCTATTCGATCAGAGCATTACCCAAGCCGATCACAAGTGTGATGCCTACTACGTCGACCTACATCTTCCGCCAGAAGCGATCGTGAATAAGTCACGTTTTTGGTTCGGATTGTTCTCGCATCAACGAGACACTTACATCTGGAAAGGGTTGCTAGAATTGTCACTTATCACGAACGACGACGACGCGAGACAGTTTCTGGGAGGCGCCCATGCTCCGTAAATTGCGCCTTGATGCTCTAAGAGCTGAACTCGGAAGCGTTCAGTCTCAGATTGAGCTATCCGACGAGTACGGCGACATTGTTGGTGGTGGACAATTTCGCCGTCGTCTTGGGCAGATTCAAGAAGAGATCGCAGCGCTCGAACTGGCAGAGCCAACGAGGGCGTCGGTAGCGCTTTATTTCAGCGGCCGTCCGGTACTAGGAACTCGCGGCATTGCCGCTGATTTTGCTGGACGCTGCTTGGAAAACTACCAAGACCTCGTGTCAAAGACATTTGCAAGACGTGAGCTTGGCGCGTTGGGTGAGCGCGGACCAGTTCCGCTTCGGCATAGTACTGAGATGATGGTGACGGGCGTCACTCATGGCTCTTTCGGCTTCATCCTTGACGAGATGTCTGAGCAAACTTCAATCCTCGACACTCAGCTCAAGGAAGTAGTTAAAGAAGTCTCTCTAACACTTGAGAAGTTTAGTGCTGACAGTGACTTGGAGTTTCTGGAGTTCGCGTCAGAGATTGATCAAAGAACCGTCGTATCTCTTAGAAAGTTCTTTCAAGAAATGGATGGCGCTGCCGCGACCTTGCGGATAGTTGAGGACATGCATGAGCTCAACCTTGACGGTACTGCTGTTTTAAGAGCAAGGCAGCGCGCTGAGTCCTCCACTATCGATGATGAAACTGCCGACATCTCGGGGACCTCCATTCATGTGCTGCCAGAGCATCGGACATTCGAGTTCAGAGCATTGACCGGTGAGGTTCTTTTTGGGAAAGCCCATCCTGAAGCGGTTGAGTCGTATCTCAGTGCAATCGCAAAGCAGGTCAATGTTGCTAACTCTCGCATGATTGCGCACATGCAAGTTCGGACAATTCATGCCCTTAACCGTGAACCAAGAAGCACTTACAGGTTGCGCAACTTGTCTATAGAAGGTGGACTGGCCACCTAACAATTCATTCAAACCAACGCGACGCTCCCTTCGGTTGAGTGGACACTGCTGATCTGTCAGATCAAGAGTGTCGGCTAGTTCAAGGCAGTCCAATTCTTGGTTCCACCCTCACCACCCGCAGCGCCCCATACGCTTCCAGCGATCCCGTCTGTTCCACGCCGAATCCCGGCTCCAGCGCGAAGCGGTAGGTGGTGTAGCGCTCGTCCAGCGCGTTGCGTGCGAAGACGGCGAGCGTCCAGTGGCGAGCCTCGAAACCCGCGCGTAGATCGAGCAGGGTGTTGGCGTCCGAGCGCTCGCGGTTGTCGTTCTCGGGCGTGAGGTCGTAGCGATCTGTGTAGCTGAGGCTGCCGCTGGCGAACAGGCCGCTGTCGCCGCGCCAGGCGAGGCAAGTGCTGGCGGTGTGGCGCGGTGCGCGAGGTTTGCGGTGCCGCGCCGGGCGATGTGTCAGGGCGTGATCGGCGCGTACTCGAAGGTCGGCTGCGCCGCGGCACCGCCGTCGCCGTAGTAGGTGAGGATGCGCAGCTTCCAGATCAGGCCGTTGCGCCCACGCACGAGGTAGACGACGTCGCGCGGCGAGATGTGGTGGTTGCCGTTGCCCTTGTTGCAGAAGCCGGAGTAGTAGTACCAGCCGTAGTCGCCGTCGGCGTTGAACGCGCATTCGCCGCCGATCTCGCGCGGCGGGTAGGTGACGAAGGCCAGCGCATCGGTTTCATCGGTGTGCCAGTCGGCGCCGGCGGGCACGCTGTTTCGGGCGTTCCAGTCGTCGCGCAGGCCGGCGTGGATCTCGATACGACCGGCGCCGGAGCTGCCGCCGTTGACCTGGATATCCGTGCGGCGCCAGGCCAGATCCCAGCCGCTGGCGTCGGTGCGCGGCGCGGTCGGTGCGGTCTGCTGGCCGCCGGCCAGATCGAGGTAAACCCAGTCGCCCTCGTCCGCCGCATCGAGCTTGACGGTGGTGCTGCTGCCGCCGCGCTCGAAGGTGGCGCGGCCCAGCGGTGCAACGCCGCCGCCGGACGATGCGCAGCCGGGGCCGCTGATTTCCTGCACGTCGAAGCGCGGATGGCCGGGCGTGCCGGTAGCGTCGGTGTGGCCGGTCATGCGCAGCTTGTAGTGCCGGCATTCCACCGTGCGCAGTACGTAGCCGACGTTGATGCGCGCACTGATCTGCGAGCCGTCGAGCCGGCCGCTGTCGCGATACCAGCCGTAATCGCCGGCGCCGGTCAGCAGGTTGGGCGACTGGTCCGCCGCCGGCACGCGTGACATCGCCAGCCGCGCGGGCAGGCCCGGCAGCAGGCCGGATTGATCGCTCACGTACTCGATCGGGCCTTCGCGCGGTGCGGCTTGCACCTGCTCGAACGGATACGGCGTGCCGTCTGCGGTCTTCTCGCCGTAGACGGCGACGAGGTTGCCGGAGGGCGGTGCGCCCGAGGCGCCGCCGTTGAGCTTGATCTCGCGGCCGCGGAAGGCGAGATCCCATTCCTCGCTGGCGGTGGGATTGGCGGGCGTGACCTGCGTCTGCGTATCGAGGTCGAGATACACCCAGTCGGTGCCGGTGGCGTCGATGGTGCCCTGGTAGTAACCGGATGCGTGCTTGGCGAACGCGGCCTGCGCGCCGCCGGGGCCGGGCAGTGCGGCGCCGCCACCGCTGCCGTCACGTGGGGAGATGTCGCCGGCGCAGGCGCTGAGCAGAACCAGCGGCAGTGCGGCCAGCAGCAGGCGCGCGGGGCGCGCGCTCGTCAGCGGAAATTCCATTGCAGCTCCAGATAGGCGGCGCGCGGCGCGATCGGCAGGAAGTCGGGATCGCCCTTGTCGAACAGGTTGTCGATGCCGGCGGCGAGCGTGAACGACGTCCAGCGCGTCCACTCGGCGCGCAGGTCGAACAGCGCGTAGGGATCGGCGGTGCCGGCTGCGCCCGGCGGGCCGCCGGTATCGACGTCGGTGGTGAAGCGGCGTTCGCCGATGCAGACGCCGCGCAGTTGCAGCGCGTAGTCCGGCTGTTCGTAGCGCAGCTTGGCGTTGCCGCGGTGTTCGGCGCGGCCGCTGAGCGACTCGCCGGTGGCCTGGTCGCGGCTGTGCAGCCAGCCGTA
This sequence comes from Solimonas sp., assembly GCA_036405815.1. Taxonomy (GTDB): domain Bacteria; phylum Pseudomonadota; class Gammaproteobacteria; order Nevskiales; family Nevskiaceae; genus Solimonas. The sequence goes on along the minus strand of DASWWX010000040.1, from coordinate 1,561 downwards.
GCCGAGCTGCAGTTCCAGCACTGGCGTCAGCTTCCACTGGCCCTGCGCGTCGATGCCGGTGAGTCGCGCGTTGGCGATGTTGCGATAGCTGAACAGGATCGGCGGGCCGGATTCGATCTGCACAATCTCGATCAGGTCGCTGACGCGGTTGTGATAGGCGCCGAGCGAGTAGATCGCGCCGCTGGCGGGTTGCCAGATCAGGCCGGCGTTGAGGCCGGTGCTGCGTTCCGGTTGCAGGTCCGGATTGCCTTCGACGCGGTAACCGATCGACGGGTTATCGAAGCGCAGCAGTAACTGCTTGAAGTCCGGTGCGCGATAGCCGCGGCCGTAACCGGCGCGCAGCGTCAGCTCCGGCGATAGCGCATAGCGCGCGGCGAGCTTGGGCGAGAGCTGGTCGCCGAACTGCGAGTCGCGGTCGTAGCGCAGGCCGGGCACGAGCACGAGCCGGCCGTCGCGCCATTGCGGATTCCATTCGTCCTGCGCGAACAGGGACTGACGATCGCGCTCGCCTTTCTGGTCGAGGCGGTCGGCGTCGAGCTGTTCGAACTGTGCTTCGGCGCCGAGCAACAGGCGGTGATCGTCGAGCCGGTGTTCGAGTTGCGCGCTGGCGACGAACAGCTCGTCCAGCGTTTCCTCGTCGATGGAGACGCTGCCATCGGCGCGGTTGCGCTGCAGGAACTGGTCGAAGTAGCGGTTGTAGTAGAGATCGCCGCGCAGTTCGGTCTCGGTGCCGAGCGCGACGCGCGGCGCGATGCCGACGCGCATTTCCTCGATGCGCTTGCGCGTATCGGCGCTGCGACCGGCCAGGCCGCCGTCGATGCGCGAGCTGTCGTCGAGACTGTAGGCACCGGACAGGCCCAGGCTCGCCGATTCGCTGAGCCACCAGTCGGCTTCGGTGGCGACGAAGCGGCTGTCGCCGTCGATGCCGTCGGTGGCAGGCGTGGACGCATCCAGATCGTAAGGTGCGATCCGGAACCAGCCGCCGCTGCTGTGACCGTCGAGCGGGCCCAGCGTCCAGCCGGCGTGGCCGAGCAGCTCACGGTTGCGTTCGGTATCGACGCGCACGGTCACATTGCCGCCGCTGTCGGCGCCGCCGCGGCGCGTGATGACGTTGACCACGCCGCCGAGCGCGTCGGCGCCGTACAACGCCGAACTCGGACCCTTAACGATCTCGACGCGCTGGATCGCATCCACACGCAGGCGGCTGAGGTCGATGGCGCCGTTGACGCGACCGATCATGCGGCGGCCGTCCACCAGGATCAGCACGTGCTCGGACGACAGGCCCTGCAGCTCGATGCTGCTGCCGCGACCGGCGACGCGCGTGGCGTAGACGCCGCCTTCGCGTTCCAGCAGCTCGCCGAGATCGCGCGCGCCGCTGCGGCGGATGTCGGCCTCGCTGATCAATTGCACCTCGATCGGCGCGTCCGACAGCCGGTGCGCGGTGCGCGTGCCGGTGACGACGATGGGGTCGAGCCGCGTGGCCTCGGGCGGCGCGACCGCGGTCGAGGCGGATTCCTCGCGCAGCGGTTCGACGGCGATGCTGTCCAGCGCCGTCGGGGCC
>DASWWX010000039.1:0-101373 GCA_036405815.1 Solimonas sp. | reverse complement strand
AACCTGTGTCTGCGCCTGCTCGAGCAGGCGGCGCAGGCGCTGGCCGAGGATTTCGACATCGAGATCGTCGAGGCGCATCACCGTCACAAGGTCGACGCGCCTTCGGGTACGGCGCTGATGATGGGTGAGGCGGTGGCGCAGGGTGCCGGTCGCGATCTGGCGACCTGCGCGGTCTACGAGCGTTATGGCCACACCGGCGCGCGCGAGCGCCGCACGATCGGCTTCTCGACGGTGCGTGGCGGCGACGTGGTCGGCGATCACACGGTCATGTTTCTCGGTGAGGGCGAGCGCGTGGAGATTTCGCACAAGGCGTCGAGTCGCATGAACTTCGCCAATGGTGCGGTGCGCGCCGCCACCTGGCTGCACGGCCGGGCGCCGGGCCTGTACTCGATGCGCGACGTGCTGGGCATCTGAGGATGGACACCACGGCGCTGCGGCTGCGACCGGCGGTCGAGGCCGACGTGCCCGTGCTGTTGGAACTGATCCGCGGTCTCGCCGCCTATGAACGGCTGGAGCACGAGGTCGTTGCTACCGCAGCGGCGCTGCAGCGCACGCTGTTCGGCGCGACTCGCTATGCCGAAGCGATGATTGCCGAGTGGGACGACGTGCCGGCGGGTTTCGCGCTGTACTTCCATAACTATTCGACCTTCCTTGCCAAGCCGGGCATCTACCTGGAAGACCTGTTCGTGCGGCCGGATTTGCGCGGGCGGGGCATCGGCCGGCGTCTGCTGGTGGAACTGGCGCGGCTGGCCGTGGCCCGCGACTGCGGTCGTCTGGAATGGTCGGTGCTGCACTGGAACGAGCCGGCGCGTCGCTTTTACGAGAGTTTTGGCGCGCAGCCGCTGGCCGACTGGATTTCGCATCGCGTGAGCGGTGAGACGTTGCAGCGGCTGGCCGCCGGCTGATTCGCGGTCCGGAAAACTAGGACGCGTGGTACCGGATTCTGGACTTCCTGCAGTAGATGCGGCCGATCCGTGGTCCTAAGCTGGCGCCGTTCTCGCGTTCCCCGCAGGAGTTGCCGATGAATCCCACCCGCCGTCGCTGCCTGGGCTCGCTCGCTGCCCTGGGTCTTGCTGCCATTGCTACGCGCTGGGGCCTGAACCGTGCCGATGCGGCGCCGGAGCCCCGCTTCGAAGTGGAATACAGCGACGCCGAGTGGCGTCGCCGGCTCACGCCCGCGCAGTACGCGGTGCTGCGCCAGGAATCGACCGAGCGTCCGTACAGCAGTCCGCTGGATCGCGAGAAGCGCAGCGGCACCTTCGCCTGCGCTGGCTGTGCGCTGCCGCTGTTCGCAGCGAAAACCAAGTTCGACAGCGGCACCGGGTGGCCCAGCTTCTGGAAGCCGCTGAAGGACGCGGTCGGCGAACGCCGCGACCGCAGTCTCGGCATTGTCCGGACCGAGGTGCATTGTCGCCGCTGCGGCGGTCATCTCGGCCATGTCTTCGACGACGGCCCGCCGCCCACCGGCCTGCGCTATTGCATGAACGGCGTGGCGATGACGTTCACGCCGGCCTAGGCTCGCGACGTGATGACACTGCTCCTGCTTGCCTATCTCGGGGGTGCGCTGACGATCCTCAGTCCCTGCATCCTTCCGGTGCTGCCGTTCGTGTTCGCACGTGCGGATCGCGACTTCCTGCGCAACGGCGCGCCGCTGCTGCTCGGCATGGCGATCACCTTCGCCGCCGTGGCCAGCCTGGCGGCGGTCGGTGGTCATTGGGCGGTGGAGGCCAACCGGTATGGCCGCCTCGCCGCATTGCTGCTGATGACGCTGTTCGGTCTGGGCCTGCTGTGGCCGGCGCTGGCGGAGCGCGCCCTGCGGCCGCTGGTCGCGATCGGTGCCCGTGTGTCGCAGCGCTCCGGTGAGGGGCCCCGTGGTGCGTTCATGATCGGGGCCGCGACCGGCTTGCTGTGGGCGCCCTGCGCTGGTCCGATTCTCGGCCTGGTCCTGACCGGCGCTGCGTTGCAGGGACCGACCGCAACGGGCTCTGCGCTGCTGCTTGCCTATGCGGCGGGCGCGGCGACCTCGTTGGCACTGGCGCTCGTGGCCGGCGGCCGCCTGCTCGCCGGCCTGAAACGCGCGCTCGGTGTCGGGGAGTGGCTGCGTCGCGGACTCGGCGCCGGGGTACTGGTGTCGGTGGCGGCGATCGCGCTCGGACTCGATACTGGCCTGCTGACGCGGCTGTCGGTGGCGGGCACGACGCGCGTCGAACAGGCGCTGATCGAGCGCATCCATCCGCAAGCTGCGGAACGTGATAGCGGTGCAACGACGATGATGATGGCCGCCAATCCATCGATGATGATGGCGGCACCCGGTGCGGCTGCCGACGGCGCAACACCGCCGGAAATGCCGTCGCTGGACGGCGCGGTTGAGTGGCTCAATTCGCCGCCCCTGAGCACGGCCGACCTGCGTGGCAAGGTCGTGCTCGTCGATTTCTGGACGTACTCCTGCATCAACTGTCTGCGCACCCTGCCAACGGTTCGGGCCTGGGCCGAGCGCTATCGCGACCAAGGCCTCGTCGTCATCGGCGTGCACGCGCCGGAATTCGCGTTCGAGAAGGACCTGGGCAACGTGCGCGATGCCGTGCGCGACCTTGGCATTACCTACCCGGTGGCCGTCGATAACGACTACCGGATCTGGCGCGCCTTCCGCAATCGCTATTGGCCGGCGCATTATTTCGTCGACGCACAGGGTCGCATCCGCCATCGCCAGTTCGGCGAGGGCAATCACGAGGCCTCGGAGACGGTGATCCGGCAATTGCTCTCGGAGAACGGCCGTCCCGTGAGCGGCGAGTTCGCACAGGCACAAGGGCAGGGCGCCGCGCTGGCATCCGACGCAGCGCAGGTCGGCTCGCCCGAGACCTATCTTGGCTACGACCGCGCGGAGAACTTCGCCTCGCCCGGTGGTGCGCAGGCTGATGTCGTGCACGGCTATGCCCTGCCGCGGCAGCTCGATCTGAACCAGTGGGGCCTGCAGGGCCGCTGGCAGGTCGAGGACGAGCGCGCAGTTCTGGTCGAAGCCCCGGGCCGTATCGCCTACCGGTTCCACGCGCGCGACCTGCACCTGGTGCTGGGGCCGGCCGAGCCGGGTCGGCGCCTCCGCTTCCGCGTCACCATCGACGGCCATGCGCCGGGCGTGGATCACGGGGTCGATGTCGACGCGGCCGGCAACGGTGTCGTCGAGGGACAGCGCCTGTACCAGCTGATCCGCCAGCAGGGCGGTGCGCGCGAACGCCGCTTCGAGATCGAGTTCCTCGATGCAGGCCTGCAGGCCTATGCATTTACCTTCGGCTGAGGCTCGCGATCTGAGCCCGAACGGGACTAGGCTGGTCTCATGAAAGGGCCGGAGCCGGAACGCAGGGTCAAGGGGCGCGGCGCGGGGTACAACCCGGAAGGGCGCTTCGAGTCGCGGCGGTCCGAGAGCGTGGACGACGGCTGGCTCCAGGACGAGGCGCTGCCGCCGCTGGAGACGACGCTGCTGATCGATCATGCCAAGTCGATCATCGCGCGCAATGATTCGCCGGATATCGGCTTCAGCCAGTCGATCAATCCCTATCGTGGCTGTGAGCACGGCTGCATCTACTGCTACGCACGGCCCTCGCATGCCTACCTGGGCCTGTCGCCGGGTCTGGATTTCGAGACGCGGCTTTTCTACAAGCCGGACGCGGCGCGACTGCTGGAGTCCGAACTGCGCAAGCCCGGCTACGCCTGCTCGACGATTTCCCTGGGCGCCAACACCGATCCCTACCAGCCGGTCGAGCGACGGTTGGGCATCACGCGCTCGTTGCTGGAGGTGCTGCTGCGGTTCCGTCACCCGGTCGGCATCGTCACCAAGGGCGCGGCGCTGCTGGAACGCGATGTCGATCTGCTGGCGGAATTGGCACGCCATCGCTTGACGATGGTGGCGGTGTCGATCACGACGCTGGACCCGGAACTCAAGCGCGAGCTGGAACCCCGCGCCGCCTCGCCGCAGGCGCGCCTGCGTGCACTCAAGATGCTGGCGCAGGCCGGCGTGCCGACGATGGTGATGGCCTCGCCAATGATTCCGTTCATCAACGATGCCGAACTGGAACGCATCCTGGAGGCCGCCGCCGATGCCGGGGTGCGTCAGGCCGCTTATATCCCGGTGCGCTTGCCGTACGAGGTCAAGGACCTGTTCCGCGACTGGCTGGAGCGGCGTGTGCCGTTGAAGGCGGCCCATGTGATGAGCCTGATCCAGCAGATGCGCGGCGGCCGCGACAACGATCCGCGCTTCGGCAGCCGCATGCGCGGCGAGGGTGCCTACGCAGAGCTGCTGGCGCAGCGCTTCCGGCTGGCCTGCCGGCGCCTGGGGCTAAACCAGGGCGAGCGGCTGCGCCTGGATGCGTCGCAGTTCCGGGTGCCGCCGCAGGCCGGCGATCAGCTCGGGTTGGGGTTCTGACGGGGCGCCGGGGTCCGGCGGCGGCGCAGGATGGAGACACTCGGATTTTGCCGGCATTGTCCAGCGCTTTCGTTGCGTCCAGATGGAAAATTTCCGTGGACGATGACGCGCTGCACCAATATAATGCCCGCCTAATCCTCGACGGGGGCGGCCGATCCACATCGCGCCCCCGTTTTAGTGTCCGCCTACCGGATTAGAACCTGCCGATGACTGACTTCAAACCGGCCCTGCTCGCCCTCGCCGACGGCTCGATTTTCAAAGGTTTATCCATCGGTGCTGACGGGCAAACGGTCGGCGAGGTCGTGTTCAACACGGCGATGACCGGGTACCAGGAGATCATGACCGATCCCTCGTACCGCGAGCAGATCGTCACGCTCACCTATCCGCACATCGGCAACGTCGGCAGCAACGCCGAAGATGCCGAATCCGATCGCGTGCACATTGCGGGCTTGGTCATGCGCGAGGTGCCGCGCCGGCACAGCAACTTCCGTTCGACGCAGGACTTCAGTGCGTATCTGAAGGCCAACAAGGTCGTGGCCATCGCCGGCATCGACACGCGCCGCCTGACCCGCATCCTGCGCGACAAGGGCGCGCAGAACGGTGCGCTGCTGGCTGGCGGCCGCATCACCGAGAAGAAGGCGCTGGAGCTGGCGCGCAGCTTCCCGGGCCTCAAGGGCATGGATCTGGCCAAGGTCGTGACCGTCAAGGAACGTTACCCCTGGACGCGCGGTTCCTGGGAACTGGCGAGCAATCGCGAGACCGAGCCGGCGAACAAGGGGCACCACGTCGTCGTCTACGACTTCGGCGTCAAGCGCAACATCCTGCGCATGCTGATCGACCGCGGCTGCCGCGTGACCGTGGTGCCGGCGCAGACGCCGGCGACGGACGTGTTCAAGCTCAAGCCGGATGGCGTGATGCTGTCCAACGGCCCCGGCGATCCGGAGCCCTGCGATTACGCGATCGCCGCGGCGCGCGAGTTCCTGAAGAAGAAGCTTCCGGTGTTCGGCATCTGCCTCGGCCATCAGATTCTTGGCCTGGCCGCCGGTGCCAAGACGCTGAAGATGAAGTTCGGCCATCACGGCGCCAACCATCCGGTCCAGGATCTCGAATCCGGCCACGTGATGATCACCAGCCAGAACCACGGCTTCGCGGTGGACGAGGCGACGCTGCCTGGCAACGTCGTGGTCACGCACCGCTCGCTGTTCGACGGATCCAACCAGGGCATTCGCATCACCGATGCGCCGGCCTTCAGCTTCCAGGGCCATCCGGAAGCCAGCCCCGGCCCGCATGACGTCAGCGTGCTGTTCGATCGTTTCGTCCGCCTGATGGCGGACGCCGGCTAAGCCATGTTCGGGATCACCGACATCGCCACTTACGTGATCGGAGTGGTGATCATCGTGCTGCTGCCCGGCCCGAACTCGATGTACGTGCTGAGCGTGGCAGCGCGTGACGGTGTGCGCCGCGGCTACCGCGCGGCTTGCGGCGTGTTCGCGGGCGATCTCGTACTGATGCTGCTGGCCATGGCCGGCATGGCCTCGCTGCTGAAGGCTTATCCGGGTTTGTTCGTCCTGCTCAAGTATGCGGGTGCGGTTTACCTGGCCTGGCTCGGCGCCGGCATGCTGCTCGCGGGTTGGCGCCAGTGGCGCGCGCCGAGCGTGCAGCGCTTCGACCTGCCGGCACCGCTGGCCGGCGATCCGTTCCGCCGCGCGCTGGCGATCAGCCTGCTCAATCCGAAGGCGATCCTGTTCTTCATCTCCTTCTTCATCCAGTTCGTCGATCCGAACTACGCCTACCCGGCGCTGTCGTTCGCGGTTCTCGGCGGCATCGTGCAGGCGATCAGTTTCCTGTACCTCAGCGCCCTGATCTTTTCCGGCCATCGCCTGTCCGCGGCTTTCCGCGCGCGGCGACGGCTGTCGGCGACCGCCACCGGCGGCGTCGGCGCCCTGTTCCTGAGTTTCAGCGCGCGGCTCGCTACCGCGACCGCCACGTAGAGAGCAAAACGATGCCGAAGCGCACAGACATCAAGAGCATCCTGATCATCGGTGCCGGTCCGATCGTGATCGGACAGGCCTGCGAGTTCGATTACTCCGGCGCGCAGGCCTGCAAGGCGCTGCGCCAGGAGGGCTACCGCGTCATCCTGGTCAACAGCAATCCGGCGACGATCATGACCGACCCGGAAATGGCCGACGCGACCTACATCGAGCCGATCCGCTGGCAGGCCGTCAAGAAGATCATTGCCAAGGAACGTCCGGACGCGCTGCTGCCGACGATGGGCGGCCAGACCGCGCTGAACTGCGCGCTGGATCTGGAGAAGCACGGTGTGCTCGCCAAGTACGGCGTGCAGATGATCGGCGCCAACGCGCACGCGATCGACCTCGCCGAGGATCGCCAGAAATTCCGCGATGCGATGACCGAGATCGGCCTGGGCTCCGCGCGCTCCGGCGTCGCGCACTCGATGGACGAGGCGCGCAAGATCCAGGCGGGCATCGGCTACCCGGTCATCATCCGCCCGAGCTTCACGCTCGGCGGCACCGGCGGCGGCGTGGCCTACAACGTCGACGAGTTCGAGGAGATCGTCACGCGCGGTCTCGATCTGTCGCCGACCACCGAAGTCCTGATCGAAGAGTCCTTGCTGGGCTGGAAGGAATTCGAGATGGAGGTGGTTCGCGACCGCAAGGACAACTGCATCATCATCTGCTCGATCGAGAATTTCGATCCGATGGGCGTGCACACCGGCGACTCGATCACGGTTGCGCCGGCGCAGACGCTGACGGACAAGGAATACCAGATCATGCGCAACGCGAGCATCGCGGTGCTGCGCAAGATCGGCGTCGAGACCGGTGGCTCCAACGTGCAGTTCGCGATCAACCCGGCCGACGGCCGCATGATCGTCATCGAGATGAACCCGCGCGTGTCGCGTTCGTCGGCACTGGCGTCGAAGGCTACCGGCTTCCCGATCGCCAAGATCGCGGCCAAGCTGGCCGTCGGCTACACGCTGGACGAGCTGCAGAACGACATCACCGGCGGCCAGACGCCGGCGTCGTTCGAGCCGAGCATCGACTACGTCGTCACCAAGATTCCGCGCTTTACCTTCGAGAAGTTCCCGCAGGCCGACTCGCGTCTGACGACGCAGATGAAGTCGGTGGGCGAGGTGATGGCAATGGGTCGCAACTTCCAGGAGTCGCTGCACAAGGCGATGCGCGGCCTGGAGACCGGCTCCGACGGTTTCGATCCGCAGGTCGAGCCGCGCGGCGGCGCCTACGCGGACGAGGACTTGCAGCAGATTCGTACTGAGTTGGCGATTCCGCGCGCCAAGCGCCTGTGGTTCGTCGGCGACGCCTTCCGCGCCGGCATGAGCCTGGAAGACGTGCACAAGCTGAGCAAGATCGACCCCTGGTTCCTGGAGCAGATCGAGGAGCTGATCGCCACCGAGGCCGAGATCGCCGAGCAGAAGATCAGCCAGGTCGAGGGCGACGATCTGCGTCGCTACAAGCGGCTCGGCTTCTCGGATCGTCGCATCGCACGCTTGATCGGGGTCAAGGACGAATCGGTGCGCAAGGCGCGGCACAAGGCCGGCGTGCGGCCGGTGTTCAAGCGCGTGGATACCTGCGCCGCCGAGTTCCCGACTTCGACCGCGTACCTGTACTCGTCCTACGACGAGGAGTGCGAAGCGCATCCGACGACGCGCGAGAAGATCATGATTCTCGGCGGCGGACCCAACCGTATCGGCCAGGGTATCGAGTTCGACTATTGCTGCGTGCACGCCGCACTGGCGCTGCGCGAGGACGGCTTCGAGACCATCATGGTCAACTGCAATCCGGAGACCGTGTCGACCGACTACGACACCTCGGATCGCCTGTATTTCGAACCGCTGACCTTCGAGGACGTGATGGAAATCATCGACCTCGAGAAGCCCAAGGGTGTCATCGTGCAGTTCGGCGGCCAGACGCCGCTCAAGCTCGCGCGTGCGCTCGAAGCGGCCGGTGCGCCGATCATCGGCACCACGCCGGACGCGATCGACCTTGCCGAAGACCGCGAGCGTTTCCAGAAGCTGGTCGACAAGCTCGGCCTGCTGCAGCCGCCCAATGGCACCGCGACCTCCGAGAAGCAGGCGCTGGCGGTGGCCAAGAAGGTCGGTTACCCGTTGGTCGTGCGTCCGTCCTACGTGCTCGGCGGCCGCGCCATGGAAATCGTCTACGACGACGAAGACCTGATGCGCTACATGCGCGAGGCGGTCACCGTGTCCAACGATTCCCCGGTGCTGCTCGACCGCTTCCTCAACAACGCGATCGAAGTCGACGTCGACGCCTTGGCCGACGGCCAGGACGTGGTGATCGGCGGCATCATGGAGCACATCGAGGAGGCGGGCGTGCATTCCGGCGACTCGTCCTGCTCGCTGCCCGCGCACTCGCTGCCAAAGAAGACGCTCGACGACATCCGCAGCCAGATCGTGAAGCTGGCCAAGGGTCTGAACGTGGTCGGTCTGATGAACACGCAGTTCGCCGTGCAGGACGGCAAGGTCTACCTGCTCGAAGTGAATCCGCGTGCGTCGCGCACCAGCCCATTCGTCTCCAAGGCCACCGGCCGTCCGCTGGCGAAGATCGCTGCGCGCTGCATGGCCGGTCGCTCGCTGAAGGCGCAGGGCGTCACGCGCGAGATCATTCCGCCGTATTACTCCGTCAAGGAGTCGGTGTTCCCGTTCAACAAGTTCCCCAGCGTCGATCCGCTGCTGGGACCGGAGATGCGCTCCACCGGCGAAGTCATGGGCACTGGCGCGCACTTCGGCGAGGCCTTCCACAAGGCGATTCTCGCCGGCGGCATGGATATCCCGCGCGAAGGCCAAGCCTTCATCTCGGTCCGCGACCAGGACAAGAGGAAGGCGATCGAGCTGGCGCGCATTTTGACCGGCAACGGTTTCCGCGTCTTCGCCACGCACGGCACCGCTGCGGCGATCCAGAAGGCGGGCATCGACTGCCAGGGCGTCAACAAGGTCAAGGAAGGCCGTCCGCACTGCGTCGACATGATCAAGAACGGCGAGATCCAGTTCATCGCCAACACCACCGAAGGCAAGAAATCGATCGAGGAGTCGCGTTCGATCCGCGGTGCGGCGATCCAGCACAAGGTCTGCTACTTCACGACGATCGCCGGTGCGCTGGCGGCGGCGGTGGCGATGGACCATCTCGACGCACTCGACGTCAACGGCCTGCAGCAGCTGCACGCGCAGCTGCGCTGAACCCCCGGCACGCCGCCCGGTCCCAAGGGCCGGCGGCGTGCTTTTCGTCGCCGGGCGATGATATCGTTCTGGCATCCCGACCATGCGCGTGCCGCAGTCACCTGCGGCGGGCGCCCATTTGTCCAGTATCTGTCACATGAGCAAGATTCCCATGACCGCGCGCGGCGCAGAGCAACTGCGTGAGGAACTGCGTCAGCGCAAGAGCGAGCAGCGGCCGAAGATCATCGCGGCGATCGATGAGGCCCGTAAGCAGGGCGACCTGCGCGAGAACGCCGAGTTTCATGCCGCCCGCGAGCAGCACGGTTTCAACGAAGGCCGTATCCAGGAGATCGAGGGCAAGCTGGGCAACGCACAGATCATTGACGTGACGCAGATGACCGCCAACGGCAAGGTCATCTTCGGCGTGACGGTCGAGATCGCCGATGCCGACAGCGGCGAGGAATTCCGTTACCAGATCGTCGGCGAGGACGAGGCTGACGCCAAGGCGGGCCTGATCTCGCTGAATTCGCCGATCGCGCGTGCGCTGATCGGCAAGAGCGAGGGCGATTTCGTGCAGGTGGCGGCGCCCAAGGGCGTACGCGAGTTCGAAATCGTCAAGGTGCTGTACATCTAGGGGGCTCGCCGGCGGCGTTCGCGACGAGTTCGACATGAGCCAGAAACGACGCCCAAGTTCCGCGCGCTGGCTGGCCGAGCACCGGGCCGACCCTTACGTGCAGGAGGCGCGGCGCCTGGGCTATCGCTCGCGCGCCACGTTCAAGCTGATCGAGATCCAGGAAAAGGATCGCCTGCTCAAACCGGGCCAGATCGTCGTTGATCTGGGCGCGGCTCCGGGCGGCTGGAGCCAATGGGCCCGGCCACAGCTCGGGGCCAAGGGCCGGTTGATCGCGCTGGATATTCTGCCGATGGACCCGCTGCCAAACGTCGACTTTATCCTCGGCGATTTTCGAGAGGAAACGGTCCTGCACGAACTGGAAGCCCGGGTCGGCGATCAGACGGTGGACCTTGTACTAAGCGATATGGCCCCCAATATCTCGGGGATCGATGCGGCCGACCAGGCCGGCAGTATCTACCTCTGCGAGCTGGCCCTGGAGTTCGCCCGGGCTCACCTGAAACCGCGAGGCCATCTGCTGGTCAAGGCCTTTCAGGGCGAAGGTTTCGACGCTTATCTGAAATCGCTGCGCGAAGCCTTTGAATCGGTGACGATTCGCAAGCCCAAGGCTTCGCGACCGCGTTCGAAGGAAGTGTACTTGCTGGCGCGCAACTTTCGTGCGGTGTAAGGTTCCAAGCGTTGTCAATGATTTAAGCGATTTTTCACGAGAACTGATTTGAACGATCTGGCCAAGAATCTGCTGCTCTGGGTGGTCATCCTCGTCGTGCTGATGAGCGTGTTCCAGAGCTTTACGTCGCGCTCCCAGCAGCAGCCGGAGCTGGCGTATTCGGTGTTCATGAACCAGGTCCAGCAGGGCAACGTGGCCGAGGTCCTCATCGAAGGTCAGAGCATTCGCGGCAAGCTCAAGGACGGCTCCTCGTTCCGCGCGGTCAGCCCGGAAACCAGCAATAGCGCGATGGTCGGCGAGCTGCTGGAGAACAACGTCAAGTTCTCCGGCGCGCTGCCGCGCGAGACGCCGATCCTGCTGCAGCTGCTGTTCAACGCCTTCCCGATCTTGTTGCTGATCGCGGTCTGGGTGTACTTCATGCGCCAGATGCAGGGCGGCGGCGGTGGCCGCGGCGCGCTGTCGTTCGGCAAGAGCCGCGCGCGCATGCTCAACGCCGATCAGGTCAAGATCACCTTCAACGACGTCGCCGGCTGCGAAGAAGCCAAGCAGGAAGTCGCCGAGCTGGTCGACTTCCTCAAGGATCCAGGCAAGTTCCAGAAGCTGGGCGGCAAGATTCCGCGCGGCGTGCTCATGGTCGGCTCACCAGGTACCGGCAAGACGCTGCTCGCCAAGGCGATCGCCGGTGAGGCGGGCGTGCCGTTCTTCACGATCTCCGGCTCCGACTTCGTCGAGATGTTCGTCGGCGTTGGCGCCAGCCGTGTGCGCGACATGTTCGAGCAGGCCAAGAAGCATGCGCCCTGCATCATCTTCATCGACGAGATCGACGCGGTCGGCCGCCATCGCGGCGCCGGCCTGGGCGGCGGTCACGACGAGCGCGAGCAGACGCTGAACCAGCTGCTGGTGGAAATGGACGGTTTCGAGGGCAGTGAGGGCGTCATCGTCATCGCGGCGACCAACCGACCGGACGTGCTCGATCCGGCGCTGCTGCGTCCGGGCCGCTTCGACCGTCAGGTGGTCGTGCCGCTGCCGGACGTGCGCGGCCGCGAGCAGATCCTGAAGGTGCACATCCGCTCGGTGCCGCTGGCTGACAACGTCAAGCCGGAAATCATTGCCCGTGCCACGCCGGGTTTCTCCGGCGCCGATCTGGCCAATCTGGTCAACGAGGCGGCGCTGTTCGCGGCCCGTGCCAACAAGCGCCTGGTCGATCACGATGATTTCGAGCGTGCCAAGGACAAGATCATGATGGGCGCCGAGCGCCGCAGCATGGTGATGTCCGAGGACGAGAAGAAGCTGACCGCCTACCACGAGGCCGGGCATGCCATCGTCGGCCTGTCGGTGCCCGAGCACGACCCGGTCTACAAGGTCACGATCATCCCGCGCGGTCGCGCGCTGGGCGTGACGATGTTCCTGCCGGAAGAGGACCGCTACAGCTACACCAAGCAGCGCCTCAACTCGCAGATCTGCTCGCTGTTCGGCGGCCGCATCGCGGAGGAAATCATCTTCGGCCTGGACAAGGTCACGACCGGCGCCAGCAACGACATCGAGCGCGCCACCGAGATCGCACGCAACATGGTCACGAAGTGGGGCATGTCTGGCAAGCTCGGCCCACTTTCGTACTCTGAAGACAACGGCGAGGTCTTCCTCGGCAAGTCGGTGACGCAGACCAAGCACGTCTCGGACGACACGGCGAACGCGATCGACGTCGAGGTGCGCCAGATCATCGAGGACAACTATAGCCGCGCCAAGCAGATCATCGAGGACAATCTCGACAAGCTGCATGCGATGTCGAACGCACTGATGAAGTACGAGACGATCGATTCCGAGCAGATTCGCCGCATCATGGCCGGCCAGGATCCGGGGCCGCCGGAGAGCTGGACCGACAGCGGTCGCTCGGGCGGCGGCAGTCCGCAGCAACCTGCGGGTGGCAAGGAAGCGCCGACGGCCGCCGATGTGGCGCCGCCGTCCAAGCCCGCCAGTCAGACCTGAGGTGCACGAGGCCGGCCCTCCGCCGGCCTCGTCGTTTAAAGGGATGAAGCATCGCGCCGCCGTGCTGCGAGCCTGCGGCGCAGCCTTGGATTTCGCGACCGGTCCGCAGGTGATGGGCGTGCTCAACATCACGCCGGACTCCTTTTCCGATGGGGGACATCATCTGGCGCGCGACGCGGCGCTGGATCGCGCTTTGCAGATGGTGGCCGAGGGAGCCGGGTGGATCGACATCGGTGGTGAGTCGACCCGACCTGGTGCGATGCCGGTCGGCGAGCATGAAGAGCTGGATCGGGTGGTGCCAGTGATCGAGGCGCTGCGCACGCGGACCCCGACACCGATCTCCATCGATACCAGCAAGCCCGCCATCATGCGCGCCGCCTGTGCGGCGGGCGCGGTCATGATCAATGACGTCAACGGCCTGAGGGCCCCCGGTGCGGTGGAGGCCGCCGCTGCGACTGGCGCTGCGGTCTGTTTGATGCACATGCAGGGTGAGCCGCGCACCATGCAGACGGCGCCGCGGTACGACGATGTGGTCGCCGAGGTTGGCGAGTTTCTTGGCGAGCGCGTGGCTGCCTGCGAGGCGGCGGGCATTGCACGAGAGCGCCTGCTACTCGACCCCGGGATCGGTTTCGGCAAGACGCTTGCGCACAATCTGACGTTGCTCGGCCACCTGGCGCAGCTTGCACCCCTTGATCGGCCGCTGCTGATCGGCGTTTCGCGCAAGTCGATGTTCCAGCACCTGCTGGGCCGGCCGGTCGAGGCGCGTCTGCCGGGTGGTCTGGCGGTGGCCGCGCTTGCGGTTTGGCAGGGCGTGGCTATAGTTCGCGCCCACGATGTGCGCGAGACGGTGGATGCCGTCAGGACCGCGCACGCGATACGCGAGGCACAGAAAGCATCGTGACACGCAAGTACTTCGGAACGGATGGTGTTCGCGGCCGCGTCGGCGAAGCGCCGATGACGCCGGATTTCGCCCTCAAGCTCGGCTGGGCCGCCGGTCGTGTGCTGGGACAGGCGCGCGGTGCGCGCGTGGTCATCGGCAAGGACACGCGTCGCTCCGGCTACCTGTTCGAGTCGGCGCTGGAGGCCGGTCTGGCCGCCGCCGGCGTGGAAGTCGATCTGCTGGGCCCGCTGCCGACCCCAGGTGTTGCCTACTTGGCGCGTGTGCTGCGGGCGCAAGCCGGCGTGGTGATTTCGGCGTCGCACAATCCGCATCACGACAATGGCGTGAAATTCTTCGGGCCTGACGGCGGCAAGCTCAGCGATGCGGTCGAACAGAAAATCGAAGCCGAAATCGACCAGCCCATGGTCTGTGTGGCGCCCGAGCGCATCGGTCGCGCCAAGCGTATCGCGGACGCTTCCGGCCGTTACATCGAATTCTGCAAGGCGACCTTCGGTGAACGCACCCTGCAGGGTTTGAAGATCGTGGTCGATTGCGCTAACGGCGCGGCCTATAAGGTGGCGCCCGCGGTGTTCGAGGAACTGGGCGCCGACGTGACCGTTATCGGTGACAAACCCAACGGTCTCAATATCAACGACGGTTGCGGTTCGACACATCTCGATACTCTGCAGGCGACGGTGCAGGCGCAGCGCGCGCATCTCGGTATTGCGCTGGATGGCGACGGCGATCGTTGCCTGATGGTCGATGCCGAAGGTCGAAGCATCGATGGCGATCAGATCCTCTACGTGATCGCACGCGATCGACTGGACAATGGTGGCATCAGCGGCCCGGTGGTCGGCACGCTGATGTCCAACTTGGGACTGGAGCGCGCGTTGACCGACCTGGGACTCACGTTCCTGCGCGCCAGGGTCGGCGATCGCTATGTCATGGAAATCCTGCGTGCGCAGAACGGCGTGCTCGGCGGCGAGACCTCCGGCCATACGCTGTGCCTGGACAAGGCCAGCACCGGTGACGGTATCGTCAGCGCTTTGCAGGTACTGACCGCCGTGGTGCGCAGCGGCCGCTCGCTGGCTGAGCTGGTGTCGGGCATGTCCCAGTATCCGCAGCGCCTGATCAATGTTGCGGTCAGCGGCCGTGCGGCGGCGGTACTGGAATCGCAAGGCGTGCGGGACGCGGAAACGGAATCGCGCACGCGCCTGGGCGCTGGCGGGCGTACCCTGTTACGAGCCTCGGGCACCGAACCGCTGATCCGGGTCATGGTGGAGGCGCAGGACAAGGCGGCGGCCGACCGTGAAGCGGAGTTCCTGGCCGAGCGCGTAAAGGCGGCCTGCGTGGCCTGAGACCAAATACGAGACAAGACGGGAGAATCCGAACGATGAGTCGGCGCAAGCTGGTGGCGGGAAACTGGAAGATGAACGGCGCCAAGGGCGCCAATGCGAGTCTGTTGCGCGATCTGGTGCTGGACGCCCGTAAGTTCGAGGACATCGATATCCTCGTCTGCCCGCCGGCGCTGTACCTGGAATCGGTCGGTGCGCAGATTCAAGGCAGCCCCCTGCAGCTCGGGGCGCAGACGATCTGCGATCAGGAGAAACCGGGTGCGTTCACCGGCGAGATCCACGGCGGCATGCTCAAGGACGTGGGTTGCTCGCAGGTCATCATCGGCCATTCCGAACGTCGCGCGCTCTATGGCGAAACCGATGCGGTGGTCGCCCGGAAGTTTCAGGTGACGCAGCTCTGCGGTCTGGTGCCGATCCTGTGCGTGGGCGAGACCCGCGAGGAGCGTGAATCCGGCGCCACCGAAACCGTGCTGGCGCGCCAGCTCGATGCCGTACTGTCCCTGTGCGGGATCCAGGCCTTCAAGCAGGCGGTGGTCGCCTACGAGCCGGTCTGGGCGATCGGCACCGGCCTGACCGCGACGCCGGAGCAGGCTCAAGCCGCGCATGCTTTCCTGCGTGGGCGTTTGGCGGCGCAGGATGCTAAAATCGCGAATTCCGTCCGCATCCTCTACGGCGGCAGCGTCAAGGCCGATAACGCCGCAACGCTGTTCGCTTGCCCGGATCTGGACGGTGGATTGATCGGCGGTGCCTCGTTGAAGGCGACCGAATTTCTCGCGATCTGCGCAGCCGCGCAGGCGCAAACGAAGTAAGCGAGTCGAAACATGGTTTACACGGTTCTGGTGATCGTTCAGGTGCTGGTGGCGCTGGCGCTGGTCGGTCTGATCCTGATTCAGCACGGCAAGGGCGCGGATGCGGGTGCGGCGTTCGGCAGTGGCGCGTCCGGCACGGTGTTCGGTTCGCGCGGCTCGGCCAATTTCCTGTCGCGGTCGACGGCGTGGCTGGCTGCGGTGTTCTTCTGCGTCAGCCTTGCGCTGGCCTATCTGGTGCACGGCCAGCGCGAGCCGACGTCCATCGTCGATCGTCTGCAGCCGACGGCGACCGATTCGGTGGATGCGCCGGCCAGCGAGTCCCCGGCCGAGCCGGTGGTGCCGGAATAAGTTAGAGACAAACCGCAGGACGGGCGCTAGAATTCGCGCCCCTGCCGAGGCAGCGCGGGGCCCACGTGGTGGAATTGGTAGACACACTACCTTGAGGTGGTAGCGGCGAAAGTCATGGGAGTTCGAGTCTCTCCGTGGGCACCAACCAAGAACCGGCGCAAGCCGGTTTTTTGTTGCCGGAGCCTAGAAAATGCCGCTTTCCAGGCTTGCAGCAACTCCGTGTGATGGCTATAATTTTCGTCTGTCTGGTGCGGGGTGGAGCAGCCCGGCAGCTCGTCGGGCTCATAACCCGAAGGTCGCAGGTTCGAATCCTGCCCCCGCTACCAATTAGTTGGCTTGAGAAAGGCCCCCTTGAGGGCCTTTTTTGTTGGCCTTTGAATTTGATAGGGCATTTGATGGCGGTTTTGCGAGAGCGCTTGGAACGGTTGCTGGAGCCGGTGATTAACGCCGTCGGCTGCGAACTCGTGCTGCTCGAATTCAGCCCCAGCACCAAGAATGCCCTGCTGCGGCTGTACATCGACGTGCCCACGGGCGTGACCGTGGAAGACTGTGAACGCGTCAGCCGCGAAGTTGCCGCTACGCTCGATGTTGAAGATCCCATCAGCACGCACTACACGCTTGAAGTCTCGTCGCCTGGCCTGGATCGGCCTCTGGTCAAGCCGGCGCATTACGAGCGGTTCATGAATGAACAGGCGCGGGTGCAACTCGTGGCACCGCTCAATGGCCGTCGCCGCTTTGCCGGCTGGATCCGCGGAATCAACGAGCGCGCGGTTACGCTGGAGACCGCTGAGGGCGTCGTGGAATTGCCGCTGTCGGACATTGAACGGGCGCGTCTCGTGCCGGAATACGATCAGGAGTAAGTAGGCGATGAACAAGAACATCCTCTTGATGGTCGATGTGGTCTCCAACGAAAAGGGCGTGGAGCAGAGCCTGATCTTCGAGGCCCTGGAGATGGCGCTGGCATCCGCGGCCAAGGAGCAGTACGGCGACGAGGCCGACCTGCGCGTGTCGATCGACCGTGCCACGGGCGATTACGAGACCTATCGTCGTTGGACTGTGCTTGAGGACGACAGCGAGGACTTCGAGTTCCCGGAGCGCCAGATCAAGCTGTCGTATGCGCTCAAGGAAAAGTCCGAGGCGGCGACGGGTGATGTGATCGAGCACAAGGTGCCGTCGGTCGATTTCGGTCGTATCGGTGCTCAGAAAGCCAAGCAGGTCATCGTGCAGAAGGTGCGCGAGGCTGAACGCGCGCAGGTGGTGGCGGCATACAGCGACCGCGTCGGCGAACTGATTTCCGGGCAGGTCAAACGTCTGGAGCGTGGGAACGTCATCGTCGATCTGGGCAACAACGCCGAGGCGATCGTGCTGCGTGACCATTTGATTCCGCGTGAGCCGGTGCGTCCGGGCGACCGCATCCGCGGCTACCTGTACGAAGTCAGTCCTCAGATTCGCGGGCCGCAGCTGTTCCTGTCGCGTACGTCGCCGCAGTACTTGATGGAGCTGTTCAAGCTGGAAGTGCCGGAAATCGCCCAGGGCCTGATCGAGCTCAAGGGCGCGGCGCGCGATCCGGGCCTGCGCGCCAAGATCGCGGTCCAGGCCAAGGACAAGCGCATCGATCCGGTCGGTGCTTGCGTCGGCATGCGCGGTTCGCGCGTGCAGAGCGTGTCCAACGAACTGGCGGGCGAGCGTGTCGACATCGTGCCCTGGGACGACAACATCGCCCAGTTCGTCATCAACGCGATGGCGCCGGCAGAAGTCGAGACCATCATCGTCGATGAAGAGTCGCACTCGATGACGATCGGTGTTGCCGAAGACAAGCTGGCGCAGGCTATTGGCCGTGGCGGCCAGAACGTGCGCCTGGCCTCGGAGCTGACCGGCTGGGTCCTCAACGTGATGACGGCGGCCGACGCCGAGTCGAAGAAGGAGCAGGAAAACCAGTCCGTCCTGCAGATGTTCATGGACAGTCTGGACGTCGATGCCGAAGTCGCCGGTGTGCTGGTTCAGGAAGGCTTTACGACGCTCGAAGAGATCGCCTACGTCCCGACCCAGGAGCTGCTCGGGATCGAGGAGTTCGACGAGCAGATCGTCGAAGAGCTGCGCAATCGTGCGCGCGACATCCTGCTGACGAAGGCAATTGCCAAGGCAGAGCAGCGTGCACATGCCACGCCGGCTGAGGATTTGCTGACGCTCGAGGATATGGACGAAGACACGGCGTATCAGTTGGCCGAAGCCGGCGTGGCGTCGCTGGAAGCTCTGGCGGATCTGGCGACCGACGAGCTTCTCGAACTGCTGCCCGAGTTCGGTGAAGAGCGTGCTTCGCAGTTCATCATGGCCGCCCGCGCCAAGGCTTACGCCTGAGTCACGCGGTCACGACCCGGTTCGAGGAAAACGGATGTCCATGGTAACGGTTCAGGATTTCGCGAAGGAGCTGGGACGGCCGGTGGATGAGCTGCTGTCGCAGTTCAAGGAAGCCGGCGTTGCGGTCAAGAACGCACAGTCGGCGGTCTCTGCCGAAGACAAGGTCTCGCTGTTGAACTACCTGCAGCAGAAGACCCGCGGTGCGGCAGCGCCGGTTGCCGAGCCGCGCCGCATTACGCTCAAGCGCAAGGAAACCACTGAGCTGCGCCTGGGCGGTGGTCGCGGTGCCCCGGCCAAGACCGTCAGTATCGAGGTTCGCAAGAAGCGCACCTACGTCAAGCGCGATGAGGCTGAAGTCCAGAGCGTCGACCCTGAGGCGCTGCGCGAGGCGGAAGAGCAGGCGGCTCGTGACGAGCAGGAACGTGAGATCGCGGCGCGTGCGGCGGCGGAAGCCGAAGCCAAGCGGCATCAAGAGGAACTGGAAAGGCGCTTGGTTGTTGAGGAGGCGCAGCGTCTCGAGGCTGAGTCGCTTGCTGCCGCGCAGGTCGCTCGCGAGGAGCATCAGCGCCGGCTCACGGAAGATCCGCTCTACAAGGCCAAGTGGGACGCAGAGCAGTCGCGCAATCGTGCCGCTGAAAACCTTCGTCGCAGCACCGAGGCGGCGCGCGCGATCGCGGCTCAGCCTGCGCCGACACCGGCCGCGCCAGCGCGTACCCCTGCGGCAACCGCTCCTGGTGGCGCTGCGGCGCCGGCGCGTAAGCCTGGAGAGCGGACGGGCCGCGACGATCGCCATCATCGTCAGGAGCTGCACCTGGCCGAAGGCAAGGGCGGCAAGCGCGACAAGAAGCAGAAGAAGCCCTCGGGCAGGATTCGCGTCGAAAACGTACACGGCTTCGAGAAGCCTGTGGCGCCGGTCGTGCGCGAGGTTGAAGTGCCTGAGGCGATCACGGTCGGTGAGTTGGCCAACCGCATGGCGGTCAAGGCCACCGAACTGATCAAGGTCATGATGAAGAACGGCATCATGGCCACGATCAACCAGTCGCTGGATCAGGACACGGCGCTGTTGATGGTCGAGGAAATGGGCCATAAGGCCCGCGCCGTCAAGGCTACCGATCACGAAGACAGCCTGGAGCAGGCGGTCAGTGGCGATGCGCAGGACGGCGAGATGATCGGCCGCCCGCCGGTGGTCACCATCATGGGCCACGTCGACCACGGCAAGACGTCGCTGCTCGATTACATCCGCAAGACGCGTGTCGCTGCGGGTGAAGCCGGTGGCATCACGCAACATATTGGCGCCTATCACGTTGAAACGCCGAAAGGCATCATCACCTTCCTCGACACGCCCGGCCATGCGGCCTTCACGCGCATGCGTGCGCGCGGCGCGCAGGTGACTGACATCGTCGTGCTGGTGGTGGCGGGCGATGACGGCGTCATGCCGCAGACGCGCGAAGCGGTCCAGCACGCGCGTGCGGCCAACGCGCCGTTGGTCGTGGCCATCACCAAGATCGACAAGCCGGACGCGAACATTGATCGCGTCAAGAATGAGCTGTTGAAGGAAGAGGTCGTGGCCGAGGATTACGGCGGCGACGTGCAGTTCGTCGGTGTGTCGGCCGTCAACGGGACCGGCATCGACGCGTTGCTGGATGCCATCTCGCTGCAGGCCGAAGTTCTGGAGCTGCAGGCGCCGGCCGAGGCGCTGGCCAAGGGCAATATCCTCGAATCCTCGATCGAGAAGGGGCGTGGTCCGGTGGCGACGATCCTGGTGCGCAGCGGCACGCTGCGGCAGGGCGACGTCATTCTCTCGGGCCCGCATTTCGGTCGCGTCCGCGCGATGTTCGACGAGAACGGTCGCCCGACCAAGGAAGCGGGTCCGTCCATCCCGGTGCAGGTGCTCGGACTATCGGGGGCGCCCGACGCGGGCGACGATCTGGTGGTGGTCGCCGATGAGCGCAAGGCGCGCGAACTGGCATCGCTGCGCGAGCAAAAGCTGCGCGAACAGAAGCTGGCGCAAACGCAGGCGGTGCGCATGGACCAGTTCCTCGCCAAGATGGGCGAGGGCGAGGTCAAGCAGCTGACGTTGATGATCAAGTCGGACGTGCAGGGTTCCGCCGAGGCGATCGCCGAAGCGCTGCGCAAGATTCCGAGCGAGGAGGTCAAGGTCAACGTGCTGTCGTCGACGATCGGCGGCATCAACGAGTCCGACGTCGATCTGGCGATGGCGTCCAAGGCCATCATCATCGGCTTCAACGTCCGTGCCGACGGCGCTGCGCGCAAGCGCATCCAGGATACCGGCGTCGACGTTCGCTATTACTCGATCATCTACGACATCATTGACGACGTCAGCGATGCCGTCTCCGGCCTGCTGGGCACCGAGACGCGCGAGCAGATCGTCGGCATCGCGCAGGTGCGCGACGTGTTCCGCAGCTCCAAGCTTGGCAACATCGCAGGCTGCCTGGTCATCGAGGGCTCGGTGCAGAAGAGCCTGCCGATCCGCGTGTTGCGCAACAACACGGTCATCTACGAAGGCACGCTCGAATCGCTGCGTCGTTTCAAGGACGACGTGCAGAAGGTCGAGGCGGGCACCGAGTGCGGTATCGGCGTCAAGGACTACAACGACGTCAAGGCCGGCGACCAGATCGAGTGCTTCCAGCGCATCGAAGTGCGCCGCTCGGTTCAGGCTGCGGCCTGAGATCGATCCCGGGTGCCGCGGTGAAAGAGTATCCGCGCAAGCTGCGTATCAATACCCAGCTGCAGGCCGAGCTGGCCACGCTGATCCGGGACGAGTTGTCCGACCCGCGCGTGGCCGGCGTGACGGTTACGGGTGTGGACATCTCGCCGGACCTGCGCAACGCGCGAGTGACGATAAGTTCGCTGGGCTCCGATGCCGAGTTGCAGGAAGCGCTGCGCGGGCTTAAACACGCTGCCGGCAAGCTGCGGCACGGTCTGGGCGAGCGGCTGAGCCTGCGGGTGGTGCCGCAGCTGCATTTCGCCGTCGATGTCGCCATGCGCGAGGGAGATCGCATCAGCGCCATGATCCGCGATGCCGTCGAGCAGGACCGTCAGCACGAGTCCTCGCGCTCCAAGCCTTAGGCGGCGCCGGGTTCATGTCCGCTGCGCGCCGCCCTCGCCGGAACGTGACCGGCATCCTGCTGCTGGACAAGCCGCTGGGCATCAGCTCCAACGCCGCGCTGCAGCAGGTGCGGCGTCTCTACTCGGCCGACAAGGCCGGTCACACCGGCAGCCTGGATCCGCTGGCCACCGGCGTGCTGCCAGTCTGTCTCGGGCAGGCGACCAAGCTGTGCGGTGTCCTGCTGGATGGCGACAAGGCCTATCGCGCGCGCGCGCGCCTCGGGCAGCGTACGGCCACCGGCGATGCCGAAGGCGAGGTGGTCGAAACCTCCGACACCCGCGGTTTGCGAGGCGGGGAGCTGGCCGCGGTGCTGCCGCGCTTCCAAGGCTGGATCGAACAGGTCCCGCCCATGTACTCGGCGCTCAAGCATCAAGGGCAGCGCCTGTACGAGCTGGCCCGTGCCGGCGAAGAGGTGGATCGGGCGCCGCGCCGTGTGCAGATCCTGGATCTGCGGTTGCTGTCTCAGGACGCTGACGGGTTTGAATTCGAGGTGCGCTGTTCCAAGGGCACCTACGTCCGCACGCTCGCCGAAGACTGGGCACGGGCCATCGGGCAATGCGCGCACCTGACCGCATTGCGTCGTACCGGCGTGACGCCGCTGTGGGACCGTCCGCTGGTGACGCTGGAACAGATCGAGGCGATTGCGGAAGGCCCAGCGCGGGACGCACTGCTGATTGCGCCGGCCGAGGCGCTTTCCCACTGGCCGCAACTGCGGGTCGACCCGGCCCAGGCGGCCCGTCTTGCCCAGGGCCAACCACTGTCTCTAGAGCAATTGCCGGCCGAACCGGGCCGCGTGGCGGTCCTGGATGCGGGTGGGCGCCTGCTGGGATTGGCTGAAATCGCCCCCGATCGGCGGCTTCTGCCCCGGCGCTGGCTGGTCGATACGGCGTAAATGGCGCTTGTCCACGAGCCGTTAAAAAAGCTATGATATTCGACTGTATAAAGTAAAAGTCGATCAAGTATTTGGAGCTGGAAGCAATGACGTTGACGGTTGAACGTAAAGCGGATGTGGTCAAGAAGTTTGCGCGTGGTGCCGGTGACACCGGTTCCCCGGAAGTGCAGGTTGCCCTGCTGACGACGCGCATCAACGAGCTGAGCCCGCACTTCGAGCAGCACAAGAAGGACAATCACTCGCGTCGCGGCCTGCTGAAGATGGTCAATCAGCGTCGCCAGATGCTCGACTATCTGAAGCGCAAGGACGAAGCGCGCTACAGCAAGTTGATCGCAGAACTCGGTCTGCGCCGCTAATCGCGGCGCTTTTTCGTTTCACCGCCTAACTATTTGCAGGTGCTCCCTATGGCAATTCCTGCCACCCCTGCCGTGCCCGTGAAGAAGACCTTCCAGTACGGCAAGCAGTCCGTCACGCTCGAAACCGGCGCCGTTGCGCGTCAGGCCGGCGCCGCCGTCATCGTCACGATCGATGACACCGTTGTTTTCGTTTCCGTCGTTGGGAAGAAGGAAGCCAAGCCCGAACAGGACTTCTTCCCGCTGACCGTCGATTACATGGAGCGCTTCTACGCTGGCGGCCGCATTCCCGGCGGCTTCTTCAAGCGTGAAGGCCGTCCGACTGAGAAGGAAACGCTGACCTCGCGCCTCATCGATCGCCCGATCCGCCCGCTGTTCCCGGAAGGTTTCTACAACGAGATCCAGATTGTCGCGATGGTGATGTCGCTGAATCCGGAAATCGACGGTGACATCCCGGCGATGCTTGGTGCCTCCGCGGCGCTGGCGCTGTCCGGCGTGCCGTTCCAGGGTCCGATCGGCGCGGCGCGCGTCGGCTACAAGGATGGCAACTACCTCCTGAACCCGACCGCTTCCGAGCTGGAAACCTCGCAGCTCGATCTCGTCGTCGCCGGCACCAAGGATGCCGTGCTGATGGTCGAGTCCGAAGCGCAGATGCTGCCGGAGGCGGTGATGCTGGGTGCCGTCATGTACGGTCACGAGCAGATGCAGGCCGCGATCCAGGCGATCAACGAGTTCGTTGCCGAAGCGGGCAAGCCGAAGTGGCAGTGGCAGCCGCAGGACCGCTCGGCGGTCAAGGGCTTTGTCGCGCAGTTCGAGCCGGCCATCGCCGACGCCTATGGTTTCACTGAAAAGCAGGCTCGCTACGGCAAGCTGGATGAAGTCACCAAGCAGGCCAAGGCGGCCCGCGCTGCCGATGCGCTGTTCACCGAAAACCACGTCAAGGCCGAACTCGAAGAACTGAAGGCCAAGATCGTCCGTAACCGCATCCTCGACGGTGCGCCGCGCATCGACGGCCGTGATCGCTTCACGGTGCGTCCGCTGGCGATGACCACGGGCGTGCTGCCGCGTACCCACGGCTCTGCCGTGTTCACGCGCGGCGAGACGCAGGTTGTGGCCATCACGACGCTGGGCAGCGGCAAGGACTACCAGATCATCGACGCGATCGAAGGCGAGTGGCATGAGAACTTCATGTTCCACTACAACTTCCCGCCGTACTGCGTCGGCGAGACCGGCCGCCTCAATGCGCCGAAGCGCCGCGAGATCGGTCACGGCCGTCTGGCCAAGCGCGGCGTAGCTGCGGTGATGCCGGATCTGAGCAGCGAATTCCCGTACATCGTGCGCGTGGTCTCGGAAGTCACCGAATCCAACGGTTCGTCGTCGATGGCCTCGGTCTGCGGCGCCTGCCTCGCGCTGATGGACGCGGGCGTGCCGATCAAGGCGCCCGTTGCCGGCGTCGCGATGGGTCTGATCCTCGAGGAAGGCCGCTGGGCCGTCCTGACCGACATCCTCGGCGACGAAGATCACCTCGGCGACATGGACTTCAAGGTTGCCGGCACGACCGAAGGCGTGACCGCGCTGCAGATGGACATCAAGGTCGCCGGCATCACCGGTGAGATCATGGCCCAGGCGCTGACGCAGGCGAAGGCTGCGCGTCTGCACATCCTTGAGGCGATGAACCAGGTGCTGCCCAAGGCGCGTGCCGAGCTGTCGCCGTTCGCGCCGCGCATCACCACGATCAAGATCCATCCGGACAAGATCCGCGAGGTCATTGGCAAGGGCGGCTCGACGATCCAGTCGATCACCAAGGAAACCGGCACGCAGATCGATATCGCCGATGACGGCACGATCAAGATTGCCGCGATCGACGGCAAGGCGGCCGAAGCGGCCGTGGCGCGCATCAATGCGCTGACCCGCGACGTCGAAGTCGGTGCGATCTACGAAGGCCGTGTCGCCAAGATCATGGACTTCGGTGCGTTCGTCACGATCGCGCCGGGCAAGGACGGTCTGGTGCATATTTCGCAGCTCGCCGACAAGCGCGTCGACAAGGTCGAGGACGTGGTCAAGGAAGGCCAGTCGGTGCGCGTCAAGGTTCTGGAAGTCAGCAAGGACGGCAAGATCCGCCTGTCGATGAAGGACCTCGAAACCGCAACGGCTTAAACGCTTGATGCAGGCCCGGATTCTGGTACAGAATCCGGGCCTGTCACGAATTGGTCATGCGGCGCAGCACACCTGCGCCGCTGGCTTTTCTGGAGGGTGGTAGCAAATCAGAGAGTCCGCGCTCAGTGGACCCGGAATGCGTTGCAAAAAAGAAGCCCCCCTGGGGAGGGGGGCTAAGTGCGAGAAAGGCGCGAGGCCTTTCTGGAGGAGACGGTTAGATTCCGAACCCGGTCAAGCCACCCGGCTGACCGGGTTTTTATTTGATCGAGTTATGTTGCGGTGCAGTATAGAGGTCACTTACCTCGATGTCAACAGCCGCCAGAAACTTTAAAATATTTTAAAAACAATAAATTAACTGAGTCTTTGCGTCAGACTGTGACGTGGGCGTCACTTCAATGCTGCGCTGCGATCAGTTCGATGGCCTTAGTTTGAATCCGCAGTATCCGTGCCATCCTCGCGCTGGGAGCGGCGTTTGATCGCCATGGCCTTGTTGGAGAGGTTGCGCAGGAACTCCTTGCGGACGGAGCGCCAGATCGGCACCTGGTTGTCGGCCAGTTCCTTGAGCATCTGCAGCGGCTGCTGCGCCGGCCCGAGCATCTGGCGCAGTTGCTCGGTGAAGTGGGATTGCTGCTCCTGGAACAGGCGCGCGGACAGTTCCAGATAACGGCCGATCGCGTTCTGCATCGGATCACCGTAGTAGCGAATGATGAATTCCAGCAGCTCGGTGGTGAAGATCGGATTGCCGCCTTCTTCCTGCTCAGCGATGACCTGCAGCAGGATGCTGCGCGTGATGTCTTCCTGGCTGCGCTTGTCCTCCACCCGAAACTTCACGTTCTGCAGCACGAGCTGGCGGATTTCCTCCAGCGTGATGTAGCGGCTGATGTGCGTGTCGTAGAGACGACGGTTGGGATACTTCTTGATGACGCGAAGTTCGGACATAAGACCCTAATTCGTATGCATTGTTGCAGTGCGATTGCTGCAAAGCATCATGCCAGAATCAGGGCATCGGCTCCAATGCGAGCGCCTGGACCCTCGGGATAGTCGCTGCATTCCAGTGCAGGCGTGCCCAGCCGAGGAGCGTATCGACACCGGCGCGGCGCAACTCGGGTGGCGGCACCTGATTCAGCCAGTTGAGGCAGCGCCACAGACTATCGGCGATGCCGGCGGGATCGTCCGCCAGTGGTGCGGCGTGATTCTGCTTGGAAAGCTTGCGCCCGTCAGCGCCCGTCAGAACCGGCAGGTGCCGGAAGGCCGGTGCTGGCCAATCCATGCGATCGAACAGGTAACGCTGGCGGATCGACGAACCCAAAAGATCGGCGCCGCGGACGATTTCGCCGATGCGCAGGTCACGGTCGTCGATCACGGAAGCCAACTGGTAGCCGGGAATGCCGTCGCCGCGTGCCACGACAAAGTCGCCGATGTCCGTCTGCAGGTCGCGGCGGCAAGGCCCGAGACCCGCATCATCAAGCGTGATCGTCCCCGCATCTACGCGGAGGCGCAGTGCGTGGCCAGGCGTCGCCGCCAATGCGCGTTCACGGCAGTGGCCGTCGTAGATCGAATCGTCGGGCCCGGTTGCCAGGCGGGCCTTCAGCGCGCGGCGGGTGCAGTCGCAAGCATAAAGCGTTGCCTGCCGGCGCAGTTGATCGAGTGCGTCAGCGTATGCGTCGTGTCGCCGGCTTTGGTAGAGGGGTGGTTCATCCCAGGTCAAGCCGTGCGCCTCAAGCTGTCGCAGGATGAGGCCGTCGGTTCCTGGAGGGCAGCGTGCCGCATCGAGGTCGTCAATGCGCAGCAACCAGACGCCGTCGTGGTGCCGGGCCTGCAGCCAGCTGGCCAACGCCGTCAGCAACGAGCCCAGGTGCAGCGGACCGCTCGGTGTAGGGGCGAAGCGACCTCGGTAAGCGGCTGCGGGAGCGGTCATGGGGCAGGGGATGGTGTGCGTGGCGTCACGCCCATGCGGATCGCAGCATGCTACATTGAATATGTTCGGTAACTCTCTGATGGATCATGCCGGAGCCTGACAGTTGCTGCGTGGTCGCGGTCCTCGCCTACGGGGGGTTCCGATGACGCTGCGCGCCGTCCTGTTCGATGTCGACGGTACATTGGCCGATACCGAGGCGCTGGGACATCGTCCCGCCTACAACCGCGCGTTCCGCAAGCTGGGTTTGCCGTTTCGCTGGGGGCCCAAGCTATATCGGCGGCTCCTGAGACAACCCGGGGGGCGGGAGCGCCTCAAGCATTATGTGCAGCATTTCAATCCCGACCTCGGCGCTGAGGCGGTGGAAGTGCAGCAGGATCTCGACGCCTGGGTCGCGAAGGTCCACGAGCTGAAATCCGCCTATTTCAAAAAGCTGATGCGACATGGGCGCGTGCCTCTGCGCCCCGGCATCGCGCGCTTAATGCGTGAGGCGCGAGCGGCCGACCTGCGTCTGGCGATCGTGACCAACGCCAGTCTGAAGACCTTGCAGCCGGTGCTTCGCTACAGCATGGGCCCCGAACTGGCCGCGGAAGTCGCCGTCATCGCCAGTGGTGAGGAAGTCCAGCGCAAGAAGCCCGCGCCCGATCTGTACCGCCTGGCGATGCAGCGTCTTGGCGTGACCGCCCAGCACTGCGTGGCGCTCGAGGATTCGGAAATGGGCCTGGAGGCCGCCGCGGCTGCCGGCGTGCCGGCGGTAGTGACGGTCAACAGCGACACCCTGGAACAGGACTTCGCGGAAGCCGCGCTCGTCGTCAGCAGTCTGGGAGAACCCGGAGCGCCGATGCGCGTGCTCAAGGGACAACATCGCGGGCTGCCGTGGGTGACGATCGACAGCCTGCGTGCGATCCGCGAGCAATCTCCTGCGCAGGCAGCGCTGGTGGCATAACGCCCGCTACGGGCTGCGTGTGCGGCGCTGACCGTTGCGCTGCCAGCGATCTCGCCATCTGCGGCCAGCACACAAATCGCTTTCTGTTTCCCGATGCCGTCGTCCGGTAAAGTCCAGCCGCCGGCCTTGTCGCCGGCCATCCAAAACCAAGGGGACGCGGCATGCGGCGCTGGAACGGCTGGGGCGATGAATCGGACATCTCGGAGTTGGGTGAGGACGCACGCGCGTTCCTCCGCGAACGTGTCGGTGCGGCGACACCGCCACGCGATGCGACGCTGGCCGAAGCGTTGGCCGCAGTGCCGGCGAGCCGGCTTGCCGACGGACAAGGCCTGAGCACGGATGCGCAGCAGCGGTTGCTGCGCGCGCGCGGGCAAAGTTTTCCGGACTGGATCGCGTTGCGCAGCGGGCGTATCGGGTCGGTGGCCGATGCGGTGGCGATGCCGGGCACCCATGAGGAAGCCGTCGCAGCACTGGCGCGCGCGCGCAGCCTCGGTGCGATCGTCGTGCCCTACGGCGGCGGCACCAGTGTGGTCGGCCATCTCGATGTGCCGAAAGGCGAGCGCCCCGTCGTCAATATTTCCTTGGAGCGCCTGAACCGCCTGCAGGCCTTCGACGAGACTGCGCAGCTCGCGACCTTCGGTGCGGGCACGCCGGGCCCGCAGATCGAAGCGCAGCTCCGTGATCGCGGTTTTATGCTCGGACATTTCCCACAGTCCTATCTGTACTCCACCGTCGGTGGCTGGATCGTCACGCGTTCGTCTGGTCAGCAGTCGCTGCGTTACGGGCGCATCGAGCATTTGTTCGCTGAGGGTCGTCTGGCGACGCCGCGCGGCGAGTGGCGGGTGGGGGGTATGCCGGCGTCCTCCGCGGGCCCCGACCTGCGCGAGGCGGTGATGGGCTCCGAAGGCCGTCTGGGCTTGCTGACCGAGGCGACGGTGCGTGTTCGTCGGTTGCCGGACTGCGAGGATTTCCACGCAGTCTTCTTCCCGACCTGGGATGCGGCGGTGGTGGCGGTGCGCGAGATGGTGCAGGCGGACCTGCCACTGTCGATGCTGCGCCTGTCCAACGAGATCGAGACCGAGACGCAGCTGCGCCTGGCCGGCCATGCGGACCTGATCAGGTGGCTGCAGCGCTATCTCGGCATACGCGGTGTGGCGGCGGGCAAGTGCATGCTGATGATCGGTGTGACCGGCTCGCTCACCGAGACGCGTCGCATGCGTCGCGATGCGCTGGCACTGGCCAAGCGCCACAAGGGCGTGCACGTGGGGCGCATGATCGGCAAGGGCTGGGAGAAGAACCGCTTCCGCGGCCCGCTGATGCGCAACACGCTGTGGGAGCTTGGTTACGGCGCCGATACGGTCGAGACCGCGGTCAATTGGCCGTCGGTGACGCCCCTGATGCGCGCCATCGAAGCCACCGCCACGCAGACGCTGGCCGCCGAGAACGAACGCGTTCATGCCTTCACGCATTTGTCCCATGTGTACCGTCAGGGCTGCAGCATCTATTCGACGTTCGTGTACCGCTCGACCGGCGATCCGGATGCCGATCTGGCGCGCTGGCGCAAGCTGAAGACCGCGGTGTCTGAGGCGATCGTCGAGCACGGCGGCACGATCAGTCACCAGCACGGCGTCGGTGTCGATCACGCGCCGTATCTGCCGGCGGAAAAGGGTGCGCTGGGTATGGATCTGATCCGCGCGATGGCGCGCGAACTGGATCCAGACGGCATCATGAATCCGGGCAAGCTGTTCGCATGAGCGCAGCGAAGTCGAGGAGACGTTTGCGGAGCGCGACTGCGTGAGCATGCGACCGCCGTTGTCTTCGTTGGACGCGCAATACGATCTGGTCATCGTCGGCGGTGGCATCACCGGTGCCGGCCTGTTGCGCGAGGCGGTGCGCACCGGCGCGCGCGTGCTGTTGGTGGAGGCGCGGGACTTCGCCTCGGGCACCTCGTCCTGGTCGTCGAAGCTGGTGCATGGCGGACTGCGCTATCTCAAGGAGGGTCAGTGGCGATTGACGCTGGAGTCGGTACGCGAGCGCCAGCGTTTGCTGCGCGAGGCACCGGGGTTGGTCGAGCCACTGCCATTCCTGATGCCGATCCGGCGCGGTGCGCGCCCCGGTCGCTGGATCATGCGCATCGGCCTCGCGGTCTACGATCTGATGGCGGGCGCACGTCGTTCCGGCTGGCTGAATGTGGCGCAGGTGCGGCAGCGCGTGTCCTCGCTGCGGGTGGATGCGCTCCTCGGCGCCGTGCACTACGAGGATGCGCGCACCGATGACGCACGCCTGGTGTTGCGACTGATTCAGGAGTCGATGGCGTTAGGCGGTACCGCGCGCAATTACGTGCGTGCCAACGTCCGCTGTGAAGGCGGCCGGGTGACGGGTGTGAGTCTGGTCGATGCGCTCGACGGCAGTTGTCGCGAGATCGGGGCGAGTGTGGTCGTCAACGCCACCGGCGCGTGGGCGGCGATGCTGGATGGTGCGCCTAAGGGTGCGCCGACCCTGCGTCCGTTGCGCGGCAGCCATCTGGTCTTCGATCGCAGGCGGTTCCCGTTGGAGGTGGCGGTGTCATGGCTGCACCCGCGCGACCGTCGGCCGATCTTTGCCTACCCCTGGGAGGGGGCGACGGTTTTCGGTACGACCGACCTCGATCACGATCAGTCACTGGACGCGCCGCGCATGAGTGCGGCGGAGCGTGACTATCTGATGGAAGGCCTGCACGCCGAGTTTCCGCAGCTTGCGCTGTCGGCGAAGGAGGCGATCAGTTGCTACGCCGGAGTGCGGCCGGTGGTCTCCAGCGGTCAGGCCGATCCCTCCGCGGAGTCACGCGAATCCGCGCAATGGGTGGCGCCCGGCTTGATCGGCATCACTGGCGGCAAACTGACAACATTTCGCGTTACTGCGCGCGAGGTACTGCGCGCGGCCGCACAACAGTGGCCACAGCTGATGCCGGCGAGCGACGAAGCGCCGGTGTTTGCCCCGATCGCCGAACCGTCCGAGGCATCGGCGGTCACCACGCGGTTGCGCGGACGTCTGGGCCAGCGCTGGTCGGCTTTCCTCGCGGCGGCGCCTGCCGCCGACATGGAACCAATCGGCGAGACGCCGTACACCTGGGCGGAGCTGCGCTGGGCGGTGGCGCAGGAGCAGGTCGTGCACCTGGAGGACCTGATGATGCGTCGCACCCGGCTCGGTCTCATCAGCCCGCAAGGCGGTGCGGCGTTTCTCGAGCGGATCGGCGGGATCTGTCGCGAGACGCTGGGCTGGGATGACGTGCGCTGGCAGCAGGAACGGCAGGCTTACCTCGACTACTGGGCGCGCGCGCATGCGCCGGTGACGGAGTTCGAATCGTGAGCCGGCATCGGCTGCTGAGTATCGACGTGGGCACGCAGAGCGCGCGTGCCATTGTCTTCGACCAGCACGGTCGCTTGCTGGTCAAGGCGCAGCGCCTGTTCGAACCGGCTTACGTCTCGCCGCAGCCGGGCTGGAGCGAGCAGGACCCCGAGGTCTACTGGCGCGCGGTCGCGGACTGCTGTCGGCAGCTCTGGCGCGAAGGTGAGGTAAAGCCCACGGACATCGAGGCGCTGAGCCTGACCACGCAGCGATCAACGGTGATCTGCCTGGATGCGGAGGGCCGCGTGCTGCGGCCGGCGATCGTCTGGCTCGATCAGCGGCGCAGCAGCGCGCCGCCTGACATGGGGCCGTTATGGAATACCGCGTTCCGAATTGCGGGTGCGACACCGCTGGTGGCACACATGCAGGCCGAGGCCGAGGCCAACTGGCTGGCGCAACATGAACCGCAGCTATGGCGCGAAACGCGCCATTACCTGTTCCTGTCGGGTTGGCTGCATCGACGCTTGACCGGCGACCTCGTCGATTCCAGCGGCTCGCAAGTGGGCTATGTGCCGTTCGACTACAAGCGGCTCGACTGGGCCGGCGCGTCCGACTTCAAGTGGCGTGCGCTGGCGGTGCGCGCCGAACAGCTGCCGCGCCTGGTGGCGCCGGGTCGTGTGCTGGGCGCGCTCAACGCTGCCGCCGCGGAGCAGCTGGGACTGCCGATCGGCCTGAAAGTGATTGCGGGCGCGGCGGACAAGGCTTGCGAGGTGTTGGGCAGCGGCGTGCTGGAACCGGACGTGGCACAGCTCAGTTTCGGCACCACGGCGACGATCAACACGACGCAGTCGAAGTACGTCGAGGTGCAGCGCCTGATTCCGCCGTTTCCGGCGGCGATGCCCGGTGCCTACAACACCGAGATCCAGATCTATCGTGGGTTCTGGATGGTGAGCTGGTTCAAGCGCGAGTTCGCGCATCGCGAGCAGGCGCTTGCGGCCGAGCGCGGCGTGTCGGTCGAGTCGCTGTTCGACGATCTGGTGGCGAGCGTGCCGCCGGGCGCGATGGGGCTGATGCTGCAGCCGTACTGGTCGCCGGGTGTGCGTGATCCCGGTCCCGAGGCCAAGGGCGGCATCATCGGCTTCGGCGACGTGCACACGCGCGCGCATGTTTACCGCGCGATTCTCGAAGGACTGGCCTACGGCCTGCGCGCCGGGCGCGAGCAGATCGAAAAGAAGATCGGCCGCCGCATTCGCCTGCTGCGGGTATCCGGCGGCGGGTCGCAATCCGATCAGGCGATGCAGATTTCCGCAGATGTTTTCGGCCTGCCGGCGGAACGCCCGGAAATCTACGAAACCTCGGCGCTGGGGGCAGCGATCAACAGCGCGGTTGGATTGGGCCTGCATGCCGATTACCCGACCGCAGTGCGGGCGATGACGCGGGTCGGCCGGCGCTTCGAGCCGGAGCCGTCGGCGGTCGCGCTTTACGACGCGCTGTATCGCGACGTCTATCAGCGCATGTACGCGCAGCTCAAGCCGCTGTATCAGCGCATTCGAGAAATCACCGGGTATCCGGCCTGAAAACTGCCTGGCGGTGCGCGATTCACGCACCGCCAGGCGTAGGCCTTATGACGCTGGGTCTTACGGCCCTCGCGAGAGAAAGCTCAGGCTTTCTTCAGCGCACGGTAGATCGCCAGCAAGACGATCGCGCCCACGGTTGCAACCACGATGCCCTGCAGCGTGAAGCCGGTGAAGCTGGCGACGCCGAGCAGCGTGCCGATCCAGCCGCCGACGAAGGCGCCGGCGATGCCGAGCAGGATCGTGATGATGAAACCGCCCGGGTCCTTGCCCGGCATGATGAGTTTGGCGAGCACGCCTGCGATCAGGCCCAGCACGATCCACGACAAGATGCCCATGATGAACTCCCAATCTGTTGGTTAGGGACGTTCAGTGTCACGCGCTGGCCTGAATGCGGCCTGTCCATAGGAGGCCTGCTGGCTGGCTGGTGGCTCAGCCGGGCGTCTGCCCGGCGCCGGTGGGGTCGACGTGCCAGGCCGGCGGCGGCAGCGTGCCTTTCCAGCCGGCCTTGCGATGCTCGGCCGTCACATGGGTGTAGATGCCGCCACGCACGTTGAATACCGCGGTCAGGCGCATGTAACGCGGCTTGGTCGCTTTCACCAGGTCATCGAGAATCTGGTTGGTCACGGCCTCGTGAAAGCAGCCTTCGTCGCGGAAGCTCCAGATGTAGAGCTTGAGCGCCTTCAGCTCCACGCACTTGCGATCGGCGATGTATTCCAGATACAGCGTGCCAAAGTCCGGCTGCCCGGTCTTGGGGCAGAGGCAGGTGAACTCCGGAATGCGCATGCGGATGCAGAAATCACGCTGCGGTGCCGGATTCGGGAAGGTTTCCAGGGTCTTGGAAGGCTGCGTGGACATGCGTTAAACCCGGTGAAATGTCAAGGGAAATGCAGGGGATAGGTGAAGCCTGCCGGCACCGGCAAAGGCTGTCAGCGCGGGGCCGTTAATTTACACTAGCGCGTCACGATCCGAGCCTGGCTCGGCAGCACAAACCACGCCCCACGCAGGGCGCGCACGCCACCACATTCATCATGCGACTTTCGGGTATCAAGCTCGCCGGGTTCAAATCCTTCGTGGACCCGAGCGCGTTGCCGCTGCCGTCGAACCTGACCAGCGTGGTCGGCCCCAACGGCTGCGGCAAGTCCAACATCATCGACGCCGTGCGCTGGGTGCTGGGCGAAACCAGCCTCAAGAACCTGCGCTCCTCTGACAGCGAGGATGTGATCTTCAACGGCTCGAAGACGCGCAAGCCGGTTGGCCGTGCGTCGGTGGAACTGCTGTTCGACAACAGCGACGGCCAGGTCGGCGGCCCTTACGCCGCCTACGCCGAGATCGCCGTGCGCCGCGAGCTGACGCGCGACGGCAACTCGCAGTACTTCCTCAACGGTCGCAAGTGCCTGAAGCGCGACGTCACCGACCTGTTCCTCGGCACGGGTCTGGGTGGCAAGAACCAGTACGCGATCATCGAGCAGGGCATGGTCTCGCGCATGATCGAGGCCAAGCCCGAGGAACTGCGTCAGTGGCTGGAGGAAGCGGCCGGCATCTCGCGCTACAAGGATCGTCGCCGCGAAACCGAATCCCGCATCAAGCAGACGCGCGAGAACCTGGCGCGCCTCAACGACCTGCGCTCGGAGATTTCGCAGCGTCTGGAAGTGCTGACCAAGCAGGCGGCCAACGCCGAGAAGTATCGCGAGTTCAAGAACCAGGAGCGCCAGCTGCGCGCCGAGATCCTGGCGTTGCGCGCACGGCAGTTCGAGGAGCAGTCCGCGACGCATACCACGGCGATCGCCGAACTCGAAGCCGCGCTGGAAGCGGCGCGCGCCCGCGTTGCCGAGACTGCGGAAGCGCGCGTGCAGGCCGAGATCGAGAGCCGTGCGCAGTCGCAGAAGCTCAACGAGGAACAGAGCAAGGTCTACGAGTCCGAGGCCGCGCTGGCGCGCCAGGAACAGAGTCTCAATCACGCGCGCGAACTCAAGCAGATCAAGGTGCGCGAGCTGGACCAGATCGTGCGTCAGCTCGGCGAGCTCGACGCGCGCTGCCAACGCGAGCAGCAACGCCTCGACGAGGCGGTGCGCGCGCTGGCCGAACTCGAAGCCCAGGTTCAGAACAGCGAGGCGGCCGAAGCCGAGGCGCAGTCGGCGTTGATCGCCGCTGAGGACGAGGTGCAGGCCGAACAGCGCCGCTGGGACGGCTTCGTGCAGGACGCCGAGGCGCCGCTGAGCCAGACCGAAGCCGAGCGCGTGCGCGTACAGCAGCTCGAACGCGCGCGCTTCCAGGCCGAGGAGCGCGTCAAGCGCCTCGAAGGCGAACGCGCAGCGCTTAACGTCGAGCCGATCCAGAACAGCCTGTTCGATGCCGATGCCGAACTGCAGTCGCTGACCGAAGAGTTGAGCGTTGCCGAGGAGCGCCTGAAGACGCTGGACGCCACGCTGCAGACCTTGCGCGACGAACGCGCCGCCGCCGAGACGGCGCTGCATGAGACGCGGCAGAGCCTGCAGGCGGCGCGCGGCCGCATGGCATCGCTGGAAACGCTGCAGCAGGCGGCGTTGCGCCAGGACGACGCTGAATTGAATCAGTGGCTCCGTGCCCAGCAGCTCGAAGCGGCGCCGCGGCTGGCTTCCAGCCTGCAGGTCGAATCCGGTTGGGAAGCAGCGGTCGAGCAGGTGCTGGAAGGTTTGCTGCAGGCGCCGCTGGTGGGTGATCTTTCGGCGCGCGTGCGCGGCATCCAGTCGGCCCCCAAGGCGGGCCTGGCGATGCTCAGCGAGGTTGCGGGCCAAGGCAGCAGCGGCCTGGCCGCCAGGGTCAGCGGTCCGCAGGCGGTCATCGATTGGCTGTCCGGCATCCGTGTCGCCGAATCGGCGGGTGAGGCCGAAGCCGTTGCCGAAACGCTGGGTGCCGGCGAATCGGTGATCACGCGCGAAGGCGTGTGGCGCGGCCGCCACTGGGTGCGGTATCCGAAGAAGGGCAACGACAGCAGCGGTGGTGTGATCGCACGTGGCCAGTTGCTCAAGCAACTCGCCGCGCAGGTCGAGCAGGAGCAGCAGCTCGTGCTCGAGCGCGAGCGCGTGCTGGGCGAGCTGCGCGCACGTACGCACGCGATGGAGCAGGAACGTCGCGATCTGTCCTCGAAGTTCGACCAGGTGCGTCACCGCCAGGCGCAGAAGCTGGCGTTCCGCCAGGCCCAGGCCGTGCGCCTGGAGCAGACCCAGGCGCGCGTGCAAGCCCTGACCCAGGAACTCGACGCGCTGCAGCAGGCGCGCGAACAGCACGCGCAGGAACTGGAAGACTCGAAGACGCGACTGCTGTCGCTGGAACAGGTGGCGCAGGATCTGCGCGAACGCCGCGCCGACATGCAGCAGTCGCTGCAGAAGAAGCGCGACCTGGTCGGGCGCAGCCGCATGGCCGCCGCGCAGGCGCAACAGGCGCGCAACCAGTTGCAGGTGCAACTCGCGGGCCGCCGCAGTGCGTTGAGCGCGCTGGAGCAGTCGCTGAAGGACATCGCCGCCAGCAGCGAGACGCTGCAGGCGCGACGCAGCGACGAGGAGCAGCACGCCGCCGAACTCGATGCGCCACTACAGGCCCAGGCCGACAGCGTCGAGCAGGCGCGCCAGGCGGTTCAGGTCGTACGCGAGCAGCTACGCGGGATGCGCGAAGCGGTCGAGGCTGCCGAGGCTGCCTGGCAGTCACAGCAGCAGGCGGCGCGCGCGGCGGAGATCGAGAAGGACAGCGCGCTGGAGCGCGTGCAGCAGGCGCGCCTGGAGTTCGAGAACCTGCGGGCGCACCGCGAGAGCCTGGACGAGCAGATCGCCGAGACCGGTTTCGAGCGCGATACCCTGTTCGCCGGGCTGGACCCGGAAGCCACGCTGACCAGCTGGGA
Organism: Solimonas sp.; assembly: GCA_036405815.1. Lineage (GTDB taxonomy): Bacteria > Pseudomonadota > Gammaproteobacteria > Nevskiales > Nevskiaceae > Solimonas. The sequence goes on along the minus strand of DASWWX010000039.1, from coordinate 64,539 downwards.
AGAGAAGTTGGCATCGGTGCTGCGCCGCATCGAGCGCCTGGGTGCGATCAATCTGGCGGCGATCCAGGAGCTTGAAGAAGCGCAGGGTCGCGAGAAGTACCTGCACGAGCAGCACGCCGACCTGCATGGCGCGCTGGAAACCCTGGAGGAGGCGATCCGCAAGATCGACGCCGAGACCAAGGAGCTGTTCAAGCAGACCTTCGACAAGGTCGACACCGTGTTCCGCGACCGTTTCCCGAAGCTGTTCGGCGGTGGCGAGGCCTATCTGGAACTGACCGGCGAAGACCTTCTGGATACCGGTGTGCGCGTGATGGCGCGTCCGCCCGGCAAGCGCAATTCGACCATCCACCTGCTGTCCGGCGGTGAGAAGGCGATGACCGCGGTGGCCCTGCTGCTGGCGCTGTTCCAGCTCAATCCGGCGCCGTTCTGCCTGATGGACGAAGTCGATGCGCCGCTGGACGACGCCAACGTCGGCCGTTTCTGCGAAGTCGTCCGCGAAATGGCGCAGAACGTCCAATTCATTATCATTACCCACAACAAGATCACGATGGAGCTGGCTCAGCAGCTGCACGGCGTGACCATGCAGGAACCCGGCGTCTCGCGCCTGGTTTCGGTGGATATCGCCCAGGCGGTCGAGCTGGCTACTCAAACCGAGGCCAAAGAATGAGTCCCTTGCAGTGGGCGCTTCTGGTCATTGGCGCCGCCGCCGTCATTGCCATTTACTGGATCAGCCGTCGCGACGCCCGCTCGTTGAAGAAGTGGGAGCCGCCTTCGGCATCCGGCCCCCAGGCGGGTGCGCCGGGGCTCAAGCTGCCGCCGGGCAAGGACCAGATGGACATGTTCTCGCGTGGCGATAGCGAGTTTGATGAGTTCGGTGTCGGCAAGCCGCGCAAGCGCATGGCGCCGAGCATCGGTGAGGGCGAATCCCAGCCGTTGTTTCCGGAATCGGCGCGGCCGCGTAGCGAGCCGGCGGCCACACCCAAGCCGGTGTTCGAGGAAAAGATCGTCACGTTGCTGATCGCCGAGCGCGAGGGCACCGCGATCTTCGGCGCCAAGATTCACGCGGCATTGCAGGCGCAGGGCCTGCAGTACGGTGATCGCAAGATCTACCACCGTCTGGATGGCGGCAAGCCGGTGTTCTCGGTGGCGAGTCTGGTCAAGCCGGGCACGCTTGATCCGGCTGATGCGGGTTTCTCGACGCCTGGTCTGAGCCTATTCATGGTGTTGCCGGGTCCGGCCAAGCCGCAGCTGGCGTTGCAGGACATGATCGCGACGGCCCGCGCGCTGGCTGCGCAGCTCAATGCCGAGGTGTTCGACGCCTCGCGGCTGTCGTTCAACGCCGACGCGCAGCGCGTACTGGTCGCCGAGATCGAGACCTGGGCACGTCGTAACGGTCTGTGAGCGGGCCGTGAACGGCCGTGCGCAAGCCGAACAGCGCGCCGCCGAGTTGCGGCGTCGCCTGCACGAGCACAACCACCGCTACTACGTCCTCGACGATCCGAGTGTCTCGGATGCGGAGTACGACGGGTTGTTCCGGGAGCTGCAGGCCATCGAGGCGCAGTATCCGGAACTGCTGACCGCCGACTCGCCGACGCAACGTGTGGGCGGAGTGGCGCTGAAGGTCTTTGCGCCGGTGCGGCACCGGCTGCCGATGCAGTCCCTCAATAATGCTTTTGGCGACGAGGAGCTCAGAGAGTTCGATCGCCGGGTGCGCCACGGCCTGGGCACTGCGCTCGTCGACTATGTCGCGGAGCCGAAGCTCGACGGCCTGGCGGTTTCGCTGGTCTATCGAGACGGCGTGCTGGAGCAGGGTGCGACGCGCGGCGACGGTGAAACCGGCGAGGACATCACCGCCAACCTGCGTACGATCGATACGATTCCGCTGCGCTTGCGCGGTGACGGGGTACCGCCCTTGCTGGAAGTGCGTGGCGAGGTTTACCTGCCGCACGAAGGCTTCCGCCGCATGAACGAAGAGGCAGCAGCGCGTGGCGACAAGCTCTACGTCAATCCGCGCAATGCCGCGGCCGGCAGCCTGCGCCAGCTCGATCCGAAGATCACGGCGCAGCGCGCGCTAGCGTTCTGCGCCTACGGTGCCGGTCATATCGAAGGCTGGACGCCGCCAGCATTCCATCATCGAGTGCTTGAGCAATTCCGCGATTGGGGTCTGCCGGTATCGCGCCTGATCGAGACGGTGCGCGGTGCCGACGGCTGCCTCGACTATTTCCGCCGCATGCAGGCGCAGCGCGCGACGCTGGGGTTCGACATCGACGGCGTGGTCTACAAGCTCGACAGTCTCGCGGGCCGTGCGGAACTGGGTTCGGTGGCACGCGCGCCGCGCTGGGCGGTGGCGCATAAGTTTCCGGCGGAGGAAGCCGAGACCGTGCTTGAACAGGTCGACTTCCAGGTTGGCCGCACCGGCGCGCTGACGCCGACCGCGCGTCTGCAAACCGTGTTCGTCGGCGGTGCCAACGTCAGCAATGCGACGCTGCACAACATGGACGAGATCGCCCGCAAGGATGTGCGCATCGGCGATACCGTGATCGTGCGCCGTGCCGGCGACGTCATTCCCGAGGTCAAGGGTGTCGTGCTGTCCAAGCGTCCGGATGGCACGGTGCCGATCCCGGCGCCGCAGGTCTGTCCGGTCTGCGGCTCCGGCGTGGAGCGCGATCCGGACGGCGTGATCTATCGCTGCGTCGGTCGCCTGGTCTGCCGGGCGCAGCTCAAGCAGTCGCTCCAGCACTTCGTCTCGCGCAAGGCTGCCGACATCGAGGGCGTGGGCGAATCCCTGATCGACGAACTGGTCGAACGCGGACGCCTGCGCACGCCGGCGGACCTGTTCGAGTTGCAGGTGGCCGATATCGCCGAGTTGTACAAGTCCGCCGAAGTGGCGCCGGCCAAGATCGTCGATGCGATCGCCCAGCGCCGCGAGCTGTCGCTGACGCGCTTGATCTATGCCCTGGGCATTCCGTCGGTCGGTGAGACCACCGCCAAGGATCTGGCTCGACATCTGGGGGCGTTCGGCCGACTGCGTCAGGCGCGTGAGGAGGTGCTCAGTCTCATCGATGGCATCGGCGCAACCGTGGCGCAGGAGATTCGCGCCTTTTTTGCCGATGAGCACAATGCGCGCGCGGTCGATGCGCTGCTGTCCAAGGTGTCGATCACCGACGAACATCCGCCCTCGGCGGACCTGGCCGCGCGCGCCTCGCTGGGTACGCTGGTGCTCGCGCTCAACATCAAGGGAGTGGGTCCGGGTCGCATCGAAAAGCTGACCGCGGGCTGTGCCTCGGCTACCGAGCTGTTGCAACGCGTCGATGACGAGGCGCGCCTGCGGAGCATTCTCGACGACAAGGCCGCGCAAGCGGTGCGAGCGCATCTGGCCGATCCGGTGTTGCGCGAACGCCTGCTGACGCTGGAGTCGCAGCTCGAAGGTTTCGGTCTGCGGGGCGCCGCCGCGACCACTGCTGCCACCCTGGCAGGTCCACTGCAGGGCAAGACGTTCGTACTGACCGGAACCCTGCCGGTCGGCCGCGACGAGGCGACGGCGCAGATCGAGGCCCGAGGCGGCCGCGTCAGCGGGTCGGTATCCAAGAAAACCGATTTCGTCGTCGCAGGTCAGGAGGCCGGCTCGAAGCTCGCCAAGGCGGAACAACTCGGCGTCACGGTGCTGGACTACAGTGCCTTCGAACGGCTGCTACAGGATGGGTATCCCGGATGATCGCGGGCCTGGTGGATTTCGATGCGACCATGGATGCCCTGGGCGTGCACCCGGTGCAGTGGACCGTCGTGGTGTTGGCGCTCACGACCGCACTGACGGGGGCGATGCACTATCTGCGCGCCACGCTCAACATCGGGCGCTTCGCCTGGCAGCAGCGCTTGCGCACCCGGCTGGGTATCGCGCCGGATGCGCCCGTGCAGGAACTGGGTTGGCTGCTGTTCTCCATGCACGTCGTGTTGTGGCCGGTGGTCGTCTACCTGGTTCTGAGGATCTGGGGCCTGCACGACGAGGGTCATGGCGTCGCCGCGGCGATGTTTTCAAAGGGCGTGAAGCTCGGCAGCCTCACGGTCGTGCCAGGCAAGCTGATCGTGGGTGTGCTGATGTTTGCGGTGCTGCTCACTTTCACGCGCTGGCTACGCAAAAAACTCGAGTTCGACTGGTTGCCGCGTACGCCGATCGAGCCGGGCACGCGCGATACCGTGGCTACCTTGTTCGGCTACATCACCTTCGTGGTCGCCGTACTGATGGGTCTGTCGACCGCAGGCCTGGATCTGACCAAGCTGGCGATCCTGGCCGGCGCGCTGTCGGTCGGCATTGGCTTCGGTTTGCAGAACATCGTCAACAACTTCGTTTCGGGTCTGATCCTGTTGTTCGAGCGGCCGATCCGCGCCGGAGACTATGTCTTCGTCGGCCAAACCCAGGGATTCGTGCGCCGCATCCGCATCCGCTCGACGCAGATCGAGAACCTGGATCGCGAAACCATCATCGTCCCGAACTCCGACCTGCTGTCCAATCATCTGCGTCGCCTCAATCTGCGTGACCGGCACGGCAATGTCACGGTCGCCGTCAGCGTGGCATACGGTAGCGATACCGCTCAGGTCCAGGCGTTGTTGTTGCAGGTCGCCGACCAGCACGCGCAGCTGATGAAGCGGGGTCAGGTCCGTGGCGTCTCCGGCCCGCGGGTGGTGTTCACGGCGTTCGGCGCCAGCTCGCTGGACTTCGAGCTGAAGGGGCAAGTCAGCGACAGCAGCAAACGCGCCGACGTGGCCAGCGACCTGCGGTTCGCCATCGAGAAGGCATTCCGCGAAGCGGGTATCGAGATGCCGTTCCCCCAGCAGGATGTCCATATTCGCAGCTGGCCGGCATCGGGCACGTCGACATCGCGCGCCGATGGCGCCGCTGAGACCTCGCCACTCCCGGACGGTGAGGCGCGCGCCGAAGCGTCGTCGCCTGCGGGCGATGCGCGCCCGGCTTGAAGCCAATTACGCTGCGTCTCGCTCTTCCGGTGTGCGCGCGAGGATGGAGAGCGCGTGCACGTCGGTTTCCATCAGGCTGCCCAGCGCGGCGTAGACGGCGCGGTGGCGTGCTACCGGCGACAGGCCCTGGAATGCTGCACTGACGATGCGGACGCGGAAGTGTCCGCGGCCGGTGGCGGCGCCGGCATGGCCCACGTGCAGATGACTTTCGTCTTCCAGGTCCAGTTCCATGGGCCGTAGCGCGGTTTGCAGCGCGGCGCGCAGGCGATCAATGCGGGTCGTCGTCATCAGGCCGGCAACACTTTGACGAAGGGTTGAACCTCAACGCGCGCGAAAACGCCCGCTTGCGCATAGGGATCGGCGGCGGCCCAGGCACGGGCGGCGTCGAGATCCGCGAACTCCGCGACGATCAGGCTGCCGTGAAAGCCGGCGTCGCCCGGATCGGTGCCGTCCACGCGGGGGCGAGGGCCAGCGAGGATCAATCGACCATGCGATTGCAACGCCTTCAGATGTTCCAGATGCGCGGGGCGTGCAGCACGGCGACGCGGCAAGGCGTCGGCATGATCGTCGCCGAGAATCATGTAGAGCATCAGGTCTTCTCCTGCGCGTCTTCCTTGGGGAAGTAGTCCTTGAGGAAAGGCGCGTGGGCGAGCAGGAACACGAACATCAGCGCGCTGAAGCCGAAGGTGCGGAACTTGACCCAGGTGGCTTCCGACATCGTCTGTGCGACGTACAGGTTCAGCGCGGCGAGGCCGAAGAAGAACAGGGCCCAGATGAAGTTGACGCGGCGCCAGACGCTGTCCGGCATCTGCAGCACCTTCTGCGGCAGGCGTGCGAGCAGCACCTTGTCGCCAATCAGGTGGCTGCCGAGCAGGACCAAACCGAAGATCGAGTAGACCACGGTGGGCTTGAGCTTGATGAAGTTCGGATCGTGTATGTACAGCGTCAGGCCGCCGAGGACGCCGGCGACGATGGCGGTGATCAGATGCGCCTTGTGGATGCGGCGCTCGCGCAGCCAGTAGATCAGCACCAGACCGAACAGCGCGCCGATCAGCACGCCGGTTGCGACGTAGAGGTTGGACAGGAGATAGGTGACAAAAAACAGCAGTGCGGGGGCAAGGTCGAGGAGGGCGTTCATGAGGGCGTATTGTACGGAGGCGGCGCCCGTCCGACCGGCGAATCCGCGGGACGTTCCGCCCGCGTTCGGCCAGACCTTCGTACAATCGCCGCCCTATGGCTGCCGACTGGCTCGAACTGCACCCGGTAAATCCGCAGAAGCGTCTGCTGGCGCAGGCGGTCGAGCGGCTGCGCGCCGGCGCGGTGATCGCTTATCCCACGGACTCCTGCTACGCGCTCGGCTGTCATCTGAACGATAAGGCGGCGGCCGATCGGCTGCGCCGCATCCGGGATTTCGATCGCCATCACCAGTTCACGCTGGTCTGTCGCGACCTGTCCGAGATCGCGACCTATGCGCGCGTCGACAACACGCAGTTCCGGCTGCTGAAGACGCTGACGCCGGGGCCGTACACCTTTGTGCTCACCGCCACCAAGGAACTGCCGCGCCGCATCGCGCATGAGCGTCGCAAGACCATCGGCATCCGCGTGCCGGAACACACGATGGCGCAGGCGCTGCTGGAGGCACTGGGCGAACCGCTGATCTCCTGCACGCTGCAGTTCCCCGGCGAGGATGGACCGGTCAACGATCCGGCCGAGCATCGCGAGCGCCTGCTGCGCGAGGTCGATATCGTGCTCGACGGCGGCCCCTGCGGCCTCGAGCCGACCACGGTCCTGGACATCAGCGAAGGCACGGTCGAGGTGCTGCGCCAGGGCAAGGGCGACCTGTCCCGCATCGGTCTCTAGGGCAGCTCCCGATCCCTGTTCCCGGGCGCCTGTTCCGGCCCATTGTCAAGCGATTCCACACCGGTTCTGCGCAGGGGCGGCCGCTATAATGCGGCCATGCCCATCGAGTTCACTCTGGTCCAGAAAATTGCCGTCTGGGCCCTGCCGGTCGTGTTCGCCATCACGATCCACGAAGCCGCGCACGGTTATGCCGCGCGGGCGCTCGGCGATCGCACCGCGGAGGCGTTGGGGCGTCTGAGCCTGAACCCGGTGCGGCACATCGATCCGATCGGCACGGTTTTAGTGCCGGGATTGCTATTGGCTTTGGGCGGGTTCCTGTTCGGCTGGGCCAAGCCGGTGCCGGTGAACACGCGCAATCTGCAAAATCCGCGTCGCGGCATGGCGCTCGTTGCGGTGGCGGGTCCGCTCTCGAATCTGCTGCAAGCGTTGCTGTGGGCGGTGCTGCTCAAGGTGGCGATCGGCACCGGATCGCAGGAAGGGCTTTGGCTTGGGATCGCCTCCATGGCCGTGGCCGGTATCGTCATCAACCTGATCCTGATGGTGCTGAATCTGCTGCCGTTGCCGCCGCTGGATGGCGGGCGCGTGCTGACCGGCCTCGTGCCGGAGCCGGTGGCGCTCAGGCTGGATCGCATCGAGCCCTACGGTATTTTCCTGCTGCTGGGCCTGCTGTTCATCGGCTGGCTGAGCCCGATCCTGGGCCCCGGTCTTCGCTTGGCCGAGCAGTTCGTGTTCAGTGCGCTGCAGTTGCCGCCGCTGGGCCTCTTCAATCGCTACTGATGCCATGACCGCCGTGTCCCGCTCCGTCGTCCTTTCCGGTATTCAGCCCTCCGGCCGCCTTACGATCGGCAACTATCTCGGCGCGCTGAAGAACTGGGTCGGTCTGTCCGACACCTACGACTGCCATTACATGCTGGTGGATCTGCATGCGATTACCGTGCGGCAGGATCCGGCGGCGCTGCGCGAACGTTGTTACGAGTTCATCGCGCTGTATCTCGCCTGCGGCCTCGATCCGGCCAAGAACACGCTATTCGTGCAAAGCCACGTGCCGGCGCATTCGCGGCTGGGCTGGATCCTGAACTGTTACACGCAGTTCGGCGAGCTGTCGCGCATGACGCAGTTCAAGGACAAGTCGGCCAAGCATGCCGACAACATCAATGCCGGCCTGTTTGGCTACCCGGTGCTGATGGCGGCGGACATCCTGCTGTACCAGGCCAAGCAGGTGCCAGTCGGCGACGACCAGAAGCAGCATCTGGAGCTGACGCGCGACGTGGCGATGCGCTTCAACAACCTCTACGGCCCGGTGTTCACGGTGCCGGAGCCGATGATCCCGCCGGTCGGCGCGCGCATCATGGGCTTGCAGGAGCCGACCGCGAAGATGAGCAAGTCCGGCGATGCCGAGACCGATGCGATCTACCTGCTCGACCCGCCGGACGTGATCACGCGCAAGATCAAGCGCGCCGTTACCGACCTCGGCAGCGAAATCCGCTATGCGGTCGATGAGAAGCCGGGCGTCTCGAACCTGATGTCGATGCTCGGCGCGATCCGTGGCGAGAGCTTCGACAGCATCGCCCAGCGCTATGTCGGCAAGGGCTACGGTCATCTCAAGACCGAGGTGGCCGAGGCAGTGGTCGAATCGCTGGCGCCGGTGCAGGCGCGCTACCACGAGATCCGTGCCGATACCGAGGGTCTGCGCCGCATCCTGCGCAACGGCGCGCAGCGCGCATCGGCCAAGGCGGATGCCACGCTACAGCGCGTGCATGAGGCGCTGGGTTTCATTCCGGAGGGCGTGTGAACGAGTCCGTTGCCGAACCGGCTGACCTGGGCGCCGAGGCCGGCGCCGCCGACGCGGCGCTCAAGGCGCCGAAGATCCACGGTCAGCCGCTGGATAAGCTGCCGGAGGATCTGTACATCCCGCCGGATGCCCTGGAAGTGTTCCTCGATGCCTTCGAGGGGCCGCTCGATCTGCTGCTGTATCTGATCCGCCGGCAGAACCTGAACATCCTCGACATTCCGGTTCTCAAGATCACGCAGCAGTACATCCAGTACATCGGGTTGATGCGCGAAATGAAGCTGGAGCTCGCGGCCGAGTATCTGGTGATGGCGGCGCTGCTGGCCGAGATCAAGTCGCGCATTCTGCTGCCGCGCCCGCCGGCCGACGAGGCCGAGGAGCAGGGCGATCCGCGCATGGAGCTGGTGCGTCGCCTGCAGGAGTACGAGCGCTTCAAGTCTGCCGGCGAGAACATCGAGAAGCTGCCGCGCGTCGGCCGCGAGCTGTTCATGGCGCAGGCGCGGCCGGAGGTGATTCCGCAGTCGGCGCAGTTGCCGATGCCGGCGATGCGCGACCTGGTGCTGGCGTTCCGCGACATCATGGAGCGTGCGGCGCTGTTCAAGCATCACGAGATTTCGCGCGAACCGCTGAGCGTGCGCGAGCGCATGTCGCGCATCCTGGTGCGTCTGCGCCAGGGGCCAGCGCAGCTGCATGAGCTGATGGACCCGGAGGAAGGCCGCCTCGGTCTGGTGGTGTGCTTCCTCGCGGTGCTGGAACTGACGAAGTCCGCGTTGCTGGACGTGGTGCAGGAAGGGCCGTTTGCGCCGCTGCATCTGCAGGTCGCCGCGCCGCGTGCGAGCCGCGATGCGGACGACGACGCGCTGGAAGAAGGAAACGACGACGCATGAACGAAGAAAACGAAATCCAGGAAGAGATCGCCGACGAGTTGCCGCTGCTGGCTGCCGGCAGCGAGCCGCCGGCGCAGCTGGAGCGCATCCTCGAAGCGCTGCTGCTCGCATCCGAGCTGCCGCTGTCGCTGGAGCAGTTGCATCGCTTGCTCGGCAATGAGCTGGGGGTGGGCAAGAAGGACTTGCGCGAGGCGCTGGAGCGTCTGGCCGCGAGCTTGGAAGGCCGCGCCGCCGAATTGCGCGAAGTCGCCAGCGGCTGGCGCATCCAGGTGCGCGCCGATTACGGCGAGTGGATCGCCAAGCTGTATCAGGAAAAGCCGCCGCGTCTGTCGCGTGCATTGCTGGAGACGCTGGCGCTGATCTGCTACCGCCAGCCGATCACGCGCGGCGAGATCGAGGAAGTGCGCGGCGTCGCGCTGTCGCCGAACATCGTGCGCACGCTGCTGGATCGCGGCTGGATTCGCGAAGTCGGCGTCAAGGAAGTGCCGGGCCGCCCGTCGCTGTTCGGTACCGCCCAGCAATTGCTGGACGATCTGAATCTGAAGTCGCTGGACGATCTGCCGTCGCTGCCCGAGATCAAGGATCCGCAGCAGCTTGAAGCGGCGCTGGCCAAGCTGGGCGCACAGCTGCATGAGACCGCGGCCGCTAGCGAAGACGATGAGGCGCCCACGGCGGATGTCGACGAGGCGGTGCCCGGCGAAGGCGAGTTGCCACACCACGATGCCGAGGCCGATCCGTCGCAGGACGACGAGAACCGTAGCGCGCCGTCGGACACGACGCTGCACTGAATTGTTTGATCGTCACGGCGCCTCTCTTTGGGCGCCGTGATACCGGAACGTCGCGGAGGACGTGCCATGAGCAGCGGTGAACGCATCCAGAAAGCGCTGGCGACGGCCGGTGTGGCCTCGCGCCGCGAGGTCGAACGCCTGATCGAGGAAGGTCGCATCACGGTCAATGGCAAGCCGGCGGAAGTCGGCCAGAAGGTCGAGGCCGGCGATCACATTCGCGTGGACGGCAGGCCGGTGGCGCTGAATGAGCGCACCGAGGCGCCGCGGGTGCTGTTGTACAAGAAGCGCGTCGGCGAGATCGTGACGCGCGACGACCCCGAGGGTCGGCGCACCGTGTTCCGCAAACTGCCGGAGCTGAAGCAGGGGCGCTGGATCGCGGTCGGTCGCCTCGACCTCAACACCTCCGGCCTGCTGCTGTTCACCAATCATGGCGAACTGGCAAGACGACTCACGCATCCCAGCTTCGAGATTCCGCGCGTCTATGCGGTGCGCGTGCTCGGTACCGTCGACGAGGAAATCCTGCGGCGGCTGGTGGCGGGGGTGGAACTCGAAGACGGCGTCGGTCGCTTCGTGCGCATCGAGCCGGGCGACAACGAGGACGGCGAGGGCGCCAACCAGTGGTATCGCGTCGTCGTGCGGGAAGGGCGCAATCGCTTCGTGCGGCGCATGATCGAATCGCAGGGCCTGCAGGTCAGCCGGCTGATCCGCACCGCCTATGGCCCGCTGGAACTCGGCCGTGGCATCAAATCCGGCACCGCGCGTGAAGCCGAGCCGCAGGAGTTGCTGGCCTTGCTGGATGCCGTGGGCCTGGAGGACGACAGCGCCAAGCGTCGCCCGTCGCGCCGTCGCGGTGATGCGCCTCGATCCGAGGTGGCGCCGTCGTCGCGGCCCGCGCCGAAGACGGGATCGCATTCGGGTCCGCGTTCGGACTCGCGATCAGGTTCGCGTCCGGTGCCGGGCAAGGGGCCGCAGAATCGTTCGCGCCGCGGACCGCCGCGCGGGCGCTGACGCTCGGTCTTGCGTTAGAGCGCCTGACCGCTGTTGCCGCGGCTGTCCGGCCCCAGCAGCCACAGCAGCGCCGGTACCGCGGTTTCCGGCGGCGGCGACTGTTCCAGCGTTTCGCCCGGGTAGCCCTTGAGGCGCAGCGCCGTGCGCATCGGACCCGGATCGTAGCTGTTGATGCGCACGTGTTCGTTGCCGTCCAGATCCGCCGCCCAGACGCGCATCAATTGCTCGACCGCTGCCTTGGAGACGGCGTAGGCGCCACCGAAAGCACGCGCTTCCCGTCCCTGGCGGTCGGAGACGAACACCACCGAGGCATCGCGCGCGGCGGCCAGCAGCGGCAGGCAGTGACGCGTCAATGCGAACGCGGCGGTGAGATTGACCTGCAGGGTTTCGAGCCAATCCTTGGCCTCGATGTCCTGCATCGGCGTGAAAGTCTTGAACTGGACGGCGCAGTGCAGCAGGCCATCCAGTCCGCCGAACTCGCGTTCCAGCGTGCCGGCCAGTTCGCCGTAATCCTTCCAGCTCGCGCCGCCCAGGTGCAGCGGATAGATCGCCGGGGTCGGGCCGCCGGCCTGTTCGATCTGGTCGTACACCGCTTCCAGCTTCTTCACGGTACGGCCGAGCAGGATCACGGTAGCGCCATGGCGCGCGCAGGCCAAAGCCGCGGCCTTGCCGAGACCGTCGCCGGCGCCGGTGATCAGGATGCGGCGGCCGGCAAGCAGATCGGCTTTCGGTGCGTAGGCGGCGGGAATGACGGACATCGGCGAGGTGTTCGATTGGCGGCGCGAGGGCCGCGATTTTACGCGAGCCGGGCGACGCGGGCCGTAAAGTCCGCGGTGGTGTGCAGTACCTCGTCGGCGCCCCAGTGTTCGATCGGGCCGCCTTCGCCGAAGTAACCCCAGCCGATGGCGATGCTGTACATGCCAGCGGCGCGCGCGGCGTCGATGTCGCGCTTGTCGTCGCCGACGTAGATGCAGTCGGCAGGCGAGAGACCGATCAGCTCGCAGGCATGCAGCAGTGCGTCCGGCGCGGGTTTGGGCCTGGCGACTTCGTCGGCACTGACGATGCAGGCGGCCTGCGAGGTCAGTTGCAGCGCGTCCATCAGCGGGCGGGTCAGCCACGAGGGCTTGTTGGTGACCACGCCCCAGACCGCGTGGCGCGCGCGAATCGCCTGCAGCGCGACCTCGAGCCCGTCGAACAACCGCGAAGCGCGGCTCAGGTGCGCGCGGTAGTAGTCGAGAAAGCGGTCGCGATGCTGCGGAAAGTCGGCATGCTCGGGCGTGATGTCGAGCGCGATGCGCAGCAGACCACGCGCGCCGGCAGAGGCAACCGGGCGGTACACCGCGTCCGGCAGCGGCGGCAGCCCCAGGTCCGCGCGCACCCGGTTGGCGGCATGACCGAGGTCCGGCGCGGTGTCGACCAGCGTGCCGTCGAGATCGAAGAGCGCGGCCTTCATGCGGCCGGCTTCACGCAGTGCATCAGGTAGTTGATGTCCAGATCGTCGGCGAGCTTGGCCGAGCGCAGGATCGGGTTGTAGCGCAGGCCCTTGAGGCTCTGCACGTCGAGGCCGGCGGCGCGCGCCCAGGCATCGAGCTCGGAGGGGCGGATGAACTTGTCGTAGTCGTGCGTGCCGCGCGGAATCAGGTTCAGCACGTACTCGGCACCAAACACCGCCAGCGCGAAGGCCTTGGGATTGCGGTTGATCGTCGAGAACACGACGTGGCCGCCGGGCTTGACCAGACGCGCGCAGGCGGCGACGACCGAATCCGGTCGCGGCACGTGTTCCAGCATTTCCAGGCAGCAGACCAGATCGAACGCGCCGGGTTGTTCAGCGGCCAGGTCCTCGGCGGCGATCTTGCGGTATTCCGCCTTGCGACCGGATTCCAGGCCGTGCAGGCGCGCGACTTCGAGCACGTCATCGGCCAGATCGATACCGAGCATCTGCGCGCCTTCGGCAACCAGCGCCTCGGTCAGCAGGCCGCCGCCGCAGCCGATATCGACGGCGCGCAGCCCTTGCAGCGGCCCGGCGCATTGCGCGATGTAGCGCACCCGCGGCGGGTTGAGTGCGTGCAGCGGGCCCATCTCGCCGCGCGGGTCCCACCAGCGCGAGGCGAGGCGGTCGAAGTTGGCGATTTCCTGCTGGTCGACGTTGGACATGTTCAGGGTTTGATCTTGGCGCGCCATTCGTTGGCCTTGGCGAGAATCGCGGACTCGTCGAGCGTGGTCAGTCGCCCTTCGCGCAGCAGCGCGCGGCCCGCGACATAGGTGTCGGTGACCTGATCGCGGCCTGAGGCGTAGACCAGCTGCGATAGCACGCTGTAGACCGGCTGCGCGGAAATGCCGCCGAGATCGACGGCGATGAAGTCCGCCGATTTGCCGGCAGCCAGCGTACCGATTTCGGATTCCAGTCCCAGCGCCTGCGCACCGGCCAGCGTTGCGGCGCGTAGCGCTTCGTGCGCCGGCAGCGCGCGTGCGTCGCCGGAAACGCCCTTGGCGATCAGTGCTGCGGTGCGCATCTCGCCGAACAGGTCGAGGTCGTTGTTGCTGGCGGCGCCGTCGGTGCCGAGCGCGACGTTGACGCCGGCGCTGCGCAGCTTGTGCACCGGGCAGAAGCCGCTGGCGAGCTTGAGGTTGGATTCTGGGCAGTGCGCGACGTGCACGCCGAGGCGCGCGGCCTCCGCGATCTCGTCGTCGGTCAGCTGTGTCATGTGGACGGCGATGAAGTCCGGGCCGAGCAGCGACAGGTCGTTGAGACGCTGCCAGGGGCGCGGCCCGCCGTCCTGCGTCGCCATGCCGATCTCGGCAGCGGTCTCGTGCACGTGCATGTGGATGCCGATGCCCAACTCATCCGCGTACTGACGTACCTTGCGCAGCGGTTCGTCGGAGACGGTGTAGGGCGCGTGCGGCGCGAAGATCGTACGGATCAGCGGATCGCTCTTGAGCTGGTCGTGCAGCGCCAAGCCCTTGTGCAGGTACTCGTCGGCGTTCTGCGCCCAGGCGGTCGGGAAGTCGAGCACGATCAGGCCGACCGTGAGCCGCAGCCCGACGTCGCGCGCCGCGCGCACGGTTGCGTCAGGGAAGAAGTACATGTCGTTCACGCAGGTGATGCCGCCGCGGATCATCTCGGCGAAGGCCAGGCGTGCGCCGTCCTCGCAGAATTCCGGGCCCGCGTGCTGGCCTTCGGCCGGCCAGATGTGGTTCTGCAGCCAGTCCATCAGCGGCAGGTCATCGGCGATGCCGCGCAGCAGTGCCATCGCCGCGTGGCTGTGCGTGTTGACCAGTCCCGGCAGCAGCGCGTGGCGCGGCAGTTCACGGGTTTCGCGCGCGCGGTAGCGCGCGGCGACCTCTTCCGCGGGCATGACGGCGAGGATGCGGCCCTGATCGACCACCAGCGCATGGTGTTCGAGGACGACAGCGGCGGGTTCGATCGGGACCAGCCAGCGCGGGACGACGACGAGATCGACGGTCTGCATGGGCGTCTGCAACGAAGGGGAGCGGGTCGGGGAGGGGACGATTAGAATGTCGCGCCCAGTTTACCGGATGCCGTCATGCCCGCCGTTGTCGAACCGATCGTCTGGACCGGAACCGAGCTGCGACTGCTCGACCAACGCGTGCTGCCGCACGAGCTGCGTTATCTCGACTGCCGCGGTGCCGCGGACGTGGCCGAGGCGATCCACAGCATGGCGGTGCGCGGGGCGCCGGCGATCGGTATTGCCGCCGCCTACGGCCTGGTGCTGGCCGTGCAGCACGACGCCGGTGCTTTCGAGGCGGCGTTCAAGGTGCTGGCCGAATCGCGGCCGACCGCGGTCAATCTGCGCTGGGCGCTGGAGCGCATGCGCGGCGCCTGGCACGCGACGTCGGGTGACGTGGCGGCGCTGGACCGCGAAGCGCGCGCCATTCACGCCGAGGATCTGGCGCAGAACCTGCGCATGGGTGAACTTGGCGCCGCGCTGATGCCGCAGGCCGCGCAGGTCGTGACCCATTGCAATACCGGTGCGCTGGCAACGGCCGGGCATGGCACGGCGCTGGGCGTGATCCGCTCGGCGCACGCGCTGGGTCGCATCGCCCGCGTCTACAACACCGAGACGCGGCCCTGGCTGCAGGGTGCACGACTCACCGCCTGGGAGCTGCAGCAGGAAGGCATTCCGGCCAAGCTGGTCGCCGACGGCGCGGTGGCCCACCTGATGACACGCGAGAAGATCGACTGGGTCATCGTCGGCGCCGACCGCATCGCCGCCAACGGAGACACCGCCAACAAGATCGGCACCTATGCACTGGCGGTGGCCGCCAAGCGTCACGGCGCGAAGTTCATGGTGGTGGCACCGACCGGCACTTTCGATCTGCGCTGCGCCAGCGGCGCCGAGATTCCGATCGAGGAGCGCACCTCCTCGGAACTCACCGAGTTCCGGGGGCAGCTCATCGCGCCGCAGCACTACGACGCCTTCAATCCGGTGTTCGACGTGACACCGGCGGAGCTGATCGACGCCATCGTCTGCGAGCGTGGCGTCATCCAAGCGCCGACGCGCGAGAAGATCGCCGCGCTGCTGGCCTGAAGCGCTCGCGAAGGCGAATGGCGGGCGCGAACGTGATCTGCCTGCGGCGGTGTGCCGTGGTTTCGATAAACGCATCGTTGCCGTACACTGCGCGCCTTCGCATGCCGTTGCCGACATGTCCCTGATCCGCCTCAGCCAGCTTCGCAACAGCGCCCTGTTCGGGTGGCTGCTGCTGTTTGTGCTGGCACGCGGCATGCTGGCGCCCGGTTTCATGCCGACGTTTGGCGCTGGCGGCTTGTCGATTCAGCTGTGTACCCCGCAGGGTGCCGAGACCGTCTGGATCGGCGGCGACGTCGCCGCACAGGCGCATGGCTCGCTGGAATGCCCCTTCGGCCTGTCGCTGGGCCTCGCGGCGATTCCGGCACTGCCGGCTGTCCTCGTTGTCGAGCGGACCCAGGAAGCGCCGGCGCCGTCGCGCTTCGTGGCGCCCGCCACGTTCATCGCCGTTGTCTACCAGGCCCGCGGGCCGCCCTCTCTCTCCTGAAGTCTTCGCCGACGCCGGATCTTCGCGATCCGTTCTTTCGCGTGGCCTTTGAAGCCACTTCTGGGAGTGTTCCAAATGTTCTGCCTGACCCGGCGACCGCTTGCGGCCGCCGTCATTCTGCTGTCCTGCGCTGCTTCCGTTTCCATCGCATCTGCCGACGAGGTTGCGGCCGATACCCCAACGGTATTGCCCGAACTGGTTGTGGAGGGCGCGCGAGCCGAATCCACTGCGGTCGATCTGGCGCGCGAGTCGATCCGCCAAACACCGGGTGGCGTCGATCTGGTGCCGTCGGAGCGCTACGAAGACGTCTACGCGCTGAACCTTCGCGAAGTCCTGCGCTTCACGCCGGGCGTTTTTGTGCAGCCCCGCTTTGCAGAGGAGGCGCGGTTGTCGATCCGCGGTTCCGGTCTGGGGCGCTTCAATCATTTGCGTGGCGTGCTGCTGTTGCTCGACGGCGTGCCGGTCAACCTGCCGGACGGCTTCGGGGATTTTCAGGAAATCGATCCGCTGAGCGTGCGCTACACCGAGGTCTACAAGGGCGGCAACGGTCTGCGCTACGGCAGTTCCGCGCTGGGTGGTGCCATCAATTTCGCGATGCCGACCGGCCGCAGTGCTGCGCAGCCGAACCTGTTGCGCCTGGAGGGGGGCAGCTTCGACACGTACCGCGAACATGTCAGCGTCGCGCGTGCGTATGAGCGACTCGATTTTTACGCCGCGGCCACCGCCAATCAGGCGGAAGGCTTCCGGGATCAAAGCCGCACCGAGAACAAGCGTTTCAACGGCAACGTCGGCTACCGCTTCGACGGGGGCGTGGAGACGCGCTTCTATCTGAACGCCAACGACATCAATCAGCAGATTCCCGGCACGATCGGCTACGACGCCGCGATCAACGATCCGGAGTCGGTGCTGCCGACGTCCAAGAGTTTCGATACCGGCCGCGACGTCGACTCGGTGCGATTGTCGAACCGCACGTCGTTGTCGTTTGCGGGAGGACGCCTGGAGACCGGTGGCTACTTCTTCCACAAGAAGCTCTATCACCCGATCACCGGCATCATCATCGACCATGAAGGCGACTTCTACGGCGCGTTCGCGCAGTGGCTGCGCGAGCTGCAGATTGCCGGCCTGCGCAACGAGCTGACGGTGGGCGCACGCTGGAGCGGCGGCCACAACAACGCCCAGGTCTTCGCCAACGTCAACGGGGGTCAGCGCGGTGCGCAGAGTGCGAACGCCGACGAGAAGGCATCGGAGGCCAATCTCTACGCAGAGAACCGGCTCTGGGTCGCGCCGTCGCTGGCGCTGATCGTCGGTGCGCAGGGCATTGCCGCCACGCGCGACTACGGCGACAACGTCAATTCCGCCGAGTCCGAGACGCGTCACTTCGACGGCGTGAGCCCGAAGCTCGGCGCGCTGTGGCAGCCGGATGCGAACACGCAGGTGTTTGCCAACGTCAGCCGCAGTTTCGAGCCGCCGATCTTCGGCGATCTCAACCAGAATTCCACGGTGGGTGTCTGTGCCGGAACGGGCAGCGGCGGCTTCGCCGATATCGAAGCGCAGAAGGCCTGGACGGCGGAAGTCGGCACGCGCGGCGAGCGTGGCCGTGTCGCCTGGGATGTGTCGCTGTACCGCGCCGAGATTCGCGACGAAGTGCTGCAGCGCGCCTGCTCGCCGACCAATGCGATCCAGTTCAATGCCGACGACACGGTGCATCAGGGCATCGAGGCCGGATTGAATCTGCGCCTGGCGACCGGCGCGTTGGCATCCGGCGACGCCTTGGAACTGCAGCAGGTCTACACCTATGCCGATTTCCGCTTCGAGGGTGATGCCACCTACGGCGACAACACGCTGGCGGGTCAGCCCCGTCATCACTACCAGGTCTTCCTGCGCTACCAGCATCCGTCCGGATTCTTTATCGCGCCGAGCTTGGAGCGTGCGGCTTCCGCCTACTACGCCGACTATGCCAACAGCTTTGCGCTGCCAGCCTATACGGTCTGGAACCTCGGCGTCGGTGTGGATCTGCCGCGCGGCGTGAGCCTGTTCATCGAGGGGCGAAACCTCGCCGATGAGCGCTACATCAGCAGCGTGTCGGCGACCACCGTTTACGCCACGGCGACCAACCGCAACATCTTCTACCCCGGCGAAGGTCGCGCGGTGTACGGCGGTCTGCGTTGGACGCCAGGCTCTTGAGGACCATGACGATGAGCGTCTCTCTTCATGGCGATCATCGGGGGGGCAGGCCGTGAGTGCACGCTGGCTTCGTTGGCATCGGCGGTTGTCGTGGCTGGCCGGCCTCGCCCTGTTGTGCTGGGCGGGGTCTGGCCTGCTGCACCCACTGATGTCCTGGACCAATCCGCGACCGGCGGCGATGACGCCGCCGGTCTCGGGACCGCTTGCGATTCCGGGACAGGGTCTCGATGTCGTGCTGCGAGCGCAGGGCGTCGAGGCTGTCGGTTACGCCCGCTTGCTGTCCCAGGATGGCGAGGTGCTGTGGCAATGGGCTTCGACCGATCGCAGCGACTGGACTTATGCGGCGGCGAGCGACGGCGCGAGCCGGCCGCAAGCCGACGCGCGTCGCGCCGAATGGCTGGCGCGTCACTACACCGGTGAGACGGAGGCGCCGCTTGCGGCCCTGGAGCGAATCACGGCCTTCGACGTCGACTATCCGGCGGTCAACCGGCTGCTGCCGGTCTGGCGGGTGCGCTTCGAGCGCGACGACGCACTCACCGCTTATGTGCATACCGGCGAGGACCGTCTGGCTGCGCTCAACGATCGCCGCAAGAGCGTGTTGCTGCTGCTGTTCCAGACCCTGCATACCTGGCATTGGCTGGATGGCGTGGAGGGCCTGCGGCTGTCGCTGATCGGATTGGCCGTGCTCAGCGTGCTGGCGATGACGATGCTGGGCCTGTCGCTGGTGATGTTCCGGCGCGCGCCGGCCAGCGCGCCGCCAGCGCGCAGGGCGCACCGATGGCTGGCCTGGCTGGTCTGGGTGCCGGCGCTGATGCTGGGTGTCAGCGGCCTGTTCCACCTGCTGGTGCAGACGCCGCTGCGCAAGTCGCCGCCGGCGCTGCCGCCGGCGGTGGCGGTGAGCGCCATGCCGACGCTGTCCGAGGCACCGCAGAGCCTGAGCCTGCTCGCCTTACCGGACGGTTCCGGGCTATGGCGGGTGCAGGCACATGAGCAAACACGCTGGATCGAGGCTGCGAGCGGCGATGCACTGCCGCTGGATGAATCCGCGGTGGTGGCGCGTATCGCCGGCCTGCCGCTCGAAACTTCGGCTGAACTGCAGAAGGCCTTCAACGCCGAGTACGGCTTTGCCAACAAGCGATTGCCGGTCTGGCGGCTGGAGGATGGCGAGCGCCGCGTCTTCGTGGATCTGGCGTCGGGCCAGGTGGCGGCGCGCACCAGCGCGTTCGACGTACTGGAGCAGCGCAGCTTCTCGACGCTGCACAAATGGGAGTTTCTGAATCCGATCGGACGCGGTCCGCGCGACGGCGTGCTGGCGTTCGCCGCGTTGCTGCTGATGGTGATGGCCGGCGTAGGCCTCGCGCTGCGACGGCGTCAGCGACGCGTTTCGCTGTAGTACAAAAGCGCGGGCGGCGGGTTGCAGGCCCTGGGCCATTCGGGCGTGCAGGCGCGGGCCTGATCGCGGTTGATGGCCTGACTGAGATAACGCAGGTAGCGCAGCACCGAGCGGCGCGGCTTGAGGTCCGTGGGCAGCACACCGACGAGATTCTCCACCGGGTCCTGCAGTTCCGGCATCTTCGGCAGCGGCACATTCAGCGCGACCGGCTGCGGGCGCGGTTGCGGACGCGCGCTCGGGGTCAGCGTGTCGAGCGACAACGGCACCCGCTGTGCTTCTTCATCAGGAAACACGATGTCCATCCACGCCGATTGGCCGTCGGGCGAGTACGACGGGCCATAGAAGGCCGGGATCTTGGGTAGCGTGCCGTAGCCCTGCATCGGGACGCGCAGCTTGGAGGCCAGGATCGGACGCAGTACCCAGCGCGTCTCGAACGGCTGGGCGATGAACACGGTGCTGCGACCATCGCTGATGTGACGGCTGAAGCTGATGATCGGCTGCTGGTCCGGACTCAGCACCAGTTGCGCCGGGTTGCGCAGTCCGCTGCCGACGTCCGGATACTCGACGAGGTCCGCACTTTTCGGAGATAACGGCAGCGACAGGGTGCTGCCATCCAGCGCGGTCCACTTTTCGAAGTCGCGGGTGGCGGCATAGCTGACCGCGAAGTTGGTGCTGGCCTCCGCGCTGCGTCGCCAGACGATCGCGACGTGATAGCGGCCGCGGGCATCGCGGACGAAGTTGCTCGGGTAGGCGCTGATCGGCCCGCGTTCGTCCTGGCCGGCGAACAGCGTGTCATGCAGACGCAGCCACTGGCCCTGGTCGTAGCGGTTCACGATCCAGCGGCCGTCGCCGCTGCCGCCCTCGCGGTACAGGAACAGCAGCGTGCCGTCGCTCAGCGTGAGGAACGTGGGATAGCTGGTGCGCGCCTCATCCTTGCCGATCATGTGGCTCAGATGCATGCCATCGATGGCGCCCGGCTTGTGCGCGCGGCTGTAGACCAGCGGCGAGGAATGCATGTTGCCGGCAACGTGCAGATAGCCGTCCTTGTCGACGGTCATTACCACTGAGTTGTGACTGTCCCAGCCGCCGAACGTGGACGGCAGTTGCCGGTGGCACATGCGCTTGCTGGGGCGGTGGTAGTGCGCCACGGTCAGCTGCCGACGGGCGTTGTAGTAGCCGAAGTAGAGGTTGGGATCGGCGTCGACACCGCCGTATCCGATCTGCGTGCCGGACCAGACGTGATCGACCACCGCCGAGCGCGTGTGATCGTCGATCGGCACCAGCTTGAAGTCCCGGCACAGGTCCTTGGTGCCCGCACCCGCATCCGCACTGGCATTGGCTGCCGCGGGTGCGGCCATGGCGGCGCCGATCAGGGCGGTCACCAACAGGAGGATACGGCGGGCGTTCGGCATGGCGCGGCAGGAGCGAAAAAGGGCCCAATCGGCATGGGCCGGAAGGGGGCGCTCATGCCATCGACAAAACCCTTAGAAACGCACGGGTTTTGAGCCAACTCATGGTAAACTCGGCCGATAAATAAAGCCATAAACGCACTCACTTTTTTGCTCTTGTCGGCATGCCCTTCACGGCCATGCGGCAGCTCCCTGATATGACCGAATTCGCCAAGGAAGTTCTCAGCGTCAATCTCGAAGACGAGATGCGCCGTTCGTATCTCGATTACGCGATGAGCGTGATCGTTGGCCGCGCCCTGCCGGATGCGCGCGACGGCCTCAAGCCCGTGCATCGCCGCGTGCTGTACGCGATGAAGGAACTGGGCAACGACTACAACAAGCCGTACAAGAAATCGGCGCGTATCGTCGGTGACGTCATCGGTAAGTACCACCCGCACGGCGATAGCGCGGTGTACGACACGATGGTGCGCATGGCGCAGGACTTTTCGATGCGCTACCCGCTCATCGACGGTCAGGGCAACTTCGGTTCGGTGGACGGCGACGCGCCGGCGGCGATGCGTTACACCGAAGTGCGCATGTCCAAGCTCGCGCATGAACTGCTGGCCGACATCGACAAGGAAACGGTCGATTTTCAGCCCAACTACGATGGCTCGGAAACCGAGCCGACCGTGCTGCCGACCAAGGTGCCGCAGCTGCTGGTCAACGGCAGCTCGGGCATCGCGGTCGGCATGGCGACCAACATCCCGCCGCACAACCTGACCGAAGTCATCAACGGCTGCGTGGCGTTGATCGACAACCCTGAGATCGAGCTGCGCGAGCTGATGCAGCACATTCCGGCGCCGGATTTCCCGACGGCGGCGATGATTCTCGACGCCCACGGGCTGGTGGATGCCTACACCACCGGCCGTGGCCGCATCGTGATCCGGGCGCGCACGCATTTCGAGGACGTGTCCGCCGACAAGCAGGCGATCATCGTCACCGAGCTGCCGTACCAGGTGAACAAGGCGCGTCTGCTCGAGAAGATTGCGGAACTGGTCAAGGACAAGAAGATCGAGGGCATCACCGAGCTGCGCGACGAGTCCGACAAGGACGGCACGCGCATGGTGATCGAGCTGCGTCGCGGCGAGAACGCCGAGGTCGTGCTCAACAACCTGTTCCAGCAGACGCAGCTGCAGGACAGCTTCAACCTCAACATGGTGGCGCTGGACAACGGCCAGCCGCGCCTGCTGTCGCTGAAGGAGCTGCTGGAAATCTTCATCCGCCACCGCCGCGAGGTGGTGACGCGGCGCACGCGCTACCTGCTGCGCAAGGCGCGCGAGCGCGCGCACGTGTTGGAAGGCCTGTCGGTCGCGCTGGCCAACATCGACGAGATCATCGAGCTGATCAAGCGCTCGCCGAATCCCGCCGAGGCCAAGGCCGGGTTGATGGGCCGCGTCTGGAATCCCGGCCCGGTCACGGCGATGCTGGAACGCGCCGGCTCCAACGCCTCGCGGCCGCTGGATCTGGGTGCGGAGTTCGGTATCGTCGAGGGCGGCTACCGTCTCTCCGAAGCGCAGGCCCAGGCGATCCTGGAACTGCGCCTGCACCGCCTGACCGGCCTCGAGCAGGACAAGATCCACGAGGAGTTCCGCGAGCTGCTGGAATCCATCCTCGACTATCTCGATATCCTCGGCTCCGAGCTGCGCCTGCTGTCGGTGATCCGCGGCGAGCTGCTGGAGATCCAGGAGAACTACGGCGATACGCGCCGTACCGAGATCACCAACGCCGCGCTCAACATCGCGCATGAAGATCTGATCCCGCCGCAGGACATGGTCGTCACGCTCTCGCACGAGGGTTACGTCAAGGCGGTCGCGCTCACCGAGTACCAGGCGCAGAAGCGCGGCGGTCGCGGCAAGATCGCGGCGACGACCAAGGACGAGGATTTCGTCGATCGGCTATGGGTCGCGCACTCGCACGACACCTTGCTGTGCTTCACCAGCGCCGGCAAGTGCTACAAGCTGCGCGTGTTCCAGTTGCCGTCGGGCTCGCGCGGTTCGCGCGGCAAGCCGTTCAACAACCTGCTGCCGCTGGAAGCCGGCGAGAAGGTCAGCGCGGTGCTGCCGATCAAGTCCTTCGTGGACAGCGTCGATCCGCAGAATCCCGACAGCAAGACCTACATCTTCATGGCGACCCGTCGCGGCACCGTGAAGAAGACCGAGCTGTCGGCCTTCGCCAACGTGCGCGCCAACGGCATCATCGCCGTCGATCTGCGCGTGGACGACGTGCTGGTGGACGTGGCGCTGACCAATGGCGGCGACGACATCATCCTGATCTCCGATGCCGGCCGTGCAATGCGGTTCCCCGAGAGCGCGGTGCGCTCCATGGGCCGTACGTCCACCGGTGTGCGCGGCATGAAGCTGCTCAAGACCTTTGCCGCCGGTGAAGATGAGAGCGACGAGGGTGCGGACAGCGCTGCCGAGGACGTCGAGGATGCGGCGGATGCCGCTGCGGTCGGCGACAGTGCGCGCGTCATTGCCCTGATCGTGGCGCCGCGCGAAGGCGCTGCTGGCGACATCCTGACCGTGTCCGAGTACGGCTTCGGCAAGCGCACGCCGCCGGATCAGTTCCCGCGCAAGGGTCGCGGCGGCCAGGGTGTGATCGGTCAGCAGCTCACCGACAAGACCGGCCGCCTGATCGGCGCCATCGTCGTCGACGACAGCCACGAGATCATGCTGATCTCGGAATCCGGCAACCTGATTCGCACGCGTGCGTCCGAAGTGCGCGTGGCCGGTCGCAACACGCAGGGTGTGCGCATCATGCGCCCGGTGGACGGCGATCGCCTGGTCGGCCTGGATCGCATCGAGGCTGAGGACGACGAAGGCGAAGGTGAGGGCGCCGAGGCGCCAGCGGCCGAGTAAAGAGGTGGTGGCCGGCAAGCGAGCGGGCAGCAGGGGTGCCGGTGATCCGCTGCGCACCGAACTGGGCACCGCCGCTGCCGAGCTGCCGGAGCTGACGTCCATCGATGCCGCATCGCGTCAGCGACTGGCAGAGGCGGTGCGCGATGCGCGCCAACGCCAGCGCGCCGCGCTGCTCGCGTCCGCCGAGCAAGCCTTGCAACATGTACCGGCCTTGCTGCGCGGCGTCGTGCGCCGCGTGCTGCTGGGGTAGGTCGCATGAGTCGCCTGCTGGTCGAAGCCGAACGCATCAAGCTTGCACGCCTGCTCGGCGTGCCGACCGAGTCGCTTGATTACCTTGAATCCGCCAGCGTCGCCGATCTGCGTGCGCTGCGCGCCGCGATTGCGGCGTCGATGGTGGAGCAGGATCGCGCGCTGTTCGGTCGCCTGGTCGCTGCCGCCAGGCTGCTGCCGGCGCCGGTCATTGCACTGATCGCAGAGCGCGCCATGGGGCCGATGATCTGTGCGCGCGTTGCCGGTCTGCTGGACCCGGATCAAGCGGTGGATCTGGCCAAGCGTCTGTCGACACCGTTTCTCGCCGATCTGTGCCTGCAGCTCGATCCGCGCAGTGCGGCGGCGACGCTGCGGCGCATGCCGCTGCCGGTCGTACTCGCAGTGGCCAAGGCGCTGCTGGCACGCGGCGAGTTCCTGACGATGGCGCGTTTCGTCGATGTGATCAGCGACGAGGCGATTGCTGCCGTCGCGCGCTCGATGCCGGACGTCGCGCTGCTGCGTGTCGGCTTCTTCGTCGAATCGCGCGAACGTCTCAATGAACTGGTCGGCCTGTTCGACGATACGCGCATCCGCGCCGTCATCACGGTGACGGCGCAGGAGCCGGAACGCTTGTGGCCGCTGGCGCTGTCGCTGATGGAGCAGGTCGGCGACGACGCGCGCGGCCGGCTGGCGCGCCTGGGTCTGACCGGACAGGAGCGCGTGCTGGTGAGCCTGCTGGAGACAGCCAACGCCCAGCAATTGCACGAGCCGCTGCTGCTGGTGCTGCGCGGCCTGGATGCGGCCGTGCTCGAAGAGATCGGCGCGTTCCCGAAGTTGTCGGACCTGAAGCTGATCGGCCCGCTGTTCGAGTCGGCGCTGCGCAGCGAGGGCCTGGTCTATCTGCTGCCGCTGGCGGGCGCGCTACCGGATTCGACCCGCCAGGGGCTGTCACAACTGCTGCAGCGGCAACCTGCCGAGGTGATCCAGGGGCTGGCGCGTCAACTCGTGCAGCCGCTGTTCGCCGAGCGCCTGCGCCGCGACTGGACGCGGGTGCGGCCGATGCTGCCGGAAAGCTGGTTGCCGGGGCTGGATCAGGTCGTCGGCTGAATTCCGGTCGATTCGAAGCAATCTCCGCCTAGCCTGTCGGGGCTGCCCAGCAGCCCGCGATTCGGTCATAGTGCGCGCCACAGCGGCCCGCAGAGCCGCCCTCTTCTAGAACCCACTGGGAGCCCACCGTGATTCCATTCCCGCTGCGTGTCTTCTTCTATCGCCTGTTCATGTTGGCGCTGAAGGTTTCGACTTGGATTCTCAACTTCCGCCAACCGGAGCTGGTCACCGGCCCTGGCTCGTCGCTGAAGCTCTGCGAACAGATCGCCAAGGCGGGCGTGAAGAAGCTGATGATCGTGACGGACAGCATGCTGATCCAGATCGGCCTGCTCAATGGCATGCAGGACAAGCTACGCGCGCTGGGCGTGAACGTCGTGATCTACGACGGCGTGAAGCCCGATCCGACGATCGAGCAGATCGAGACCGGCCTGCTCATGCTCAAGCGTGAGCAGTGCACGGCCATCCTGGCGGTGGGTGGCGGCTCATCGATCGATGCGGCCAAGGTCATCGCCGCGCGCGCGACGAATCCGCACAAGGTGGCGTGGATGGCGGGCCTGATGCGCCTGATCTTCCGGCCGATGCCGCTGTACGTGGTGCCGACCACGGCCGGCACGGGCTCGGAAGTCACGATCGCTGCGGTTGTCTCCGATCCGGCTTCGACGCGCAAGTTCGCGATCATGGACCCCCGGCTGGTCCCGGTGGCCGCCGCGCTCGACGCTGCGCTGATGACCGGCCTGCCGCCGCCGATCACGGCCGCAACCGGCATGGACGCGCTGACGCATGCCGTCGAGGCCTACATCTCGCGCAACGCGATGAAGGCGACCGACGCCGAGGCGCTGGAAGCCACGCGCTTGATCATGCAGAACCTGCCGAAGGTGATGCAGAACGGCGCCGACCTGGAAGCGCGCCAGAACATGGCGGTGGCCTCGTACAAGGCGGGCGTGGCCTTCACCAGCGCCGGCGTCGGCTACGTGCACGCGATCTCGCACAACTTCGGCGCGCGCTACCACGTGCCGCATGGCCTGGCCAACGCCATCGTGTTGCCCTATGTGCTCGACTACTCCAAGTCCGAATGCACCGAGCGCCTGGCGACGCTCGCCGAAGTCGGCGGGCTGAAGAAAGGCGGGGAGAGCGCGGCGCAGCTGGCCGACGCATTGATTGCGCATATCCGCAGCCTCAATGCCGCATTCGGCATTCCGACCCAGGTCGCCAAGCTCAAGGCCGCGGACATTCCGGCGATCACCGACGCGGCGCTCAAGGAAGCGCACTGGACCTACGCGGTCCCGCGCTACATGGACAAGCCGACCTGCGAGAAGCTGGTCGCGCAGATGCTGCCGGCCTGACGGGAATTGGCGCCGTGCGAGCCGCGACAAGTGGGTTCGCGCTGGCGCTGATCTTGATCGCGGGTGTCGCGCACGCGATGCCCGCCCAGGTGCTCCTGGTACGCCACGCCGAGAAGGCGTCCGCGCCCGCCGGCGATCCGGCTTTGTCCGAAGCCGGCCGCCAACGTGCCGAAGCGCTGAAGACGGCGTTGCGCGCGGCGGCCGTCGATGCAGTTCTGACCACGCCTTATCGCCGGACCCGCGAAACTGCTGCGCCGTTGGCGGCGGCGCGCGGGCTGGAACCCATCGTCGTGCCCACCGAGGGCGACCACATCGCCGCCGTGCTCGCGCGTTTGCGGCAACTACCGGCAGGGAGCACGGCGCTGGTGGTGGGTCACAGCAACACCCTGGCGCCGCTGATTCGCGAGCTCGGCGGCCCGGCGCTGCCCGATCTCGCGGAATGCGAGTTCGACCGGCTGTTCGTGCTCGACATCGGTCCGCCGGCGGAGCTGGTCGAGGCTCGTTACGGCGCCATCAGCGCCAGCTGCCTCGCTAGCGGATTTTAAGTTTTGAATCCAAGCCTCTTGATTTAAAAGATTTCATATCGGGCCATTTGACTAACATAACCTGTTAGGTGAGAATCCGGGCCCATGAATTTCAGCGTGCATTTCGACGACGCGACGGTCGAGCGCCTCAACAAGGCGGTCGAGCGTGCGGGGCTGACCCGCAATCGCGCGATCGTGCTCGCGGTGCAGGACTGGCTGGCGCGCAACGAGGAAAAGGATTGGCCTGAGGCGCTGAAGCGCCACTTCGGCAATCCCGCGCCGGAACTGGCCGAGGAGACTCTGGACTTCCAGGCCTGGCGTGCGGCGCTGCCGGGTGAGCCGGAGACGCGCTGGTGAGGTTCCTGCTCGATTCCGACGTGCTCGCCGGTGCGGTCAAGGGCCGTCTGCCGGTGGTGCTGAAGCTCTCGCAGCTCAAGCCCACGGAAGTGGCGATCTCGGTGCTGAGCCGTATGGAGGCCGAGATGGCCTTGCGCCAGCAGCCGCGTGCGCAGGCGCGCTACGGCAAGCTGATGAAGGAGTTTCTGGCCAGCGTGCCGGTGCTGGACTTCGGCACGGCTGAGGCTCAGCAGGCCGTGGCGCTCAATGCTTATCTGCAACCGGCCGGCGAGAAGCTGGCCGCGCTGGACCTGATGCTCGCGGCCACCGCGATGGCGCACCAGCTCACGCTGGTCACCGATCGGGGTGCCGCCTTTGCTTCCGTGCCCAACCTCGATGTCGAGCGCTGGGCCTGATTTTTCCTTCGTTCATCGCTTCAAGACCCACAGGCAGGATATTGAAATGGCTCGTATCGTGAACTTCAGCGCCGGCCCGGCGACGCTTCCCCTCGACGTGCTGCAGCAGGTGCAGTCGGATTTGCTGGACTGGCAGGGCAGCGGCATGTCGGTGATGGAGATGTCGCACCGTGACAAGGAGTTCATGAGCATCGCCCAGGCGGCGGAAGCCGACCTGCGTGAACTCGCCGGTATCCCGGCGAACTACAAGGTGCTGTTCCTGCAGGGCGGCGCCACCGGCCAGTTCACGTTCATCCCGATGAACCTGCTGCGTGGCAAGACCGGCGTCGATTACGTGCTGACCGGCGACTGGGGCAAGAAGGCCGCCAAGGAGGCGGGCAAGTACGCCAAGGTCAACGTCGCCGCGTCGAGCGAAGCCGACAAGTTCACGAACATCCCGGACGTCGCGGGCTGGAAGCTCGACCCGAACGCCGCCTACGTGCACATCACGCCGAACGAGACGATCCACGGCGTCGAGTTCCACGCCGAACCGGAAACCAACGGCGTGCCGCTGGTCGCCGACATGTCGTCGAACATCCTGTCGCGTCCGATCGACGTGTCGAAGTACGGCCTGATCTACGCCGGCGCGCAGAAGAACATCGGCCCCTCGGGCATCACGATCGTGATCGTGCGTGAGGACCTGATCGGCCAGGCACAGCCGAACACGCCAGGCATCTTCGACTACAAGCAGCAGGCCGACAACGAGTCGATGCTGAACACGCCGCCGTGCTTTTCCTGGTACGTCTCGGGCCTGGTGTTCAAGCACCTCAAGGCCAAGGGCGGCTTGAAGGCCGTGGGCGAACTCAACGCGCGCAAGTCGGGCTTGCTGTACGACTACATCGACGCACAGGACTTCTACCGCAATCCGGTGAAGAAAGAGAACCGCTCGCGCATGAACGTACCCTTCACGCTGGCCAACGCCGAACTCGACGCCGACTTCCTCAAGGGTGCCAAGGCCGCGGGCCTGTCGGGCCTCAAGGGTCACCGCTCGGTCGGCGGCATGCGCGCGTCGATCTACAACGCGATGACGCTGGAAGGCGTGCAGCAGCTCGTCGACTACATGAAGGAATTCGCGCGCACCAGGGGTTAAGCCCGGTCGCCGCTCGCCTTCCAAACGAATAACGCAACGAACAACGCAACGGATAACGCAACATGTTCAAGGTCCAGACCCTCAACAACATCTCCGTCAACGGTCTCGAGCGCCTGCCGCGCGAGCGCTATGAAGTCGCCTCCGAGATCCAGAACCCGGACGCGGTGATGGTGCGCTCGGCCGATATGCACAAGCTCGATATCCCGGCCTCGGTCAAGGCGATCGCCCGCGCCGGTGCCGGCACCAACAACATCCCGGTGGCCGCGATGAGCAAGCGCGGCGTGCCGGTGTTCAACGCCCCGGGTGCCAACTCCAACGCGGTCAAGGAACTGGTGCTGGCCTCGATGTTCATGGCCTCGCGCAACATCCCGCAGTCGCTGGACTTCGTGAAGAAGCTCGACGGCGACGACAAGGCGATGCACGAGGCGGTGGAGGCGGGCAAGAAGAAGTTCGTCGGCTTCGAGCTGCCGGGCCGCACGCTGGGCGTCATTGGCCTCGGTGCGATCGGCGTCAAAGTCGCCAACGCAGCGCTGGAACTGGGCATGACGGTGTACGGCTTCGACCCGGCGATGACGGTGCAGAACGCCTGGGCGCTGAACGCCGGCGTGCGCCAGGCGCTGTCGGTCGATGACCTGGTCTCCAAGTCGCAGTTCATTTCGGTGCACGTGCCGCTGCTCGATGCCACGCGCGGCCTGATCAACGCCGACCGCCTGAAGCTGATGAAGAAGCAGGGCGTGATCCTGAACTTCGCGCGCGACGCCATCGTCGACGAGAAGGCGGTGATCGAAGCGCTGAACGCCGGCACCTTGCACGCCTATGCCTGCGACTTCCCGTCGAACGCGCTCAAGGGCCATCCGAAGGTCATCGCGACGCCGCACCTGGGCGCGAGCACCGGTGAGGCTGAAGACAACTGCGCCGTCATGGTCGCCGACCAGCTGCGGGACTTCCTGGAGACCGGCAACGTGCGCAACTCGGTCAACTTCCCCGAGGCGGTGATGGCGCTGCTGCCGGGCAAGACGCGCCTGTGCATCGTCAACGAGAACGTGCCGAACATGGTCGGCCAGATCTCGACCGCACTGGCCAAGCGCAGCCTCAACATCGCTGACCTGCTCAACAAGTCGCGCGGCGACCTGGCCTACACGATCGTCGACCTCGATCAGCCGATCGGCGCCGAGGCGGCGCAGGAGATCGCCTCGATCCAGGGTGTGCTGTCGACGCGCGTGATCCCGGCGCGCTGAGCGCAGCCGAATCCCCGCAAGCGGTAAAAACCCGGGCGGGGAGCGCGTACAATCGCGCTCCCCGCCCGTCTTACTTTTGGCCTGCATCGCATGACGCAGAACGACCTGCTGAAAGCCCGTGACCAGATCGACGCCCTGGACGAAAACATCCAGAGCCTGATCTCGCAGCGCGCGCGCATCGCCCAGACCATCGCCCACATCAAGCAGTCGATGGGCGACAAGGGCGACCATTACCGCCCGGCCCGCGAGGCCGAGGTGCTGCGCCGCGTGATGGCGCGCAACCAGGGTCCGCTGACCGACGAGGCGATGGCGCGCCTGATGCGCGAGGTCATGTCGGCCTGCCTGTCGCTGGAGTCGCCGCTGACGGTGGCCTACCTCGGCCCCGAGGGCACCTACACGCAGGCGGCGGTGCAAAAGCATTTCGGCGATGCGGTGACCGCGCGTGCCAACGGTGCCATCGACGAGATCTTCCGCGAGGTGGAAAGCGGCGCTGCCGATTACGGCGTCGTCCCGGTCGAGAATTCCATCGGCGGCGTCGTCAGCCACACACTGGACGAACTCGCGCTGACCAAGCTGCGGCTCTGCGGTGAAGTTGCGCTGCCGGTGCATCACCATCTGCTGTCGACCGAAGAGCAGCTGTCGAAGATCACCAAGGTTTACGCGCATCCGCAGTCTTTCGCCCAGTGCCGCAAGTGGCTGGATGCCAAGCTGCCGCGCGCCGTGCGCGAAACCGTGTCCAGCAACGGTCAGGCGGCGCTGCAGGCCAAGCAGGAAGGCCGCGGCATCGCCGCCATCGCCAGTGTGCAGGCCGGGCGCCTCAACGCGCTCAACATTCTGGCCTCGAACATCGAGGACGATCCGAGCAACACCACGCGCTTCCTGATCATCGGCAAGCACGACCCGGCACCGACCGGGCAGGATGTGACCTCGGTGGTGATGACCGCACATCGCAACCAGCCGGGCGCGCTGTTCACGTTGCTGCAGCCCTTTGCCGACGCCAGGCTCGACCTGACGCGCATCGAGTCACGCCCGGTACGCGGCTCGGTGGTGCAGGATTACTACTTCTTCATCGACTTCGCCGGCCACGCGCAGGACGAGGCGGTGCGTCAGGTGCTGGACCGTGTCCAGGCCGCCGCCGCGTTCTTCAAGATTCTCGGTTCCTATCCGAAGGCCGTGCTGTGAACGCTCCGACCATGAATCCCGACCTGACCCGCAACGCCGCGACCGGCGTGTTGAGCCTGGAAGCCTATTCGCCGGGCATGCCGATCGAGGAACTGCAGCGCCGTCTCGGCGTCGCCGATGCGATCAAGCTTGCCTCGAACGAGAATCCGCTGGGGCTGAGCCCACGCGTGCGTGCGGCGCTCGCCGAATGCGTCGCACGCACCGACCTCGCGCTGTATCCAGACGGCGGCGGTTTTCGCCTGAAGAAGAAGTTGGCCGAGATGCATGGCGTCGATGCCTCCTGTATCACGCTGGGCAACGGCTCTAACGACATCATCGAACTGCTGGGCCGCGTGTTCCTGGGCCCCGATCGCGCGGCGCTGTATTCGGCGCACGCGTTCGCGGTCTACGAGATCATCACTCAGGCGCAGTGCGCGCGCGCCGTGGAAGTGCCGGCGCGGCCGGCGAGCGACGCGCAGCCCTACGGCCACGATCTCTCCGCGTTCGCGCGCGAGCTGAAGGCCAACCCCGACGTGGCGCTGGTCTTCATCGCCAATCCCAACAACCCGACCGGTACCTGGCTGCCGGCTGCCGACATCGAGGCGTTTCTTGCGCAGGTGCCGCCGCAGGTCATCGTCGCGCTCGACGAGGCCTACTGGGAGTACATGGAGCCGGCGCTGCGCGGCGACGTGCGCGCCTGGCTGGATCGCTATCCGAACCTGGTCGTGTTCCGCACGTTCTCCAAGGCCTACGGATTGGCCGGTCTGCGCGTTGGCTATTCGCTGTCGAGCCCGGAGCTGGCCGATCTGCTGAACCGCGTGCGCCAGCCGTTCAACAACAACAGCCTGGCGTTGCTCGCGGCCGAGATCGCGCTCGAAGACCAGGCGTATGTGCGTGAGTCCGTCGAGTTGAACACGCGCGAGCGGGCGCGACTGACCCAGGAATTGCAGGGCCTGGGCCTGACGGTGCTGCCGTCGCAGGCCAACTTCCTGGCGATCGGATTCGGCCGCGAGGCCAAGCCGATCCATCAGGGGCTGCTGGAGCAGGGCGTCATCGTGCGGCCCATTGCGTCCTATGGACTGCCTTCATTCCTGCGCGTCAGCGTCGGCACCGAGGCGCAGAACGATCGCTTCCTGCGCGCGCTGCGCACGGTCCTGCAGAAATAGGACGATTCCGGGGCCATGAGCGTTCGTCATCTGGCGGTGATCGGCCTGGGCCTGATCGGCGGTTCGTTCGCGCGCGCGTTGCGCACGGCCGGGCAGGTCGGGCGCATCACCGGCTATGACGCCGATCCGGTGCAGCGTGAGACTGCGCTCAAGCTCGGCGTCATCGACACGGCCGCCGACGCTGCGGCCGATGCGGTGCGTAACGCCGACGTCGTCGTGCTGGCGGTGCCGGTGCTGCATACCGGCGAGGCGCTCGCGGCCTGCTGGCCGGCGATGCGCGACGATGCGGTATTGACCGATGTCGGCAGCACCAAGCAGTCGGTTCTGGACGAAGTGCGCCGCGTCTGCGGCGAGCTGCCACCCAAGTTCGTGCCGGGCCATCCGATCGCCGGTACCGAGAAGAGCGGGGTGGCGCACAGCCAGGCCGAACTGTTCCGTAATCACCGCGTGATCCTGACGCCGCACGAGACGCAGGACGCCGCTGCGCGGCTGCTGGTGACGCGGCTGTGGCAGTCGGTCGGTGCGCGCGTGGTCGAGATGGACGCGCCGCAGCACGACGCGATCTTCGCCGCAACTTCGCACTTGCCGCACGTGCTGGCCTACAGCTTCGTCGATCTGCTCGCGCGGCTCGATGCGCGCGGCGAGATCTTTCCCAATGCTGGCGGCGGCTTCCGCGACTTCACGCGCATCGCGTCCAGTTCGCCGCAGATGTGGCACGACATCGTGCGTGCCAATGCCGATTCGGTCGGCCAGTTGCTTGAACAGCAGATCGAGGAGTTGCAGCAGATCCTGCGGCTGATGCGTGAAGGCCGTTGGGACGAGATTCGCGCCTTGTTCGAGCGTGCGCGCACGGCGCGCGAGCGCTATCTCGCGCAGATCGAGTAGCTACATCGTTGCCATGAGCGCGGCAGCGCCTACGCCTTTTCTTGATCTGGCGCCGATTCGTGCGGCGTGCGGTGAATTGCGTCTGCCGGGTTCCAAGAGCGTGTCGATCCGTGCGCTGCTGCTGGCGGCGCTGTCGGATGGCGAGACGCAACTGACCGGCCTGCTCGACTCCGACGACACGCGCGTGATGCGCGACGCCTTGAAGTCCTGCGGTGTGCCGCTGACGGATGAGGGCGACGCCGGCTGGCGGGTGCGCGGCGCCCTGCAGTTTCCGAATCGCGAGGCCGACCTCTTCGTCGGCAATTCTGGCTTGTCGATCCGCACGCTGGTCGCCGTTCTGGCGTTCATGGACGGCCGCTACCGGCTATCCGGCGTGCCGCGCATGCACGAGCGCCCGATCGGCGACCTGGTTGATGCGCTGCGGCCGCTCGGTGCGCGCATCGGCTACGCGCAGCAGGACGGCTATCCGCCGCTACTCATCGAGCCGGCGCAGGCGCGCGCGGACCGGCCGGTGCGCGTGCGCGGCGATGCGTCCAGCCAGTTCCTGACCGGCATCCTGCAATCCGCGCCGCTGCTGGCGCGCGCGCGCGACCTGGTGGTCGAGGTCGAGGGCGAGCTGATCTCCAAGCCCTACATCGACCTGAGCGTCGCGCTGATGCAGCGCTTCGGCGTCGAGGTGCAGCGTTCCACGACGGCCGCCGGGTCACCGCGCTTCACGGTCGCCGCGGGTGCGCGTTACCGCGCGCCCGGCACGTTTGCGGTCGAGGGCGATGCCTCGTCGGCGTCCTACTTCCTCGCGCTCGGCGCGCTGGCCGGTGGGCCAGTGCGCGTGCACGGCATGGGCCATGCCAGCCTGCAGGGCGACGTGCGCTTTGCCGAGGTGATGACGGCGATGGGCGCCGAGGTGACGCAAGGCGAGCACTGGACCGAGGTGCGCTCACCGGGCCTGGACGCCGGCTTCCGACCGAAGGCGATCGACGCCGACTTCAACCACATTCCCGACGCGGCGATGACGGTTGCGGTCGTCGCGCTGTTCGCCGATGGCCCCAGTGTGCTGCGCAATATCGGCAGCTGGCGCGTAAAGGAAACCGACCGCATTGCCGCCATGGCGGCAGAGCTGGTCAAGCTCGGCGCGACGGTGGAGGCCGGCGCCGACTACCTGCGCATCACGCCGCCGCGCGAGCTGCGGGCCGCGACCATCGACACCTACGACGACCATCGCATCGCGATGAGTTTTTCACTCGCGGCCTGCGGGGGCGTGCCGGTGCGCATCAACGACCCCGGCTGCGTCGCCAAGACCTTCCCGGACTATTTCGCGCAGCTTGCCGCGCTGACGTCGGCCTGATCATCGCCTCGCCACCATGACCTCGTTCACCACGGTTTCGCCCGTCATCGCCGTCGACGGTCCCAGCGGCGTCGGCAAGGGCTTGGTGACGCGCTGGCTGGCGACACGGCTCGGCGGCTGGCACCGGCTGGACAGCGGTGCGCTGTACCGCATCCTGGCGCTGGCCGCGCACAAGCGCGACCTCGACCTGCATGACGCTGGCGCGGTGGCGGCGCTGGCGCCGCAGCTGGACATCCGCTTCACCGGCGAGACCGAGGACGACGAGGCGATTCTGGTTGGCGGCGAGAACTGGACGCATGACGTGCGTAAGGAATCCACCGGCGCGCTGGCCTCGATGATCGCCGCCGCGCCGCCGGTGCGGGCCGCGCTGCTGCAGCGGCAGAAGGATTTCCGCGTGGCGCCCGGCCTGATCGCCGACGGCCGCGACATGGGTACGATCGTATTCCCGGATGCGGGCCTGAAAATCTTCATGGAAGCCAGCGCCGACGAACGGGCGCAAAGGCGACTCAAGCAGTTGAGCGCAAAGGGGATTGCGGCTACACTCGCGCCCCTTCGCGAAGAGATTCGCGCGCGCGACGAGCGCGACCGCAACCGCCCCATCGCCCCCTTGCGGCCGGCTGATGGCGCGGAAGTTGTTGATACAACTGGACTTTCACCCGATCAGGTGTTGGCCCGGGTGGAGCTACTTCTGCAGCGGTACCGCTTCGTCTAAGCGCACCTTTCTCCCTCGAAGTGCAGCAAGCCGGTGCGCAGGATGCGCATCGTTTTTTCATTAACGGGCCCCTGAGCAAGGATGCTGGGGATGTTCAACCTAACCGAGTGTTTGAATGAGCGAGACTTTCGCTGAGTTGTTTGAGGCCAGCCTGAAGGGCGGCCAATCGATGCAGTCCGGCACCATCGTCAATGCGCGCGTGCTGGCTGTTAAGCCTGATGTGGTCATCGTTGACGCCGGACTGAAGTCCGAGGGCGTCATCCCCATCAACGAATTCATGGTCGACGGCGAGCTGAAGGTTGCTGCCGGCGACGACGTGGAAGTGGCGCTGGAAACCGTCGAAGACGGCTTCGGCGAGACCCGCTTCTCGAAGGAAAAGGCCGAACGCATCAAGACCTGGGAGCGCCTGCAGAAGGCCTTCGAGGGCAAGGAAACGGTCATCGGCATCATCACCGGCAAGGTCAAGGGCGGTTTCACCGTCGACATCGGCTCGGTGCGCGCGTTCCTCCCGGGCTCGCTGGTCGACGTCCGTCCGGTCCGCGATACCTCGTACCTCGAAGGCAAGCCGCTCGAGTTCAAGGTCATCAAGCTCGACAAGATCCGCAACAACGTCGTGGTCTCGCGCCGCGAAGTGCTGGAAGCCGAATACTCGGCCGAGCGTGACAGCCTGCTGGCGACCCTGCAGGAAGGCGTCGTCCTCAAGGGCGTGGTCAAGAACCTGGTCGAGTACGGCGCGTTCGTCGACCTGGGTGGCATCGACGGCCTGCTGCACATCACCGACATGACGTGGAAGCGCGTCAAGGATCCGGCCGAAGTCGTCACCGTCGGCGCCGAGATCGAAGTCAAGGTTCTGAAGTACGACCGCGAGCGCCGCCGCGTCTCGCTGGGCCTGAAGCAGCTGGGCGCCGATCCGTGGAGCGACATCGAACGTCGCTATCCGGAGAAGACCCGCCTGTTCGGCAAGGTCACCAACATCACCGACTACGGTTCGTTTGTCGAGATCGAGCCGGGCGTCGAAGGCCTGGTCCACGTTTCGGAAATGGACTGGACCAACAAGAACGTCAACCCGGGCAAGGTCGTGCAGGTCGGCGACGAGGTCGAGGTCATGATCCTCGACATCGACGGCGAGCGCCGCCGTATCTCGCTGGGCATGAAGCAGTGCAAGGCCAACCCCTGGGAAGAGTTCGCGCAGAACCACCAGAAGGGCGACCGCGTCCATGGTGCGATCAAGTCGATCACCGACTTCGGCATCTTCATTGGTCTGGACGGCGGCATCGACGGTCTGGTCCATCTGTCCGACCTGGACTGGAACGAGCCGGGCGAAGTGGCCGTGCGTCGTTACCAGAAGGGTCAGGAACTGGATGCCGTGGTGCTCGCCATCGACGGTGCGCGCGAGCGCATCTCGCTGGGCGTCAAGCAGGTCCAGCAGGATCCGCTGACCGAGTTCATCGCCACCAATACCAAGGGCGCGATGGTCACCGGCACGGTGCGCAGCGTCGAGGTCCGCGGTGCGGTCATCGACCTGGGGAACGGCGTCGAGGGCTACATCAAGGCCAACGACCTGTCGCGCGATCGCGTCGAAGATGCCACCAAGGTGCTGAAGGAAGGCGATACGCTGGAATCGCGCTTCATCGGCGTCGACCGCAAGAACCGCACCGTGCAGCTGTCGGTGCGTGAGAAGGAAATCCAGGAAGAGCAGGAGGCGATGGCGGATTACAGCCGCAACGCGTCGACCGGCCGTACCAGCCTGGGCGATCTCCTCAAGGAGCAGATGGGCGGCAGCAACGATTAAGTTTGTCGCCTATCTTCCCGAAAAAAAAGGGAAAAATGAGAGGGCCGCGCTTGCGCGGCCCTTTTTTTTTCTCTATTGTTTCCGGCACCTTGCAATCCTGTCTTGGCCTGTCATGACCAAATCGGAACTCATCGAGAAGCTGGCCGCCCAGCAGACCCATCTGATGCACAAGGATGTGGAGCTGGCGGTCAAGAGTGTGCTCGACCAGATCAGCAACGCGCTGGCGCGTGACGATCGGGTCGAGATCCGGGGCTTCGGCAGCTTTGCGCTGCACCACCGTCCGGCTCGCGTCGGGCGCAACCCCAAGACCGGCGAGCCGGTGCACATCCCGCCTAAGCGCGTGCCGCATTTCAAGCCGGGCAAGGAGATGCGCGAGCGCGTCAATGCCAGCCTGCACGAGGAGCTGGCGGCGGCCGCTGCGGCTGCAGCAGCCTCGACGGTGTCCGCGCTCAACGCGGCCGCGACGGACTGAGGGGTCTTCGCATGCTTCGCGTGCTGCTGGTGGTGCTGCTGATCGCGATGCTGGTGCTGGGCGCGTCGATCGGCTACTTCAACGCGCAGACGGTCCACTTCAACTATTTGTTCGGCGAGCTGGAGCTGCCGCTGATCGCAATCCTGGTCGGCGACTTCCTGCTCGGCATGCTGGTGACGCTCTTGCTGGTCGCTGCGCGCCTGCTGCGCGCGCAGCGCGACATGGCGCGCCTGCGCCGTCAGCTGCGCGATGCGGAAAGCGAACTGCGCAATCTGCGTGCGCTGCCGGTGGCCGCGCCTGTCGTGGCCGTGCCGCCGCCGCCCGCGATTCCGTCGCCAACGCCGCCGTTGCCTTAATCCACCCCGGCTGTGCTCGACTCCCTGTTCATCTGGCTGCTGCTGCCGCTCGGCGTTGCGCTGGGTTGGGCGCTGGCGCGTCGTGCGCCCACGATGTCCGGCGCGGCGTTCGATGCCGAGCAGATCGGCGGGCTGCTGAGCCGCATCGCCTCCGACGATCCCGATCAGGCGCTGGCGGCACTGACCCAGGTCGCGGAACTCGATCACTCCACCGTCGAGCTGCATTTGACGCTGGGCAATCTGTTTCGCAAGCGCGGTGAGGTCGATCGCGCCCTGCGCGTGCATGAAGCCTTGCTGGCGCGACCGGGACTGGCCCCGGAGCTGCGCGCGCAGATCCAGCTCGAGGTGGCGCAGGACTACATGCGCGCCGGCGTCATGGATCGCGCGGAGCAGGTTTTTGAAGAGCTGGTCACGCAGGGTCGTCATGTCTCGTTCGCGCTGGACCAGATTCGCGTCATCGCCGAACAGGGCCACGATTGGAAGCATGCGATCGAGGCGGCGCGACGGCTGGAAGCGGCCAAGGGCGAGTCGCAGCGCGCGGTGATCGCGCAGTACTGGTGCGAACTGGCCGACGAGGCGCGGCGCGCCAAGAACGCGGTCGAGGCGGCACGTTGTGCGCGCAAGGCGCTGGATGAAGACAGCCGCTGCATCCGCGCCGACTTGTTGCTCGGTGCTTTGCTCGAGGGCGAGGGCGAATACGCCGCGGCCACCAAGTCCTATCTGCGCGCGTTCGAGCGCGACGCGCGGTTCCTGCCGGATGTGATCGAGGCCCTGGGCCGTTGTTTCGAAAAAACCGGCGATGCCGAGGGCTATCTGCTGTTCCTCAAGGACGCCAAGGACATCTCGCCGTCGAGCCTGCCGTTCATTGCCGAGGCACGCCTGCTGGCCGATGAGGGCATGGACCCCTTGGATCATCTGGCGCAGGGCCTGCAGTCGCGACCCAGTCGCGCGGTACTGGCGCAGTTCCTGGAAGTGCTGGAGAAGCAGCCCAACGTGATCGCGGTGGGCCTGGACCGACCGGCGGCGAGCCTGCGTGTCGCGCTGCGCCGCCTGATGGAATCGGCGCCGCGCTACCAGTGCACGCACTGCGGGTTCTCGCCGCGCCAGATGTTCTGGCAGTGTCCGCAGTGCAAGCAGTGGGGCAGCACCGCGCCCGTGGACGAGGTTCTGAAGGTCTGAACGCCAATCGCCGCTGATACACTCGCGGCAAATACGGCAGAGGAGGCCGAACGTGGGCGCAATCGCCTTCGTGACCGGTGCAACGGGATTCGTGGGCCTGAACCTGGTCGAGGCTCTGCTCGCCGCCGACTGGCGCGTGGTGGCGCTGCATCGAGCCAGTGCGGACCGATCGGGGCTGGACCGCTTTCCGTCGGTGCAACGCGTCGTCGGCGACATCACCGACGTGCGCAGCCTTCAGGGCCTGATTCCGCGAGGCGTCGACTGCGTTTTCCATGCCGCCGGCAATACCAGCCTCTGGTCTCGAAGCCAGGCGGAACAGCTCAAAGTCAACGTCCGTGGAACCCGCAACGTGGTGCGGGCCGCATTGGAAGCGGGCGCGGCCCGTTTCGTGCACGCCTCCAGCATCGTCGCCTATGGGCTGCATGCCGGCACCGTCACCGAAGATACCCCCACGCGCGGCAGCAATTCGTCGATCGCGTATGTGCGCAGCAAGGCCCTGGCCGAGCGCGAAGTGCGAAAAGGGGTCGCCGCGGGGCTGCGCGCGGTCACGGTCAATCCATCGAACATCGTCGGCGCCTATGACACGCACAACTGGTCGCGCCTGTTCCGGCTGGTGCAACAGCGGCGCCTGCCTGCGATAGCGCCGGGCGGCGGCAGCTTCTGTCATGCGCGTGAGGTCGCGCGCGCCATGATCGCAGCGGCCGAACGCGGTCGCGTGGGCGAGAACTATTTGCTGGGCGGGGCGCAGACGACCTACCTGGGCTTTGCCCGTGAGGTGGCGTCGGTACTCGGACTGCGTCGGCGCATGGTGCGCGCGCATCCGGCGGTGCTCGATGCATACGCCCGGGTCGAGGAGTGGGTAGCGCCGCTGTTCGGGCGCGAGCCGGATGTCACGCGAGATGCGGTCGCGCTGCTGTCACAGAACCTGTATTGCAGCAGCGCCAAGGCGCAGCGTGAACTCGGCTACCGGCCGCAGCCGCTGAACACGATGCTCATGGAGTGCCGCGACTGGATGCGCGAGCGCGGCCTGCTGCGCTGAGGCGGTTTTCCTAGGGTGTGAGACGGCGGCCGTACTCGTCCGGCGGACGCCAGTTCTGCGGCAGACTGTCGCGCACTTCCTTGCGCTTGGCCAGCAGTCGCGAGCGGTCCTGCTGGCTTAGGTCCGGCAAGCGCAGGCCGGCATCCAGATGCGCCAGCGCACTGCCGGCGTCGCCACGCTGCATCAGGAAATTGGCCATCTGGAACGAGGCCTCGGCGAGGTTGCCGCTTTCGCGCGCTGACTGCGCCAACAGATTGTAGGTTTCCACCTGCGTACCCTGCGTCTGCTCATGCGAGAGCAGCACTTCACGCGCGGCCTCGGGCTGTCCGACCGTCATCAGTGCACCGGCACGACCGAGGATGGCCGGCGCATAGCGTGGATGCATGCGCAGCGTGCGCGCGAAGGTGTCCAGCGCGGCATCCTTGTCCTGATTGAGCAGTTGCAGCTGGCCGAGCAATAGCTGGATGTTGACCTGCTTCGGCTGTGCTTCGGCCAGCGGCGCCAGCGTTTCCAGCGCTCGGGTGCCCTGGGCAACGCGCGATTGCGCCAGCGCGAGACCGTAGCGGTTGCCTGGCGTGTCGCGGCCCGAGGCCAGCTCGTTGGCGAAATAGTCGATGGCCTCGCTGGGGCGGTCCGCCGTCAGGACGCGCGCGCGCGCCTGCATCAGGCCGAACTCGATGCCGTCCTTGCGTTCGACGCTCGGCATCTCAGCGGCGCGCGCACGCGCTTCGGCCAAGCGGTTCGTGGTCAGCGGGTGCGTGCGCAGGATTTCCGGCAGGCCACTGCCGTACAGGCGGGCCTGTTGCTCCAGTTTCTGGAAGAAGCCGGACATGCCCATCGGGTCGTAACCGGCGCGCGCCATGGTCTGGATGCCGATGCGATCGGCTTCCTGTTCATGCGAACGCGTATAGCTGACCTGACGTTGGTAGCTCATCGCCTGGCCTACGGACAGCGCGCCGATGACCACGTCCGGATCAGCCGAGCCGGCGATGATCGCGGCGATGACCGCGAGCCAGGTGGCGACGTTGGCGACTTCGCTGTCCTCGGCGGTGCGTGCAAGGTGGCGCTGCGTGACGTGCGCGAGTTCATGGCCCATGACACCGGCCACTTCGCTCTCGTTGCTGGCCGCCATGATCAGGCCGGCGTTGAAGCCGATATAGCCGCCGGGCAGCGCGAAGGCGTTGATGCGGGAGTCACGGATCACGAAGAACTTCAGATCCGGCGGCTGGGTGCGGCTGGCCGCCGCCAGCTTCCAGCCCAGCGACGTAATGTAGTCGCTGAGTTCGGGGTCTTCGAGCAGGTAGCCGACGCGGTACATCTCCGCGACCACGCGGCCGCCGAGCTGCTTTTCCTGCGCCGGCGAAATGGTCTTGTCGGCCGGTTCGCCGATCTGCGGCAGATCAACGGTCACGACCGTATCCGCACGCGAGGTGCCCGCTGCCAGCACGAACGCGAGGACGAACGAGGAAAGCAGCACGGAGCGCATGGGAGATCGCAGGAAGGGCATGGCGATTAGAGCATGCGCTGCGGCGTTAAGTTTCCGGATGGTTTGGCGATGCTGGTTACGGCGCCGGCATTGGCGTCGATATCGGTGCTGGTCAGGGCGCGTTCTGGCGCGCCGGATACCAGCGACCGATGGCCTGGCCCATGCGCACAGTCTGCCCGGGCGCAAGCGTCGGGCTCCAGTCGACACCGCCGGGCGGTGTCAGCAGGATCACGGTCGAACCCATGTTGAAGCGGCCCATCTCGTCGCCGCGGCCGAGCGTGACCCGGTCCAGCGGCGCGTAGTGATAGGGCGCATCGCGCAGATGCGGCGGCGTGATGCGGCCGGCCCAAACCGTTTCCATCGAACCGACGAACAGCGCGCCGATCATCGCCATGCCGACCGGCCCGGCGTCGGTGTCGAACACGGCGTTGACGCGCTCGTTGCGCGCGAACAGGTTCGGCAGCGCGCGCGCGGTGGCGGCGTTGACGCTGAACAGGCGGCCCGGCACGTAGGACCAGTGCGTGAGACTGCCGGTCACCGGCATATGGATGCGGTGATAGTTGTAGGGCGCCAGGTAGATCGTGCAGAAGCGTCCGCCGGCGAACTTGGCCGCGAGCTGGGCTTCGCCGCCCAGCAGCTCCAGCAGGCTGTAGGTGTGCCCCTTGGCCTGGACCAGGCGGCCATCGCGAATCTCGCCGAACTGGCTGACCGTGCCGTCCACCGGGCTGACGAAGGCGTGCGGGTCTTCCGGCAGCGGCCGTGCACCGCGCTTGAGCGCGCGGGTGAAGAAGTGATTGAAGCTGCCGTAGTTCCGGTAGTTCTCGAACTCAGCTTCCTTGAGGTCGATGGTGAACCCGCGCAGGAACAGCCGCATCAGCAGGTTCTTGAACCAGGTCGTTTCGATCTGCGTGAGATGAAAGACGACGGTCGACAGGAAGCGGGTCGGCAGCAAGCGCTGGAACAGCGCGAACAGCTTGTCGCCGTCGCTGGCGTTCTCGCGAGGCTGACCGGCTTCAGGGGAGGGATTCATCAGTGCAGGTCCTGAATCTGGAAAGTGGCGCTGACGGCGGTGTCGCCGCAGCGCAGGGTCAGTACGGTCTGGTCGCCGGCGCGCAGTTCACGCTGCGGACGGAACAGCATCAGGTGCAGGCCGCCGGGTGCGAGGCTGACGATGGCGCCCGGCACAGCCTCGACGATCTGTTCGCGCAGCATGCGCGACTGACCGTCCTCGACCACGGTGCGGTGAATCTCGGCGGCGCCGAAGTCGGGACCGGAGACAGCGTCGCAGCGCAGGGCCTGCTGGGTGCCGTTGCGAAGGTCCAGATAACCGGCCATCACGCCGGCGCCGGGCGGCGCGGCGGGGATGCGCGCGTTGAGGGTGGTGATCTGGCCGTCGCCGCGCTGGCAGGCAGTCAGACCCAGGGTCACGCCGAGCGTCAGCGTGACGATCAGAATCGATCGCGTCGGGTTCATCGTGGTTCTCATAGCAGCTGCTGGAGGTCGGCAACCAGCGCCGGTGCCTGCAGCGGGCCGGTGAAGTAGCCGGCGAGCTCGCCGCGCGGATTGATCAGGATCAAGGCCGCGGAGTGATCCATGGTGTAAGTCTCCGGGGTTGCGCCCGGCACCTTGGCGTAAGCCACGCCCAGTGCCTGCGCGACCGCCTTCAGGTTCGGTTCCGGGGTGGTGACGCCGCGAAACGAGGGGCTGAAGTAATGCACGTACTCCTTGAGCCGTTCCGGCGTATCGCGCTCGGGATCGACGGAGAACAAAGCGACCTGCAATTTCTCGGCCTTCGGCCCCAGCTGACCCTGCACGTTCTTCAGCAGTGCCAGCGTGGTCGGGCAGATATCCGGGCAATAGGTGAAGCCGGGAAAGATCAGCGTCCACCGATTCTTGAGTTGATCGACGTCGAACGGCTGGCCGTTCTCGTCGATCAGCGACAGCGGCGGCAGCACGCGCGGCTGCTGCAGCAGCGTGCCGGAGGCGACGCGCGTGGTCGCCGGCGTGTTGAACCAGGTGGCGGCGAGGATGCCGCCGATCAGGGCCAGGGCGCCGGCAAATGCGAAGGCGATGGTTTTGCTGGGAGAGGACTTGGCGGTCACGTTCGTCACGAAAAGTTCGGGCGGGGTGCCGGG
Organism: Solimonas sp.; assembly: GCA_036405815.1. Taxonomy (GTDB): domain Bacteria; phylum Pseudomonadota; class Gammaproteobacteria; order Nevskiales; family Nevskiaceae; genus Solimonas. The sequence continues at coordinate 20,249 of DASWWX010000039.1, read as the reverse complement.
GAGACGGCGAGAAAATGGGATAATGACGGTCTTCATTATCCCACAGGCTCGCCGGTTCTCCGCCATGGCTCGTCGTTCCGACACCGATTCCTTGCTGACGGTTCGCGATCTCGTGCGCTGGGGCGCCAGCCGATTCCGCGAGGCGGAGCTGACCTTCGGCCACGGCACCGACAACGCGCTGGACGAGGCTTTCCACCTCGTATTGCACGCGCTGCACCTGCCGGCCGACCTGCCGACCGTGTACCTGGAAGCCAACGTGACCGCGCGCGAGCGTGCCGCGGCGCTGAAGCTGCTGCGCACGCGCATCAACACGCGCAAGCCGGCGGCCTACCTGCTGGGCCGCATCGCTTTTGCCGGCCTGGAGTTCGAGGTCGACGAGAACGTGCTGATCCCGCGCTCGCCGATCGCCGAGATGATCGAGCGCGAATTCGCGCCCTGGGTGCAGAACCCGCCGGCGCGCATCCTCGACCTGTGCACCGGCAGCGGCTGCATCGGTATCGCCTGCGCGGTCGCGTATCCCGACGCGCAGGTGGACCTGGCCGACCTGAGCCCCAAGGCGCTGGCCGTGGCGCGCCGCAACGTCGCGCACCACGTGCTCGGCAACCAGGTCCGCGTGATCAGGTCCGACGTGTTCGACGGCCTGGTCAACGAGGTCTACGACCTGATCGTCACCAATCCGCCTTACGTGCCCAACGCCGAGTGGAAGGCGCTGGCGCCGGAGTACCGTCACGAGCCGAAGCTGGCGCTGGCCGCCGGTGCCGACGGCATGGACATCGTCGCGCGCATCCTCGACGAGGCACCGCGTCACCTGAGCAACGACGGCTGGCTGGTCTGCGAGGTCGGCGGCAGCGTCGCCGAGTTCGAGGCGCGCTGGCCGCGGCTGCCGGTGACCTGGGTCGAATTCGAGCGCGGCGGCGACGGTGTCTTTATCATCTCGCGCGCGGATCTCGTCGCGCACTCACCGAAATCGAAATAGCTTCGTTCCCGTCATGTCCGGCAACACCTTCGGCACGCTGTTCACCGTCACCAGCTTCGGCGAAAGCCACGGCGCGGCCATCGGCTGCGTGGTCGACGGCTGCCCGCCGGGCCTGGCGCTGACCGAGGCCGACATCCAGCCGGACCTCGATCGCCGCAAGCCCGGGACGTCGAAGTACGTCACGCAGCGCAAGGAAGCCGACCAGGTCGAGATCCTGTCCGGCGTGTTCGAGGGCAGGACCACCGGCACGCCGATCGCGCTGCTGATCCGCAACACGGACCAGCGCAGCTACGACTACGAGAAGATCAAGCAGGTGTTCCGGCCCAACCACGCCGACTACGCCTACATCCAGAAGTATGGTGTCCGCGACCATCGCGGCGGCGGGCGTTCCAGCGCACGCGAGACCGCGGTGCGTGTTGCCGCCGGCGCGATCGCGCGCAAGTACCTGCGCGAGCGGCTCGGCGTGGAGATTCGCGGCTGCACCGAACAGGTCGGCCCGATCCCCTGCGAGATTCGCGACTGGAAAGCGGTGCACCAGAATCCGTTCTTCAGCGCCGACCCCGCACGCGTGCCGGAGCTGGAACAGCTGATCGACAAATTGCGCTCGGAAGGCGATTCCGTCGGCGCGCGCCTGTACGTGGAAGCGCGCAACGTGCCGCCGGGTCTCGGCGAGCCGGTGTTCGACCGCCTCGACGCCGACATCGCGCACGCGCTGATGTCGATCAACGCGGTGAAGGGCGTCGAGATCGGCGACGGCATGCGCGTCGCCGAGATGCGCGGCACCGAGCATCGCGACGAGATGAGCCCGCAGGGTTTCCTCGGCAATCATTCGGGCGGCATCGCCGGCGGCATCTCCACCGGCCAGACCCTCTACGCGCGCTACGCGATCAAGCCGACGTCGAGCATCACGACGCCGGGCAAGAGCATCGACGAAGCGGGCGAGGCCACCGAGATGCGCACGACGGGTCGTCACGATCCCTGCGTGGGCCTGCGCGCGACGCCGATCGGCGAAGCCATGCTCGCGCTCGTGCTGATGGACCACTTCCTGCGTCAGCGCGCACAGAACGCCGACGTCACGCCGGCCACGCCGCGCATTCCGGGTGAGCCGAGTTAACCATGCTCCCGCCAAACGCAGGCGTTGAGCGCCTGCATTGGCGCCTCGCCGGGTTCTACTTCTTCTACTACGCGACGGTCGGCGCGTTCATGCCGTATTGGGCGCCGTACCTGGAAGCGCGCGGCTTCTCGCCGGTGCAGATGGGTATCGCCTTCGCGCTGATGGGCGTGACGCGCTCGATTCTGCCGGTGCTGTGGGGCTGGTATGCCGATCACACCGGCAAGCGCGTTGCGCTGATCCGCTGGGCCAGCGTTGCCGCACTCGTGACCTTCATGGCGATTCCCTTCGTCGACGGCATCTGGTGGATCGGCGGGCTGATGCTCGCGTACACCTTGTTCTGGCACGCGCTGCTGCCGCAATTCGAAGTGGTGACGATCAACCACCTGCACGCCAGCGGTGCCGACTACAGCCGCGTGCGGCTGTGGGGTTCGGTCGGCTTCATCGGCTCGGTGCTCGGTCTCGGCGTGGCGCTGGATCTCACCGGCATCCTCTGGCTGCCATGGCTGGTCGGCGCCTTCTGGCTCGGCATGTCGGCCTCGACGTGGCTGGTGCCGGAACCGCCGTCGTTGCATACGGCGGACGCGCCGCGCATCGGTTTGTGGAACGTGCTGCGCCGGCCCGAGGTGATCGCGCTGCTGTTCGTGTGCTTCTGCTCGCAGCTGAGCTTTGCGCCGTACTACAACTTCTTCACGCTGTTCCTGGAGCGTCACGGCTACAGCCGTAGCCTCGCGGGCTTGCTGTGGGCGCTCGGCGTCGTCGCCGAGATCGGCATCTTCCTGATCGTGGGCCGCTGGATCGCGCGCGTCGGCGCGCGCAAGGTGATGCTGGTGGCGATGGCGGCGACGACCTTGCGCTGGCTGTTCACCGCGACCCTGGTCGAGTCGTGGCCGGTGCTGATCGCCGTGCAGCTCGCGCACGCCGTGTCGTTCGGTGCCTATCACGCGGTGGCGATGCACTACGTCACACGCTTCTTCCCGCCATCGCTGCACGGACGCGGGCAGGCCGTCTACAACGCGATCGCCTACGGCATCGGCGGCTCGATCGGCAGTCTCGGCAGCGGGTTCCTGTGGGAGGGCGTGTCGCCGGACGCCGCGTTCTATGCGGCGGGTATCGTCGCGATGGTCGGCACCGCGGTGGCCTGGCGCTTCCTGCCGGAACCGCAGCGGCGCTAGCCGTTACAGCGCGACGCGCTCGACGGCGGGCAGCGTGTTCGGCCCCTGTTCCGTCCAGTGCCGGAAGTTGAACACCTGGCCTTCGCGGCGCACGCGTTCGACGGCGGCAAGATCGATGTCGACGTATAGCCATTGCGCGTGGTTCATCTCGCCGAACGCGAGCACGCCGTCGTCCGGAAAGCCGCGGTCCGGCGGACCGAATACGCCGGCCGCGCCGACGTTGACGTCCACGGCCGGCGACCACGGTGCCTCGCCGACCAGGGGCGACTGCGCGACGAGACACTGGTTCTCCAGTGCGCGGGCCTGGCAGCCGACGCGCACGCGGTGATAGCCGGCCGGCGCGTCGGTGCAGCTCGGCACCAGAATCAATTGAGCACCGGCTTCGGCCTGCGCGCGGGCGAGCAGCGGGAACTCGCTGTCGTAGCAGATGTTGACGCCGATGCAGCCCAGCGCGGTGTCGAACACCTTGAGCCCGGCGTTGCCGTCGATGCGCCAGTGCTCCCGCTCGAAGCGCGTCATGATCTGCTTGTCCTGGAAGTCGGCGCGGCCGTCCGGCGCGAAGAACCAGGCGCGGTTTACGGCGCGGCCGTCGTCGAGCTTCCAAGGGAAACTGCCGGCAAGCAGGTAGACGCCGTGTCGTTGCGCGAGTTCGCGATGCAGTGCGACATAGCGCTCGCACAGCGCCTGCATCGCCGACACCTGCAGCGCGAGATCCACGCGCACGCGCGCGTCGAACAGCGCGGGCAGGCTCATCGCCGCGTATTCGGGGAAGACCAGAAACTTCGCCCCGTTGGCGGCGGCTTCCGCGACCCACTGCGTCACGGTGTTCTCAAAAGCGGTCCAGTCCTTCGGCTCAAAGACCGGAAACTGCGCGGCGGCCAGCTTGAACGCGCTCATCACGCTTGCTCCAGTTCGCGCAGCCAGAACGTCATCGGCTTGCGTGTCGACTGCGTCTCGCAGATGTCCGGCCAGTCCAGCGTGGTCTGCAGCTCCGGCGCCCTGCGATAGCCGCGGCGCTGCCAGAACGCATCATTGGGGATGTAACCGGCCGGTTTCAGCGGATGGTCGTCCGGCCGCTGTACGGCGCAAAACGCGCACACCGGCAGGCCCAGCGATTTCGCATGCGCCTCGCGCAGTTCGAAGAACTTCACGCCGAGGCCGCGACCGCGATACTCGGGTAGCAGCACCGATTCGCCGAAGTAGTCGACGCGCGACAGGTCCATGCCGGCGTCGAGGAACGGCTGCTGCAGGTCCCGCGGTGCGTCGGCCAGCGGAATCACGGTCGAGGCACCAACGCAGCGGTCGCAGTCCCACACCAGCACGCAGAGTGCGCGCGGGCAGTCGATGTAGACCTGCAGGTACTTCGCCTCGTACTCGCGCGAGCCTTCGTAGAGATACGGCCAGTCGCGAAACACCGCGCAACGCAGGTCCGCGAGCGCGTCGAGATCGCGTGCGATGTCGGCGCCGTACAGGGACTCGATGCGCAATGCCGCCAACTCAGGCTCCGACCTGACGCAGCCAGTCCTGCAGGTTGTAGTAGTTGGTCACGCGCGAGACCAGGCCATCGCGGACTTCGAAGAACGCGCCGCCGGGCAGGCGGTAGGTCTGTCCTGTGGCGGGCGGCAAGCCTTCGTCGGTCTTCAAATATGTGCCCACGACGACGTATTCGGCAGCGGCGCGATTCGCATCGGCGTGCACGCTGATCGCGATGTCGACGATCTGCTCGCTGTAGCTCGCATTCATGCGGTCGATGAAGGCACGGAACGCCGCCTTGCCGGTTTCGCGCGCGCCTTGGTTGAGGTCGTGCACGACGTCTTCGCTCAGCAGCGAGAAGAAGGTTTCCCAGTTGCGCTCGTTGAAGGCGGCATAATACCGGTGGATCAATTGCGTGGTGTCGGTGACGGTCATCGGCGTTCTCGGCGGGGGACGTGAATTCTACGCGCGTGTCGCCGGCATCAGTTTCATCAACGCCTGCGCGGCACCGGAGAGCGTGCGCTTTTCATGCCAGACCAGTCCGAGTTCGCGACGCAGGCGCAGGCGCGGCACGTTCAGACGCGTCAGCGCATCGTCGAGCATCGACTCCGGCAGCACGCTCCAGCCGAGGCCGATCGCGACCAGCATCTTCAGTGTCTCCAGATAATTCGTTGCCAGTCGCACGTGCGGCTTCACGCCTTCGGCCTGCAAGGCCGCGGTGACGATGCGATGTGTGTACGTCGCTTCGTCGGGCAGCACGGCCGGATGCTCGGCCAGTTGCGTCAGCGAAACCTGGCGGCGGCCGGCGAGCGGGTGATCCGGTGCCACGACGACGACCAGCGGGTCCGGCCACACCAGCCGGCTCTGCAGTTGCGGCAGCGGCTGCGTCGGCAGGGTGACGATGCCGAGTTCCAGCTTGCCGGCGAGCACGGCCTGGCAGGCGATTTCGGAGTCCATGAAGTGGATGTCGAGATCGACCTGCGGGTACTCGCGCGTGAACTGACCCAGCACCGGCGGCAGCCGGTGCAGGCCGATGTGGTGACTGGTGCCGATCGACAGCCGGCCGCTGACGCTGCCGTCGAGCTGCGACAGTGCGCGCCGTGCATCCTCGATGTCCTGCAGCGTCTTGCGCGCGTAGGGCAGCAAGGTGCGGCCGGCATCGGTCAGCGTCACGGTGCGGCCGACGCGGTCGAACAACGACTGGCCAACCTGGTCCTCCAGAGCGGTGATGCGCTTGCTGATCGCCGGCTGCGACAGGTGTAGGCGCTCGGCGGCCTGCGTGAACGAGCCGGTCTCGGCGACCTCGACGAACGCGGCGAGGAACTGGGTGTCCATGGGCGGCTTCCGGATTCCAAAACGGAATGCAGTATATAAAAACGATTCATTGGAGTTATTGAAGGCGCGGGCCTAAGATGCGCGCCGTCTCCACTTTCCAGCCGGGTTTCCAGCCATGAGCAAAAGCCCCAAGACCCTGTACGACAAGATCTGGGATGCGCACGTCGTCGCCGACTCCGGTGATGGTTCCGCATTGATCTACATCGACCGCCACCTGGTGCACGAAGTCACCAGCCCGCAGGCCTTCGACGGCCTGCGCATGAACGGCCGCAAGCCCTGGCGCCTGAACGCCAACCTGGCAGTGCCGGACCACAACGTGCCGACGGTGAACCGCCGCCTGGGCATCAAGGACCCGATCTCGCGCGCGCAGTTGGAGGCGCTGGACGCCAACTGCGCCGAGTTCGGCATCACCAAGTTCGATCTGATGGACGTGCGCCAGGGCATCGTGCACGTCATCGGCCCGGAGCAGGGAGCGACCCTGCCGGGCATGACCGTGGTCTGCGGCGACTCGCACACCTCCACGCACGGTGCGTTCGGCGCGCTGGCCTTCGGCATCGGCACGTCCGAGGTCGAGCACGCGCTGGCGACGCAGACGCTGGTGCTGAAGAAGGCCAAGACCATGCTGATCCGCGTCAACGGTCACGTCGGTCCCGGCGTCACCGCCAAGGACATCACGCTGGCGATCATCGGCCGCATCGGCACCGCCGGCGGCACCGGCTACGTCGTCGAGTACGCCGGCGAGGCGATCGAGGACCTGTCGATGGAAGGTCGCATGACGCTGTGCAACATGGCGATCGAAGGCGGCGCGCGCGCCGGCCTGGTCGCCGTGGACGACAAGACCATCGCCTACGTGAAGGGACGCCCCTATGCGCCGAAGCCGGAGCAGTGGGACGCCGCCGTCGCCAACTGGAAGCAGTTGCGCAGCGATCCGGGCGCGAGCTTCGATGCGGTCGTCGAGCTGGACGCCAAGGACATCGAGCCGCAGGTCACCTGGGGCACCTCGCCGGAAATGGTCGGCCCGGTGTCGGCGCGCGTGCCTGATCCGGCGAAGGAATCCGATCCGGTGAAGCGCAACGGCATGGAGAAGGCGCTGGCCTACATGGGCCTGACCGCGAACACGCCGATCGACCAGATCACGATCGACAAGGTCTTCATCGGTTCCTGCACCAACTCGCGCATCGAGGACATCCGTGCCGCCGCGTCGATCGTGAAGGGCAAGCGCAAGGCCGCGAACGTGAAGCTGGCGATGGTCGTGCCGGGCTCGGGCCTGGTGAAGGAGCAGGCCGAGCGCGAAGGTCTGGACAGGATTTTTCTCGATGCCGGTTTCGAGTGGCGCGAGCCGGGCTGTTCCATGTGTCTGGCGATGAACGCCGACCGCCTGGAGCCGGGCGAGCGCTGCGCCTCGACCAGCAACCGCAATTTCGAAGGCCGGCAGGGGCAGGGCGGTCGCACGCACCTGGTGTCGCCGGCGATGGCCGCCGCTGCCGGTATTGCCGGTCATTTCGTCGACGTCCGGAGCATCTGACATGCGCGCTTTCACCGTGGTGAGTTCCAAGGTCGCGCCGCTGGACCGTCCCAACGTGGACACGGACGCGATCATTCCGAAGCAGTACCTGAAGTCGATCCGCCGCACCGGCTTCGGCCCGTTCCTGTTCGACGACTGGCGTTACCTCGATCCGGGCACGCTGGAAGTCGATCCGGCGACGCGTCGTCCGAACGCGGAATTCGTGCTGAACCAGCCGCAGCATCGTGGTGCGCAGATCCTGATCGCACGCGACAACTTCGGTTGCGGCTCGTCGCGCGAGCATGCGGTGTGGGCGCTGGACGACTACGGCTTCCGTGCCGTGATCGCGCCGAGCTATGCCGACATCTTCTTCTCCAACTGCTTCAAGAACGGCGTGCTGCCGGTGATCCTGAAGCCCGAGGAAGTGCAGGCGATCTTCGAGCTGGTGAACGCCGATGCCGACGCACAGGTCACGATCGACCTGCCGGCGCAGCAGGTGAAGCTGTCGGACGGCCGTGCGTTCGCGTTCGACATCAACCCGCACCACAAGCACAACCTGGTCAACGGCCTCGACGAGATCGGCCTGACCTTGCAGCAGGGCGACGCGATCCGCGCCTACGAGACGAAGCGGCGCGCGGAAGCACCGTGGCTGTTCAACTGATCCACGATTTCAGCAAGAAGACGACGCGAATATGAGCCACAAGAAGATCCTGATTCTCCCCGGCGACTACATCGGCTCCGAGATCATGGTGGAGGCCGTGAAAGTGCTGGAAGCGCTGAAGGCCGAGGGCGAGCAGATCGAATGGTCCTTCGGCCATCTCGGCGGCGCGGCCTATGACGCCGAAGGTCATCCGTATCCGCCGTCCACGCAGAAGGCGGCGCGCGAGGCCGATGCGATCCTGATGGGTGCCGTCGGCGGCCCGAAGTACGACGCGCTGCCGCGTGCCGTGCGTCCGGAGCAGGGCATCCTCGGCATCCGCAAGGACCTCGGCCTGTTCGCGAACCTGCGTCCGGCACTCGCGTATGAAGAACTCGCCGCGGCGTCCTCGTTCAAGCCGGAAGTCATCGCGGGCTTGGACATCCTGATCCTGCGCGAGCTGACCGGCGACATCTACTTCGGCCAGCCGCGCGGCCGTCGCCAGAACGCCGAAGGTCATGACGAAGGCTTCGACACGATGCACTACAGCGTGCCGGAGATCGAGCGCATCGGCCACGTCGCGTTCCAGGCGGCGCAGAAGCGCAACAAGCGCCTGTGCTCGGTGGACAAGGAGAACGTGCTGGAAACCTCGCGCCTGTGGCGCGAGGTGATGATTCGCGTCGGCAAGGACTACCCGGACGTCGAGCTGACGCACATGTACGTCGACAACGCGGCGATGCAGCTGGTGAAGAAGCCGAAGCAGTTCGACGTCATCGTCACCGGCAACATCTTCGGCGACATCCTGTCGGACGAGGCCTCGATGCTCGCAGGCTCGATCGGCATGCTGCCGTCGGCGTCGCTGGATGCGAACAACAAGGGCCTGTACGAGCCGATCCATGGCAGTGCGCCGGACATCGCCGGGCAGGGCAAGGCCAATCCGCTGGCGACGATCCTGTCGGTCGGCATGATGTTCAAGTACACCTTTGGCCGCGCCGACATCGCCGAGCGCATCGACGCCGCCGTGAAGAAAGTGCTGCAGCAGGGTCATCGCACCGGCGACATCGCGCAGCCGGGCGAGAAGGTCATTGGCACATCGGCAATGGGCGACGCCTTCGTCGCGGCGTTCCGCAAGTAACCCATCGTTCAGACGATCGAATCGAGAAGCATCATGAAGAAGCTGGGTATGGTGGGTTGGCGCGGCATGGTCGGTTCCGTGCTGATGCAGCGCATGCAGGAAGAAAACGACTTCTCGCTGGTCGAGACGCATTTCTTCAGCACCTCGAGTGCCGGCGGCGCCGGCCCCAAGGTCGCGGGCAAGGACACGCCGCCGCTGAAGGACGCGAACAGCATCGACGCGCTCAAGGCGATGGACATCATCATCACCTGCCAGGGCGGCGACTACACCAACGAGATCTTCCCGAAGCTGCGTGCCAGCGGCTGGAACGGCTACTGGATCGACGCCGCGTCGGCGCTGCGCATGAAGGACGACGCCGTCATCATCCTCGACCCGGTCAACCGCAACGTCATCGACGCGGCGATGGCCCAGGGCGTGAAGAACTACATCGGTGGCAACTGCACCAACAGCATCCTGCTGATGGGTGTCGGCGGCCTGTTCCGTGAGGGCCTGGTCGAGTGGGTCAGCTCGATGACCTACCAGGCGGCCTCCGGCGGCGGCGCCAATCACATGCGCGAACTGCTGAAGGGCATGGGCGTGGTCCACGGCGCAGTCGCGGACGAACTGGCGACGCCGTCGTCGGCGATTCTCGAAATCGACCGTAAGGTCGCGAGCTCGATCCGCAGCGATGTGCCGACCGAGTTCTTCGGTGCGCCGTTGGCGGGTGGCCTGATCCCGTGGATCGACTCGCAGCTCGACAACGGCCAGTCCAAGGAAGAGTGGAAAGGCCAGGCTGAGGTCAACAAGATCCTCGGTTACGCCGGTGAGAAGGTCGTGCCGGTCGACGGCCTGTGCGTGCGCATCGGTGCGATGCGCTGCCACAGCCTCGCGCTGACCCTGAAGCTCAAGAAGGACCTGCCGCTCGCCGAAATCGAAGCCATCATCAAGAGCGGCAACGACTGGGTGAAGTGGGTGCCCAACGACAAGCCGGTGACGATCAAGGAACTGACCCCGGCCTCGATCACCGGCCAGCTGCAGGTCGGCGTCGGCCGCGTGCGCAAGCTCAACCTTGGCCCGCAGTACGTGTCTGCCTTCGTGATCGGCGACCAGCTGCTGTGGGGTGCTGCGGAACCGCTGCGGCGCATGCTGCGCATCCTGCTGGAGCGCTAAACTCGCGGCTTCACTTTGCGGGGGCGGCATGAGCAGGCGGTTCGAAGTGGCGGTGATCGGTGCACGGACGCCGGTCGGCGAGGCATTGCTGGAGTTGCTGACCGAGCGTCGATTGCCCGCCGGTGAGCTGTCGGCGTTGGTGCTGGCGCCAGAAGAAGGCGAGCAGGTTGCCGCCGGCGGCCTGGAGATCGAGGCGGAGGATGTGACTCGCTTCGATTTCCGGCAGGTGCAGATCGCCTTTCTGGCGGATCGTGATCCTGAGCTGGTCGCTCAGGCCGAACGGGCTGCCGACAGCGGTTGCGCGGTGATCGATGCGTCCGGCTATGCCTGGCTCGACTCTGCCATTCCGGTGGTTGTGCCCGAACTCAATGCTGCAGCACTGGCGGGATTCAACGAGCGAGGTATCGTCGCCAATCCCTCCAGCCTGGCGGTGGCGCTCGCCCTGGTGCTGGCGCCCCTGCAGGTCGCAGGCGGGCTCCGGCGCGTGTCGGTGACCGGGCTGCTCGCAGCTTCCGAATCCGGGCGGATCGCGTTGGAGGATCTGGCACGCGAAACCACGGCGTTGCTGAGCGCGCGACATTACGAGCGGCGCCATTTTCCGCGGCAGATCGCATTCAACCTGCAGGGCCAGATCGGCATGGCAGGCGGGGACGGTCGCACCGAGATGGAGCGTCGTCTTGTCGAAGAGCTGCAGACGCTGATGGGGCTGCCTGAGCTGGTGGTGTCCACCAGCCTGGTTCAGGCGCCGACGTTCTACGGGCATGCCGCCAGTGTGGAAGTTCAGTTCGAGCGGCCGACCGATGTCGATGCCGCCGCCGCCGTCCTGCGCTCGGCACCGGGGGTGGAACTCATCGAATCGCCGGAGCCGGACGACGTGCCGACGCCGGTGACGGATGCCACGCAGTCCGACGCTGTTCGGGTCGGCCGGTTGCGTCAGGCCGACGGATCGGGCCATGCACTGAACCTGTGGCTGACCGCCGACAATATTCGACGCTGCGCGGCGCTGAACGCCCTCGGCAGCGCCGAAATTCTGATTCGTGACTATTTATAATTCATCGTGTATAAAAGGGCTTATAAGCGCAAATTCATCTGCCGCTTGAACTGGCCGGGGAGAAGGCCGGCGGGGCGAATTCTGGAGAGGTTATGAAGCGCATACTCCCGATGGTGGCGGCCTTGGGATCGATGTTGTGGCTTTCGGCCGCATCGGGTCTGGGGCTGGGCGATATCGATGTCCGTTCACGCCTGAATCAACGCTTTGCGGCGAGTATCCCGCTGAATGCCCTGACGCCGGATGAGGTCGATACGGTGCGGGTGGTGCTCGCCAGCAATGCCGAATTCCAGCGTGCCGGTATCGAGCGCGCCGACTACCTGTCGAGCCTCGAGTTCAAGGTGGTGGCTGACGGCAACCCGCGCATCGAGGTCAGCAGCAGCCAGCTCGCCCGCGAGCCGTTCCTCAATTTCCTGATCGAAGTCCGTGCCAGCAGCGGTCGCTTGCTGCGCGAGTACACCGTGCTGCTGGACCCGCCGGACAGCGCGGCCGTTGCCGGCTCTGCATTGCCGTCGCGGCCCGTGGCGCGCCCGGCCCCGAGCCAATCGGAGTTTTACGAGACCGCCGAGGAAGCGGCGCGTCGTCCGGCGCCGGCACCCGCGCCGGTTCAACCCAAGCCGGCACCCGCCCAGACCGCGCCCGTACTGACGCCGGTCACGCCGTCTGCCCCGACCCGGTCACCCGCACCGTCGCAGGAAGCCTCGGCGCCTTATCTTGAGCCGACGATGCCGGCCGCGGAGAGCCTGGCGGCTGGTGGCAGCTATGGACCGGTCAAGCCTGGCGAGACCTTCTGGAGTATTGCCACGCGTCTGCGTCCCGCCAGTGGCGTGACGATGGACCAGATGCTGCTGGCGCTGTACGAGAACAATCGTGCGGCGTTCGATGGCGGGATCAACGGTTTGCGTCAGGGTTCGACCCTGAAGGTGCCGAGCCTCGACAGTATCCGCGCCGTTGGTGCGGCTGAGGCCAAGACTGAAGTCGCACGCCTGCGTGGCTTGCCGGCATCGCGCAGCGCCGCACCGGCTTCCGCGCCTGCTGCACCGGCGCCTCTGTCGGTCGACAAGCCGGTCGTGATCGAACCGATCAAGCCTGCACCGGCGCCCGCAGCGGCCCCTCAGCCCGAACCGACCGCGCCGGCCTCCGAGCCGGCGTCGTCGCCCGTGGCGCCCGCTGCGTCGGCGCCCAGCGAGCCGCTGGTCGAGTCGCCCGCAGAAGTGCCCGCGGTCGATCCGGCGGTCACGACGGAGCCTGCCATCAGTGGCGCCGACCCGTCGGCCGAGACACCGCCTGCCGAGAGCGGCGCCGAAGCTCCGGTCGAGCCGACCCCGGCGCCCGCACCGGTGCAGATGCCGCCGGTGCCGGTGGCCGAGGAACCTTCGCTCCTCGAAACCCTGTTGCTGCCGCTGCTCGGCGGCCTGCTGGTGCTGGGCGGCGTCGGCTATCTGGTCTCGCGCGTCATGGCCAAGAAGCGCCGGTCGCCGCCGCCGGAACCGGTGCCCGTGCCGCGACCGCGTGCTGCGAGCAAGTCGGGAACGGGCGCCGCTGCCGCTGCCGCTGCCGCGGCAGCCACCGGTGCGGCCGTGGCCGCATCGTCGGAGCGCAAGCTGTCGACCAAGGAGCAACTCGAACAGTTGCAGGACGATGATCTGCCTGCATCGGGCGCCGCCTCGGCCGCCACGCAGCAGATCAAGACGCAGCAGGTCACGACGCAGCAGGTCGCAACGCAGTCGTTCGCGCCCGATACCACGTCCACCCAGCTGTTCGATGAGCCGCCGCCGGCCGCGCCGCCGTCTGAGCCGGTGGATTTCGATCTGACCGGTCAGTTCGAATCGCAGACGGTCCAGATCAACCTGGACGCCAACGATCCGATCTCGGAAGCGGATTTCCATCTCGCTTACGGGCTGTACGACGAGGCTGCGCTGCTGCTCAAGCAGGCGGCGACCAAGGATCCGGGCCGTACCGATCTGCAGGTGAAGCTGGCGGAAACCTATTTCGCCGCCGGCAAGGCCGCCGAGTTCCAGCAGACCGCGCAGGCGCTCAAGCCGCGTCTGGACGCTGCCGAATGGCAGAAGCTGGCGATCATGGGGCAGCAGCTCGATCCGGGTTCCAGCCTGTTCAAGGTCGATGCCGGCAGCGCCGGTGTGGAAATGGACCTCAGCTTCGACGAGCTGGCCGCGCCGCCGACCGTTACGCCGGTGCTGCCAGCAGAGCCGGCGCGCAAGGCGCCGCCGCCGGAACCGCAGCCGCTGCTGGATGACGGACTGGACTTCAAGCTCGAAGATCTCGAACTGTCCACACTCGATCAGGCGGGTGGCGATGGTCTGGCGTTGGCGCCGGACAAGGGCCAGTCGCTGGAATTCGATCTCGGCGCCTTCGATCTGGGTGACAGCCCCAAGGCGCCACCGCCGCCCGTTGCATCGGCCGCGGCGCCAGCCGACAAGGGCAATGCGCTGGAGTTCGATCTCGGTGCATTCGACATGCCGCCGGTCGAGGCGCCGGCCGCGCCCGCGACACTCGCTGCGCCGCCAGCCGCCGAACCCGCGAGTGCGAACACGATCTCGCTCGATACCTCGTCGCTGGATACCGATCTCGACAACTTCGATTTCGGCGACGGCCAGGATTCCAATGCGATCTCCGGCGATGAAGCCGGCACCAAGCTCGATCTGGCGCGCGCCTACATCGACATGGGTGACGACGACATGGCGCGTAGCCTGCTTGGCGAGGTGATGGAACAGGGCAGCGACGCGCAGAAGCAGGAGGCTCAGGCGCTGATCGCCCGCCTCGGTTGAGCGGGCGCCGCCGCCTGCGCGGCATGTGAATCCGCTGATCCGTATCCTCTGCCTGCTGGTTCTGGCGGCGATGCTGCCGGCCCTGAGCCTGCCGCTGCTGGCGTTGCTGGCGCTGCTGTTGGTGGCCGCGCAGGCCTGGGCCGGATCGTTGCCGCGGCTCCTGCAAGGCGTTCTGAGGCTGCGCTGGCTGTTCCTTGCGATCTTCGTGCTTTACCTCGGCTTCACGCCCGGCGATCCCTGGCTGGCGTCGCTGCCCGGCTTGAGCCGCGAAGGCTTGTACGAAGGCGCGCGGCGCGCACTGGTGCTGTTCGATTTGCTGGCGGCGGTCTATCTCCTGTTGGCGCTGACGAGGCTCGAGGCGCTGGTTCAGGGATTGGTGCAACTGCTGTACCCGTTACGCGTTTTCGGCTTCGATCCGACGGTTTTCGCTCGGCGTCTGGCCCTGGCGATGGATCGGGTCGGTGCGCTGCAAGCCCAGGTGGCGGCGATACGCGCCCATGGTCGCGGCTGGCTGGATGGAGCCGCGGCGCTGATGCGCGATCTGGAACAGACCTCGCTGGTGCCGGCGTCGGCTGCGCGCGGTGCCGCGCCGGATTCAACCTTGGCTTCGACCGCGGCCTCGCTGCCGCGATGGTGGGAGTGGCCGTTGCCGCCGTTGCTGGCGCTGCTGTTGTGGAAACTGCCGTTATGAACCGTTATGCCGCCGGCGTGGAGTATGTCGGCACCGATTTTTCCGGCTGGCAGGCGCTGTCCGGCTTGCGCACGGCGCAATCCGTGCTGGAGCAGGCGCTGTCGCGGGTCGCCGATCATCCACTGCGGGTGACGGCAGCCGGGCGCACCGATGCCGGTGTCCATGCGCTGCAGCAGGTCGTACATTTCGACACCACCGCGCCGCGCAGCGACTACGCCTGGTTGCTCGGCAGCAACAGTCAGTTGCCCAAGGATCTGAGTCTGCGCTGGGTGCAACCGGTGGCGGCGCATTTCCATGCGCGTCATGGCGCGGTGGCGCGCCAGTACCGCTACGTCATCTACAACCAGCGTGCGCGCAGCGCGCTGATGACCGGCCGCACGGCCTGGTGGCCGCAGTCGCTCGATGCCGAGGCCATGCACCGCGCGGCGCAGTGCCTGCTGGGCGAGCAGGATTTCAGCTCGTTCCGCGATTCCGAGTGCCAGTCGAAGACGGCGATGCGCAACCTGATGTCGCTCACGGTGTTCCGTCGCGGGGATTGCGTGGTACTGGATGTCTGCGGCAACGCCTTTCTTCACCACATGGTGCGCAACATCACTGGAACCCTGGCCGAAGTCGGCTTGGGGCGCCAACCCGAAGCCTGGGTGGCGGAGGTGCTGGCGGCGCGCGACCGCAAACGGGCGGGCATGACCGCGCCGGCAGACGGCCTCTATTTCGTGGGACCCCGATATCCGGCAGAATTCGCGCTCCCGCCGCCGCCCCAGCCCTGGTTTCCCGCGTAGTGTCACGCACCCGCATCAAGTTCTGCGGCATCCGCCGTCGCCAGGATGCCGACGCCGCCGTCGATCTCGGCGTCGATGCGATCGGTTTCGTGCTGGTGCCCGGCAGCAAGCGCCATATCACCATCGAAGACGCTGCCCGCATCCGCGAGCGCCTGCCGCCATTGGTGACGACCGTCGCGCTGTTCAAGGATGCCGACGGCCAGCAGGTGCAGGACGCGATCGATGTTTTGCAGCCGGATCTGCTGCAGTTCCATGGCGCCGAGGACGCGGCGTTTTGCGCGAGCTTCGGCCGGCCCTACGTGAAGGCGATCGCACTGGGCGAGGGCGGCCGGCTCGGCGCTTCCGTCCGTACCTTCCGCGCCGCGCGCGCGCTGCTGCTCGACGGCAACGCGCCCGGCGCGATGGGTGGCCTGGGCAAGGCCTTCGACTGGAAAGCGCAGGCGGCCGCGGTGGCCAAGCTCAAGCAGCCGGTGATCCTCGCCGGCGGACTGAACCCGGACAATGTCGCGCAGGGCATCAAGGCGCTGCGCCCTTACGCCGTCGACGTCTCCAGCGGCATCGAGGCGCGGCCCGGCGTCAAAGACCTCAACCAGATGCGCGCCTTCGTGCAGGCGGTGCGGCGCGCCGACGAGAAGCTGAAGAAGACATGAGTTACGACCTTCCCGATTCCCGCGGCCGTTTCGGCCCCTATGGCGGCCAGTTCGTCGCCGAAACGCTGATGGAGCCGCTGGAGCGGCTCGCCGAGGCCTACGAGCAGCTGAAGAAGGACCCGGCGTTTCTCGCCGAACTGGACCGCGACCTGCGCGACTACGTCGGCCGTCCGAGCCCGCTGTACCACGCCGAGCGCCTGACGAAGAACTGGGGCGGGGCGCAGATCTGGCTCAAGCGCGAGGACCTGAACCATACCGGCGCGCACAAGGTGAACAACACCGTCGGACAGGCGCTGCTGGCCAAGCATCTGGGCAAGACGCGCATCATCGCCGAGACCGGCGCCGGCCAGCACGGCGTGGCCTCGGCCACGATCGCCGCGCGCCTGGGCCTGAAGTGCGTGGTCTACATGGGCGCCGAGGACGTGCAGCGCCAGTCGCCGAACGTCTACCGCATGAAGCTGCTCGGTGCGGAAGTGATTCCGGTGCAGTCCGGCACCAAGACGCTGAAGGACGCGCTCAACGAGGCGTTGCGCGACTGGGTCACCAACGTCGACGACACCTTCTACGTGATCGGCACCGTCGCCGGTCCGCATCCGTACCCGATGCTGGTGCGCGACTTCAACGCCGTCGTCGGCCGCGAAGTGATCGGTCAGTCGCGCGAGCGCTTCGGCCGTCTGCCGGATGCGCTGGTCGCCTGCGTCGGCGGTGGTTCCAACGCGATCGGCCTGTTCCATCCGTTCATCGAGCACAAGGAAGTCGCGATGTACGGCGTCGAGGCGGGCGGCAAGGGTGTCGACACGCCGGACCACGCCGCGCCGCTGTCGGCGGGCAAGCCGGGCGTGCTGCACGGCAACCGCACCTACATCATGGCCGACGAGAACGGCCAGATCCTGCCGACGCATTCGATCTCCGCCGGTCTCGACTATCCGGGCGTCGGTCCAGAGCACTCGTACCTCAAGGACATCGGTCGCGTGCAGTACAAGGCGATCAACGACGACGAGGCGCTCGCGGCGTTCCACGAGCTCACGCGCACCGAAGGCATCATCCCGGCGCTGGAGTCTTCGCACGCCGTTGCCTATGCCAAGAAGCTCGCACCGCAGCTCGGCAAGGATGCGCGCATCGTCGTCAATCTCTCTGGCCGCGGCGACAAGGACATCTTCACGATCGCCAAGCTCGAAGGCATTTCGCTTCTGTGACCACCATGTCCCGCATCGCCAAAACCTTCGAATCCCTGCGTGCAGCCAAGCGCAAGGCGCTGATTCCGTACATCACCGCCGGCGATCCGGCACCGGGCCACACCGTCGCGTTCATGCACGCGCTGGTGCGCGGCGGTGCCGACATCCTCGAACTCGGCGTGCCGTTTTCCGATCCGATGGCGGACGGGCCGACGATCCAGCTCGCCTGCGAGCGCGCGCTCGCACACGGCACCGGGCTGTGGGACATCCTCGACATGGTCGCGGCCTTCCGGAAGACCGACACGACCACGCCGGTCGTGCTGATGGGCTATCTGAACCCGGTGGAGACGCGCGGCGTCGAGGTTTTTGCCGAGCGCGCCAAGGCGGCCGGCGTCGACGGCGTGCTGCTGGTCGATCTCGCGGTCGAGGAATCCGATCACTACCTGCCGCCGTTGCGCGCGCAGGGGCTCGACTGCATCTTCCTGCTGGCGCCGACCAGTCCGGCGAGCCGCGTCGCGGCGATCGCAAAGCAGGCCAGCGGCTATCTCTATTACGTCTCGCTCAAGGGCGTGACCGGCTCAAAGAGCCTGGACGTCGACAGCGTCGCCGCCAAGCTCGACGAGATCCGTGGTTACACCGCGTTGCCGCTGGCTGTCGGCTTCGGCATCCGTGACGCCGAGTCGGCGCGTGCGGTCAGCCGCATCGCCGACGGCGTGGTGGTCGGCAGTGCACTGGTGTCCGAGGTCGAGCGCCTGCAGGCGCAGCCTCAGGCGATTCCGGAGCGGCTGAGCCGCGTGCTGGGTGACCTGCGCCAGGCGATGGATGCGCCCTAGGGCCTCGGCACCGAGCCGGCATCCGCACGCATCGTCGGCGAAACCGCTACCATCTGAATCCCAAGCCCCGGGTGTACACGAATCGATGAGCTGGCTCGAGAAAATCGCGGGTGGGTCCAAGCTGCTGACCACCGGCGTGCGCAAGCGCAACGTGCCGGAAGGCCTGTGGACCAAGTGCGAATCCTGCCAGTCCGTGCTGTATCGCGCCGAGCTGGAACGCGCCCTCGAGGTCTGCCCCAAGTGCGGTGCGCATCATCCGGTCAACGCGCGCAGCCGCCTCAATCATTTCCTCGATCCTGAACCGCGCGTCGAAATCGGCACCGAGGTCACGCCCAGGGACCCGCTCAAGTTCAAGGACAGCCGCAAATACACCGAGCGACTCAAGGAAGCCCAGTCCGAAACCGACGAGAAGGACGCGCTGGTGGTCATGCGCGGTCAGCTCATGGGTCTGCCGCTGGTGGCGGCGGCCTTCGAGTTCGGCTTCATGGGCGGCTCCATGGGCAGCGTCGTCGGCGAGCGCTTCGTGCGTGGCGTCAACGCCTGCCTGGAATTCGGCATTCCGTACGTCTGCTTTTCCGCCTCTGGCGGTGCGCGCATGCAGGAATCGCTGTTCTCGCTGATGCAGATGGCCAAGACCTCGGCGGCGCTGGCCAAGCTCGGCGAGCGCGGCCTGCCGTTCATTTCGGTGCTGACGCATCCGACGATGGGTGGTGTCTCCGCCAGCTTTGCGACGCTGGGCGATATCCAGATCGCCGAACCCAAGGCGCTGATCGGCTTCGCCGGTCCACGCGTGATCGAGCAGACCGTGCGCCAGAAACTGCCGGAAGGGTTCCAGCGTGCCGAGTTTCTGCTGGAGAAAGGCGCGATCGACATGATCGTCGACCGTCGCGAGATGCGCGAGACGATTCACCGCCTGCTGGCGATGATGACGCACTTCGCACCCAGCGTATCGGCGCCGGCCGGCGAGTAAGCGGCCCGCAGTGTCCGCCGCCTCGCGGCCGCGCAGCCTGCAGGACTGGCTGCGCTGGCAGGAAAGCCTCAATCCCCGCGCCATCGCGCTCGGTCTGGAACGGGTCGATGTGGTCGCGCGCCGACTCGGCTTCGACCCTGCAGCCACACCGACGCTGACCATCGGCGGCACCAATGGCAAGGGTTCCACGTCGATGCTGGCGGCGACGATGCTGCGCGAGGCGGGCTACCGCGTAGGCCTGTACACCTCACCGCATCTGCTGCACTACAACGAGCGCGTGCAACTGCAGGGCGAGCCGGTCGACGACGCCGCGCTGTGTCGCGCCTTCGAGGCGATCGATGCGGCGCGCGGCGAGGTGCCGCTCACCTATTTCGAGTTCGGCACGCTGGCGGCGCTATGGTTGTTCCGTGAGGCCGCTGTGGAGGTGCAGGTGCTCGAAGTCGGACTCGGCGGGCGCCTCGATGCGGTCAACTGGGTCGATGCCGATGTCGCCGTGCTGACCAATGTCGCGCTCGATCACCAGGACTGGCTCGGGCCGGATCGCGAATCCATCGGCCGTGAGAAGGCCGGCATCTTCCGTCGAGATCGCGTGGCGGTGCTCGCTGAGCGTGAGCCGCCGGTCTCGGTGCTGACGCAGGCGGCGGCGATCGGCGCGCCGTTGCAGCGCCTGGGTCGCGATTACGACTACGCTGAAGACGCCTCCGAGGACGACAGCCGCTGGCACTGGCGTTCGGGTGCTACGCAGCTGCGGTCGTTGCCGCGGCCGGGCCTCGCCGGCAACGCGCAACTACAGAATGCGGCGGCGGCCATCGCGGCCGT